>NZ_JBXAQX010000006.1:0-319574 GCF_058807655.1 Caulobacter sp. GW821-FHT12A07
ACCGTCTCGCGCACCGCACGGTCCGCCGCCGCCACAACGCCCGCGTCCGCACCGCTCTTCAACCACTTCGCCATGGCCGTCTCTCCTGGAAGTCTCCCGGGAAAGGTTTGGCGCGGATCGGCGGGACACGCGCGACGTGTGGCCGGAACGGTCGCGTAGTGGAGAGGAGCTCAAGCCGCCAGGCGGTGAGCCCGCCGCCAGGCCTGGGGCGCGGCGCCCATGGCGCGGCGGAACAGCCGGCACAGGTGCGACTGGTCGGCGAAGCCGCAAAGATAAGCGATCTGGCTCAGCGGCTCGCGGGTGGTCAGCATCATGTACTGGGCCGCCTCCAGCCGCCGGCGGGTGACATAGGCGTGCGGCGTCTGGCCGAAGGTGACCTTGAAGGCGCGGCCGAAATAGCTGGGGCTGAGCGCCACCAGGGCGCCCAGGGCCGCCGTGCTGAGATCGCCCTCCAGGCCCTCGTCGATGTGCTTGCGCAGCTTGCGGGCCTGCCAGGGGGCGAGGCCGCCCTGCACGGCCGGCGCAGCGCTCGGCGCGGCGACGCCGACGACGCCAACGCCGACGACAAGGGCCGAGGCCTTGGCGATCAGGGCCCGGGCCGTGGCGGCCTCCGGTTCGGCCGAACGCTCCAGCGAGCGTTCCAGGGCGCCGAGCACCTCGCGCAGGTCGGCGAAGCCGCGGGGCTCGCCCGCCAGTTCCCGCGCGGCCATCAGGCCGGTGGAGGGGGCGGCGTCGGAGAAGGATGACGGGGCGAGGAAGGACATGGTTTCGATCCCTGACTGCGGGCGCCCCGACGGGCCCCTTCGTTTTCGAGGATCATTGTTCTTCGAGCGCGACGCACGTCGCCATCGCACCCGCGCTTATCGTCGCAGTCCCAGGGTTTGACGGGCTCATACCCAGGTATGGGATCGCTACCTTGCGAGGTGGGTCCGCGCGGCTTTCGACGCCGCGCGGACCCGGCCCGTCAGCCCTCGGCCAGCGAGGCGCTGTCGATCACGAAGCGATACTTCACGTCGCTCTTCTGCATGCGCTCGTAGGCGGTCTCGATCTCCTGGATCTTGATCATCTCGATGTCGGAGACGATGCCGTGCTCGGCGCAGAAATCGAGCATCTCCTGGGTCTCGGCGATGCCGCCGATCAGCGAGCCGGCGATCGACCGGCGCTTGAAGATCAGGGCGGCGACGTCCGGGCTCGGGTGAGCGTGTTCCGGCACGCCGACCAGGCACAGGGTGCCGTCGCGCTTCAGCAGGGCGGTGAAGGCGTCGAGGCTGTGGCTGACCGAGACGGTGTTGAGGATGAAGTCGAACGAGTTGGCGTGGGCGGCCATCTCATCGGCGTTGCGCGACACCACGACCTCGTCGGCGCCCAGGTCCAGGGCGTCCTGGCGCTTGGCTTCCGAGGTGGTGAAGGCCACCACGTGCGCGCCCAGGGCGTGAGCCAGCTTGACGCCCATGTGGCCAAGGCCGCCGATGCCGACGACGCCGACCTTCTTGCCCGGGCCGACGTTCCAGTGGCGCAGCGGCGACCAGGTGGTGATGCCGGCGCACAGCAGCGGGGCCACGGCGGCCAACTGCTCCTCGGGGTGGCTGATCTTCAGCACGAAGCCGTCATTGACGACGATCTGCTGCGAGTAGCCGCCCAGGGTGTGGCCGGGGGCGTCTTCGGTGGGGCCGTTATAGGTGCCGACGAAGCCGTTCTCGCAGAACTGCTCCAGGCCGTCGTCGCACGAGTGGCAGTGCTTGCAGCTGTCGACCATGCAGCCGACGCCGACCACGTCGCCTTCCTTGAAGCGGCTGACCGAACCGCCGACGGCCGAGACGCGACCGACGATCTCGTGGCCGGGCACGCAGGGGAAGAGGGTGCCGGCCCATTCCGAGCGCACGGTGTGCAGGTCGGAGTGGCAGACGCCGCAATAGGCGATCTCGATCTGGACGTCGTGCGCGCCGACGGCGCGGCGGGTGATGTCCATCGCTTCCAACGGCTTGTCGGCGGCGAAGGCGCCATAGGCTTTGATGGCCATGTGCAGGATGTTCCGATTGGCTTTTTTGGGGGAGGAAGACCCGCGAGGGATCTTGCGGGGCCAATCTAGCGCGCGCGCGATCGTAAAATTAGCCGCTCAGCCTTTCACGGCTCGATGAGCAAAATTCATCAATCGACCTCTTGCGACGCGGCCGCCAGGGGCAGTCGAAGATCGAACCGCGCCCCCTCTCCCGGCTGCGACGTCACGACGATCGTCCCGCCATGGGCCTCGGCGATGGTCTTGCAGATCGACAGCCCCATGCCCATCCCGCCGGACTTGGTGGTGTAGAAGGCGTTGAACAGCTGCGGCAGGCGCTCGGGGGCCACGCCCGGCCCACTGTCGGCCACCGACAGCACCACCGCCTCGTCCTCCACGGCCCCGCGCACGGTCAGCACCCGCTCCTGCGCATCGGTATCCGCCATCGCCTGCACGGCGTTGACCATCAGGTTGACCAGCACCTGCTGCAGCTGGACCCGGTCGCCGTCCACCTCCGGCAGGTCGGCGGGAACCTGCACGCGCAGGGCCACCCCATTGGCCGTCAGCTCGCGCCGCACCAGCAGCACGGCGTCCTCGACCAGCGCGCCGAGCGCCAGCCGCGTCGTCTCCGGCTCGCCCTTGACGGCCATGGTGCGGATGCGGCCGATCACGCCCGAGGCGCGGTTGGCCTCGCCGATCATCCGGTCGAAGGCCCGGCGCACCTCCTCCAGGTCCGGCGTCTCGCGCTTCAGCCAGCGCAGCCCCGCCTCGCCGTTGGTGACGATGGCCGACAGCGGCTGGTTGACCTCGTGGGCGATCGAGGCGGTCAGTTCGCCCAGGGTCGAGATCCGCGCCGCATGGGCCAGCTCGGCCTGCACCCTTTGCAGGTCCTCCTGGGCGCGCAAGCGGTCGGTGATGTCGATGACCCCGACCAGGGTCGCCCCCTGCGGCAGGTATTCGCGCGGATAGCAGCAGGTGAACAGGCCGTCGAACTCGCGACCGTCATAGGTGCGAAAGCGCGCCTCGCTTTCGTAGTGCGGCTTCTTCTCCAGGGCGGCGATCACGCTGGCGGCGAAGACGTGCTCGCTGCTCGGCGGCCAGAAGCGGTCGACCGGACCCAGCAGCTGCTCGCGCGTGGCCTCGAACAGCTGCAGCGACTTCTCGTTGACGTCGACGACCTGGCTGGCCTCCATCATCTCGCGCACGAAGCGCGGGTTCTCGGCGATGTGGGCCCGCAGGCTGGTCACGCCCCTGGCGCGCAGGGCGCCGAACATCCCCGCCAGGGCCGAAAAATCCAGCTCCCAGAACGACACGCTCATGGCGTGGAACACGTTGCGGAAGCGGTACTCGCTGCGGCGCAGAGCCTCCTCGGCCTTGCGCGCCTCGGTGACGTCGCGGCCGGTCTCCAGGATTTCGGCCGGCGCGCCCGAGGCGTCGCGGCGCAGCGACCAGCGCAGGTCGATCACCCCCTGGCGACCGTCGGCCAGCCGCCGGGTGACCTCGCCCCGCCAGGCGCCCTGCGCCAGCAGGCGGGCGTTGATCTCCTCCAGCGGGGCCGGGAACACCGTCTCCAGCAACCGCGGCGCATGGGCGTGGCGGGCCGCCTCGCGGCTGTGGCCGTACAGCGCCTCGCACCCCTGGTTCCAGAACAGGATCCGCCCCTCCAGGTCGCGCACCAGGATCGGCTCGCGGGCCGTGTCCAGCAGGCCGAGCAGGGATTCGGTCGAAACGTTCAAGACGTCGGGGTGGTCGCGCATCGAGATCACCGAAGGTTGCGCCCCTTTATTGACGGCGCGCAGTGGTTGGTCCAGCTATCGCCCTCATGTCGGTTCCGACGGTGCACATTGTCGACGACGACGGGGCCATACGCGAAGCCCTGGACAGCCTGTTCCGCTCGGTCGGGCTGGAGACGCGCCTGTTCGGCAACGCCCAGGACTTCTTTCGCTCCGGACATGCGCACGACGCGGGGTGCCTCGTCTTGGACGTACGGCTCCCCGGCGTCAGCGGCCTCGACTTCCAGGCCCAGCTCAACGCCGCCGACATCCGCATGCCGGTGGTGCTGATGACCGGTCACGGCGACATCCCGATGACCGTGCGCGGCATGAAGGCCGGCGCCGTCGACTTTCTGGCCAAGCCCTTCCGCGACCAGGACATGCTCGACGCGGTGACCGCCGCCATCGGCCGCGACCAGGCCCAGCGCGCTGAACGCTCGGGGCTCGACGAGGCCCGCCGCCGCTACGACACCCTCACCGCCCGCGAGCGCCAGGTCATGGCCCTGGTCGCCGCCGGCCTGATGAACAAGCAGATCGCCTTCGAGATCGGGCTCTCCGAGATCACGGTGAAGATCCACCGCGGCTCGGCCATGCGGAAGATGGAGGCGCGCTCGATGCTGGAGTTCGTGCGCATGGCCGAACTGCTCGGCGTCGCCCCTGCGACATGACGCCATACACCCGAGTATGATTCCGCCGCCGGCCGGTCTGGGGCAGATAGATCCCACCCGCCGCCCGCCGCCTGTCCGCGCGCTCCCGGCGGGACCGGAAGGGACGAGTAGGTGTCGCAAGCCCCGTTGATTGCCGTGGTCGACGACGATGAAGCCGTCCGGGCTTCCCTGGAAGCCCTGATCCGCTCGCTGGGCCACCGCGTCGCCACCTTCGCCTCGGCCGCCGCCTTCCTGGCCTCAGAGGTCTCGTCCGGCGCCGACTGCCTGATCAGCGACGTCCAGATGCCCGGCCTCTCCGGCTTCGACCTGCAACTCGCCCTGGGCGAACGCGGCCTGGCCACCCCGGTCATCCTGATCACCGCCTTCGACGACGCCCGCGCCCGCGCCCGCGGCCTGGCCCTCGGCGCCGCCTGCTTCCTGAAGAAACCTTTCAGCGGCGACAGCCTGGTGAAGTGCCTGGAAGCGGCGCTGGCCAGCCGCTGACGCGAACGACGCAACGACCGCGAGGCCGTCGGTTTCCTGATTTTGGAAAATGGCGCGCCCGGAACGATTCGAACGTCCGACCCTCAGATTCGTAGAATGTAGTAGCGCCTTCTCCAGCGCCCTCTAGAGCCACATTACTTGCCTCCGCAAGCGTTGTATGTCATTGTAATTATGATGATTTTCGCGATCTAGCGTACATTAGCGTACATGGACCTCGAGAAACTCACACGGAGCACTTCCCCCGACTAAACCCCGACTAAAATTCTGGGTCTGAACATGGCGTCCGAACAGCTTCTTCTCACAGACAAGGCGATCGCCCGACTCCCCTACGCCGAGACAGGGCAGTATCTCGTCCGCGACACGGAGCTGTCCGGCTTCCTGCTCAAGGTCGGCAAGCGCCGAAAAACCTTCATGGCGGAGGGCGAGCACTGGAAGCACGGCGTTCGCGAGTTTCGTGCTCAGGCCAAGCTGGGCGAGTTCGGCGAGCTCTCTAGCCGCGACGCTCGCAACAAGGCCAAAGACTTTCTCGGCCAGATCGCGCGGGGCGAAAAACCTGGCGGGGAAGCGAAGTCCAAGAGCGGACCGGTCACCTTACGGACGGCTTGGCAGAACTATCTTGATCGCCATTTGCTCCGTAAGGGACGCGATCCCGGAACGATCGCCAACTACCGCGACCATATCGAGCGACTGATGGCGGATTGGCTTGACCGACCGCTCGCTCGCCTGGGCGAAACGCCGTCGATGGTCGTCGAGCGCCACGAGCGGATCAGCGAGCTGAACGGACCCTACATCGCCAACGGCGCCATGCGCAGCTTGCGAGCGATCTACAATCACGCCCTCAAGACCAACCCCGCGTTGCCCGGCGTGAACCCTGTCAAAGCGATCGACTGGAACGTCGAGGTCCGTCGCGACACCGGCATGGGGGACCAGGACTTGGTGGGCTGGCTGCGCCAGGCGCACGCCCTGGAGAGCCCCATACGCCGCGAGTATCATCTGCTCGTCCTGCTTTCCGGCTCGCGCCCAACCGCGCTCAAAAAGGTCCGGATTGAGCACATCGATCTCCGCAAGAGGATCCTGCATGTGCCGCGCCCGAAGGGAGGCGCGAAGAAGGCCTTCGATATCCCCTTGTCGCGAGCGATGATGCGGTGCGTGATCCGGGCGATGCGTTGGGGCCGAATGCTGCATCCCGAGCAGGCCGAGTTCTGGCTCTTCCCGGCGGACAGCGCGAGCGGCCACATCGTTGAGCACAAAGAAAAGCGGATCGTTCTGTCCAAGTGGGGCAATGACCTGCGCCAGACCTTCCGGACGGTCGCGCAGATCGCCGAGGTTTCCGAGCTAGACGCCCACCTGCTGATGAACCACTCCCTGCCCGGCGTGAACACGGGCTACATCACTCGCGACCGGCTGCTCTCGGGCCACCTGCGCAAACAGCAGGAGCGAATTTCCCAGGTCGTGTGCCAGAGCGCAGCCAAGTCCGGTCCGGATATCCAGCTCTGGATCGCGGGCTTCGCCAAGCAGTCAGTGGTTTGGGAACGCACAGGTTCGGTCACCGCGGGGATGCGAATAGCGGCCTAGGCCCGGGCAACGGTGGAGAGTCTCAATGGACGGGGGCCGCTCGCTCCGCTGAACGTCCGCGATTAGAGTAGGCGAGGCCTCGCGCCCATATGGGTGTCCAAGGCAAAGGCCGTTGGTATCGGCTCAGACTGTTGAAGATACTTCATCAACATTGCCACGGGCCGCCATAACGGGCCAGTCTACGGCATGCCGCTCAGCCGAACCGATCTTGCAGACTTCAGCTACTTCCTGGCATTGGCTCGGCACCGCAACTTCCGCCGGGCGGGGCTGGAGCTGGGCGTCAGCGCCTCGGCGCTCAGCCACTCGCTAAAGGGTCTCGAAGCCCGGCTCGGGGTTCGCCTGCTCAACCGCACCAACCGTAGCGTCACCTTGACCGCGGCGGGCGAGCACCTGCAGGCGTCGATCCTGGGCCCCTTCGAGGCGATCGAGACGGCGGCGGATACGCTCAACCGGTTTCGCGCCGAACCAGCAGGGCGGATCCGGCTCAACGTTCTCGAACACGCCGGCACGCTGCTGCTGGCCCCGGTGTTGCCGCTTTTTGTCGAGCGCTATCCGGACATCGCCATCGACGTCGTGATCGCCAACCACTTGGTGGATGTGGTCGCGGCCGGCGCCGACGCTGGCATCCGCTACGGCGGCACCGTGCCGGAGGACATGGTCGCCCAGCGCCTGTCGGCCGACATCCGCTGGGTGGTGGTTGGCTCGCCCGGTTACCTGGCTCGGTTCGACGCGCCCCAGCATCCCTCGGACCTAACGCGGCATCGTTGCCTGCGCATCCGGCTGGGCGACGACAGCATCTACCACTGGGAGTTCGAGCGCGGCGATGAGGCGCTGGCGGTGGACGTTCCTGGCCAGGTCACGATCGACGACACCGCCTTCGCCATCGATCTGGTCAAGGGCGGGGCGGCGCTGGCCTATCTGCCCGAGCCGTGCGTCGCCGCGGAGGTCGCTCGGGGAACGTTGCGGACGGTGCTCGGCGACTGGGCTTCGAACGGACCCGGCTTCTACATCTACTACCCAGGCCGCCGGCAGCTGCCGACCGGGCTGCGCCTGCTGATCGACCTTATCCGAGAGGAGCGCCCGCTCGGCCTCTGACTGGCTGGCGATGATGAGCGGGGCTCAACGCCGCGATAAACGGGTGGCGGCTATTGCGCCTCCCCCCAGCCCCTATCTTGCTGGCCATGGAAACCGCCGCCAGCCTGAACCTCGACACCGTCTCAACCCGCTCTGACACCGTGCCGGCCGACCGCAGCCGCTGGAGCGCGGTCCTGGCGCTTACGCTGTGCGTGGCCACCTTGATCGCCTCGGAGTTCATGCCGGTCAGCCTGCTGACCCCAATCGCCGCGGACCTGCGGCTGACTGAGGGCATGGCTGGCCAGGCCATCGCCGTATCTGGCCTGTTCGCCGTGCTCACAAGTCTGTCGATCGGCCGGGTCGCGCGGCTGGACCGACGGCTCGTGCTGCTCGGGCTGACTGGCGTCATGGTGATTTCGGGACTTCTGGTGGCCTTGGCGCCCAACGCGCCGCTCTTCATGGTCGGCCGCGCCCTGGTCGGCGTCGTCATCGGCGGCTTCTGGTCGCTGTCGGCGGCGACCGTCATGCGCCTGGTCCGGCACGACGAGGTCCCTCGCGCCCTGGCCCTGGTCAACGGTGGCAACGCCGTGGCCACCCTGGTCGCCGCGCCGCTGGGCGCATTCCTCGGGCAGTTCATCGGCTGGCGCGGCGCCTTCTTCCTGGTCGTGCCGCTCGCGGCTGTGACCTTTGCCTGGCAATGGCTCGCCCTGCCGAAGATGCCGTCATCATTCGGCGCGACGCCGAGCGTCGTCGGCGTCCTGCGCCGGCCTTATGCCAAGGCGGGGATGGTGGCGATGGGCCTGCTGTTCGCGGGCCAGTTCGCGCTCTTCACCTATCTGCGCCCTTTCCTCGAAGGCGTCACCCGGCTTGGCGCCTCGCCGCTCTCGCTGGCCTTGTTGCTGATGGGCCTGGCCGGGCTGGCCGGCACGGCCGTGATCGGGCGCCTCGTGGCCGCGAGCCTGAGAGCGGTGCTCCTCGTCGCGCCGCTGCTGATGGCCGTGATCTCCCTTGGCCTGATCGTCGTCGGCCCAAGCGCCTTGCCGACGATGGCCATGCTGATCGGGTGGGGCTTCGTGGGCACGGCCCTGCCCGTGGCCTGGTGGACCTGGCTGGCGCGAACCCTTCCCGACGACGCCGACGCGGGCGGCGGCCTCATGGTCGCGGTGATCCAGCTGGCGATCACGGCCGGCGCGGCATGCGGCGGACTGCTGTTCGACGCCGGCGGCCACCGCGCGACCTTCCTCATCAGCGCCCTTCTGCTCTGCGCCTCGGCGGGGTTCGCCGCCCTCAGCGTCCCGCGCCGTCTCGCCAGACTCTGACCCCACGGAGATTTTCATGCAAAGCCCAGACAATCTTCCGGCCCTCGCGCGCCCATCGGCGCTGGACCGTCGACTTCTCCTCCAGGGGGTCGGCGCGAGCGTCGCCGCCCTCGCCGCCGCCTCGCTTATCCCCGCATCCGCAAAGGCTCAGGACATGACCCACGGCGCAGACAACTTCTACAAGAGCGATCGCGTGACCCTCCAACCGGTCACCTTCAAGACTCAGTACCAGACGACAGTCGCAGGCAACCTCATCACGCCCAAGGGCCTCGCCCCGGGCGCCAAGGCCCCGGCGCTGGTCGTCGGCCATCCGATGGGCGCGGTGAAGGAGCAGAGCGCGACGCTCTACGCCACCAAGATGGCCGAGCAGGGCTTCGTGACCCTGGCCATCGACCTGCCGTTCTGGGGCGGGAGCCAGGGGGATCCGCGCAACGCGGTCGCGCCGGACCTCTATGCCGAGGCGTTCAGCGCCGCGGTGGATTTCCTGGGCACGCGGCCCTTCATCGACCGCGAGCGCATTGGCGGCATCGGCGTGTGCGGCAGTGGCAGCTTCATCCTCAGCGCGGCCAAGATCGACCCACGCCTGAAGGCGGTCGCCACCGTCAGCATGTACGACATGGGCGCGGCCAATCGCGATGGGCTGAACCACACCGTTTCGATCGAGCAGCGCAAGCAGATGATCGCCGCGGCGGCCCAGAAGCGCTGGGCTGAGTTCGAAGGCGGGACGGTCGAGGTCGCCGGCGGCACGACCCTGCAGCTGACGGCCGACACCGATCCCATCCAGCGTGAGTTCTACGACTTCTACCGCACCCCGCGCGGCGAGGTGACGCCGCCCGGCGCGTCGCGCGAGCGCACCACCAAGCCGACGGTGACGAGCAACATCAAGTTCATGAACTTCTATCCGTTCAACGACCTTGAAACGATCTCGCCGCGCCCCTTGCTGTTCATCAGCGGCGAACAGGCCCACTCCAAGGAGTTCAGCGCCGAAGCGTACCGTCGCGCCGCCGAGCCGAAGGAGCTTGTCTGGGTGGCGGGCGCGGGTCACGTCGACCTCTACGACCGCGTGGACATGATCCCGTTCGCCAAGCTGACCCGCTTCTTCCGGCAACACCTGGCCGCCTAGGGCGACTGGTCCTCAATCCAGGGAGACCCGCCATGCGTCGCACCGTCCTGGCCGCCGCCAGCCTCGCCCTCGTCTCAATGGGACACGCCATGGCGCAAGAGCGCATCCAGATCTTGTCGCCGTGGGGCGAGGTCACCGCCACCCTGACCGACAACGCCGCCGCGCGCGCTTTCGCGCGGCGGTTGCCGATGACGATCGAGATGCGCGACCACCTGAGGCAGGAGAAGACGGGGACTTTGCCTGCACCGCTGCCGCAGGCCCCACGTAAGTTGGATTTCGAGCCCGGCACGCTCGGCTTGTGGGGCTCGGACGACTTAGTGATTTACTACCGCCGGGGCCGCGTGCCCCAGCCCGGCATCGTCGTCCTTGGCAAGGTGGCCGGCGATGTTTCGATCTTCGATCGACCAGGACCGCTGAAGATCCAGGTGTACCGTGCCGAGCGCGGTCCCCAAGAGTGAACGGGTCCAGGCTCTGGCTTGCTTGTTTTGCAGCCAGTGGTGGGGAGCTGCCATATCGAACCGCTGACCCCGTAATTGATGCGGCGCGGTCAGCGCTCGATTCCCAGGTTCACGCGGCACGCCGATCATGGCCGCTCCGGCGACACAGGGAGAAGTCGAAGCTGGCGCGTCTAGGCCGCGCGGACGATCAGATCCGCGCGTGAACTTGAGTGAAATGCCTAGAAAATCCGAGCCGCCGAAGCCCTCCCTCCAGAAAGCCAGTTCCCCACAGCCGGGGACGCCAATAGGTCCGCAGAAGCGTAAAACCGGTTACGCGCCCCGCCCAGTCGTCGCATTTCCAAAGGCGCTCTGGGAGGATTGGGAAGATCCGCCGACCTTCGCCGAGGCGCTCGACCTGCACATGCGCCGTCACGGCGACACCGGCTATGGCCTGCGACGGGCGGTGTGCCTGAAGGGCGATAGCCTGGAGGTCAGCACCTTTCGGATGTGGCGTCTGGGCTTGAAGGCGCCGCGCGGCGCGACGAGCCTGCGGATCTTGGCCGCCCTCGAGCGGCGCTGGCGCCTTCCCGTGGGCTACCTGCGGGCCAAGCTTCCTCACCCGGGCCGGATGGTCGCCGACGCCAAGAGTCTGCCGTTGCCGATGTCCGAGCGTCGACGCATGGCCTGGCACCTTCCCGACGATTTCGCCCGACTGCCCACGGCCAAGCGCCAAGAGATCGAGCGCTGGGTGCGCGAGGTTGTGATGTCGGGCCATACCGATTACCGGCGCTTTCAGGCTGAAGCCATGAAGCAGCGCTTCGCCGTGCAGTTTTCGGCGCGGATCGGTGGTGTCGATCCGGGAGAGCTGACCCCAGGTCAAGCCCTTGAGGACCGCCTGGCCGATCCGGGCCTGCGTGAAACCGGACGCCCCCTTGGCGCATTTGCCGCGCCCGTGCTTCTCGACGCCGAAGCGGCCGATCTGATGGCGTTCAAGACGGCCACCCTTACCTCTCGCGGCCGCCGTCGCAATGGCGTCTGGAACGACGCCACCGCTGACCAGAAGATGGAGCATCTGGGCTTAATGCTCGGCGCCTTGGCGGCCTGCCCGCTTGGCCCCGTGCGCGGCTATGGCGCGCCGGTGCGCTGCCTGAGTTTCGCCGTCCTGGTCTTTCCGGCCGTATGGGATTGGTACTTGCAATGGCGAGAGAGCCGGCGCGGCTTCTTCACCCAATGGGAGACGGAGATGCTGACCGTGGCGGCCGGCCTCTCGCGCAAGGAGACCGGTTGGCTGAGACAGACGCCCAAGCTGGCCGAGCGCCTGCGGCCGGTCGAGGGCTTGATCAGCGCCGACGACGTCCGCGCCGCCTGTGAGAACTGGGACCAGGCATGCGACACCCAGCATCGACACGTACTTCTGCGCGCCAAGGAAGTGGCGCGCGTTGCGCGGGTTCATCGTGATCCCTTCGAGCCGATCCTTCCCATCCTCGAAGCCGAAAGCCCGGTTGGGGAGTATCGCAAGATCACCGTTGAGGTTCTCAAGTGGCGCGCCGACGAGCGGCTCTATCCGGTCCCTGCAGCGGAATCGACGCGTGCGTTTCTGATGCTTCGCCTTGGTCTGCACCTTGGCCTGCGGCAGAAAAACCTTCGCCAGTTGCTCGTTTGCCCCAAGGACCGCATCCCAACGTCGGAGCGGCAACTTGAGGCGCTCAAGTGCGGGGAGCTGCGCTGGAACACGCGCGATCACACCTGGGAGGTGCTGATACCGGCGGCCGCCTTCAAAAACGCTGGCTCATCCTACTTCCGCAAAAACCCTTTCCGCCTCGCGCTTCCAGATCTGGCCGGTCTCTATCGAGAGATAGAGGCCTATATCGACCGTCACCGCGCGGTACTGCTGAAAGGTGCGGCTGACCCGGGCGTGTTCTTCGTCAAGACGATGAAGACCAAGAGCAAGGACGCCGCATACGACTCCAACAGCTTCTATGCGGCCTGGCGATTAGCGATAGAACGGCATGGAATCTATAATCCCTACACCGGTCGCGGGGCAATCGAAGGCCTGCTGCCACACGGTCCGCACAACATCAGAGACGTGATCGCCACCCATGTCCTCAAGCAGACGGGCTCATACGAGCAGGCCAGCTACGCGATCCAGGACACACCCGAAACGATCGCTGAGCACTACGGCCGCTTTTTGCCGCAGGACAAGGCGGCCCTGGCCGCCCAGGTTCTGAACCAAGTGTGGTCTGCCTAGGCGACCGGGGGGAGCGGCGGCGCCCGTCATGGCGGAAGCGTCGCCACTTTCCAAACTTCCACATCGGTTAGCGCCCGAACGCCGGCCCAGCGTTGTGCGCTGTGCTCCACACAACGCAGGTCGATTGCCCGCGCGGGGTCGTGACGCCCACAACCGAGATCGAAACGGCCTCGTGGTGATCACCCGATCGCGCGAGGTTGGTCCGACCTCAAGCGGAGTGAAAATGTCCCGTCGCCACTTTCTGAAAATCACGCCTAAGCGGATCGAAGCCGACGGTTGGGGCGTGGTCGCCTTGGCGGTGATCGTCCTCGCCCTCGTGGGCTGGCGTTGCTTTTTTGCCGGCTAGGTGGCCGCCTTGTCACACTCGACGTCAACGATTCGGTGGCGTCGCGGCACTCCCGTCGCTCCAGAGAGCAAAACCTCGATGAGCCAGGAAGACGGCATTATCCGCTATGTCCCAGGACGCGCGATCGTCCTGCGAAACGTCAATTGCGCCTATTGCGGCAGCCTGTTCGACGCCAAAAAAGCGGCCAGCAAGGAGCACGTGATCGGGCGGCGTTTCGTCCCCCGCGGATGCTTCGACGGGCAATGGAACCTGATCCTCAATGCCTGTGAGGCCTGCAACGGCGACAAGGCCGACCTTGAAGACGACATCTCAGCGATATCGATGCAGCCGGACCTGTGGGGGCGGTATGCGATCGACGACCCTCGTCTGGTTTCCGAAGCCCTACGAAAGGCTCAAAACGCCAGAAGCCGTCGTACCCGAAAACTGGTCGCCAAGAGCCAGGAAGAGGTCGAGTTCGAGATCCCCATCCAGGGCGGGGTCATCACCTATGCCCTGACAGCGCCGCCGCAGATCGACGAGGCGAGAATTTTCCGGCTCGCCCACTATCATTTTCGCGGCTTCTTCTTCCTAATCACCCATCAGGAACAGACACGCCGTGGCGGCTTCGTCCAAGGCGGCTTCTTCCCCTTGATCACCGCTCGGCGGGCCGACTGGGGTAACCCCTGGCTGCGCTGGTTCTACGATTTGGTCGCCGACTGGGAATTGCGGATTCACGCGATCGGGGGCGACACGTTCTTCAAGATGATCATCCGGCGCCACCCCGAGGGCAAGGAAGTCTGGGCCTGGGCGCTGGAGTGGAACCACGCCATCCGGACGGTCGGCTTCGCTGGCGATGAAACAGAGATCCGCCGAATGGCAGAGAGCCTGCCGAACATGGACTACGATTTCGCCCATGAGGATGGCGAGCGTCCGTTTTGGGGTCGTGTCGACCAACCGCTGCTGGAAGTCGAGGACAGATTGTTTCTGGTTCGGGCGAGCGAGGGTGATACCGAAACAATGGAGGCAAGACGGGCATGAGACCTTGCCGTTAGCTGATCTGCGCCCTCGCGTTTACCTCCGTCCCAGATCTGCAAGACGCTGATCGAGACGCAACTGTTCACCGGTCTTCTCGCTGGCGGCCCTCGCTGCGATCAGATCTTCATAGGCTTGGCTATCGCCCAGCCGGTCGCGGATAGCGAAGCGCAGTTCGAGAAACTCGCTCTTGAAATTCGCCGCCTTCAGCTTGTCGAGCGCCAAGTCAATCCAGCGGAGCGCGTCGTCAGGATCGCCTTGCGCCAAGCGCGCGCGAGCCATTAGGCGCTGAAGCCAGCCATCGTCGCCCTCAATATCGGGCAGGGTCCGGATGAGCGCCTCGCCATCCGCTGGACGGCCCATATCGATCAGCAGCTCCGCGCGCCTTTGGGTATGGAACTTCTGCGGCTTGACCAGGCCTTCGTAGAGCGCCAAGGCCTTGCTGCGGAGTTGCACGCTGGCGGCGCCGGGGAGGCGCGCGGCTTCTGCGTAGATCTCCGCCCAGGCAAAGCGATCGCCGTCGACGCCAAGGCTTTCGAGGCCTGGCGCCGGAAGCTGATCGAAAATCGCCCTGAACTCATCCGGCATCTCGCTCGACATGAACCGACCAAGCGGTGCGAAGGCCCTAAAGGCTTGGCTGACCCCGAGCTTGGCGGCCTGGACGATCGTCTTGGTGATCTCGTCCAGATGTTGAGCAATCACGGTGTTGCGCCATGCGCCCTTGCCGGCCGGGAGCCGCTCGATGAGCCCCAGCAGCACCGAATAGGTAACCTCGCCGCCATTTCGCAGGTCCGCGAAGATCGCATCGACATGCTGAACCGTGGCGGCGGTTTGGGTGGGATCGCTTCGACGAATGTCGATCAGTTGCAACCGCGACTCGTTCATCGGGTAAGGGCCGGCCAACACCGTGTCGAAGAGCGCAGCGGCCGCGGCCGTGTCGCCCAAGCGCTTGAGGGCCTTGCCCTTGTGGTGCTGGAGCTGAGCGCGTTCGCGATCCGAGAGATCGCCCAGCGCCAACATGGTGTCGAAAGCCGGTAGACGCGCTTGGAGCCCTTTCCTGGCGACGTCGCCCTCAAGTTCTTTTTCGAGCAGGAACAATTGCTCGATCGCCTCGATGACCGCGATGACGCCCAGCGGCCCTCGGGCAGCCTCCGCCAGCGCCTGGGCGGTGGCGACCGGATCGCCAACCAGATCGGGTCTCACCTCCGACGGCTCCCAGACCACCAACAGCGCATAAAGAAAAGCTGATCGCCGGTCGCCGGCGGCGACGAGCGCTTCCAGCTTTGGCCGAAGGCTTCGCGCGGTGGCCCAGAACGTCAGGCCCAATTCCTCGGCGGTCGCGATCAGATAGGCTTCCAGCCTGTCGTCGAGCTCGGCACACCGGCTCGCGTCCGCCCAGCCGCGGCCGTCGAGCACGGCGAACACCACATCGTGCAGGCGCAAGACTCCCGACCGGTCGACGGCCGTCAGCCCGAACGACCGGAGCTTGCGAACGCCCAGCGGCAGGATTGTTTGGAGCAAAAACTCTTCGCCAATCGCGGGCAGCCCTGCCCACTCGAAGACGGCCAGCTCGCGCGTGAGCACGCCAGCCAGATGCTTGAGCATGCGATCGGCTAGGCGCTGGCCCCGGTCATCGGCCATTTCGCCGAGTTCGACGCAATCGGCTTGGACCTCGCTCCAGGTCGCCCCTTCTTCGGCGACCGCGGCCTGCAGCAGATTCAGGCTGAACGGATGGCCGCCGACCTTAGCCCAGATCGTATCGAAGACCGGATCTGGAACAGGCGTGCCAGCGCGATTGAGAACGGCCCGTGCCTCAACTTCATCCAGTAGCGGGAGGTCGTAGGTCTCACCGACCGAGCGCCGCTGCGTCAGAATCACGTGCGATTTGGGTCCGCAAAGCTTGGCGATATCCACCGCCGCCAGCTGCCCTTGGACATTGTCGACCACAAGCAAGCAGGCCTGGTGCTTGAGCAGCGTGACAATGTTTCGTTGCTCGCCAACTCGGGTCAAAGGCACCGATAGCAGGGATTCGATGCGATCGACCTCCTCGCCCTCCAGCCAGACGACCAGATCGTAGTCTTCGGCGTGATTGGCCGCAAACGCTGCCGCCGCGTTGGACTTGCCCAAGCCCGCCATGCCGGCGATGGCCACTACCGGAAAGGCCTTCAAGCGCCGGGCGATTTCCTGGTCGACGTCCGTGCGCGGCACCCGGTTGGCGTCCGGCGCTGGCGCAAGGCGGGTCGCCGCTTCCTCGTCGGCAAGCCGCTGCAACTCGGGCAGGTATGGCGCAAGACGTCTGACCAGCCGGTCATTGACCAGAAGATGATCAACGAGGTGCGCGGCGATGTCTTGGCTCGCCCAGATGTGTAGAACCTTGCCCTTCATGCCGGGCCAAGCTTCGACCGTCTTCCTGAAGGTTGCGATCTTCTGGGGTTTCCGCTTGGACCCCGAAACCAGGTAGATCGTCGTGGCGTTGGGCTTGTCCTTCAGGACCTTGCGCAAATCCTGTTCAGGTTTGGGCATCTTGGCTACGAAGTAGCCTGCCTCGTCGGAGTATTCGAAGACCGTAGAGCCATCATCGCTCTCGCCGTCGGCCACTTTGGCCACCGGGTAGCCCAAAGCGTTGACGCCGTCGTGGGTGGTCGGGACTTTGGCGAGCGCCGCCATCACGATGCCCGCGAACACCTCGAACCGCGGGCCGATGCGCTCGATGCCCCGGGCGAGTCTTTCGATCATGGCAGTGCGGCGAACAGGATTCATGATCGAACGGCTTTGGTCGGTCTTGGGTCGGCCAGGCGACTTCCACGATCGAGCACAGAAGGCCTGTGGTTGTCGAGCGCTCGCTCTCGTCGTTGGCTGGCGTTTGCCAAGTCATCGACGCACCAAGCGTCGCCCGGCTGATCATCGCCTCCTCGCACCGAGGTCTATCGCAAGGCCGATGAGCCGTCTCGCCCAGAGCCCCCCTGTATTGCCAAGCGTCTTGAAGATCGTCGGCCTTGCTTGACGCCCTCGCGCGCCAAGTACCGCTGACGGGCTCCAACGCGGACGGCAAAGTTCAAGGCCGCCCCCACCGCATCGCTCACTCTTGAGATCGCGTTGCGCAAGGGTTTGCAGATGTCGATCGAAATCAACAAGAGCGTTGTTTTCCGCTACTATCATCTTATCAATCAAGGAGCGTTGGACGCCCTTGGCGAGCTGGTCGACGTGTCTTGTCGATCGCCCAACGACGGCCAATTCGACGTCTGCGAACTCCAACGCTATCTGGGCGGCCTTCGCTCGGCCTTTCCGGACATGATCTGGCGCCCGTTGGACATGATGGCTGAAGGTAATCGGGTTATGGTTCTGGCTCGGATCACGGGAACCCACCTTAATCCTCTGGGCGACTTGCCGCCCACTGGAACCAGGATCGCGTTTGAAGCCCTGCAGGCCTATCGCGTTAGCGCCGGTAAGCTCTGCGAACATTGGCGGATCGAGCCGGTCGCATAGACGATCGGGATGCGGAGCCCCACCCTCTGCCTCACTAAAGCACCGCCGAACCTGTCAAATCGACGTTGAGCGTCCAAGCACCATCGCCGCTGAAATGAGACTGTGGAGATGTCCTCAAGGACGGGTCCTCCTCCCCCCAAACCCAGGACCCGCCGCCCTCCTCCCACCGCCTCAACCCCGAGGAGGGCGGCCATCCTTGTGGTTTCGCACACCGCCGCGATTGAGTTTGGCGAGAACCTCGTGCGCCGCTCGCAGATCGGCCGTGGCGTGCCCTTCGCTGAACCCTTCGACGATCGGGGCCAGAAGCGCCTCGGCCTCATCGGCCAGGCCCTGACTGTTCCAGAGCCGCGCCAGGCTGCTGGCGGCGCGCAACTCCCAACCGGTCGCGCGATGACGACGGCTCAGGTTGAGCGCACGCTTGAAGCTTGTTTCGGCGCCATCATGTTCGCCCTGGCCCAGGAGGCGCTCGCCCTCGGCGCGGAAAACCTCCGGCGCGCACCAGCCGACCAGACCCGCCTCCACGCGGGCCAACACGCCGGGCGTGACGAACACCTCGGCGAAGGTCGCCATGGCGTCGGCCTGCTTAGCATCTTGGGGCGGCGCGACGGCGACGCCGGTCTGGCGCCAACGCAGCACTTCCTCGAAGCGCTGGGCCCAGCTGCGCCAATAGTTGGCCTGAGCCGCGCTGGACAAGTCCAGGAGGCGGTCGATGTGGGTCTGGGCTCGGGCCTCGTCCCCCCGCCACAGGGCGACCGGCGCGGCTGCCAAGGCCAGTGCATGGCACATGGCGATGCCCAGGTCGGCGGCGGCATGGCTGATCGCCGCCTCGACCATCTCCTCGGCCTGATCCGGATGCCCCTGGATCCACAGGATCCGGGCTATGATGATGCGCATCGAGACTTGTCGGCTGACGCCAGGCATAGACATCGACAGCGGAATGGAGCGCTGGGGATAGTTGATGACCCGCTCGGCCAGGATCCGCGCCCGATCGTGGCGTCCAAGAAAGTGCTGGGCCTGAGCCGAGGTGCGATCGCCCAGCAGGGTGATGAAGGGCTCGGACGAGACCTTGGCCACCATGCTCAGACGATTGCTGAACTCAGCCGCGGCCGGGTAGTCGGCCTTGCCGAAGGCGCAGGACCAGACCCCCAGAAGGGTCGACGCCTGCTCGCTGGCGATGCCGACCCGCTCGGCCAGTTCGTGAGCCTTGGAAAAGGCGGCTGTCGCTTCGGCTCCGGTGCCCCAGGTCAGCTGGGCGAGGTTTGCAAAGGCGGTGTTGAGCCGCATCTGCAGGATCGGGCTACGCCGCCAGCCATCGCTGACGTCTAGCGCCAGCTTCACACGCCCGCGGAACTCCGCGGTCAGAGACAGCTGCACCGCCAAGGGAACGGCCGCGGCCGTCAACGCCACGCCGAGCGGACGGTCACCAATGCTCATGCACCAGTCGATGGCTGACCTTAGATCGTGGATGACATAGCCGTAGCGCTCCACCCACTGACGCTGACCAAGCTCGTCCCAATCGCCTTCGGCCACCTTGAGCACGGCGTTGCAGACCTCGGCGTGACGACGCCGAACAAGCGCGTAGTCGTTTTCGCTCTGAAGACCGGACAGGGCGAAGTCGCGAACGGCGGCATGCAACCGATAGAGCAGGACCCCATCGACGACGTCGCGTGTGACCAGGTGCATCCCGGCCAGACGTCCCATCACCGCGCTCAGATCCGCGACTCCGCAAATCTCGGCCATGAACTGAGCCGCCGCGAGACTGATAAAGCCGTTGAAGGCAGCGAGCTGGCGCAGGAAAGCCGCATCAGACTCATCGAGGGCGGACAACGACCAGGCCAATACGGCATCGAGGCCAAGGCCATCGCCCCCATAGGTCGGGATACGGGCGGCCAAGGCGTCGAGATGTTCGGGCGGCGCGGCCGCGACGAGTTCTATGGAAAGCGGCGCGCCAGCCAAGGCCTCGACCAGGCGGCCGTAGGGGTAGAGGTCCATATCCGACAGATCAGGCGCCATCAGCCGCTCGATCCGCCGTTGTTTCATTAGGGTCGCGGCCGGCGATGCGCGGCCGGTCTCGCCCGGAAGGCCCTGCAGCCGATAGACCCGCTCATCGGGCGCGCCCAGGGGGCGCGGCGCGCTGGTCAGGCAGCGCACGCCCGGGCACGCCTCCAGAAGGCGACCGGCAAAGTCAGGCGCGGCCTCGGCCACGCCCGCGCAATCGTCCAGCACGAGAAGACATTGCTTGTCGCGTAGATGGGCCAGGATGGTGGGAAGCGGATCTTCCGCAAGGCTGCCGACGCCGAGCGCGATCGCTACGGCCGCAGCCAACCCCTCCGGCGATTTGACGACCCCAAGGTCAACGAAACATACGCCGTCGGCGAAGCGCGTGCTGACGCCTTCGGCCGTTGCGACGGCGACGGCGCTCTTTCCAACGCCCGGCGCGCCGACAACGGTGACGAACCGGGCCTGATCCACCATCTCCGCGATGGCGCGGACATCATCGTCTCGCCCCACGAGACGGTCGCCGGGTCCTGGCAGGTTGTTTCTGGCTTTGACCACCCGCAACGCCGGGGTCGAGGGGACACGCTGGCGGCTTACCGCCGCGCCAAAGCAGTACCCCGTCGAGCGTCGGGTGATGTAGGCGCGACCGTTGGGATCAAGCCCCAGGCGCCGACAGAGGATCCGGACATAGGCCTCGATGATCTCAGCGCCGCCATCGTGTGCGCGGCCTGAATAGACGATCAGTTCATCGGGCGTGACCTGCTCTCCGGCCCGCTCGACCAGAGCCGCCAGCACCGCGAAGATCGCTTCGCCCAGATGAACGTCGCTGTCGCCCTCGCGCAGGATCTTGGCCGAACGGCGCAGGCTGAACGGACCAAAGGTGAGCGCATCTTCGACAGCGCCAGGTCTCGTGGTGCTCATCGACCCATCCGCCTCATGCCGTCTCGCTCAGGGTTTCAAGAAGGGTCTTGGCCGCCCTCAAGTCGGCGGTCGAGAAGCCCTCGGTAAACTGCTCATAGATCGGGGCCAGAATTTTCGCCCCCTCCCGGCCTCGACCATCGCCGGCCATCAGCCCCGCCAGACTGGTGGCGGCCCGAAGCCGCCAAGCCAGGGCGCCCTGTCGGGTGGCCAGTTCCAGGGCGCGCTCGAAATAGCTCTCGGCGACCCTGCGAGCGTCGAGATCGCCGGCGGCCAGAGCGATGTGCCCCTCGGCGCGCAGGATTTCGGGCGCGCACCAGCCCACGACGCCACGCTCGACGCGCTCAAGGGATTCGGCGCTGGCGTAGCGCCAATCGAGCGCGCCCAAGCCGTCCAACTGCTTGGCCCCGAGCAGGTGACTGTTGACGTGCAGGCGATTGTCCAGCGGATCGGTGCTCAGGGCATGCAGCATCGCTTCGGCCCAGCTGGCCCAATACTCCGTGCCCGAGGCGCGGGCGTGGTCGCGCAAACGCTCGGTGAGCTGCAAAGCCAGGCTAGTCTCCCCGCGCCAGATCGCGATCGGACAGGCCGCTAGGGCCAGGGTCTGCGACAGCGCCAGCGACAGGTCCGAGGCCGAAAGCTCGATCCCTTCCAGCGCCATGGCCAGGGCCTGGTCGGCGAACCCTTCGATCCAGAGGATCCTGGACAGGATGATCCGCATGGAGACCTTGCGGTTCAGCTGCATCGGACTGCCGACAGGAAGGCGGATGCCCTGGGTCGGATGGTTGAGGACGCGCTCGGCGTAGGTCCGGCCGCGCGTGTGATTACCCAGGAAGTGGCTGGCCTGGGCGATCTGACGATCGGAGGTCAGTTGCAGCATCGGGTCGGAGCTGGCGCGGCCCAGCATGCCCAGATGCTCGGCGGCCTTCAGAGCCGCCGGATAGTCCCCCAGGCTGAAGGCCCATTGGAAAAGATCCAGCGTCGCCGACTTGTCGTGGTTGGGGTCGTTGAGGGTCTCCGACAGGCTGACGGTCTTGGCGTAGGCCGAGGTGATCATCGAACCGGAGCCGGACTCGTGGAATGAGACCGTCCCCAGAAAGGTGTTGAGCTGGACCTCGGCCAGGGGAAGCGGGAACGGCAGACGTTCCAGCTCGCTGATGGCGCGGTTCACGCGTCCCCGAAACTCCCGCATCAACGACAGCTGGCAGGCCAGCGGGACCGAAGCAGAGGTCAGTTCGATCCCCGTCACCGCATCGCCGCCGGTCGAAAACGCCCAGTCTATTCCGGCGCGGATGTCGTCGATCCACGGCGCGTAGTCGGCCATCCAGGCGTCACGCGTCTGTTCGGGCCAGGCGCGCTCGGCGCGGCCCAGAATATCCAGGCAAAGCGCGGCGTGCCGCCGCCGGACCTCATCGCCCTCGCCATGCGCCTCCAACTTGGCGACGGCATAGGCCCGCGTCATGTCGAGAAGACGATAGACCACGCCCCCGCTGGTCTCGGCGGCGACCAGAGACTTGGCGCGAAGGCTTTGAAGGGTCTCGAGCACAACGCCATCAAAGGGATCGGAACCGCACACCGCCTCGGCGGCCCGGGCCGTGAACCGACCGGAGAACACCGAGAGTCTGCGAAGCAGGCTTTGCTCGCCCGCGTCGAGCCGCTCGTAGCTCCAGTCCAGCATCGCCGCCAAGGTGCGATGGCGCGGCTGGGCGGAGCGCCGGATCTGGGTCAGGGTCAGGAGCCGCTGATCCAGCTCAGCCGCCAGTCCCGTCACGCCCAGTTGGCCGATGCGCGCGGCGGCCAGTTCGATCGCGAGCGGTATGCCGTCCAGCCGCCGGCAAAGGACGCTGACCACCGGCGCCTCGGCGGGCGACAGGACGAAGGCGTCGTCGCCGGCCTGAGCGCGTTCGACGAAGAGTTCGACCGCGGCGAACTGCAGCGCATCGTCGGCGCTGATGAAGTCGCTGGACGGGGGTGTCTGAAGCGGCGGCAGGTGGTGGACGGTCTCACCGTCGGCTCCTAGCGCCTCGCGACCGGTGGCCAGAATGGCCACTTGCGGCGCGCGGCTGAGCACTTCTTCGACGATCGCGGCGACCGTCTCGACCACGTGCTCGCAGTTGTCGACCAGCAGCAGCATTTGCTTGCCGACCAGGGCGCGCCCGAACGCCTCGACGGACTCGCCGGTGGCCGTGTTCAAGCCGAGCGTCGCGGCGAAAGCGCTGACCACCGCTTCGGCGTGGGCGACCGGCGCCAGGTCGATCAGATGAACGCCGTCGGCGTAGCGCGGCGCGACCAGATGCGCCACGGCGACAGCCACCGTCGTCTTGCCGATGCCGCCCGGACCGCAGATCGTCACCAGACGACGATCACGCAGCTGAAGGGCCAAGGCTTCCACCGCCGCCCCCCGGCCGATCATGCGCGGCAGCGCGGGCGGCGCCCGCACCCCGCCCGCCTGGATCGCGATGGGCTCGGCGTTGGCGGCGGGCGCGGGTCGCGCGCTGATCGGGGCGACGAAGCAGTAGCCGCGACCTGGGATGTTGGCGATGTAGCGGGCGCCGTCCTGACCATCGCCGATGGTCTTGCGCAGCGTGGCGATATGGGCCCGCAGGGTCGCTTCCTCCACATAATGGCCAGGCCAGGCGGCGGCCATCAGCTCGTCCTTACTGACGACGTCGCCGGCGCGTTCGACCAGGTGGCTCAGAATGTCCAGGGCCCGTCCGCCCAGGCGAACCGCGCCGCTGGCGTCGAACAGGGCCTTCTGGGCGATGGAAAGTCGATACGGGCCAAAGCAGTGCTCGTGGCCGCCTTCCGAAAGCATGGCCAGCTCCGTTTGACAGTCGGCCAACTATGCCTGTGTCGCACCCTGGCGCAACGTTGCGTGAACGCCATCAGCCCTGTTGCGCAACACCCGCAACAACTCTTTGCAGGTCTTGACTGGCTAGCGCCCGGTCCGGGCCTCACCGTGGCATTCGACCGACAAGCGCCGGTCGAACGGCAAGGAGGGGACAATGATGTCCGTGGCTTTGGAGCTTGAGCCGAGGGCGCGGCGCGAAGAGGCGCCGCCGTCCAGTCTCAACGTCGTGCTGGAGCTGTTGGTCGATGCGACCCGGCGCCTGGGCGAGGAACACAAGCCTGCTCGCGACCACATCAGCCAGGCGCGAGATCTGTTGCGCGGCGCGCTGCTCGCGCCGCCAGCCTCGGGTGGCTTGGCCCCCTGGCAGGTCAAGCGCGTGGCCGATTTCGTCGACGCCCATCTTCACGAGAAGATCCGGACGATCGATCTGGCGCGGGTCGCTCGGCTGAGCGATCGCTACTTCTCCGAGGCCTTCAAGGTCAATTTCGGGGAACGGCCGCAGGCCTATGTCACTCGCCGCCGGCTTGAACGTGCCCAGGCCATGATGGTCGAAAGCGGCGATCCGCTCTGCCAGATCGCCCTGGCCTGCGGCATGGCCGACCAGTCTCACCTGTCACGGCTCTTCCGTATTCATCTGGGCCGCTCGCCCAACCACTGGCGACGAGAACAGGTCTGGCTTCGGACAGTCGCCGACGAACCGCCCGCTCGCCCCGCTTAGCGTCTTGACCCCCGGAGCTTCAGCAAGAGGTATGGCCCCGTTGGACGCCGGTTTGCGAGTCAGTATGTCGATCGCCAAGATCTATCTCAAAGCCGAGGACGAGACGCCCTCGGCGCCGCTGTCCCGACTGCATGTAGCGATCATCGCGGTCTGCGCCCTGGGGTTTGGTTTCGATCTGTGGGAAGTGGCCCTGACCAGCGTGCTGTCGGCGGTCTTCGGCGCCCATGCGGACCCGGCGACAGCCCGCCAACTGCCGTGGCTTCTGTCCTCGATCTATATTGGCGCCCTGGTCGGCGCTCCGGTGTTCGGCAAGGCCGGGGACCGGCTTGGACGGCGCACGGTGCTGATCGGGCTGATGGCGCTTTTGGGCCTGTCCTCGCTCGCTGCGGCGATGACGCCAAGTCTGGTGGGCGTGACCATTCTGCGCGTGATCGGCGGCATGGCCATGGGCGCCTATCCTCCGGTGATGTTCGCCTATCTCACCGATATCCTGCCCGCCGCGCGGCGCGGACCGGTGCTTATCCTGGTGAGCGCGATCGGGGCCCTGGGGGCGCCGCTGGCCATCTTTCTGGTTCGGGACCTGACGCCGCTGGCGCCGCTCGGCCTGGAGGGGTGGCGCTGGGCCTTCGTGATCGGCGGCGGCGGCGCGGCCGTCCTGGCGCTGGCGTTCGCGGCCTTGCCCGAGTCGCCGCGTTGGCTGCTGGCGTGTGGTCGCGATGGCGCGGCCGACACGATCATGAGCCGCTTCCTGGCCTCGCCGCGGCTCGTGAGGTTCAGGGCCGCGGATCAGACGCGCCCGCCGCCAGACCCGCCCCCGTCCGACACGCCCTCGCGTTTGGTCTGGGCGGTGATCTTCGGGCTCTATTTCCTCAGCGGCTGGGCGTTGATCAGCTTCCCAATCATCAGCGCCCCGATCCTTTTGGAGAAGGGCTTCAAGCTGTCTGACACCTTGCTCTATGTCGGGGTGGCCGCGTTCGGGCCGCCCATCGGCTCGTTGGCGGCCACGCCCTTCATCGACAAGATCGACCGCCGTCTGGGTCTGGGCCTCTGCGCGGGCCTGATCGCGGTCGCGATCATCGCCTTCGCGTGGGGGACCAGTCCCCTGGTGCTCATGGCGTCGGGTTTCGCCTTCAATCTGGTGGCCCTGATGTATGTGCCGATGCTCTACATCCTGGCCGGCGAGGTCTTCCCGACCCGCATGCGCAGCTTCGCTGTCGCTGTCTCATGGGCGTTCAACCGCCTGGGCGCGGCTCTGGCGCCTCTGGCCCTGCTGCCCCTGCTCAAGGCGCAAGGCCCCTTCGCGATCGCCGGGATCATGATCGCTGCCCTGGCGCTCAGCGTCCTGGTCATCGTGACCGTCGCGCCGCGCGGCGCTCGGGGGCAAGCGGTTCAATGAAAGCCAGGAACCTGATGTTGCTGGCCGGCGCCTTGGCCGCGCCGCACCTGGCGACAAGCGCGCGGGCCCAGGAACAAGGCGATCGCGTCAACGAGATCATCATCACCGCCAGCCGGCGCGAGGCCTTGCTGCGCGATACGCCCGCCGCTGTTTCGGCCCTGACGGGCGATGCGCTTGAAGACCGAGGCGTGGTCGATATCGCCAGCCTCAACGGTCTGGCGCCGGGCCTGACCGTTCTCAATGGCGGCGCCTCCAACCTTCGCTTGGCTATTCGCGGGATCCAGGGAATCGGCGAGGGCACGGTCGGGCTCTATTACGACGAGGTTGCGGTTTCCGGATCGGTCGGCGCGAGCAATGACGCGGGCGGATCCGCCCCAGGCCTGGCGCTCTTCGACGTTGAGCGGATCGAGGTGCTCCGCGGCCCGCAAGGCACGCTCTACGGCTCCAATGCGATGGCCGGCGCGGTGAAGGTCCTGTTCGCCAAGCCCAGCTTCTCAACCGAGGCGGCCGGTCAGATCGATGTCTATCATCGCGCCGGCGGCGAGCTGGGTGAACGCGCGTCGGCCCTGCTCAACCTCCCCTTGGTCGACGAGCGTCTGGCCCTGCGTCTGGTCGGGTTTCAAGACAGCGGCGGCGGCTATATCGACAGCTCCGCGCGCCAGGCCAAGAACCTCAATGACGCGCGCCGGTGGGGCGGGCGGGTGCTCCTGCGCTGGACGCCGCGGCAAGACCTGACCATCGATGCCGCCGTCCACTACCAGGACAATCGCGGCGACCTTCCGTCCTGGGTTCTGGAGGCGGGCGACTATCAGGACGACGCCCAGGCTCGCCGGACCAATCTCGACAAGCAGGAAATCTACAGCCTTACGGGTCGCTGGGATCTCGGCGCGGTCGTGGTGACGGGGCTGGCCTCGCACAGCCACCGCCGGATCGATCAGTTCAACACCGACGCCAGCGCCTTCTTCGCGACCTATCTGAACAACGCGGCCATGTGCGCGCGCTTGCGCGGCGGCGGCGCGCCCTGCTCACCCGAGACGACGGCGACGTTCAATAGCTACGTCGCCAGCTTCATTCCCAACGTCATCCAGCCGCGCCAGGCCACTGACAACGACAACTTCGAGCTGCGCGCCAGCTCCAAGGCGGCCGCCCCTCTGGCCTGGACCGTCGGCGTCTTCCACGCCGAGCGCGACGGTGAAGTCACCAACGTCCAGATGGATGTCGATCCGGCCAACGGCCAGGTCATCGAAGGCCGCGCGCCGCGCTTCATCCGGCAGATCTCCGAGCAGTTGCGCCAGACCGCCGTCTTCGCCGATCTTGGCTGGCAGGCAAGCGAACGCCTGCGCCTGGAAGCCGGCGCGCGCCGGTTTCGCTATGAGCGCCAGAGCGCGGGCCAGACGCCGCTGGGCCTGGACCTGATCAACGCGCCGGCCACGCCCTACGCACGCTACGACGCCAGTGAGACGGGGTGGGTGTCGCGGTTCAACGCTAGCTATCGGATCGCGCCGGGCGCCCTGGTGTTTGGCCAGGCCAGCAAGGGGTATCGCCCGGGCGGCGTGAACCAGGTTCTGGGCTTGCCCGACGCACTGGTGGCCTATCGGTCGGATCACGTCTGGACCTACGAGGCGGGCGCTCGGCTCGAGGGTCTGGCCGGCCGCGCCGACCTCCAGGCCTCGGCCTTCCGAAGCGATTGGAGCAATCTGCAGGCGCTCGGCTCGCGTCCCGACGGCCTCTTCCGCTTCACCGCCAACGCGGGCGCCGCCGAGATCTCGGGTGTTGAATTGGAGGCTCGGATCCGGCCCGCGAGGGGCCTTAGCCTGACGGGCGCGCTGACCGCCCTGGACGCGGCGCTCTCCGAAGATCAGATCAACGCCGCCGTGGTCGCCGCCGGCCGCAAGAACGATCGCGTCCCCTACATTCCCAAGACCATCGCGACCGCCTCGGCGCGCTACGAGCGCCCGATCGCCGGCCTCACCGGATCGATCCAGTTGGACCTGAGCTATTCAGGCGCGTCCTACTCGGAGTTTCGGCCCACCAACGCCTTCTACCGACGGCTTCCCAGTTCCGTCCTGACCAACCTGCGTGTCGGCGTCGAGAGCCAGGATGGTCGGTGGTCGATGCTGGCCTATATCGACAACCTGTTCGACGAGGTCGCGCTGTCGACCGCCACCGCCAACGCCGTCACCCTTGGCCGAACCCAGGTGACGAGCGCGCCCCCGCGCACGCTGGGCCTGGTTGTCCGGCGCCGGCTCTAGCCCGCAGAAACCGTCATTACCGCGCTCTCGTCCCAGTTCGCGTGGGCGTCTTCAACACATTCGATCGGGCGGCTGGCACGAAGGAGGGACACCGCTGCTCGCGCCAAATCCTGGCGGACAGCGGCCAGTCCGAGATCCTCGCCGGGAGCCCGCCATGACGTCCGCATCCTCCACAGATCGTCTTCGCGACGAGCCCCTCGTCTCTCGCCGGAGTCTGGTGGCCTCGGGACTGGCCCTGGTCGCGCTGGCGGGCCTGGCGCCAGCGACCCAAAGCCTGGCTGCCGCGCCCGCCGGCGAGGCGGTCGTCCCGTTCAAGGTCGCGCTGGCGCAAGCCGATCTGGACGATCTCAAGCGCCGACTGGCCGCGATCCGCTGGCCAGACCCGGAAATCGTCCCCGATCGCAGCCAAGGTATTCGCACCGAACCGATGAAGGCGCTGATGGCGCACTGGCGCGACAAGTATGACCTGCGCCGGATCGAGCGGGAGCTGAACGCCTATCCGCAGTTCAAGACCAGGATCGACGGCCTCGACATCTGGTTCCTGCACATCCGCTCCAAGCACCCGCAGGCCAAGCCGATGATCATGACCCATGGCTGGCCTGGATCGGTGCTGGAGTTCATGAAGGTCATCGGTCCGCTGACGGACCCGACCGCGCACGGCGGCACGGCCGATCAGGCCTTTCACCTGGTGATCCCCGCGCTTCCGGGCTTTGGCTTCTCGGGCAAGCCCAGCAAGCCCGGCTGGACCCACCAGACGACGGCCCACGCCTGGTCGACGCTGATGCGTCGGCTGGGGTACGAGCGCTTCGTGGCACAGGGCGGCGACTGGGGCGCGATCGTCACCACCCTGATGGCCCGCGACCATGTCCCGGGGCTGGACGCCATTCACCTGAACTTCCCGATCGTTCTGCCGGCCAAGCTGCCGACCGCCCCGACGCCGCAGGAAGCCGCCGCCATCGCCGCGCTCAAGCTCTACAGCGACACCCGGTCGGGCTACTTCCACGAGATGGCCAACAAGCCCCAGACGACGGGCTTTCTGCTCTCGGACTCGCCGCTGGGCCAAGCCGCCTGGATGTACGACCACTATGTCGACGCCACCGAAAGCGGCGGGGTGCCCGAGACGGTCCTGACGCGCGACGAGATCCTCGACGAGATCATGCTCTACTGGATCACCAACACCGGGGCGTCCTCGGCCAGGACCTACTGGGAAAACCGCAACTTCACCTTCACGGCGATCCCGCTCGATATCCCGGTCGGCATCAGCGTCTTCCCCGGCGAGGTCTATCTGCCCCCTCGCAGTTGGGGCGAGGCCGCCTACAGCAAGCTGATCTGGTGGAACTATCCGCCCAAGGGCGGCCACTTCGCCGCCCTCGAGCAGCCGGCCCTGTTCGTCGACGAGCTGCGCAACTGCTTCGCCAAACTGCCCGCGGCCTAGCGCCGCCGCATCCGCCTCCCCAACCGAAGAGACCCCTCATGACCCATACGTCCTCGACGCGCCGCGCCGGCGCGAGCCTTCGTCGCGCCCTGATGGCCGGCGCCCTGGCCTTGTCGTTCGCTGCGCCTCTGGCCGTCTCGACGACCGTCTTCGCCGCCCCTGCCGACCGCGTCATTCCCGCGGTGTCCGACGTCGACCTCGCCAAGCGGCTGGGCGACTTCAAGAGCGCCTATGCCGACGTCAACGGCACGCGCATCCACTACGTGATCGGCGGCAAGGGCCCGCCGCTGGTGCTGATGCCCGGCTGGCTGCAGACCTGGTGGGAGTTCAACAAGGTCATGCCCGAGCTCTCCAAGCACTACACCGTCATCGCCGTCGACATTCGCGGCATGGGCGGCTCGGCCAAGCCGGCTGGCGGCTACGACAAGAAGACCATGGCCGGCGACATCTACGGGCTCATCCGCTCGCTGGGCTACGAGAAGGCCAATATCGCCGGTCACGACATCGGCGCGATGGTCGCCTACGCCTATGCGGCCAACTATCCGCAAGGTACGATCAAGCTGGCCCTGATCGACACGCCCCACCCAGCCGAGGGCTGGAAGGGCCTACCGATGATCCCGCCCAAGGGCTCGTTCGGCGCCAAGGTGGACGACGCCCATCCGGTCTGGCCGTGGTGGTTCGCGCTCAACCAGGTGCCGGAGCTTCCCGAAGAGTTGCTGCTGGGCCGCTATCATCTGATCCAGGACTGGTCGTTCAACTACATGCTGCGCGACAACGCCTCGATCCCCAAGGCCGACCGCGAGATTTACTTCGCGGCCTACAACAACGCCGACGCCATCCGCGGCGGCAACGGCTGGTATCGCAGCTTCGCCCAGGACATCGACGACGAGGCCACCTACGGCCCGCTGAAGATGCCGGTCCTGGCCCTGGGCGGGATCGGCTACCCCTGGCTCCAGGCGGCGCTGCCGCCCAAGGCGCCCGACCTGAAACTCGTCAAGGTCGACAACAGCGGCCACTTCGTTCCCGAAGAACAGCCCCAGGTCCTGATCAAGGAATTCGTCGCCTTCTTCCGCTGACGCGGGGCATCGGGCGGCGATCCGGTTCGACGTCGTCGGCCGGATCGCCACCTCGTTCACGAAAGGGACCGCCTCGATGCGACGCTTCCTCAGCCTCATCGCCCTGGCTGCCTATGGGATCGGTCTCTCAGCGGGACTGGCGGTTCAACTTCGCCGGCCGCCTCCGACCTTCCCCGTGGTAACGCTTGGCCAACACCCCGTCCGCTAAGGCTCGCGCCGCGTCGGCGTTACGGGGAGAACCATGGACAAGATCTGCATTCACGAAGCTGGCCACGCCGTCGTCCTCAAGCGGGAGATGGGCAAGGTCCCTGTTCACCTGCATTACGATCCCAAGACCAGCAAGGCTCTGACCAGTTCAGGTCTTGCCCTGCCGCAGAACGGCCATGACGCCACCCGCTTCGCCGCTTACTTCTTCGGAGGCGCGGCGGCCGTCAGCCACGCAAAAGCCACAGGCGATCTGCCCGACAGCACAGACCCTATGATCGGCTACGCTGGCCCGCCCGGCAGCGGCGCGGATCTTGACCTTGTTCGACAGCTTGGAGACCGTGGCGCGGATCTCGTCGGCGCCCGCGGGTGCGCCGAGGATGCGGTCCGCCAATTCTGGGACGTCGTCCTGCGCATCGCCAGCCAGCTGCAAGACCATTCACCGATCCTCCAGCCCGAACTCGCCGCGTTGCTGGCAAACGTTCCCCAACGAACCTAGGGCGGGTCTGGCCTTAGCCCTTGTAGGCGAGGCCGGGCGGATCTGGCGGCAGCGGAATGAACTCGCTCTCGCCCACGATTGCGTCGAAGCGCTGGGCGCGCCAGTCGGCCTTGGCCTGTTCGATGCGCTCGACCGAGCTGGATACGAAGTTCCAGTAGACGTGCCGCGCCTCGGGGAGCGGCTCGCCGCCGACGAGCATCACGCGCGCGCCGGCGTCGGATTTCAGGACGATTTCCGCCGCGGGCTTGAAGACGACGAGACGGCCAGCCTCGTGGACGATCTCGTCGCCGGCCACGCTCAGCGAACCGGAGACGATGTAGATGGCGCGCTCGACATAGTCGGCCGGGATTTTGAGGCGGCTTCCGGCCGCAAGGATGATGTCGGCATAGACGAGGTCGGAAAAGACAGGGGTTGGCGCCTGCGCGCCAAATCCCGTGCCGGCGACGATGGTGATCTCGGCCCCATCGCCCAGTAGGCGCGGCAGCGACGCAGCCGCATGGTGGGAGAAGCTCGGCTCGATCTCCTCAAGCGCCTTGGGCAGGGCGACCCAGATCTGTTGCCCAAACACCGTGCCGCCGGCGTTGCGCGCCTGCGGGCTCGAACGTTCCGAATGGACGATGCCGTGGCCCGCAGTCATCCAATTGGCCTCGCCGGCCCGGATGGTCTGCACGTGGCCGGCGCTGTCGCGATGAACGATCTCGCCCTGGATCAGGTAGGTCAGGGTCGAAAGGCCGATATGCGGATGGGGCCTGGTGTCGAGACCCTGGCCGGCGCGAAACACGGTGGGACCGAACTGATCGAAAAACACGAAGGGACCAACCATGCGACGCTCGCGGGTCGGCAAGGCGCGCAGCACCTGAAAGCCGTCGCCAAGGTCGCGCACGGCCGGCAACACCACCTTCTCGATGGCGGGCGCGGGGCTATCTGGGAGGGTTTCAGGCATTGTCGGTCTCGTTGCGAACGGCCTGCGCGGAGGTCAAGCCGCGCAGGCCCTTGATCCAAGCGGAGCGCTTGGCGCTCAGTGAGCGGCCAGCGGGTCTGAGATCGAAGGGGGCGCGGCGGCGACGACCGGCGTCGCCGTGGGATTCTGCGCCCAGGACAGCGCATAGTCGGCCACATCCTCCCAGCCCGGCGCTGCGATCAGTAGGTGCGAACGGCCCGCGAAGCTCTTGAAGGCGGTGAGCGCCGGCGAGGCCGCATAGCGCTTGAGGTTCTGGCGCACCATCGCCGGCTCGATGGTCTTGTCGCCCGTGGCGCTGACGAGCAGCAGGGGCGCGCGCTCGGGGTTCTTCCAGTCGATGGACGAGCCGAGACCGAGGACCGATTGGTAGTAGATCCGCCCGGGCGCCGGAACGATTTCCTGGTCGAAGAACGCGTCCTGCACGGCGCGCGGCAGATCGTTGGCGAAATACTTGCCGAACGCGGCGCGCTTCATGCGCAGCACCCGCCGCCACCCCGCCCAGGCCGCGAACACCGGAAAGGCGGCAGCCAGAGCGACAGGCCCGGGCTTGATGCCAGCGGCTGGGGCCGGTTCGATCGAGACGCCGGCCGCGCCAAGGCCCCGATCGAGCAACATCTGGACGATGAGCCCACCGTAGGAATGGCCGATCAGAATGGGGGCCTCGTGCAGGCTGGCGATGATGCCGGCATAGTGGTCGGCGATGCGGCCCAGGGTGAGATCAGCCAGGCCCGGATCGGGACGTTCCCGCAGGGTGGCGATCGGCGCGTCCATCAGCGGCCAGGCCGGCGCCAGAACCGTGAAACCTCGCGCGGCATAGCGATGGCGAAAGCCGTCCAGCGAGCTGGGCGTAAGCCAGGCTCCATGGATCAGAAGCACAGTCTTGGACATCGGTTCGCTCCGGCCGCCAGCGAGGGTGGCGTGCCGGCGGCGGGGCGGGGGACAGGAACCGCCGCCGGCACGATTGTGGCCCGTCGCTGGAGGCGACGGCGCCCGGCGTGTAGGGGGAGACAACGCCGATCCTTGCGAGGGTCGCGCCGGCCGGGGGAGGGTTGGGCGGCGTCCGATCGCCCAGACAGAGTGCCAAACGTCGGCGCGCAGCGAACTTGCCTTGGCGTATCGGTCTGATCGCGCCCCGGTTTGCTCCAAGCCATACCCGGGTATGGGTCATGTGAAATTCACACAACGCTGGTTTGCGACTTGCATTAACTCGCCTCGCGCGGGACGCTCTTGGTGAGGCTGGGGGGCTGATCGTGAACAACAGACGGACGTGGATCATCGCGGGCCTGGCGATCCTGGGCGGGGGGCCGGTCGCCGCCGACGAGATCTATTTCGGCAATCTTCATGCCCATACCAGCTACAGCGACGGCAGCGGCGCGCCGCGCGAGGCCTTCTCCATGGCCAAGAGCGCCGGCCTCGATTTCTTCGCGGTCACTGAACACAATCACAAAGACGCCGAGATGGGGGCCACGCCCGATCGCCGCGACAACAAGCTCATCGCCACCCAGCCGGCGCTCTATCAGGGCGCCGACGCCGCATCGCTGAAGTCGGCGGCCGCCAAGGCCAGCAAGGATGGACAGTTCATCGCCCTCTACGGCCAGGAATTTTCGACCATCAGCTCGGGCAACCACGTCAACGTCTTCGACGCCGCCAGTGTCATCGACGCCAAGAGCGGCGATTTCGCCGATCTTCTTGATTGGCTGAAGCGCCACCCCGACAGCGCCGGAGCGATCCCGGTCGTCCAGTTCAACCATCCTCGCGGCGGTCAGCGGTTCGAGACGGACTATGGCCGCGTAAAGCTTGGCCCGGACGAAAACTGGGTCGCCACGCTCGGGCCGGCCGTTTCCCTGATCGAGGTGCTGAACGCGCCGGCCATGGAGGAAGGCGGCCTTCACCGCGCCGAGAGCAAGGAGCGGCAGTATCTCGCCTATCTCAATGTCGGCTTCCGGATCGGCCCCAGCGTCGGCCACGACAATCACTACAAGACCTGGGGCACGATCAGCCACGCCCGCGTCGGCGTCTACGCCGCCAGTCTGACAAAGCCCGCGATCCTTGCAGCGCTGCGGGCAAGGCGCACCTTCGCCTCCGAGGACAAGAACCTGAAGGTGATCTTCCGCTCGAGCGGATGGGTCATGGGCGACGTCGCGCCGGCGCCGGCGACCGACACCGAATATGATCTGTCCCTAGACCTGCACGATCCTGACGAGCCCAATGCGGCCTACCGGATCGACGTTTTTCAGGACATGCCGGGTGGAGATCCGGCGTTTCGACCCGTGCAGTCCTACAGGGTGCAGGGCAATGGGGTCTGGACGCTGGATGGCGTCTATGCGCGGCAGGCGGGCGAATACGTCCTGGTCCGGGTGACGCAATCGTCTGGACCTGACGCCGAGCACGAGGACGAGGACCGCGCCTGGAGCGCGCCGATCTGGTTCGACGGCGCGGCGGCGCCCTTGACGCCGCCCTCGCTCGCGACCCCGGCCTTGCGGCTGGTGTCGCTGCTGCCCGATCCTGAAGGGCCGGACCTGCAGAACGAGCAGATCACCGTCGCCAACACGACAGACGCGCCTTTGAGCCTGGCGGGCTGGCAACTGCGCGATCTCAGCGGCGCCTACTGGACCTTCGACACCAGCATTGTCTTGGCCGCGCGCGCCGAGCAGACGCTTACCCGCGCTGGCCAGCCTCTGTCGCTCAACAACGGCGGCGACACCGTCGAATTGCTCGACGCCAAGGGCATGGTGGTTCAGACCTTCACCTACCCGAAGGTCCAGGTGAACCAGGTCGTGACGACGGACGGACCCGCCTGAGGCCGGCGCGTCAGCACCCGCTCGCGACGAGAACGACGCCGGGATCGACAAACCAGCGTGCGGATCGTCGATATCTGGTGATCGGCCTCAGCGACCCTGACCTCTTCTTCAAGGATGAGGTTGCCCCATGCCCAACACCGGTCTCGACGCTCTGCTGTCGCCTGAAGACAGCGTCCTGCTGCTGATCGACCATCAACCGTTCCAGTTCGCCAATCTGCACAGCCATGAGCCGACGATCATCGTCAATAACGTCGTGGGACTGGCCAAGACGGCCAAGGCCTTCGGTGTGCCCACCATTCTGAGCACCGTCATCGAGGCGCGCGGCGGCGCCCTGATCAAGGGCCTCCAGGACGTCTTCCCCGACCAGAAGCCGATCGATCGCACCTTGATCAACACCTGGCAGGACGCGCGGGTGGTGGAGGCGGTCAAGGCGACTGGCCGCAAGAAGCTGGTCGTCGCCGCGCTGTGGACCGAAATCTGCTTGGCCATGCCGGTGATCCAGGCCCTGGGCGAGGGCTACGAAGTCTATTTCGTCACCGATGCTTCGGGCGGGGTGACGCTCGAAGCGCACGAGATGGCGGTGCGAAGGATGGCCAGCGCCGGCGGTCAACCGATCACCTGGATGGCGGTGATGGGCGAATGGCAACGCGACTGGGCGCGCGAAGGCACCGTGCCGGCCGTCGCCGAGATCCTCGCCGAGCACGGCGGCGGCAGCGGCATCGCGTTCGCCTGGGAACTGCAGCTGCTGGCGACGAGCCCGCCGGCCGCCAGCGCGTCGGTCGCCGCCTGATCCGTCCGACCCCAGCCCTCATCCTCGATCCGACGAAGGACATTATGGAAAAGCTCACCTCCACTTCCGCCGCGGCCGGTCGCCTGCTGATCGCCGTGATCTTCATAGCCAGCGGCCTGACGAAGCTGTCGGCCCCCGCGGCGACCATCGGCTATATCGCCGCGGTAGGCCTGCCAGCGCCTCAGGTCGGCTATGCAGGCGCGGTCCTGGTCGAACTCGGGATCGGCTTTCTGTTCCTGATCGGCTTCAAGACGCGGATCATGGCCCTGGTTCTGGCTGGGTTCTGCGTGGCGACGGCGATCTTCTTTCATCGCGCCGTCGGCGACCCGAACCAGGCTATCCATTTCCTCAAGAACCTGGCCATGGCCGGCGGGCTCCTGCAGATCGCCGCGTTCGGCGGCGGGGCGCTCAGCGTCGACGCCCTGCGCCAGCGCCCCTCGCCGCTGTTTGGCGGCCGTCCCCTCGCCCAGCCTTAAGACAAGCCTCACGGCCAAGAACCATCGCCTGGTCGCCCCGCGCGGCCGGGCGATTTTTGCGTTCTAGCCCAGGCTTCCCGCGAAGCGTTCGGCATAGCGCTCCTTGCGAAACACTTCGACGACATGGTCGATGAAGGCGCGCGTCTTGGCCGGCAGCAGGGCCCGGTTGGAGTAGTAGAGCGAGATGGGACCCGCGTCGGCGTACCACTGGGGGACGAGGCGCACCAACGCGCCGCTCTCCAGGTAGGGCAGCACATCGGGTACGGCCAGCAGACTGACCCCCAGCCCCAGGATCGCGGCCCGGCGCATGGCCGAGGGATCGTTGAGCACGATGGTGTCGCGCAACGGCGCGGCCACTTCTCGGCCATGGGCGTCTCGCATCATGTGTTCGCGCACCCGCCCGGTTCGAGCCGAACGCATGACGATCCCGTCAAGGGCGATGAGACCCGAAGGATCGACCAGAGGCGCTTTGTCCTTGATGTAGTCCGGCGCGGCCACGGCGATGATATGGGCTGGCGCCAGGGTGCGCGACACAAGGCCCGCGCCCAACTCGAACCCGCCGCCGACGGCCGCGTCGAACCCTTCGGCGATCAGGTCGACGGGCCGGTTTTCAAGCTGCCAATCGATGCGCACGGCCGGATAGCGCGCCATGAAGGCGGGCAACATCGGCAGCATGTAGCGCTCGCCGAAGGTTGGGCTGAGGCTGACCTTCAAGATCCCGGCCGGCGCGTCGCGATCGGCGCTCATCACCGCGATCGCCGCCTGCAGGGCATCCAGATTATTGCCGATCTCGCCCAGGAACCGCTCGCCAGCCTCGGTGAGGGTCAGCTTGCGGGTGCTCCGTTGAAACAGGCGCACCCCCAAATTCTTCTCCAGCGTGGCGACGTTGCGACTGACCGCCGCCGGCGTCAGGCCCAGCCGGCGCGCGGCGGCGGAAAAGCCCCCCAGTTCGGCGCTACGCACGAACGACTCCAGGTTCGCCAGGCTTTCCATGCCGCTACTTTCAAGTTTGACTTGAGACTGATGCAAGCCACTCACGACTAATACGAGGGGATTGGGATCGCAATATGGGCTTCATCAAACCACGGAGCTTTTCCATGACCACCCAAGCCCAAACCCTTTCCGGCAAGACGGCCCTCGTCACCGGCGGCTCGCGCTCGATCGGCGCGGCCATCGCCAAGCGCCTGGCCGCCGACGGCGCCCAGGTCGTCCTGACCTACAGCGCCTCGCCGGCCAAGGCCGACGAAGTCGTCGCCGCCATCACCGCCGCCGGCGGCAAGGCGATCGCCGTGCAAGCCGACGCCGGCGACCCGGACGCCGTCCGCGCGGCCGTCACCAAGACCGTCGAGACCTTCGGCGGCCTGGACATCCTGGTGAACAACGCCGGGGTCGCGGTGAACGCGCCGATCGAAGACTATGCCTTCGCCGACTACGAGCGGATGATCGCGGTCAATGTCACGGGCGTGTTCGTGGCCACCCAGGAAGCGGTGCGCCACATGAAGAACGGCGGCCGCATCATCCACATCGGCAGCTCGATGACCCGCTACGCGGCCTTCCCGACCGCCTCGGTCTACACCCTGACCAAGGGCGCGGTGGCCGGCTTCAATCGCAGCCTGGTGCGTGACCTGGGCCCCAAGGGCATCACGGTCAACACCGTCCACCCCGGCCCGACCGACACCGACATGAACCCCGCCGACGGTCCGGTCTCGGCCATCGTCGGCCCGGGCATCGCGGTCGGCCGCTACGGCCAGTCGGGTGAGATCGCTGGTCTGGTGGCTTACCTCGCCAGCCCTGAAGCGGCCTTCGTCACCGGCGCGGACATCCTCGCCGACGGCGGCTTCACCGCCTAACCGCCCCGCGCTCCCTCAAGCTGAAGGACTACGATCATGACTATCGGCATCATCGGCGCGGGCGCGATCGGTTCGGCCTTCGCGCGGGCTCTGGCCCGCGCGGGGATCGAGGCGACGATCGCCAACAGCCGCGGCCCTGAAAGCCTGGCCAGCCTGGTTCAGGAGCTGGGCCCCACGATCAAGGCCGGCACGCGTGAAGAGGCCGCCAGCGCCGACATCGTCCTGGTGGCGGTCAACTGGTCCAAGCTGCCCAAGGCCCTGGAAGGCCTGGGCGACTGGAAGGGCCGCATCGTCATCGACGCCAACAATCCGATCGAGGCGCCGCTGTTTCGACCGGTGGATCTGGGCGGCCGGCCGTCAAGCGAGGTCTTCGCCGACCTCGTCCCCGGCGCTCGGGTGGTCAAGGCGTTCAACCACCTGCAGCCCCGCCTGATCGAAGGCGATCCGCGCAGCGAAGGCGGCCGTCGCATCCTGTTCGTCTCCGGCGACGACGCCCGGGCCAAGGCTCAGGTCAACGCCCTGATCGAACGCCTGGGCTTCTACCCGCTCGATCTCGGCTCCACCGAAGTCGGCGGTCGTCTGGCCCAGTTCCCGGGCGGTCCGCTGCCCACCCACAACCTCGTCAAGTTCGGCTGAGCCGACGCCCCCGCCGATCGGCGGGGGCGCTCATCGGAGTCCCCCATGGGTCCCTCAACGTCCGAGGCCGCCGACCACCAGGGTCCGGCCGCCTCCTGGCTGGCCGTCGCCACGATCGGCGTCGGCGCCTTCGCCCTGGTCACCACCGAGTTCCTACCCGTTGGTCTGCTGCCCAAGATCGCCCAAAGCCTCGGCGTGACCGAAGGCGTCGCAGGTCTGTCGGTGATGACGCCCGGCTTCGTCGCCGCCGTCGCCGCTCCGGCGACCATCGGCCTTGCCGCCGGCTTCGACCGCCGCAAGGTTCTGCTGTTCCTGCTGGGCCTCTTGGCGCTGTCGAACCTGGTGGTCGCCCTGGCGCCCAACTTCACGACCCTGCTGATCGGCCGTGTGCTACTGGGCCTGGCGGTCGGCGGCTTCTGGACCATCGGCGGATCGCTTGGTCCGCGACTGCGACCGGGCGCGGAAGGCCCCAAGGCCTCGGCCCTGATCCTGTCGGGCGTATCGGTGGGCACCGTGGCTGGTGTTCCGGCCGCAGCGCTGCTGGGCGAGGCCTTCGGGTGGCGCTCGGCCTTCGTGGTCGCCGCCGTCATGGCCGGCGTCGTGGCCTTGGCGCTGTCGATCGTTCTGCCCAGCATCAAGCCGCAATCGAGCCAAGGCCTGCGCGGCCTGCCCGACGTCATGCGCCTGCCCAAGGTGCGGCTGGGCTCGGCGGCGGCCGTGCTGATCTTCATCGGGCAGTTCGCCGGGTACACCTACATCACCCCCTTCCTCAATCAGGTCAGCGGCGTGACGGCCGGCGCGCTCAGCGCGGTGCTCCTGGGCTATGGCGTGACGGGATTCCTGGGTAACATCGTCGGCGGCTGGATCGCCAGCCGCGACGTGCGGGTCTCGGTCATCGCCATGGCGATCCTGACCGCTGGCTCGGTGGCGCTCCTGGCCCTGACCGGCGCCAATCCGATCTCTGCGGTGATCGCCGTGCTCGCCTGGGGTCTGGCGTTCGGCATGCTGCCGATCACCATGCAGACCTGGATGTTCAACGCCGCGCCTGATCGCCTCGAGAATGTCGGGGCGCTCTTCGTCTCGGTGGCGCAGCTCTCGATCGGCGCGGGCGCGCTGGTCGGCGGTCTGGTCGTCGATCGCGCCGGCGTCGTCAGCGCCATGTGGGTCGCCGCGGCTTCCGCCGTCGCCACCGGCCTGCTGATCGGCCTGGCCGGCGGACGCGCCTCGTCAAACGCCGAGGCCCAGGCCGTGGCCGCCGAGTAGCCGACGCCTGGGGCGGCGCGGGCTTCCTCGCTCGCGCCGCCCCTTCGACGCCGGATGATCCAATAACGCACGCGACCCTCCAGGCTAGGCCTTGGGTTCTCCGCGCCACCCCCGGCGATCCAAGGACACCCCCTATGACTAGCCGCCTCCCGTTCGATCCCGCCCGCCGAGCCCTCGTCGGATCCGCCGGCTGTCTGGCCGCCCTGATGGCCGCGCCGGGCGCTTCGGCCTCGCCCCAAACCGACACCGCCCAGGACGCCGAAGCGCGCGCCATCGTCGGACGACTGATCGCCGAGGTGCAGAGCGGCGGCGACTTCGCGTTGTTCGAGGAACTGTTTGATCCGGACTTCGTCGATCACACGCCGTTTCCGGGCTATTCGCCGGACAAGGTCGGCGCGCGGCGCATCTATCACACCTTCCGCGACGCCTTCCCCGACTTCCGGGCCGAGGTCCACCTACAGGTGGTCGCCGATGGCCGCGTCGCCTCGTTCAAGACCTATCGCGGCACGCACAAAGCCACCTTCATGGGCCTAGCCCCGACCGGACGGCAGATCGCGTTTCCGATCATGGACATCGTCGAGGTCCGCGATCGCAAGATCACGGCGCACTGGGGCGTGCCCCACGGCCTGGTGCTGTTCCAGCAGCTGGGCGTGAAGTCCTTCGATGAAATCAAGACAGGCTGAGATAGCAACGCCCAAGGCGCCTTCACGGCTTATCGTTCGGGGGCAGAGGGAGCGAAAACGGGTCGACGTATGAACCGCTGAGCCGAGGCGCGCACTTCGCCGCTGTCGTCAGGGGCTAAGCGCAGTAGCACATGCCTCAGCGTGCCGTGAGGCGCCGAGAGCCAATCGCCAAAGAGCTTGGCGCGCCAGTCAGGTTCGACGCTGTGGGTCAACGGGATCGTCCAGTTTTTCCCTGGCCCAAAGAGCGGTAGCACCCCCTCCAACTGCGCGCACGCCCCTGCCGCGATGTCTGGAATGGCCGCCACGTCTTCCACCCAATCAGGCATGCCCTTGGCCTCGGTGGTCATGAAGTTCTGATCCGCGGCCTTACGCCAGCCGGTTATCCCAAAGGTCAAATAGGTGGCTAGGCGGCTGAAACCCTCTCGACGCTCGTAGCTGTCGAGCGTTTCGTCATGGTCACTGATCCAAAGGGAGGGCTGCTCCTCGCGACGGAGACCTGCTTGGAGCAGTGCGACAAAAAGCGCGAGGCGATGGATCTTCTCGATACTCGCGTCAGGCGTATCGGGTGTGAAGCAGTCGTCGAGCGCCTCGGCCAACGCCCTTGGACCACCGTCAATGAAACTGCCAACACGGTTGTCGATCATGACCGTGATCAGGTTTGCCGGCAGACAGCCCACGAGTTCGAGAAACGGCCCGTAGGCGCGCCGTCGCATCGGCTCACGCAGTTGCTTGAACGAAAGGCGTCGGCCATCGGGGAGCCACTTAGCCCTGAAGGCGTCACGAAGGGGCAGCCAAGCCTGAAGTACATCCCAGGTTGTGATCAGGAACGAATAAACTTCGTGGGTCGCTTGACGGTGCTGGCCCGAGTAGTCGCTGACGATGACCTGCATGCCCTCATCAACGGGCCAAAGCAGGTCCGGATCGTGCGCTTCGACGATCTGCATCGCCTGCGAAAGCAAGGAGCCGTAGCCAGGCGGCTCAAAGGCGGGTTCGCGCCAAACCGTCATGGCGTGTGTCCCGAGGACGGAAGGCGTTGCGCGACGAGGAAATCCATCGACGCCAGGATCGCCCCCCTCCTGTAGGCCTGTCCAGCCAGCTCAAGTCCGATGGGGCCGGAGGGACTGTACAACAGCGGCCAGGAAGGCGACGCGAGGCGTGTCGCCTGCAGTGGCCGGGATTAAGGACATAGGGGCGCTGGAGAGTTCTTGCCCCCCGCGTCGGTTCCCCTCAAGCCGCCAGCAGATGCTGACGGCGCCAGGCCTTCGGCGATGCGCCCGTGGCGCGTCGGAAAAGGCGGCAAAGATGCGACTGGTCGGCAAAGCCGCATTGATAGGCGATCTGGCTCAGCGGCTCGCGGCCGACCAGCATCATGGTCTTGGCCGCTTCGAGGCGACGATGGGTGATGTAGGCGTGCGGCGTGTCGCCAAAGCTGATCTTGAACGCCTTGCCAAAGTGGCTGGGGCTCAAGGAGACCAGTGCGCTCAGCTCGGTATTGCTCAGAGGCGTGTCGAGGTTGGCCTCGATGTGCTTGCGCAGCTTGCGGACCTGCCAGGGCGAAAGTCCGCCGCTAGTGAAGCGCTCGGCGTTGGGCGCCGTAGCCGTCGAAACGATCGCCGACGCCTTGGCCACCAAGGCCCGCGCCATCGCCGCTTGGGGGTCGAGCGTCCTGTCGAGCGCTTCGAGCACCTCCTGGAGGTCGGCAAAGCTGCGGCGCTCGCCGTCCAGAATCTGCATGGCCACAAGCCCGGAAGCGGGGGCGGCGCGGGCGGTGTCGATGGCGAGGAAGGACATGAGGGTGATCCCTTACTGACGCGCCCTGGCGGGCTCCGAAGCTGGGATCACTGTTCCTCAAGCCCACCGCGCGCCGCCATTGCACCCGTGCGTGTCGCGGGGCCTTCCCGTGTTTGGCCGCCTCATACCCGAGTATGGAATGGGCCTGGCCGGCTTAATCCAAGGCTTGGCCGCCCGATGACGAGGCTGCCTGAAGCTCGAAGCGGCGGATGAGGAAGCTCGCCGCCGGCCCGGGCGGGCTGTCGCTGCGATAGATGGCCTGCAACCGGTAGGGACCGCCCTGAGCGTCGGGCATGTCGAGGACGACGAGTCGGCCGCTGGCGAGATCTTCGCGAACCATCGGCTCTGGCATGTTGCCCCAGCCGATCCCCTCGCGCAGGAGCATGTGCTTGGATCCCAGGTCCGCCAGGCGCCAGGTGCGATTACCGACCACGGCGAAATCCTGGCCTTCCGTCAGGGCGGAGCGATCGGTCAGAACGAGCTGAATGTGATCGCGGCCCGCGCCAGGATGGTTGCGGCCGGCCCGCGCCAGAGGATGATCGGGCGCCGCGACAGGGACGAGGGCAACCGATCCCACGCCAATGCGCTCGATGCCCGTGGCGCTGACGTCGAGCGGGCCGCTGACGCCGAGCGTCGCACGCCCGGTGAGCACCATGTCCGTGACCGCGCCCAAGGCCTCTGTGTAGAGACGCAAGGTCACCGCCGGGTAGGCTTCCCTAAACGCCCGCAAGGCGTCCACGACGCGATCTGCGGGCAGCATCACATCGAGCGCCAAGAGCACCTCGGGCTCGACGCCCCGTGCGAGGTCCTTGACCTTGGCCTTTAGCCCGGAAACGCCTTCGACGATGGATCGCGCCTCGGCGACGACAGCGCGACCCGCGTCCGTCAGGATCGGGCGCTTGCTGTTGTCGCGATCAAAGAGCACCACGCCCAGCTGGGCCTCGAGGTTGGCCACGCCGTAGCTAACGACCGACGGCGCGCGTCGAAGCTGTCGGGCCGCCGCGCCGAAGCTGCCGCCATCGACCACGGCGAGCAGGATGTTCAGCTGATCGAGGGTTGGGTTGCCCGGATCATTCATCGAAAATCTCGAAGGTTTGCGCGGTGTTCGTTCGACATCGTCGTAGGTTCGAGACTTGGCGAAGGTCAGGCGTTCCGGCAAGCCACACGCCCGCCGGTTCCCGCCGAGCGCGTCAAATATCGACGAGGCGTCCAAGGCGGCGGGCTCGCTGATCCGCACATTCGCCGCGCTAGTGAAAGGATCCTTTGTCATGACCATCGCCATCGTCGGCTCAGGCGCGATCGGCTCGGCGCTCGCGCGTCGCTTCGCCGCCAAGGGGCTCGGCGTCCAGATCGCCAACAGCCGCGGCGCGGCTTCGATCCAGCCGCTGGTCCAGGAGCTGGGCGACGTCATTTGGCCGGTCGAACTGGACCAAGCGCTCGCCGCCGAGATCGTGCTCTTCGCCGCGCCTTTCGCGGCCGCGCCCGTCATCCTTGGGCAGGTGCCCGACTGGAAAGGCCGCATCGTCGTCGACGCCACCAACGCCATCAACTTCACCAACTTCACACCGACCGACCTTGGCGGCCGGCTGTCGTCCGAGGTCGTCGCCGAGGCCGCGGTGGGCGCGCGGCTGGTCAAGGGCTTCAACACCCTCCCGGCCGCGGTGCTCGCCGCCGCGCCGGAGTTCGCTGGCGGACACAGGGTGCTGTTCCTGGCCGGCGACGACGACAACGCCAACAAGGAAATCAGCAGGCTGGCCACGGCCTTGGGCTTCTTCCCGGTGATCCTGGGCAAGATCGCCGAAGGCGGGCGCCTGCAACAATTCGGCGGCGCGCTGATCACCCACAATCTCATCAAGATCGGCTAGGTCCGTTCGATTTTCCCGAACGGTTTCTCGGACTTTATTCGGCTGTCTCGGCCAGGTCCTCAGAGCGCAGATGGCGGCCTTCTCGCGGCGCGTCGCTGCGGGCTCATCGAAGGAACCGTGTCGTGGGTCGCACCAACATCTTTGCCGAGATCTGGAAGTTTCTCGTCTTCGTGACCGTGGTCAGGCTGCTGGCCAGGCGTTTTCGCCGCCGCCGCGCCCTGTCCTGGCGCTAACGGGGCGCTGATGACGCCCCGGCCGACCCTTCGGAAATCTCGAACAACGCCTTCGAGTTTTTCCGCGGTGAAAACGTCGCTGGCGAGCGCCACCTGAGGGTTCCCAAGGAGCCCGCCATGTCGCCCGTCCGAGAGATCCAAAGCCGCCACCGCGCCTTCCACACCGTCGAAGGCGACGGTGTCGACGTGCTGCGCGCCGTTCCAGGTCAAGGCTATGAAAGCGTCGGGCCGTTCATCTTCCTGGATCACTTCGGGCCCATCGCCTTCGATCCGGCCAAGGCCAAGGGCGCCTCGGCCCATCCCCATGCCGGCATCGAGACCCTGACCCTCCTGATCGAGGGACGGATGCGACACAAGGACAGCCTGGGCAACGCCAGCACCATGTCGCCGGGCGACGTGCAGTGGATGCGCGCCGGGCGCGGCGTCGTCCACGACGAGCAGCCTGATGTCGCGGCTATGCGCGCCGGCGACAGCACCCACGGCGTGCAGCTGTGGATCAACCTGCCCACGGGCTCCAAGCACATCGACCCGACCTATCGCCACGTCGACGCCGCGGCGATCCCGCTCCTGCCGTCGGAGGGCGGCGCGACGCGGGCGCGATTGGTGGCCGGCCAGGTGGGTCCGATCAAGGGACCCATCGAGACGTTCGGCGCGCCGTTCGCCCTGCACGTCTCCTTCGACGCCGACGACGCCCTGGTCGCGCCCACGACGAGCCAGGAACTGGCGGTCTATGTCATGCTCGGCTCGGCGCTCGTCGGGGCCGCAGCCCAATCGGTGCAGGCCGGGGAACTGGCGCGACTGGGCGCGGGGCATGCCGTCGTCCTTTCGGCCAGCGCGGGCACGGAACTCCTCGTGCTGGGCGGCGATCGCCTGGATGCGCCGATCCTGCGCTACGGCCCGTTCGTCATGAACACGCAGGAAGAGGTGCGACGGGCGATCGGCGACTACCAGGCCGGACGGATGGGAACGGTCCCCGGCGCATAAGCCGCGCGATCTATCCCGTTGATCGCGCGATCCTCCAAGAACCGGCGACAAGACGCGACCAACATCAGGCGATCGCTATCCGTTCTAAAATATCGAACATAGCGGACGATTTTATTCGGCTTCATCAACCGCGCCTGCGGGCGCATTCCACCGGCGCAGCGCCTGAACGCTGCTCCCCCGAGGACACCACGATGGACGGGTTCGCCCACACCGTTTCGAGTTTCATCGCCGAACACCGCGCCTGGGCCGGTCCGATCGTCGGGCTCATCACGTTCGGCGAGTCCATCGTGGTGGTGGGCGCCTTCTTGCCCGCCACGGTCCTGCTCGTGGTCGCCGGAGGCCTGGTGGCCGCCGGCGTTCTGGACGCGACCCAGGTCGTGGCCTTCGCCCTGTTCGGCGCGATCCTCGGCGATGCGGCGTCCTACGCGCTTGGCCGGCGCCTGGGCGATCGCGCCCTGGCCCATCCCTGGCTCTCCCGCCACCAGACCCTCCTGGCCAAGACGCGGACGGCGACCCAGAAGTACGGCGTCGCGACCCTCTTCGTGGGCCGGTTCGGCGGCCCGTTGCGGGCCTTCGTGCCGATCATGGCCGGCATGATGGCCATGCCGGTTCTACGCTTTCACATCGCCAATGCGCTGTCGGGCGTGGTGTGGGTCGCCGCCTTTCTGCTCCCGGGCTATCTGGCCGGACGCGGCGTGTCCCAAGCGCTGACGATACCGTGGCAGACCCTGTCCTTGATCGTCGCGACCGGAGCGCTGGTCATCCTCGGCGCCGTGATGGTCGCGCGTCTCCTGCGCGCGCAGACCACGCCGCGTCCCTGCGCCTGCTGAGCGCGACAGCCGGCGGTCCTATTCGACGCGTTCGTATTCAAGATCGGCGACAGCGGGTCTGCCAGGGTCTCGCGTGACACGGACGATCCGCCCCGGATCGCGTTCACTGGAGCCGCACGCAGATGTTTCCCAGCGCCCAGCCCAGGACGGGACAGCAAGCCGCCTGGCTCTTCGTCGATGAGCTGTCCCATCGCGTGGCCAACGACTACGCCCTGGCCGTGGCGAGCCTCTCGCGGGAGGCGTCGCGAAACCCCAGCCCCGAGGCGCGCGCGGCCCTCAACGCCGCGGCGGCCCGCCTTCATCGGCAGGCCGAGACCCATCGCGCGCTGCAGCCGCCTGTCACGCCCGACGTCATCGACCTGTCGATCTATCTGCAGGACCTTTGCGCCAGCCTGGTGCGAACAACCCTGGAAGAGCGCGAGATCCAGCTGACCTTTGTCGACGCCCCCGTGGCGCTGGAGGCTGAACGCTGCTGGCGCGTGGGCCTGGTGGTCAGCGAACTCGTCACCAACGCCGTGCGCCATGGCGATCTGGTCTGCCAGGGTTCCATACGTGTCAGCGTGGACCTCACCGAGGGTGACGAGGTCCGTTGCAGGGTCGCCGACAACGGGGGCTGCCTTGGCCAGCCGCGCCCCGGTCGCGGCTGGCGGATCATCGACGCGCTCGCCCAGGAGCTGGGTGGAACCATAGTTCGACGGTTCACGGCGATTGGCGCGCTGGTCACCCTGACCTTTCCCCGCGAGCGCCGATGACAAAAGCGGACGCAGGCTCCTTGCGGGCGTCTTGAACCTTGCCCGAACACCGCCAAGCTAGACCTCGATCAGATCGGGGACGGGCATGACGGCGCTGGTGGTGAACATCGAGATCCCGGACTTCACGACGATCAGCGACGAGGCGCTCGAAGAGCTTCTGCCGCACAATGATGGCGCCTGGAGCCGTCAGACGCGTTGGCTGATGCAGCACTTTGGAGCCAGCGATCTTAACCTCAACGCCGCCTGGGCCTTGCGCTCCACGCGCTGGACCTGCCCTTGTTGTCGGCGGAGCAAGTCTGAGATCGCGCGCCTGACGCCGGCCGGCATTCTCCTCTGCCAGCTCGACTTCCACCACGACCACCTGCGCGATCACGCCGAAAAGCTGTTCGCGGCCTGTCGCCCACCCATCGAGGCTGACGAAGCGCTGCGACGGCGTTGGCACGCCGGCGTCAGCGCCTGCAAGAACCTGATCGAGCGCTTCGGGCCACAAACCCTCTGCACCGACTGCAACACCGCCGAGGGCAAGGCCAAGCTGAAGCTCAAGGACGTCGTTCCGGATCCTTTCAGCTTCTCGCCGTTGGAAATCCGCCGCTTCATCGCCATCGAAGCCAATCGCATGCACGAGGTCGACCTCGAGGCCGCCCGACGGGTCTGGGAGGAGGTGCGTCCCGCGTTCGAGGCACGCCTGGCCTTGGCGAGCCTCCTGGGCGAACGCCTGCTCGCGGGCGATCTGCTCAAGGAACACGGCGAGTTTCTGGATCCGCGTCAGCCGGGCGCCGCCGAGCCCCTGACCGCATTGTTGGTCGCCTCGAGCCGCGGCCGTATCGACCCCAATAGAATCGCGGGCGAGATCTGGAGCCGATCGTGCCGCGCCGGCGGTGTGGGGTCTTCGATCGCCAACAAACGTCGCAAACGCACCGCCGCCCCGACCGACGCGGAATTTGCGGCCCTGGACGCTGAGCATCAGCTTTCACCGCCGTGGCGCGACGCCGGGCCCGATTGGTGCTGTCCGGTTTGCGAGCGCGGCAAGCGGGCGATCTGTCGCCAATCCAACAAGGGGCGATGGACCGCCCGAATCCACGGCTTCGAGGACTTCGTTGCGGAAACCGACAAGGGCCAGCTCTATCGGCGGGACGAGGAGGCCGCACTGGTCATCAGTCACCAACGCCAAGTGCTGATATGCCAGGACTGCCGGGAGATCGTCACGGTGTTCCGCACGCGTCACCAGGGGCTGTCGGGCCAGGTGCTCACGGTCGATGATCTTCGCGCGGCGATCCTGGCCGTTGGCCCCAACCAGCGCCATGACGTCGACTACGACGCCGTGCTGCAGGCGGCTCGCAACGCGGCGGCCTTGACCGAGGCGGTCGAGCGCTTCCGCCGCCACTGGTCGCTCGCCGTCTATGTCTCCGGCCAGTACGACCATCTCGTGCGCTACGGTTGTTACGACCACGACACCGCTATCGACACCCTGAGCAACGAAATCCCATCCTGGGGATGGCTGGACGCCAGGGAAAATGTCGTCTGGCTGCTAGAGGAAGCCCTGCGCCTTCACCGGGTCTCCAGAAGGGCGGAAGGCGCGGATGCATCGGCCGCCTGAAAGGCGGGCAGACGCAGGCGGAAGGTCACGCCGCGCGCTGCGCCATCGTCAACGACGATGTCGCCGCCATGGGCCTCGATGATCGTCTTGCAGATCGAAAGGCCCATGCCCATGCCGCTGGCCTTGGTGGTGTAGAAGGCGTTGAAGAGCTGGTCGCGGCGTTCTGGCGCGACACCGGGACCCGTGTCGCTGACCGACATCACGACATGGCCGTGATCCTGGGCCGTGCGGATCGTCAGGTTGCGATCGACGCCGCCGGCCTCGGCCATCGCCTGCACGGCGTTGACCATCAGATTGACCAGGACCTGCTGCAGTTGCACGCGATCGGCGTCCACCTCGGGCAGATCGGGCGCCAACTGCAGCTGCAGGGCCACGTCATGAGCCGCCAGCTCACGGCGGACGAGCAGGGTGGCGTCCTCGACCAGGCCGTTGACCTCGACCCTGACCTTCTCGGGCTCGCCCTTGACGGCCATGGTCCGGATCCGCCCGATAATGCCTGAAGCGCGGGTGGCTTCACCGATCATGCGATCGATCGCCTTGCGCACCTCTTCCAGATCGGGCGTGTCGCGCCGCAGCCAGCGCATGCCCGCCTCGCCGTTGGTCACGATGGCGGTAAGCGGTTGGTTGACCTCATGGGCGATCGAGGCGGTCAGTTCGCCCAGGGTCGAGATCCGCGCGGCGTGGGCAAGCTCGGACTGCACGCGCTGGAGATCTTCTTGGGCGCGGATCCGATCGGAAATGTCGATGATGCCCACCAGCGTCGTGCCGCGAGGCAGATGCTCGCGGGGAAAGCAGCAGGTGAACAGGCCATCGAAGTCGCGCCCGTCATGGGTGCGAAACTTGGTCTCCGCCTCGAAGTGGGATTTGCGCTCCAAGGAGGCCATGACGCTGGCGGCGAAGATGTGCTCGCTCGCCGGCGGCCAGAACCGGGCTACGGGCCCGACCAGCTGATCGCGGGTGGCGTTGAAGAGCTGCAGCGACTTGTCGTTGACGTCGATGACCTGGCTGCACTCCATCATCTCGCGCACGAAACCCGGATGATCGGCGATGTGGGCCCGCAGATCCGTCACGCCCTGAGCCTTCAGCTGGCCCAGGATGCCGGCGAGGGCCGAGAAATCCAGCTCCCAGAACGACACGCTCATGGCGTGGAAGACGTTGCGGAAGCGGTACTCGCTGCGCCTCAAGGCGTCCTCGGCGCGACGGCTCTCGGTGATATCGCGTCCGGTCTCGAGGATCTCGACGGGCGTGCCGGTCTCGTCACGGCGCAGCGACCAGCGCGTGGAGATCACCGCCTCGCGGCCGTCGGCCAGACGGCGGGTGACTTCGCCTTGCCACTGGTCGGTGGCCAGCAGCTGGGCGTTGATCTCCTCGAGGGGCGAGGGAAAGTGCGATTGAAGCAGGTCGTGGGCGTTGGAGAGCCGCGCGATCTCGCGGCCGTAGCCATAGAGTTCCTGAGAGCCCTGGTTCCAGAAGGTGATGTTGTCGTGCAGGTCGCGCACGAAGATGGCGTCGTGAGCCAGGTCCAGCATGCCCGCCAGCTCCTGCTTTCGCCGAGCGACGTCAAACACCAGGATGTAGAACCCCTCGAACCCCGCCGATCCCATCTTGGGCACGTAGCGGATCGCTGCGTCCCGCACGCCGCCGTCGCGGTGCGGAACCACCGCGTCGAAGGCCACTTGCTCGCCGGCCGCGACGCGGTCGAGAAACGGACGACGGGACGCGTAGAGGTCGGGGCCGATGAAGTCGAGCATCGGCTTGCCGACGAGCTCCTCGGGCGCCCGGCCGTACCATTCTCGGTGGAAGTCGTTGGCGAACCGGCAGACATGGTCGGCGTCGAAAAACGAGATCAAGGCCGGCACGGCGTTGGTGATGGCGCGCAGGTCTTCGGGCGAGGCGCCAGTCTGTTCGGCGGCGTCGAAGGCCTTCAACATCATCCTCACCAAAGGTTGCGCGCCTTTATTGACGGCGCGCGATGGGTGGTCCAGCTATCAGGCAAATGTCCGAGCCCACTGTCCACATCGTTGATGATGACGCCGCTGTCCGAGACGCGCTCGACAGCCTGTTCCGCTCCGTCGGCCTGCAAACCCGCCTCTTTTCCACCGCCCAGGACTTCTTCAAGTCCGGACATGCGCATGACAAAGGATGCCTTGTCTTGGATATCCGGTTGCCGGGCGTCAGCGGGCTCGACTTCCAGAGCCAGCTCAACGCGGCCGATATCCGCATGCCGGTGGTGCTGATGACCGGGCATGGCGATATTCCCATGACCGTTCGGGGCATGAAGGCCGGCGCCATCGACTTCCTGGCCAAGCCTTTTCGCGACCAGGACATGCTCGACGCGGTCATGGCCGCCATCGCCAAGGACGACGCCCAGCGCCACGAGCAGAGCGGCGTTGATGAGGCGCGCCAACGCTACGAGACCCTGACCCCGCGCGAACGCCAGGTGATGGGCCTGGTCGCCACGGGTCTGATGAGCAAGCAGATCGCCTTTGAGATCGGCTTGTCGGAAGTGACCGTGAAAATCCATCGCAGCACGGCGATGCGGAAGATGGGCGCCAAGTCGATGCTCGAGTTCGCGCGCCTGGCCGAACTGCTGGACCTGAAAGCGGCGGCTGCGTCATAGCGCCATACACCCGAGTATTATTTCCCGGCGCGCCCGCTTCAGGCACCTAGGCGGCGTCGTTGTCGCCAGCCTCCTCCCGCGGTCGACGCGCCACAGAGGATGCCCTGGTGTCGAAAGTTCCGTTGATTTGCGTGGTCGATGACGACGAGGCGGTCCGCACGTCGCTCGAAGCGCTGATCCGGTCGCTGGGCTACGGGATCGCAAGCTTCGACTCCGCCGCGGCTTTCCTCGGCTCGGACCAAGTCACCGCTGCCGACTGCGTCATCAGCGATGTTCAGATGCCGGGCCTCAGCGGCTTTGACCTCAAGATCGCGCTCACCGAGCGCGGCGTCGCCACCCCCGTCATCCTGATCACCGCCTTCGACGACGCACGCGCCCAACAACGCGGGCTTGATCTGGGCGCGGCCTGCTTCCTGAAAAAGCCCTTCACGGGCGAAGCCCTCATCACTTGCCTGGAGGACGCTCTCGCGCGCCAGCCTGCGCCCTAGCAGAGCGTGCCCCATGCGGCCGAGGGTTTGGTCAATAAGCGGCGTCATCCGATGAGCGCTACAGTCAGGATGCGCGGGCCCAGAAGGGCTGGATGTCGTGGACGAATGCGACGAGGTCGGACAGGCTTATCGCCTTGCCGTCCGCGTTGCGCCAATAGCTGCCCTTAGCTTGTCGCCAGGAACCAGACCTCCAAGCCCCTTTTGAACTAAGCGTGGATACGAACCGACCTTTCATGGCCATCGACCAGGCCGATGTCGACGCGGTGCTCGGCAAGTCTCGCTGACACCCGCTTCCAGGACAGCGCCGCAGGCTAGACCCCCATTCGGCGGATGAACGATTTCTGCGGCCTGTTACGCACCATGTCGTCCCACTTGAGGCTCTTGGCCGCCGGACGGGCCTTGCCTTCGGCGGTGAAGACGTCGACCTCGGCATAGGTGTCGCGCAACTGGATCACCGCGTCGGCGACCATCTCGAAGGTCAGCGGCGTCTCGTTACAATGCGCCCGGAAGAGGTCGCCGAGCGTGACCGGCGCGCTCGCATCCTGCGCGTCGTCCCGGATCATTCGAGGCAACTGATTGATCGCCGCGGCTAGTGAATCCTTGCGAGCGTCCACGCCGAAGTCGAACTCGAGCCTAATCTGCTTAGGATCGACGCTGGGGTCATAGCCGAGCGCGTTGAAGCCGGCATCGCCAGGATGGGAGAAAAGATTGCTCATGTCCCAGTGGAGCCGAGCCATTTCATCCCGGGCCCGCTCATGCTTGGACAGGTGGAGCAGCCAATAGGAGCGGCGGCTGTCGGCTGATCTGATGAAGAAGGGCGTGTAGTATTTTGCGCCCGTGCTGCCGATGATGTGCTTGTAAAGAAAGCCTTGAATGAGGCGTCGTTGATCCTGTTCGGACTTGAGCGCCTTGATCGCTTCGCCCATTGCCGGATCGAGTTCGATCGCGCGGCCGCCGGATGTGCGCGCCGTCTGGTCCGAAAAGTAATCGATCAGCGAGTCGACCGAGAAGGTGAGCAGCACCTCGGGATTGCGGAGGCAGGCGAAGATCTGCCGGATGGTCGCGAACGAGACGGCGCTCCAGCCGTACTGGTCCAGCAGGAACAGCGCCCGGTGGCTTGATCCGCGATCCTTGATCCTCTGGATGACCTCGGCGGCCTTTTCCTCGAACAGACCGGTCGAGACCGAAATCGAAGCCCCGACCTCGCCGCTGAACTCTGATTTCATGAGCTCGTGCTGGAGGAACTCGATATGCTCGGGCTGCTTGTCGATGAAGAAGAACTGCGACTTCATCTGAAAGCCGTTCTGGCGCGTGAGCGTCAGACCAGCCTCGGCCGCCTTTACCGCGCGAAGCACCCTCAGCGGGGACCCCGGAACGATGACCGAGCCGTTCTGATAGGCACCGCCGCCGCAGAACCCATCGACAATCGTAAGGTTCAATTCCCGTCGGCGAGGGTTGGACGACAGGATTTTGATGTAACTGTCGATGTAGGTGGCGAAGACGTCGTGTTTGGCGATGCTGTGCGCGCCGATCTTCGGCAGCCGTTCACCCACCTTCCACGCATAATGCTTGGTGACCATGTCGTCCGACTATCCCCCGCCGGGCGGCGTCGCAAACGACCTGGGCCTCAGATCGCTTCCGGCGTCGCCGGCATCTCGTTCCAGGTCCTTCCGCGGTATTCGCGGCCATTGGCTTTCTTGGAGCGTTTCTTGTTGTCCTTGCCCCAAGTGCCCCACTGCTTGAAGAAGAAGGCAGTATCATAGGTATCGCATTGCGCGTAAATCTCGTCGATCCAATCTTCACGGATCGGACGCGCGTTCAGACCGCTCTCGCCGCCGACAATCGCCCAGTGCACGTCCGTGAGATTTACGGCCCCCACCGGTCCGATCAGCGGCTCGAACGAGATGAACCGTATGGCGGCCGGCACGGCTCGCAAGTGATCAATCCGGCCAATGACGTCCTCATTCTCGACGCTGGTGCCTAGCCAGACATTGGGCAGCACATCGGGGATCGCGCGCGCCACGACCTCGGCCATGCGCTCGGGCCGCTTGGTGAGGATCTGGTAGTTGTGCTGCGGGGTCTCGCGCATGACCCGCCACACGTCGACGATGAAGTCCTCACTTACCGCGTCGTGGAAGAGGTCGCTCATCGAGTTGACGAAGATCTTCCGAGGCTTGCGCCATCCGTAGGGTATTTCGAGCGCCGAACGATCCTCGCGCACCACGCCGTTCCACAGCGCGCGCTTGCCACTCTTGCGGGTCAGACCTTCGTATTTTTCGACGCCCATGGCTTCGAGACGGCGAGCCATCTGCATGGCGTAGCAGTTAGTGCAGCCAGCGGTGACGATGGAGCAGCCCGCCACCGGATTCCAGGTGGCGTCGGTCCACTCGATCTGCGTCTCGGCCATGCTTCAAACTCTGCTGCCGCGTCCTCATGACGCGTCGGTTGCGTCCCACCATCCAACGCAAGCGGAAAGACTTCCTTAAACATAACCCTTCCGAGCGAAACGCGGTCACGCCACCATGGCGAAGGCTCGCGACAAACCCGGACGCAGGCAGAGCGACGATCAGGCTTGATCAGGACAGGCTGCGAGCCCTCTGACAACCCGTAATAGATAACACTTGCTTGATTATAGAAAGCATTCCCGCAATGCTCAGCTTTGCAAAGTTGCCGCGGAGTGGCGGATAGTCGCCCATTGCACAAGCGTAGCGCGCCCTACTTCTGAGGCCCAGAGTATACGCCTAGACGACAGTACGCCCAATCATCGCCCTAAGCAGCTGTTCTCGGACGAGTGGCTTTCCCTCGAGAATTACTTCACCGAAGGTATCGTCGATGATCCGCTCTTGCCCTCTATGGACATGTACGTGAATCCCATATTCCTGCGGCCTGGAAGCTGTCCAAACGATCGCAGGGGTGGAAGCCCAAATAGAATAGTGGCAGCCCTGGTAGTCGTCTAGGTTCAACCTCCTATCAGGCATCACACACGTAAGGTGTGTAGCGCTCTGGTCATGTAGAGTTTTTAGCGGTGTAGATACAATAGGCTCCTTGCTCCACGTACTATCACGGCCACAATTACCGCAGAAATGCTTGCGGTGTGGCGTTTTGCCAAATTCGCCAAGATCGAGATGGGGGTGGGAGCAATGGGGGCAATCGATGCAGCCCATATCTTGCCCCCCTTCGAGTCCGCATACAAACTCAAATGCTGCAGGGGGAGTGATATCGACGCGGGAAATATTACCATCTGCGAATAGGCCAACACGCGTACTGTAGACTACGGTAATCGCCGGAAAGTCTCGATCAATGTGTTTTGCCTCATCCGGTTTGTCACGCACATGGACATGGATTTTCGGCGGCCGAGGCTTTATTTCAAAGGTCGATAGAGCGGCTGGGAGTGAGCACCAGACTCCGACCTCGGCGTGATTGCTTAGATCGATTGTGTATGGGTCGACAACATAGCTCATCGGCTGTCCATAGGCGGCGCATCGGAACACGCCTGAGGATTGCAACGCCGTGATATCCGCCTTTACACCCCAATGAATTTGGTGTGTCCGACACCACCATCGATCTGCACCGTGCCTATACTTCCCAGCGTAGACGAAGTCGCACGGCAAGATCGCTTGATCAGCCTGTTTGGCGGTGAAATATCTCAGGAGCGCAGGAGAGCGGACTTCTATGTTCCCAAGGGTACGACCACTTGCCCAGCAGATAGCAATTTGGTTCGGCGCGTCATGACCGGACTCGAAGGCCAGGGGCTGCTCTTCGCCAATCTTGCTGACTAGCGTTCTACCTGCGCCTGGAGCCCCGTCGGCCCACCAGAGCTCAACCCTGTTGGATACGGGATCGATCTTCCGCTCTACAAACATCGACTTCTCATGGGCGCGGCGGTCAGGTCGTCCGGTCGCCTTGGCGTACTCTACATTCCTGGCGTCGAGACCAACAGCGCAGAGCTAGTCGCCAGCGCCGTTGCCCCCGCTCTTGGTTCGGTCGTCCAACAGCATCACGCCGCATCGGGCATAACCTGCCACGTCCACCCAAGAGTCTAGATGGTCGGGCGTTTGAACGAGCCGCGCGACCTTCGTCACGATCATCGCAAGTATCTCGCGAACCTGCGGATCAGGGCACTCATCGACGATAGTGCGCAAGGTTGAAATTCGACGATAGGTGTCTTGGGGCGATCCGTAGACGTCACGCCGATCAAGGGTGACCCGCGCATACGCGGCGTCGAACTGAGCCAAGATGCCAATATCGCGATTGCCGTCTCCCATTCTCAACCCCAAATTTCGGACGTGAGCTTTAACCTTGCAGAAGACCTACATAGCTATCGGCGAGATCAGGCCTGTCCACCGTTGCAGAAGAAATCGTTTTCCAAGTTTGGGAGAAATCCGCCGCACTCGCGCATATCAAGATAGCCCGAAAATGCTTCGGTACATTTCAGTAGCGACGCTTCGACGGCAAACTTGAGAAGTCTGAGACTACCCATTACTTTCGGCGCACCAAGAAGATTGATGGCAAGGCGCCTTGCGGCCCCGTCATCAGTGCAGAAGGAGCCCCCGATCAACTCGCAGACGGCAATTGCCTCAAGTTCGCCATCGCCAATGTCGTGATCTGCTACCAACTCAAGGAACCGATCTGGTGAGATTTCAGCATCAGGCACAAACTTAAGCCGCCCTGCTGCCTCCAGTTCCAAAATTAGGCCAGCGCAATCAACCCCGCACTCAGACAACACTATCGGCGACACCTCAATATCGGTATCGGGCAAATCGCAAACGTCCGCGAGCCGACCGCAGTTATAAAGGTTGATAGCTGCGCAGGCATCAATGAGCAGGCGCACGGGTCCCACCCATGGACGCGTGAGTGTTGTAGATACTTTCGATCGACGTCCCTAGTCGATCGGCGATCCAAGTCGGCGAGGTCTCACCGCGAGCAATGCTCTCGTGAACATGCTTCATAAGGTTGGGCGATACCGCGTCGAAATATACCTCGCTCCTAGGGGGCAAGTTGAGGGCGGCAGCTCTCTTTTCCGGGCTCCCATACTGTTTACGGAGGAACTCCGCCAATGACGCGGCACCACCTTCGGGCAAGAGGTCAAGGTCCTCGCAGCGCCTGGCCGCCACGTCGAAGCTCACGCCGTGAAGGCGGGCAAGGATCAATATTTCAACGTCGCCGAGCTGATCGCCGCCTGCACCGATAACGCGCCTGATTTCACTCAGCGTGCCGCCGACTGCTTGGGGCGGAAGAAGGAATGCGGAGGCGAAAGCATCGGCGAAGCCCTCAGCTCGATTGCGGAAGCTTCCAATATTGCTGGCGAGATCGAGATGAGCGCCCTGCAGCGAGTGGTGCGCTACCACATGGCCAAGCTCGTGACCGAGAGTGAACAGCATCCTGGCGGAAAACCGCGGCGAGACGAACACGAATAGATACCCGCCCGCTGCGACTGAGGCTCCTTCGTACTTGGAGTTCTTCAGTTGGCTGACGATCAGTCCGTCGAGCGCAAGGAGGCGCTGAGGAAGATCATTGGCGGGGCTTTCCTCCTGCCCGGGATAGATCAGCTCACGCAACTGAGCCGCAAGCCGCTCCGCCTCGGAATAGGTTTCAGGGCCGTTCAGTCCAAATCTCTCATGCCAGGATGGCAGGTGGTCACGAGGTGGAAGCACTTTGAGAGCGGCATCCACGAAGCCTGCGAGACGGTCAAGCGTCGGTTCACGCTCCGCATTTTGGACTCCCGGCGCACGAAAGCGGGCGGTGAGCTCCAGGCTTGCTGCAGCTGAGGTGAACGCCCGCATTGACAGCTTGAGACCGCGAGCTAGCGCGCGAAGCTCAGCCGCGTTGACGGGAGCTCCATCGAGGATTTCCTGTACGCGCGCCGGCGCCAAACGAGTACGCGCAGCGATCTCGTTTGACTGGAGCTTCAGGGCTCGCAAACTGGCGGAGACGTTAGCCATTTAGTTCGATTGAGCCTTGATCCCGCGCAGCCAGTCCAGAGTTTTCTCGACCTGTGACTGGTCGAGCTTCGCCCATCGCCCCATGACATCAATGACGCGGTTGGCGCGAGGGCGTTCTAGAATCGAAGACAGGCGCTCCAGAGTTTCGCTCCTGCCCTGGGCGATTTCTGCCGGTGATTCAAGGGCAACGGGGTTGATCCCGACGAGATAGTTCTCGATCCGGCTGGCAAACGTATCCGCCTTATGCGTGTCCAAGGGATGCTGTTGGCCGTTGGCGTCGATCAGGACATTGCCCACGAGCCTCCCCTCCTCGTCCCGGCGCAACCTGTTGTCGGGAAAACGATCATACGCGGCGAGCGCACTGATCTTCTCCGCAACCTGAAAGCCACCGACAACATATTGCTGAACACCTTTCGTGGTGCCGCTGATGACGAAGACATGGTCGCCGGGAAGAACGAGTCGCCGAATGTTGGGCATGCACCCGCCAAGCGTTGGCGGATTCCTAAACATCGGGTCGTTAAGGTTTCGATGCCGCCCTGGATCCGCGTTTGGGCTGCTGATGTAGATGTAACCCTTCAAGATCGACTCCCCCAGACTCATGACTGAGCGTCTGCTGAAGCTTATCCATACATTCGGAAAAATAGAAGCGCTCGGCGAACACCACTCGACGTGGTAGTGCCGATCGCGCGAGCGGCAAATCCTTACGCGAGCTTTCGAGTTTTCGGGGTACGGGTCAGCCGTTCGCGAGGTCCGCTAGTCGGATGCCGCTGCGACTCAAGCCAATCTGCGGAAAGCAGCCCTTCCCAACGGAAGCGATGAGTCATGCCTGATCGGACATCGCCCAGTCGACACCGCTGATCGACCCTGGGCGCAAAGATTGCCGATCCTAGTCGGGGAGTTGGAAAAGTCGTGCGAGGACCCCCAGGGTTTTGGCGCGAGCGCTTGGACATGCCGCTAGGCTCCCCGACCAAGGCCTCCATCGGTTAGCGCTACACCGGCGCGCCGTCAAAGGACGGGCTTTCGCCATCGCCTGTCTTTGCACGCCAGGGCGCGACGTGCGCTTTTTGGCCCTGGCGTCCCTGCCGCATGACGCAATGGTCTGTCTCCGCCTGTGTGGAGACGACCGTGTCGCCGACCAGAATCCTCTGGCTGCCGATCGCCGTCGTGGCCGGGATCGTCCTGGTCACGACCTGGACGGCGACCCAGATCACCGCCCAGTCGCTTGGCCACCAGCCAGAGCTGGGCCCGCCCTGGTTCGTCCTGGCGCACTACCGCGTCTACCAGCCGCCGGCCTTTTTCTGGTGGTGGTTCGCCTTCGACGCCTATGCGCCAGCCGTCTTCCTGCGGGGGGCGGCCATCGCGGCCAGCGGCGGCCTGCTCTCAGCGGGCGCGGCCATCTTGCTGTCGGTCTGGCGCGCCCGCGAACGAGGGCGGGCCGGCACGTTCGGCACCGCGCGGTGGGCTTCGCCCCAGGAAATCCGCCAAGCGGGCCTGCTCGGCGACCAAGGCGTCGTGCTCGGGCGCCATGACCAAGACTATCTTCGCCACCAAGGGCCAGAGCACGTTCTCTGCTTTGCCCCGACGCGTTCGGGCAAGGGCGTCGGCCTGGTCGTGCCTAGCCTCCTGACCTGGCCCGGCTCGACGATCGTCCATGACATCAAGGGCGAGAACTGGACGCTGACGGCGGGCTTTCGGGCGAGCCTTGGCCGGGTGCTGCTGTTCGATCCCACCGACCAGGGTTCGTCAGCCTACAACCCGCTCCTGGAGGTGCGCCGCGGCGAGAACGAGGTGCGCGACGTCCAGAACGTGGCCGACATTCTGGTTGATCCAGAAGGCTCGCTCGACAAGCGCAGCCATTGGGAAAAAACCAGCCACGCGCTCTTGGTCGGCGCGATCCTGCATGTGCTCTACGCCGAGACCGACAAGACCCTGGCCGGCGTGGCCACCTTCCTCTCGGACCCCAAGCGCACGATCGAACAGACCCTGGCGGTGATGATGCGCACCCCGCATCTGGGCGAGGACGGACCTCACCCCGTCGTCGCCAGCGCCGCGCGCGAGCTTCTGAACAAGAGCGACAACGAGCGCTCCGGGGTGCTGTCCACGGCCATGACCTTCCTGGGCCTCTACCGCGATCCGGTCGTGGCGCGGGTGACGGCGCGATGCGACTGGCGCATCGCCGATCTTGTCGAGGGCGGGCCGTGCTCGCTCTATCTCGTCGTCCCGCCCTCGGACGTCAGCCGCACCAAACCGCTCATTCGGCTGATCCTGAACCAGATCGTTCGCCGCCTCACCGAGAGCCTGCACGGCGTGGACGAGCGCCAGCGCCTTCTGCTCATGCTCGACGAGCTGCCCGTCCTAGGCCGCCTCGATTTCCTGGAGAGCACGCTGGCGTTCATGGCCGGCTACGGGGTCAAGGCGTTCCTGATCACCCAATCGCTCAACCAGGTCGAGCGCGCCTACGGGCCCAACAACGCCATTCTCGACAACTGTCATGTGCGCGTCTGCTTCGCCACCAATGACGAGCGCACCGCCAAGCGCATCTCCGACGCCTTGGGTACAGCGACCGAGGAGCGGGCCATGCGCAACTATGCGGGCCACAGGCTCTCGCCCTGGCTTGGCCATCTGATGGTCTCCAAGGCGGAATCGCCCCGCCCCCTGCTGACGCCCGGCGAGATCATGCAACTGCCGGCCGACGACGAGGTGGTCATGCTGGCCGGCTCCGCGCCGATCCGGGCCCGCAAGGCGCGCTACTTCGAGGATCCGCGCCTGGCGCGGCGGATCTTGCCGCCACCCTCGCCCTGGCGGGCCGTGGAGCCGCGCCCCGACGATTGGTGTGGGCGCGCGGTCCCGGCTTACGACGGCGGTCCCGTCGCCGGCTCCTCCCTCGGCGAGAGCGATGGCGAAGGGCCTTCGCCGCGCGCGCTCGATCTGGCCCCGTCGCTGACCGAGCCCGCCAGCTTCGCCGACGAGTTCGCCTTCGAGGACGGCGGGGCAGAGGGAGACCTCGACGCCGCGGCTACGCGTCTTGATCGGCGGATGTCGGGAACGGCGAGGCTGGCGGCGCTCGATCCGGACGATGGCGTGGAGCTCTAGACATGCGCAGCAAGCACACCTTTCGCCTGCCGCCCGCTCTGGCGCGGCGTCTGGCCGACTACGCGATGCGCAAACGCATCTCTCAGGCGCTGGTCGTCGAGGCCGCGCTGGAGTCCTTTCTGTCGCCCGATGGCGCCGAACAGCTGGAAGCGGCCTTGAGCCGGCGGCTTGATCGTCTGTCGCGCCAGGCCGATCGTCTCGAGCAGCAAGGCTTGATCGCAAACGAAGCGATCGGCCTCTTCGTCCGCTTCTGGCTGGCCAACACCCTGGCCCTTCCCGAAGCGGCCCTGGCCGCCCAGCAAGCCAAGGGACGTGAGCGCTACGATAACTTCCTGGCCGCGCTGGGCCGACGGATCGCCAAGGGCAAGACATTGTCGCAGGATATCGCCGCGACCCAGCCCGAGGATCCGCCCGAGCTTTAGACCGGGGGCTCCTCGTCCCATCGGTCGACGCCCAAGGCTCGCAACATCTCCAGCTTCAAAACCGCCTCGCGATGGATTTGGCCCTCGAGGGCCGAGCACCTCTGGTCCAAAGCCCGCTGGTCGTCGCGGTGCGCCACCACCAGCGCGGCCGCGAGCAACTCAGCCAGGCGCGCGATCACCACCTCGATCCGCTCTGGATCGCGATTGGCCAGGGCCAGTTCGGTGATCACAAGCGCCCTGATCTTGTCGGTGAAATCCATGCGCTCGACCATGTGAGCACCATCACCGCGCCCACCACCTTGGGCAAGCTGAACCACGGGCGTTTTTCCGGGTCTCCGCACTGCCGGCTCTACGCAAACCCGGCCCTCCTACGCCATCGCCTGTCTTTGCGCGCCATAGCTCGCCCGACCCAAAGCGCTTGTTGCGCGACCTGGACGGCGGCCTTCTCTAGTGAGCCTCCGCTCGACGCCGAGGCTCTGTTGTGTCCCTTCATCCCCTTGCCAGCGAACCCGCGCAGCGCAGTCAGCGCATGCTGCGCACCGCGCTGGGGCCGACGATCAGCGCCTGGCTCGCCGAGGCCGATGTGGTCGAGGTGATGCTCAATCCCGATGGCCGGCTCTGGGTGGAGCGGCTGGGCGAGGGGCTACTTGCGACCGACGCGATCCTCGGCGCCGCCGACGCCGAGCGGATCGTCCGTCTCGTGGCTCACCATGTCGGCGTCGAGGTTCACGCCCGAAGCCCCAGGGTTTCGGCCGAACTGCCCGAGGGCGGCGAGCGCTTCGAGGGCCTGCTGCCGCCGGTGGTCACGGCGCCGATCTTCGCCATCCGCAAGCCGGCGATCCAGGCCCTGCGACTGGCCGACTATGTCAGGGCCCAGGTGATGGATCAGCGCCAGGCCCGGCTGCTCAAGGCCGCGATCGCCGATCGCAAGAACATCCTCATCGCCGGCGCCACCTCCAGCGGCAAGACCACCCTGGCCAACGCCTTGCTCGCCGAACTGGCCGAGCGCGACGAGCGGATCGTGCTGATCGAGGACACGATCGAGTTGCGATGCCCAGCCGCCAACACGGTGGCTTTGCGCAGCAAGGAGGGCGTGGCCTCCCTGACCGAGCTTCTGCGCTCGACCCTTCGGCTGCGGCCTGACCGGATCATCATCGGCGAGGTACGCGGTCCCGAGGCGCTCGACCTGATCAAGGCCTGGGGCACGGGCCATCCGGGCGGGGTAGCGACCATCCACGCCGGCACGCCGTTGGGGGCGCTGCGCCGGCTCGAGCAGCTGATCCAGGAGACGGCGACGTCCGTTCCGCGCGCCCTCATCGCCGAAACCATCGACCTCGTCGCCGTCCTGTCCGGACGCGACGGCCCGCGCCGGCTCACCGACCTCGTCGTCGTCGAGGCGCTCGCGGACGGCGACTACGTGCTCTCACCCCTAGGAGACCCGCAATGACCTCGCCCCATGCGGCCGCGCGCCGCAAACGCCGGCTGCTGGCCGGATCCATGCTCGATCGGCTCGGCTGCGCCGCCATCACCGCCGGCGGCCTCCTCTACGCGCTGCCGGCCAGGGCGGCGGGCTCCTCGATGCCCTGGGAAGCGCCCCTGCAATCGATCCTGGAATCGATCGAGGGGCCGGTCGCCAAGATCGTCGCGGTGATCGTGATCATCGTGACGGGGCTGTCGCTGGCGTTCGGCGAGACGTCGGGCGGGTTTCGCCGCCTGATCCAGATCGTGTTCGGCCTTTCGATCGCCTTCGCCGCCTCCAGCTTCTTCCTGTCGTTCTTCTCGTTCGGCGGCGGAGCGATGATCGCATGAGCCCCGGCGATATTCCCGCCGGCTACCACGCCGTCGTGCATCGCGCGCTGCTGGAGCCGATCCTGCTCGCCGGCGCGCCCCGCACGGTGGCGATCGCCAACGGCACGCTCGCCGCCGCCATCGGTCTGGGCCTTCGGCTCTGGATCGTCGGTCTGGTCATCTGGATGATCGGTCACGGCCTGGCGGTCTGGGCGGCGCGCTACGACGTGCAGTTCGTCGAGGTGGGACGACGCCACCTGCGCTATCCGCCGTACTTGCGGGTCTGAGCCGATGATGGCGCTCAAGGCCTATGGCGACCGGACCCCGGCCCTGGCCGATTTTCTGCCGTGGGCGGCGCTGGTCGCAGAAGGGGTCGTTCTCAACAAGGACGGTAGTCTTCAGCGGACCGCCCGCTTTCGCGGCCCGGATCTCGACAGCGCCACCCTGGCCGAGCTGACGGCGACGACGGCGCGGCTGAACAACGCCCTGCGCCGGCTCGGTTCGGGATGGGCGCTGTTCGTCGAGGCCAGACGGGATCCGGCGCCCAGCTACGCCGCGAGCCGATTTCCCGATCGGGTTTCGGCGCTGGTGGATCTGGAGCGGCGCGAACAGTTCGCCGAGGACGGATCACACTTTGAGTCCCGCTACTACCTGACCTTCGTCTGGCGCCCACCCGCCGAGGACGTCTCGCGCCTGGGGGCGCTGATGTTCGAGGGACGGGCCTCACGAGGACCCGACGCCTGGGAGGAGGTCCAAGGCTTCATTCAGCGGACGGATCGCGTTCTGCAGCTGATCGAGGGCTTCATGCCCCTGGCCGCCTGGCTGGACGATGCGGCGACGCTGACTTTCCTGCACGGCGCGGTCTCCACCACGCGCCAGACGGTTCGCGTGCCCGAGACGCCGATGCACCTGGACGTGCTCTTGGCCACCCAGCCGCTGATCGGCGGTCTGGAGCCACGCCTGGGCGACCAGCACCTGCGGGTGCTCAGCGTGATCGGCTTTCCGAGCGTGACCTTCCCCGGAATTCTCGACGAGCTGAACCGGCTGGCCATTCCTTACCGCTGGTCGACGCGGGCGCTGATGCTCGACAAGACCGACGCGGTGAAACTGCTCTCGAAGATCCGCAGGCAATGGTTCGCCAAGCGCAAGTCGATCAGCGCCATTCTCAAGGAGGTGATGACCAACGAGGCCTCCTCGCTGGTCGACACTGATGCAGCCAACAAGGCCGCCGACGCTGATGCGGCTCTGCAGGATCTGGGGGCCGATGACGTCGCCCAGGCCTTCGTCACCGCAAGCGTGGTGGTCTGGGACGCCGACCCAAAGGTGGCCAATGACAAGCTTCGTCTCGTCGAGAAGGTCATCCAAGGACGGGACTTCACGGTCATCCCCGAAAGCCTGAACGCCGTGGAGGCCTGGCTTGGTAGTCTGCCAGGCCAAGTCTACGCCAACGTCCGTCAGCCGCCGATTTCCACGGTCAACCTCGCCCACATGATGCCGCTCTCGGCGGTGTGGGCCGGGCCACACGGCGACGCGCACCTTGGCGGCCCGCCGCTGCTCCAGGCGCGCACCGACGGCTCCACGCCCTTCCGGCTTTCGCTCCACGTCGGCGATGTCGGCCATGCCCTGGTGGTGGGACCAACCGGGGCGGGCAAGTCGGTGCTGCTGGCCGTCCTCGCCCTATCGTTTCGCCGCTACGCCGGCGCCCAGATCTTCGCCTTCGACTTCGGGGGCTCGATCCGGGCCGCGGTGCTGGCCATGGCCGGACGGTTCCATGATCTGGGCGCGGACGGCGCGCCCGCTCTCCAGCCGCTGGCGCGCGTCGATAATCTGGCCGAACGGGCTTGGGCGCTCGACTGGCTCACGGCCCTGCTCACCCGTGAGAACGCCGCGCCGGGCCCCGAAGGGCGCCAGCACCTATGGTCGGCTCTGGAGGCCCTGGCCAGCACACCGCTCGATCAGCGAAGCCTGACGGGGCTGGCGGCGCTTCTTCAGGACGCGCCGCTGAAGCTGGCGTTGTCGCCCTACTGTCTGGGCGGACCGGCGGGCCGGCTGCTGGACGCCGATCATGAGAGTCTCGGCGTCGCCGATCTGGAAGCCTACGAGATCGAGGGGCTGGTCGGCACGCCCGGCGCGGCGGCGGTGCTGGCCTATCTTTTCCACCGCATCGAGGCGCGGCTGGACGGTCGGCCGACCCTGGTGATCATCGACGAAGGCTGGCTGGCGCTGGATGATCCGCTGTTCGCCGGCCAGGTGCGCGAGTGGCTCAAGACCCTGCGCAAGAAGAACGCCAGCGTCGTCTTCGCCACCCAATCCCTGGCCGACATCGAGGGCAGCACGATCGCGCCGGCGATCATCGAAAGCTGCCCCACGCGCCTATTCCTGCCCAACGCCCGGGCTCTGGAACCGCAGATCGCCGAGGTCTACCGGAGCTTCGGCCTCAACGCCCGGCAGATCGAAATCCTCGCCCGGGCCACGCCCAAGCGCGACTACTACTGCCAGTCGCCGGTGGGCGACCGCCTCTTCGAGCTGGGGCTGGGCGAAGTGGCCCTGGCCTTCGCCGCGGCGTCTTCAAAGAGCGATCACGCCGCCATGGACCATGTCCTGGCCAGCGCCGGTCCTGACGGCTTCGCGCAGGCTTGGCTCGTGGAGCGGGGGCTCGACTGGGCGGCCGACCTTCTCTCGACCCTGCCACAGGAGATTCTGTCATGACCCCGCGCCTTGCTCGTCGCCGGCTGCTGCTAGCGGTCGGCGTCCTCGCGTCGGCTCCGGCCGTCGCGCTCGCGCAGTTCACGGTCTTCGACCCGTCCAACTACGCCCAGAACCTGCTGACCGCGACCCGCTCGCTGCAACAGATCAACAACCAGATCACCAGCCTGCAGAACCAGGCCCAGTCGCTCGTCAACCAGGCCCGCAACCTGACCACGCTGCCCTACTCGGCGCTGGATACGCTGCAGAACCAGTTGCAGCGCACCCGCGCCCTGGTCGACGAGGCCAAGGGCCTGGCGATGCGGGTCAGCGATATCGAGACGGCGTTCAAGGCCGCCTATCGCCCTGCCAATCTGAGCGCCGGCGATCTTGACCTGGTGGCCGACGCCCGAACGCGGTGGGCCAACAGCGTAGGCGCCTTCCAAGACGCCTTGAAGGTGCAGGCCGGCGTCGTTGGCAATCTCGACCAGGCCCGTTCGGAGATGAGCGTCCTGGTGAGCGCCAGCCAATCGGCAAGTGGCGCTCTGCAGGCCGCGCAGGCGGGCAACCAGCTTCTCGCGCTACAGTCTCAGCAGCTTTCGGACCTGATCACCCTGCTGGCCGCCTCGGGCCGGGCCCAAACCCTGGAGGCGGCGCAGCGCGCGGCCGCCCAGGACCAGGCCCGCGAGCAGCTTCGGCGCTTCCTGACGCCTGGAACCGGCTATCAGCCCGGCTCGGCCAAGATGTTCAACCAGCCATGAGCGCGCGCCTGGCTTTCCGCCTGGGCGCGATCGGCCTAGCCGCCCTGGTCGTTCTGGTCACCGTGCTCGAGGCCGGACGCAAGACGCCCGCCCCGCCGCCGGCGCGGGCGCAGGTAATCGCCGCGCCCGCCTATCCCAAGGTCCACCAGGCCGAACTGGCGCGATGCCAGGCGCTCGGCGCGGCAGGCGCGCAAGAGCCGACCTGCCTGAAGGCCTGGGCCGATGCGCGCACACGCTTCCTGGGCGGGGCGGAGGCCACGCGCTGATGGAAGGGCCAGGCGTCATCGACCGCTTCCTGGGCGTCTTCACCGCCTATATCGACTCCGGGTTTGGCCTGCTCGGCGGCGAGGTGGCGTTCGTCGCCACGACCCTGATCGTCATCGACGTCACCCTGGCCGCGGTCTTCTGGAGCCTGGGCGAAGGCGAGGACGTCATCGCGCGCCTGATCCGCAAGACGCTCTTCATCGGGGCCTTCGCCTATCTGATCGGCAACTGGAACGCCCTGGCCAGGATCATCTTCGAGAGCTTCGCGGGCCTTGGCCTGAAGGCGTCCGGGACCGGGTTCGCCGCCGCCGACCTTCTTCGTCCCGGCCGCGTCGCCCAGGCTGGGATCGATGCTGGCCGCCCGCTGCTGGAGAGCATTTCGGGCCTGATGGGCTACGTCGCCTTCTTCGAGAATTTCATCCAGATCGCCATCCTGCTGGTGGCCTGGCTGATCGTCGTGCTGAGCTTCTTCGTCCTGGCGGTCCAGCTCTTCGTGACGCTGATCGAGTTCAAGCTGACGACCCTGTGCGGCTTCGTGCTGATGCCCTGGGGGCTCTTTGGCAAGACCGCCTTCCTCGCCGAGCGCGTGCTCGGGGCGGTCGTGGCCTCCGGCGTGAAGGTCATGGTGCTGGCCGTCGTGGTCGGCATCGGCTCGACGCTGTTTGCGCAATTCACCGCCGGCTTCGCCTCCAGCCAGCCGACGATCGAGGAGGCCCTGGCCGTGGTGCTGGCCTCGCTGTGCCTGCTTGGCCTGGGGCTCTTCGCCCCCGGGATCGCCAGCGGCCTGATCGCGGGCGGCCCCCAGCTTTCGGCTGGAGCGGCCGTGGGCGCTGGGGCCGCGGCCGGCGGCGCCCTACTGGCCGGCGGCGCTCTGGCGGGCATGGCGGCGGGCGGCGCGGCGGGCCTGGCGATGGGGGCGGCGCGCGGCGGCGCGAGCCTGGCGGGGGCGGCGACCGGCGCGGCCCAAAGCGGGGGCGCGATGGGTTTGGTCAAGGCCGCCGCGAGCGGCGCGGCCAGCCCCCTGCGGCGCCTGGCTCAGGATCTTGGCGGCCGTTTCGCCGCCGCGCGCGCCCAGCAGACGAGCGGATCGACGGCCGGGCAAGACGGCCCGCGGTCTGCAACGCGGCCGCCTGGCTGGGCGCGGCGCATGAACCGCGGCCAGGCCGTCGCCCACGGCGCTTCGGCCGCCAGCCACGCGGCCTCGTCCGGCCAGAGCGGCGGCGGTGCGTCGGTCGATCTCTCGGAAGGAGACTAAGAGCGATGTTCAAGCGCCCTGAGGTGCGATACGGCGCGACGCCCGAACTCGACACGCCCTATCGGCGGGCGCGCCAGGACTGGGACGACCGCGAAGGCAGGATCGCGATCAATGGCCGTCGCGTCTGGCGCCTGGCTCTGGTCGAGGCCGGGGTGATCGCGGTGCTGGCGACGGGGCTCGTGTGGCAGGGCGCGCGCGGCCAGATCACGCCCTGGATCGTCGAGGTCGATCGGCGAGGCGAAGCCCGTGCGGTCGCGCCGGCGGACGCCGACTTCAAGCCCTCTGATTTCATGATCGCCGCGCGGCTCGAACGCTTCATCCAGGAAGTGCGGTCGGTGTCGGCCGACCCGATCGTCGTGCGCCAGAACTGGTTGTCGGCCTATGGGGTGACCAGCGCCAAAGGGGCCCGCGCCCTCAGCGCCTACGCCCAGGCCGACGATCCCTTCCTGCGGGTTGGCAAGGAGCAGGTCTCGGTGGAGATCGCCAACACGCTAAAGGTCTCGCCGACCAGCTTCCGGGTCGAATGGGTCGAGCGCCGATATCAGGACGGCAAGCTGTCGGCGACCGAACGCTGGGCCGCGACCCTGACCGTGATCCATCGCCCGGCCCGCAACGCCGAACACCTCAAGAAGAACCCGCTCGGCGTCTACGTCGACGCGATCGACTGGTCCAAGGAGATGGCCTGATGCGCATGCCGACCCCGATCCTGACGCCCATGGTCGTGGCGATCACAGCCATGGCGAGCACGCCGGCCGCGCAGGCCGATCCGCGCCGCCCGATCGCCGCGGCCAACGCCGCCGCGCGTGTCCAGCCGCAACTCGACACCTTCCAAGGCGCTGTCCAGACGTTCGCCTGGCGCGATGGCGGGCTCTACCAGATCTACGCCGCTCCAGGACGCGTGACCGACATCGTCCTGGAGGAGGGCGAAAGCCTGATCGGATCTGGGCCGATCGCGGCCGGCGACACCGTGCGCTGGATCATCGGCGACACCGAGAGCGGCCTCGGCGAGCGGCGGCGCGTGCATGTGCTGGTCAAGCCGGCCCAGAGCGGGCTGATCACCAATCTGATCATCAACACCGACCGGCGCACCTACTATGTCGAACTGCGCGCCACGCCCGCGACCTACATGGCGTCTGTCGCTTGGACCTATCCCAAGAGCGCGCTGATCGCGCTGGCCAAGCCGAGCACCTCGCCGCCAGCGCCCGTCGCGCCACCGCCTAAGTCCGCGCCGCCGCCGGTAGACTTGGCGGCCTTGTCGTTCGACTACAGGATTTCCGGAGACAAGGTCGACTGGCGCCCGCAGCAGGTCTTCGATGACGGGCGCAAGACCGTGCTCGTCTTCTCCTCGTCCATCGCCGCTGGCGAACTGCCGCCGCTGTTCGTGTTGGACGCCGCCGGCCGCCCCGCGCTCGTCAACTATCGGATCGAAGGGCGACGGATGATCACCGACCGCCTGCTCGATCGCGCCGAGCTGCGCCTGGGCGACAAGCGCAAGGCTCGCCGCGTGCGCATCGAGCGCATCGAGCGCATCGGAGCCCGGGACCGATGAACCGGCCGGCGGATGAGCGCGCGGAGGAGACGGTCAGGCTGCGGGCCGCGCCGCCGCGCGTGGCGCGGCTCTCGCGACCGGTGATCCTCGTGACCAGCGGCGTGGCGGTCGTGGCGATCGCCGTCGCCTTGGCGGTGGCCCTGCACGGCCGAACGCCAAAGCCGGTGGAGATCCCGATCGAAGAGCCCGACGCCAAGCCGCCGCTGGCGGCCATGGCCGATGCGCCCAAGACCTATGGGGACGTGCCTCGGCTGGGGCCGCCCTTGCCCGGCGATCTGGGGCGACCCATTCTTGCCGCCCAAGCCAAGGGCGTAGACGCAGCGCCCCCGGCGATGGGCCCGGGCGCCGGTTCGTCGAGCAGCTCCACCGAGGGCGCGCAACGATCCGTCGCCGACAGCGCCCGCACAGCGAGCCTGTTCACCGGCCAGGCCCCGCGATCGGCGCCGGCGGCCAACGCGTCAGCGCCGGCGCTCACCATGCCTTCGATCTCGCTTCCAGCGCCGTTGCTCGCGTCGCCATCGCCCCAGGCGCAGCCCAGCGATCCTCGGCAGGCCTTCCTCGACCGCCGGGCTGGCTCGACGGTGAGCGGCTTTCGCCTAGAGCCACCGGCCGGACGCCGGATCCTGCAGGCGCATACGGTGATCCCCGCCGCCCTGCAGACAGCGGTGAGCTCGGATCTGCCGGGTCCGGTGGCGGCGCAGGTCACCCGCAACGTCTATGACAGCCTGACGGGCCGAGAGGTTCTCATCCCTCAAGGCTCCAAGCTCCTGGGAACCTATGAGACGCGCGTCGCCTTCGGCCAGCGTCGCGTCCTGCTGGCGTGGGACCGCCTCCTTCTTCCCGATGGACGCTCGCTGCAGCTTGACCGGTTGGTCGCCGGCGACGCGGCCGGCCGCGCGGGCCTGTCGGATCGGATCGACGCCCATTGGGGCGAGACGACCAAGGCCGCCCTGCTATCGACCTTGCTGGGCGTCGGCGCCGAGCTTGGCAGCGACAGCGAGGGCGAGGTCACCCAGGCGATCCGCGAAGGGCTGCAAGGCAGCATCAATCAGACCGGCGAGCAGCTCGTGCGCCGCCAGCTCGATGTCCAGCCGACCCTGTCTCTGCGCGCGGGTCTACCGCTCTCGATCCTCGTGACCCGCGATATCGTCTTCGATACGCCGGTCGCCGCCGCCCGCTAGGTCTCGTCGGGCAAGAGGTCGAGCAGCCGACGCAGGGCCGGCTTGTCCGCCCGCCTGCCGACGATCGCCCTGAAAGTCAGAAACGCCCTGGTCAAAGGTCGGAAAACCACGCCGTTGACTCGAGGCGCGGCGGTCTCGTTGATCAGGGCAAATCCCTGGCCCAGCGCCACCAGCCGCGCGACGCCGGCCGCGCTCGCGGCCTGGGCCTGAAGGTTCAGATCCGAGGGATCGCGCCGCCGCGCCAGCCGGGAGACGGCCAGGGCGATCGCGGTGGGGGAAAGCAGCCGGCGCCCGGCCAGATCCTCCCAGGCCAAGGCGCTCTTGGCGGCCAGCGGATGCCCGGTCGGCAGGGCGACCACCAGGCGCTCGCGCCAACCCAGGCGCCGGTCTAGCCGGGCGGGCGGATCGATCATGAAGGCGATGTCGAGATGGTCTTGCAGCAAGGCGCTGGCCAATCGCTCGCCATCGGCTTCGAGGAGATCGACTTGCAGATCCGGTTCGCGCTCAAGCAGCCGGCGCATCAGGTCGTCCAGCGGACCAGGACCCAGTCCGCCCAACATGCCCACACGCAGGACGCCCATCTCGGCCTGGCCGAGCTCCGCCGCGCGGTCAACGGCGCGATCCAGACTCGCCAGGGCGGCCTTGGCCTCAGCGACGAAATCCGCGCCGGCCGCGGTCAAGCGCACGCCGCAGGGCGCTCGATCGAAGATCCGGGCGCCAAGCCGGGCTTCAAGGTCATGGATACGCCGGGAGACGGCCGACTGTTGGACACCCAGCGATCGCGCCGCGCGGCGGAAGCCGCCGTGCTCAGCCGCGGCCAGGACATAGCGCAACTGATGCAGACCCAATCCCGCCCAGGCGCTGGTCCGGGGCGGCGTGGGCCTGATCGGCGAACTCGTCAGCGGGGCGTCGAACACAAGCAGCGCCGATGGCGCGACCTTGGCGGTCGCCCGGGTATCCAGAGGGCGCTCGGATGCGCCGCGCCACTCTATAGAGCAAATATATGCGGAATATCCGCCTGGACCTGGAATGATCGACGCATCCGCACACCTTGTTTTCCGACGGCCCACGCGCTCGACCTTCGACGTCGGCGCTTTCCTGCCCTAGACTCTTTTCCTAGCCGCCGAACCAGAGTGTGATCGGCGGACGCGTACTCGTCAGGAGCCCATGAAGACCTCGCTCGACCATCTGCCGGCCGGCAAGCGCAAGGAACTCGACTTCGTGGTCGAGACGTTGCGCGAGGGGTTCCGCCAAGCGCTGAGCCGGCGAACCATGCCGCGCTTTCGAGCGGGCAAGCTTCTCAAGATCATCCTTTTCGGCAGCTATGCGCGCGGCGACTGGGTCGAGGATCCGAAAGGCCGCTACTTCTCCGACTACGACATCCTGGTGGTGGTCAATCATGAGGATCTGACCGACCTGGAGGAATTCTGGGGCAAGCCCGACGATGTCCTGCTGCGCGAGCTGGCTTCGGGCGAGCGCCTGCGCACGCAACCCAACTTCATCGTCCACAGCCTCGACGACGTGAACGAGCAGCTGCGGCTGGGCCGCTACTTCTTTACGGACATCCTCAGAGACGGCGTTACGCTTTTCGAGGAAGACGGATTTCCGTTTTCACAGCCCGAACTGCTGTCGCCTCAAGACGCCTACAGCGAAACGAAAGGCTACTACGAAGAGTGGATGCGGAGCGCCTCGGCGTTCCTTAGGGGCGCTCGCTTTTACCGCACCGACGGGAGCCCAAAGGAAGCGGCGTTTTCCCTCCACCAAGCGGCAGAGAAATTCTACCACGGCCTGATCCTGGTCCTGACGCTCTACAGCGCAAAGACCCACCGCCTGAACCTTCTGCGCGATCGCGCCGAGGCGATGGATGCGCGCCTGATCGGCCTCTGGCCCGGCTCCAACAAGTTCGAGCGCCAGGGGTTCGACCTGATCCGTCGCGCCTATGTCGAGGCGCGCTATTCCAAGACCTATGAGATCTCGGCCGAGCACCTGGACTGGCTGGAAGAGCGTGTCGCCGCCCTGAAGGCAATCGCCGAAACCATCGCTCTGGAGCGGATCGAAGCCCTTAGGAAGGCAGCCGGTTAGCGCGCCTCACGGCGCTCAAAGGTCCAGCAGCACCTCAAGGCCCTTCTTGAACTCGACGACGCTCTCTCCGATGCCCAGCATCTTGGTCAACGATTCCAGCGGACCGTCGATCGCGGCCAAGGCGCCTTTCACGACCTTCCTGTAGCCCCAGGGGCGCAAGCGTCGCCGGTCGCTGACGCGTTCCAGCGCGCGATTGCGGGCGGGTGGGATCTGAAAGTTGGCGTACTCGATGACCTGCAACTTGAAGCGCAGAGGGGCTCCGGTCAGGCCGTAGTCGAGCAGCCGGGCTCGATAAGCGCCAACCTCAACGAAGGCCAGGATCGCATCGATGAGTTCCTTGATCTGGCCCCGGGCTTCATCGAGCGCTGCGGGCAACGCGCTCTCATCCCGGGCAAACACGCCCGAGAAGCGATCAGGCAGCAGCAGCCATCGATACTCGAGTATCTCGATAAACAGCTGATCGAGAAGCTTGAGCATGCCCACGATCGCCTCGCCCGGCGGGAAATCGTCGATTTCTGGCGCTGAATAGTCGGCCATCGCTTAGCCCCTTCACGATTGCGAGGAGCACAATCTTTGCGCGAGTTTCTACCGGAGAGTCAAACCTTCGCTGTGCGGGACCAGGCCTGCCCCAATCAACCGACAGGCAAGGGATAGCGTTCAATCAGCGCCTCGCCATCATCGAGCGCGATCTCAACAACCTCGTTCAGCAGATCTTGCCCCTCAATTTCCTCCAGGATCGCATCGAAGAGGATGCGCTGCTCAGCAGGCGGCACCTGAGGGACGATGATCACCAGGCCTGCGTGCAGCTCGGCTTCGGCGTAGAGACGTCTGAAATCGCGGGCGTTGTTGGTGACGAAGGTGAAGAACTCCTGACGGATGGGCTCCATCAGGTTCCAGTCCTGCATGCCACCCATCCCGCGCCAGGTGACGTGGGTGGCTTCGTGTCCCCGGCCTTGCGCCACCTCCACCAGCGAGGTGTGCAGGCACTCGTCGATCAGGAAATTCAACGAGCGCCCGCCGGTCCGGAAGCCTTACGCAGCGGATCACTCTTGAGAGAGATCCGCTTGCTGGAGGTGGATTTCACGCCGTGATCGGACAAGCGCTTGGGGCGCCCGCGCCGGGGGTGAGCCTTCGCCCAGAGTTTGGCCAACTCGAGTTTGCGTTCATCTAGCTTGGGATAGCCCGACAGCAAATCTTGTCGCTCGGCGCCAGCGTCAAGCATCGCCACGACACCATAGACCGGGATGCGCGTGCCCTTGAACACCGGCTCGCCGCCCAGAATCTGCGGGTCGCGGTGGATGGCCGACTCGGCCTCCTCCAGGTCCCGTACACGGGCCTCGACCTCTTTACGAGCTTCGGCGACGTCGACGTGAAGCACATTGTTGGCCTTCACCATTCGGGCATGCGGCTGAGCCACCACCACCTCAAACAGATGCTGCCGACGCTCGACCGGCAAGCTGCCGGCCAGGAAGTGCTCCAGCCGCATACACAGCAGATGGCTATGGGTCAGATAGCGCCTGGGCGCTCGCGCGCCGACACCCGGCCGCGCCACATCGACGATGTGCTTGTCGATCAGGTTATTGACCGCCTTGAGACCCAAGCCGCTGACGGCGGCAGCTTCCGCAGGCGTGTAGAGACGGGGAGTATTGCGCATAATCATTCTCCAGAAGGAGAATATATAGGGTTTAGCCGGCCGGGTCACGCCCCAGCGGGGACAATGGCTTCAGTTAGGGCCCCCGGCCCCTCCGGTCAGCCGTATTCTTCCGCTGACGACAGAGCCCAGGCGCAGGTCAGGCGGCTCATCTGCTGACGTCCAACCGAGCCTGGTCTCGGCGCCCAACTCAGCGTTGGCTTAGGCGATCCGATCGGCCGACTTGGCGCAGGGGGCCGCGTCCGTTCCAAATGTCCGAGAAGGGTCCAGCCTAGGCGCGGGTGCGACGCCGCACTTGAGGACGACTTGGTTCCTCGGTGGGAACGGACGCGATCTCCTTGCCCAAGACGCTCGAAAGCACCCGGCGCGCATTGGCGGCGCAGTCCAGATCTTCGGGTTTGCTTTCAATTCCAGAGATGAGCGCGACAAGCTGGGTCTTGGTTTCGGCCAGGCGGACCTCAAGGGCTTCGATGTCGGACACGCGCGTGTGAAGCGCCGTTAAGAGGGCGTCGTGCTTCCAGTCTGCTAGATCGGAGGGGAGAAGAGTTCGGATCTCGTCGAGGCTGAACCCCGCCTTTTGCGCGGTGGCGATCAGCTCGAGCACGAGAACGGCGTCTTTCGGGTAGGTGCGATAGCCGTTCGGGCGGCGCTCCACCGTGCTGAGCAGACCTTCCCGCTCGTAGAACCGAATGCGCGACTGCGTAAGGCCAGTGCGCTTGGCGAGATCACCGATGTTCATCCGTAGGGCCCAAAAAGTACGTTGACCCTAAACCTAACTTAAAGGTTAGGGCTGGGTCCACGCTTTTCATGGAGCCGCTAATGTCTCTGTTTTCGCCGCTCACCCTGCCCAACGGCGCCGTGATCCCCAACCGCATCGCCAAGGCTGCGATGGAGGAGAACATGGCCGATGGAGACCACCTGCCTTCCGAGGCGCTGATCAACCTCTATCAGGCTTGGGCTGCAGGTAAGGCGGGGCTCCTCATCACCGGCAACGTAATGATCGATGCGCGCGCCATGACCGGGCCGGCCGGCGTGGTGCTGGAGAATGACCGTCACCTGGACCGCTTCAGGACCTGGGCCGCGGCGGCTCGGTCGGGCGGCGGGCAGGTGTGGATGCAGATCAATCATCCCGGCCGTCAGATGCCCGCGGCTCTCGGTCAGGAAACCTTGGCCCCTTCGGCGATCGCCCTGGACCTGGGCGCCCAGTCCAAGGTCTTTCCAATCCCGCGCGAGATGTCACCGTCCGACATCGCCGAGGTCGAGCGGCGGTTCGTGGCGACGGCGGTGCTGGCCGAGCGCGCTGGGTTCACCGGCGTAGAGATCCACGCCGCCCACGGCTATCTGCTGAGCCAGTTCCTCTCGCCCCTGGCCAATCATCGCCAGGACCGCTGGGGCGGCAGCCTGGAAAACCGTGCGCGCCTGCTGTTGGACATCGTGCGGGGAGTGCGGGCGGCCGTGACGCCGGGCTTCGCCGTGGCGGTCAAGCTCAACTCGGCGGACTTCCAGCGCGGCGGCTTTTCGCCAGAGGATGCGCGAGCCGTTGTCGAGATGCTCAACGGGATGGTCGTGGATCTCGTCGAGCTGTCAGGCGGCAGTTACGAGGCGCCGGCGATGATGGGCGCGTCGCGCGACGAGCGAACCCTGTCGCGCGAGGCCTATTTCCTGAAGTTCGCCGAAGAGATCAGCAAGGTCGCGGCTATGCCGTTGATGGTCACCGGCGGCATCAAGCGGCGCGAGGTGGCGCAGACGGTCGTTGACAGCGGCGTGGCCATGGCCGGCATCGCCACGGCGTTGGCCATCGAGCCAAACCTTCCCACGCTTTGGCGGCAGGGCAAGGCCATCGCGCCCAGCCTGCGGCCCATCACCTGGAAGAACAAGCCCATCGCCTCTTCGGCGCACATGGCCGCCGTCCGCTACCAGCTCGTGCGCTTGAGCCGCCGGCGGCGCACCGCCCCAAACATCTCGCCCGTCTGGGCTCTGATCACCTCTCAGCTCCAGGCCAAGAAGAGCGCTCGCCGATACCGGCGCTGGATGACGCAGCGCCTGGCAGTGGCCTGATCGCCATCGCTCTTGGCCCATCGTCAAAAAGGTTTAGCGCATGGTTGAGCAATTCGTGGACGTCGAGTTCGGCGGCCAACAGGTCCAGGTCCCCAAGGGCGGATACTACGATCGTTTCCGCTCCAATCCCGACCTCGACGTCGTGGCGCGCGATCCGGCCGCGGGCAATATCGACTTCTTCCGGCGGATCCCTAAGCAGAAGGTCGCCTCGCGGGTCGGCCCCGTCTGGGCGCCGAACTTCTACTACCGCAGCAGCTCCGTGCAGCTTCTGATGACGGCGCCGGTCGACCGGCTCGCCGCAGCCCTGCCTGCGCCGCTCGAGCCGCTACGACCCTTGCCGGGCAAGGGGCTGGTGGCGCTGACCTTCTTCTCCTACGCCGTCTGCGACAACGATCCCTACGACGAGGTCTCGATCGCCGTCGTCGTGCGCCGACCGGGGGCCACGGGCTCGCATGTCGGCCAGCTCCTGGGCGACATCCGGCGTCGCAACTTCTTCGCCCACGTTTTGGCTCTGCCGGTCACCACCGAGATCGCGCGCACGCGTGGCATACAAGGCTATCAGCTGCCCAAGTGGCTGACGCCGATCACGGTGGAGATCGGCAGTGAGGTGAAAGCCAGTATCGCCGCTCCCGACGGCTCTCCCGACCTGGTGCTTCACGCGCCGGCGCCGGCTTTCCGCGACGCGCCGTCTCAGTCGCGCCTGGGCGCCAGCACGATGGTCCACCAGATCGACGGCCAGTGGAACCAGACGGTCGTGCAGTCCAACACCCTGTCCTATTCCCAGGAGCTCTTTCCTAAGGGCGTGACCTTGACGCGCAATGGCGGGCCGATGAGCGATCTCCTCAATGGCCTGGGCGCCTCGGCCATGCTGCGGCTGGATGTGGTGAGGGACGCGCAGCTGGTGCTCAACATGCCAACGCTATTGAGAGGATTTGGCATTGGGCGAGGAGGTGGATGAACGGCCGAGACGCCCACAAACGAACGTCGCATTCCTGGAGCGAAGCTAAGGTCAATTGCCGCGCGATCCGCTACGACCTAGAATCAAACGGCGGGCGCCGCCTCATAGGTGACGATCTTGAGCCGGGGGTAATCGGCGGCGATCGTGGCTGAAGCCGGCGGGCCTTTGGCATGCGCACGAGGTTCCAACGCCCGCCCCTTTTCCGCCGAACGCCGCTCGCCGGCTTGCGCAGCCAGCCTATTTGATTCAGGATTCTCCGGCTGGCGTCCTTGCACGCTGGTGGGGCGTGGAAACCCCGTGCGTTGATTAGAGCCATAGCGACGAGCCGGAGACGGCTGGCCGCTCGCGTCTGGATTCCAGGCGCGCAACCCGTGTCCGCGGTTCGCGGTCGCGCGCCCTTGTCCGCCCAGGCGTTTCCCTCGCCTCCGTGAGCAGCGGAGTCGGCGATGGATCGGAATCTGAAGAGGCTCGCCACCCAGCCCGAAGCGGGATGGGATGATGGCCAAGACATGGACCAGCTCTATCGGCGCCATGCATCTTGGCTTGGCGGCATGCTGCGTCGACGTTTCGGCCAGGGCTTGGATGCGGACGCCGATGACGTCGTGCAGGAGACCTATGCCCGTCTGGCTCCCCACGCCGTGCGCGACATTCGCCGCCCGCGCGCGCTGCTGATGCGCGTGGCCTCGAACCTGGCCAAGGACATCCTGCGCCGCCGCGAGGTTCGGGGGCGACATGCCAAGGCCGTGCGTGACGAACCCGAAGGCGGCGTCACCGGAGAGGCAGCGCTGGAGTTGCTGGCCGCCAAGGAGGTCATCCTGTCGATCCCCGAGGCCTATCGCGATGTCTTCGTCTTGAGCCGCTTCCACGGTTTGACCTATGAAGAGATCGCCACACGCTGCGGTTTATCGGTGAAGTCTGTAGAATGGCGGCTGAGCAGGGCCATCGCTCACTGCGTCAAGCACGTTAAGGACTGAGCGGAAGAAGCGTCACATGAGCCTTTCGACCGTTTCGAGCGACCAAGCCAAGGAAGAGGCCGCGGACTGGTTTGCTCGCCTGAACAAACGCGACGTGTCCGCCGCCGACATGGAGGCCTTTCGACTCTGGCGCAAAGCGCCGGGTCACAAGGAGGCTTATGACGCCGTCGATGCGTTCTGGCGCCGGAGCGCCGCGCTCCAAGCCGACCCCGACATTGAAGCCGCCGTCTCGTCGGCGCTAACGCGTTCGGTCCCTGACCGAAAGTCCGTGCGCCGGCCGATCATCGGCGTGGGCTTCGCCGCGGCGATCCTGGTGATCGGCGCGGTCGGGGGCTACGCCCTTTGGGGTCCTACGACCTACGCCACGGACGTGGGCGAAACACGAACGGTTCGCCTCGACGACGGCTCGTCCATCGTCCTGGACACCCAGACAAAGGTCAGCGTTCGCTATTCGCGCGCCAACCGCGACATCCGTCTTGATCGCGGACAGGCCTTGTTCGACGTCGCCCATGACGCCACGCGCCCCTTCGTCGTCACCGCCGGCGAAACCTCGGTGAAGGCCTTGGGCACGCGCTTCGACGTGCGGCGGGAAGATGGCGGCGCACGTGTCACGCTCCTGCGCGGCGCGGTGGAGGTGAAGCGCCAGGCCCAAGCCGACACCAAGCCCTTGCGGCTGACGCCCGGGCAGACGCTGTCGCCCAAGACCACGACGCCGACCTTCGCGGACGTGCAGGCCCAGACGAGCTGGACGACCGGCCGCCTGGTCTTCAAATCCGTTCCGCTCGGCGAGGCCGTCGAGGAGGTCCGGCGCTACGATCGTCGCAAGATCGAACTCGATGTGGGCGACCTGGAACGCGCGCCCATCAGCGGCGCGTTCGACGCCGGCGACACCGAGACCTTTGTCAGCTCGGCCGCCGAACTGCTCGATCTGACCGTCACCCGACCGGAGAAGGGGGTCTTCCGGTTGACTCGTTCTGGAGCCCACAACGAGAGCCCCTGATTTTCTTTTCCGCAGGTCCAGGGAGACGAGGCGGCTGACGCGTCAATCCGCCGACGCACTGCGCCGTGCAAAGAAGATCCGTCCCGCGACGGACGCCGCGCGAGCGTCTGAGGGGACCTGTTTCATGCTTTCCGCATCTCTGCGCCGCCGCCTGCTGGCTGGGCTGGCGACCACCATTCTGACCCTGCCGCTCGGGGCCAATGCCGCGCTCGCCGCGCCCCAGGCGCAAACCCAGACGGTCGACTTCAATATCCAGCCCGGATCGCTGGACGGCGCGCTCCAGGCCTTCGCCCATCAGAGCGGGCGCCAGCTGATCTATACGCCGGATCTGGTCGCCGGGCTGAAGACGTCAGGCGTTCGCGGACGCCTGACGTCCGACGAGGCGATCGCCCGGCTGCTGGCCGGCGCCCCGATCGAGGTCCGGCGCGGGGGAACAAACGCTTTTGTTCTCAAGCGGCGCACGACGCCGATCCGTTTCGAGGACGAGCAGACGGCAACCCCCGACGCGGCCGCTCCAGAGCCCGGCCCCACCGAGGTCGCTGAAGTGGTGGTGACCGGATCGCTGATCCGGGGGGCGGGCGATGGCGCTTCGCCGATCGTCCACCTCGATCGCGAGACGCTGGACAGCGGCGGACATGCAACCCTGGCCGACGCCTTGAGCGACCTGCCCCAGAACTTCGGCGGCGGCTCGACGCCGGCCAACCAGCTGCTCGGCGCTGATCGCAGCTTCACCAACGACTCCGTCGCCACCGGCATCAACCTGCGAGGCCTAGGCAGTTCGGCGACCCTGATCCTGCTCAACGGCCGGCGAGTGGCTGGAACCGGGTTGAAAGGCAACTTCGCCGATGTCTCGGCCATCCCGACCGGCGCGGTCGAACGGGTCGAGGTGCTTCTCGACGGGGCCTCGGCGCTCTATGGGTCGGACGCCGTGGGCGGCGTGGTCAATGTGCGGCTGCGGCGTAATTTCATCGGCGCCGAAACGCGCCTGCGCGCCAGCGTCGCCGAGGGCGGCAAAGCTCAGGAACGACAGGTCTCCCAGACGGCCGGCTTCGGCTGGACCGGCGGCAACCTCGTCGTTTCGGGCGAGTATCACCATCGCGACGCCTTGTCGGCCCTGGATCGCCGCCTCACCAAAAGCAGCGACCTGCGGGGGCTGGGAGGGACCGACCATCGCAACAGCTTCGCCCATCCTGGGAACATCGTCGCCTACAGCGCCGCGGTCGGGGGCTACGTCCCGCTCTATGCGATCCCGCGCCCCGCGCCAGGGACCAGCCTGAAGCCGACGGATTTCATCGCCGGTTCAGCCAATCTCGGCGATCCGCGCCAGGGCAGCGACACCTTACCCGAACAGGAGCGCGCGAGCTTCTACGCCAGCGTCCGCCAGGATGTCGGCGAGGTCGAACTGTCGGCCGACGCCATCTACACCCATCGCCGTTTCTCCTACTTGCAGGGCGGCCCCACCACGATCCTCACTGTCCGGCAGGCCAATCCCTACTTCGTTTCGCCGACCGGCGCGGCCTCCCACCTGATCGGGTACAATTTCACCGATGATCTTGGCCCTCGCCGACTGTCAGGGCTGGGCGAAAACCTGGGCCTGACCTTCGGCGCGGCGCGAGATTTCGGGCGGACCTGGCGCTGGGACGCCTATGGCGCTTTCAGCATCGACCGAGGCCGTCGCGATCAGAACCGCGCCTTGAACACGCGCTTCCTCAACGAAGCCCTGGGCAATCTCGCCGACGATCCGCTCACGCCCTTCAGCGCCGCCCGAGACGGCTATTTCAATCCGTTCGGGACCAGCAACGCGGCGGTTCTCGACTTCGTCAACAGCGGCTACCAGCACCTCAAGCGGCGAAACCGGGTGAGCGCCGGCGGCGTCCAGATCGATGGCGTGCTGCTGACCCTGCCGGCGGGACCGCTGAAAATGGCGCTCGGAGTCCAGGCGCGGCACGAGGATTTCATCGTGCGCACCACCAACCTGACCTCGGGAACCAGCCCGACGACGAGCGGGGGACGCCTGTTCGACCGTGACGTCTCGGCGGGCTATGTCGAATTCCGAGCCCCTTTGGTTTCGCCGGAAATGGGCGTGCCCGGGGTGCGGCGCCTGGAACTTTCGCTGGCCGGTCGGATCGAGCGCTACAGCGACTTTGGCGTCACGCGTAATCCGAAGATTGGCGCGGTGTGGACGCCTATCGAATCCCTGAAGGTGCGGGCCAGTTACGGCACGTCGTTTCGCGCCCCCACGCTCGCCGACATCTATGAGACCTACGCCGTCGGCGCGGCCATCCTGCCCGACACGTCCGGACAGACGCTCATCCTGATGGAGACGGGCGGCAATCCCGACCTGGGCCCCGAAACCGCCAAGACCTGGACGCTGGGGTTCGATCTGGCGTCCCAGGCACGTCGCGGCGCACGCCTGAGCCTGACCTACTTCGACACCCGCTTTTCCGATCAGGTCGGCCATCCGGTGTATGACGACGTCATCAACGCTCTGACCAACCCGATCTACGCCAGCTTCGTGCGACGCCTCAATCCGACCAATGCGGCAGACATGGCCGCGGCCCAGTCCCTGATCGACCACCCGACCTCGACGGACGCCAAGCTCTTTCCGGCCAACGCCTTCGGGGCGATCCTCGACGGGCGCAACCGCAATGTCGGCGAGTTGAAGGTTCGTGGCCTGGACCTGCAGGCCAGTTGGCCGTTCAGCCTGGCGGGTGACAGCGTCGTCCTCAACGGCGATGCGTCCTATCTGTTCGACTACAAGCGCCAGCTGACGGTCGACGCGCCGACCATCCAGTACGTCGATCTGGCGACCTTTCCGGTCGATCTGCGGGCCAATCTCGGCCTGGCCTGGACGCATGGCGACTTCGTCACGAACGCCACGGTTCGCTATGTTGATGACTATCGGACCTCGGCTGGCGTGAAGATCGACAGCTGGACCACCCTGGACGCCCAGGTCCGGTGGACCGCGCCCTCGACCCGCGGGCCATCGGCAGGGGTGGTGATCGCGCTTTCGGCCCAGAACCTGCTGGGCCAGCAGCCGCCCTTCTATGACGCGGTCCAAGGCGTAGGCTACGACTCTGCCAACGCCGACGTCCTGGGCCGTGTCGTGGCTCTTCAGCTCACCAAACGCTGGTGATCCCCCGGCGGCGCGGCGATCAACGCCGCGCCGCGACGCTTCCCCTCGAAGGACCACCCATGCGACAGCTTCTCGCGGTCGTGGCGCTGTGCTGCGCCCTGGCCAGCTCGCCCAGTCGGGCCGAGCCCTATACGATCAACGACCTCCTCGACGCCGAGACCCTGGTCACCACCCTGGCCTCGCCCGATGGGCGCTGGGTGGTTGTGCAGACCTATGCGGGCCAGGCCCATGCGCCGCGGTTCGACTATGACGCCGCCTACTATCTGGCCACCAGCCGACTGCGCGTCATCGACCTGACGAAAGCCGCGCCAGCGGCGTTCCTGATCCCGCCGGACCGCAACACCGGTTTCGTGCCGGGACCGTTCTCGCCCTCTGGCCAACGGATGCTCGTCCACCGCGTCCGCGACCATCACTGGGAGACGGGGGTGATCGACCTGTTCAGCCGGAAGGTTCGCTGGTTTGGCCTGGGCGTGGACTTCTCGGTCCAGGGACGAACGGCCGCCTGGCGGGGAGAAACGGAGATCATCGCGATCACCCATCCGACGGATAGGCCGCACCTGCTCTTGAGGCGCGGGTCGGAACCGCCCGCCACCCTGGCGGCGCGCTGGCGCGCCACGGCGATCGATGGCGGCCCATCGGCCACGATGATCGGCTCGGGGCGGTACTTGAGCCGCGGCGGATCAAACATCCCAGCCACGCTGGTGCGGCTCGACGTCGAGACCGGCAAGGCCTCGTCCCTGGCCAAGGGCGATTTCCTCTATCTCGAACTGGCGCCGAACGGACGGTACGTCGCGGCGGTCAAGGAGGGCGCCGACACCCAGCCGAGCGCGCTGGAGCCCGTAACCGGCGGCACAGCGATGCGGCGTCGCGATCTCGTCGTCGTCGACCTGGAGACCAAGCAGGTTCTCGCGCCTTGCCCGTCCTGCGATCTGTCACCGTTTCTGCTGTCGTGGGCGCCGAGCGGGGACCGGCTGTTGATCCATGCCAGGCGCCCAGGCCAAGCCGTGCAGGAAGGGCGCCTGGCGGTGATCTCCCCGGCCCGAGCGGGCGCCGATGCGGTGTCCTGGCTCCTCGGCTTTCGCCCAACCATGGGCCGCACCAATGAGGGCTTCGAGCTGATCCAGGCCGGCTGGCTGGCCGACCTTCCTGTCGCCTGGGGCGCGCCGGACGCTGCTTCCTCCTCGGCCGCCAGCGCCTGGTGGCGCCTTCGGGGGGCGGGGCCAATCGCTCCGCTGCCGGCCGGAGCGGAAAAGGCGGCGCGTCTTTATCAGACGCCGGGCGAGGACCTGTTGGCGCTCGATGGCGATCGACTCCTGGCCATTGATGCTCGGAGCGGTCAGGCCAAGCCGGTGCTCGAGGGCTTTACGCCGATCAGAGCGCCCTCAAGCCAGATCTCCGGTCTGGATTTCGCGCGCGCCGGCTCCGAACCCAACCTTGTCGGCGTCGCCAAGGGGCGGCTCGTGCGCATTGCATCCGGCACGGTCGAGGACTTCGGGCCAGCGCCCGCCGCTCTGAACCTGATCACAGTTCGCGGCGCGGCCGTCACCCTCGAGCGCGACGATCACGGCGTCCAGACGCTATCCATTGTCGATCACGGACAGCGCCGGGCCGCGGCGGTGCTCAATCCGCAGTTCGCCACGCGCGACCTCAACCTCGTCAAGCCGGTGAAGCATCGCGCTCCAGATGGCTTGGAAGTCACCAGTTGGTTGATGCTGCCGCCAGGCTGGAAGCCCGGCGATCGGCCGCCGATCGTGGTCGTGCCCTATCCGAGCCGAAGCCACTTCTCGGCGTCGAAGCCGCCATCGGACCTGCTGCCGGGTCTGGCCGTGACCAATATCTCCGCCCAGCTGATCGCGGCGCGTGGCTATGCGGTTCTCTATCCGAGCCTGGTGCGCAGCCCAACGGACGACCCTGGCGAAGGCATGGCTTCGGCCATTCTCACCGCCGTCGATGCGGTCGGCGCCGCCGGACTGGCCGACGCTGATCGCGTGGCCCTCTGGGGCCATAGCTTCGGCGGCTACATCGTCCTGTCGGCCGCGACACAGTCGCCAAGGTTCAAGGCGGTCATCGCCTCGGCCGGCATCACCGACCAGTTCAGCGCCTGGGGGCAGGTTCGCGGCAACGCAGCGCGCACGCGCCCGGAGGAGGGGTTCGTCTTCAACGCCGGCACGGGGTATCTGGAGACGGGCCAGATGCGTGTGGGCGCTCCGCCGTGGGTCGCGCCACACCGCTATATCCGCGCCAGCCCCTATCTCAACGCCGACAGGATCACCGCGCCGGTGCTGCTGATCTACGGTGATCTCGACGGCTACGGCGCCACCCAGGGCGAGGAGATGTTCTCGGCCTTCTATCGCCTGGGCAAGGACGCCAAGCTTCTGACCTTCTGGGGCGAAGGCCATGTGGTTCTGGCCCCTGAAAACATCCGCCGGCTCTATGCTGAAAGCTTCGCCTTCCTGGATCAGGCGCTAGATGTTCCCGTACCCGAGGCGAACAAGCCGTGAGCGCCAGGACCGCACCCAAAGCTCCATGACGACCATGCCGATGATGTCGCGGTAGGGATCGCTCCAGATCAGATGCTCCGGCGTGAGCATCGCGTCGACCACGTCGCGGCGTAGAAGGCCGGCCTCGGCCAAGGCGCCGTCCAGCAAGAGGTCGCGCAGCTGCGGCAGGTCGCGCGCGAGGGCCTGGCCGTAGTGCCGGCTAAGGTCGCCCTTGGAGCGACGGTCTCGCACCAGCGAGGGCAAGCGGTCGGCGAAGGCGGCGCGGGCGAAGGCGCGATCGTCACCGCCCTGCGTCAGGGTGAGCGACGACAAGCTCAGGGTCGCTTCCATGACGGGCTGGGCCAACAGCGGGTTGACGACGTCGGCCACGCTCGAACGCGCCGAACGGCCCGTCACCAGCAGCACGCGGGCCAAGCCTTCGACCTGCGCGCGCTTGGTCGGCGTCAACCCCTTCAACGCCTTGCGCCACAGCGGCGGGGGGCGGCGCCGGGCCGCCGTGATCGCGACCGCAGTCAGGTGTCGCGGCGGTGGCGATGTTGGGTGGCCAAGCCCGACAGCGCCCGCCAAGCCAAGACGTGTGACCCGCCAGACCGAGGTCTGGGCGCGGCGCGCGATCTCCATCAGGGCCTTGGGCCGCCAACGCCATGGCGGTGTGTGACGCAAGTAGTCGCCGCCGAGCCATCGGCTGCCGCCCTGCATGAAGACGACATCGCCGCCCAGACCGGTGACGATCTGCGCCACACCAAGATCGCGACAGCGTCTTGCCAGATCCTGATCGTAGGCCGCATCGACCAGCCGAAAGCTCGGACGAGCGCTGGGGCTGCCGTGCTCCAGGCCGCCAAGATCGACACCGGCATCGGCCTTGACCGCCTCGGTCAGCACAAACCCGTTCTGGCGGGCCACGGCGCGCGCGAAGGTCCGCTCATCGCCATGAGGATCGACGACATGATAGTTGAGCCACCCCCGCACGTCGGTCCGCGCCCTGACGAGGCTGGAGGCGACGATCGCGGAATCGAGACCGCCCGACACTTCCGCCAGGGTCGATCTTCGCCCGGTCAGCGCGGCGATCGTTCTGTCGATCACCGCGACGAGCCCGACTTGACGATCCACCGCGTCATCCAGGGCCAGACGCGCGAACCGGTCTGGCCGCCAGATCAGCGTTTCGGCCTTGTCGCCGCCCAGCTTCCGGAGGCCGCCCGGGGTGATCGTGGTCAGCCCGACCAGCGGCGTCGCGCCGGCTAGGTGCATTCGGTCGCAGAGCGCAGCGCCGACGACCGCCCAGTCGATGGCCAGCGCCCTGGGCGCGGCGTGATCGAGATCGGCAAGCAGGTCCGACGCGACGATGCCCACGCCGTCCCGTCGCCAGGCGATCGCGTCGAGCCCGCCGGACGGGTCGCGATAGACGGCCTCGGCCAAGCCGTGCGCCCCCCGGAAGATCGCGGCATAGCGGCCCCACCCACCCTGGCTCAGTTGGTGCGACGTGACGGACGGATCGCCACGGATCTGTTCGACATCGTCGCCCCAGAAGTCGCCGATGAGGACGAGGCGTCCGCCTTGAAGGATGCGCACGGCTGGCGGCCGGTCCAAGGGCACAAGCAGCAACAGGCCAGGCTCGCGCGCTTCCAGGCGCCATGACGACGCTAGGGGCGCGGCGATCGCTTCGGCCTGGGCGCCAGCCGCGAGGTCCGACGTATCCCAGGTGAGCATGACGTAGTCGCGCATGTCAGACGACCATGATCGGCGTGTAGGCGATCAAGCGCTCGGCCCGGTCATCGAGCACCGTGTCACCGATCTGCAGCCAGCAATGAGCCTCGAAGGACCAGGTCTTGACGCCGAACACCCAGTCCGCGTCGAAACCGGCCTGTCGCAGGAAGATCAGCAACAGGAAGGCGCGATAGAGGCAGACGCCGGGAAACGGCGCCAGGGGCAGAAGCCTGCGAAAGAGCGCGACACGCCGCACAAGATCCGCGCTGATCTCTCGAGGCGGCGCCGTCTGACGATGCTTGGCGGCATATGTGATCAGTTCGGCGAAAGGTCGTCGGTAGTAACGTCGCAGCATCACGCCATAGGCGGCCACGGCGTCCAGAAGCTCCCGCGTCGCCAGCCTGGGCGACGGCGGCGATCCAAGATCAAGGCTCGCCCGCGGAGGCGGTGCGCGACGAAGAGGGTCGGGCTCTCCAAGCAGTGCGAGGTCCGAAAGATCCGCCGCGAGATCGGCGTCGAGGATCTCCAGATCCGACCCGGACGGGCTGAAAGCGTCCGCGCCGTTGGGCAGGCAGAAGTACTCGCCCTTGCGGGTATCGAGCAACACGATGTCCTGGCCCAGGCGCGCGCCATGGACCCAGCCAGCCAAATGCATGTGTCTTTCCGGCAGTGCGGGTTTACGGCAAAGCGCGGCGGCGGCCCGCAGGCGCGCCGCCGCGATAGATCAGCCGGCGAACTCGCGCGGCTGCATGTTCAGCTCGATGCTGAAGTTGAAGCCCCCGCGGGTCAGGCGCTTGGCCGAACCCAGGCGAACGATGGTGGTGGTCTTGTCCTTGGATCGCATGATGCGCTCCTCAGCGAGGCGCCCGAACGGACGCGCGTTGATGTCAGGAACGGTCGCTGACCGGGGCGGCCAGCGCCCGGGATGATCAGCCGGCGACCTGCTTGGGCTCCAGGTTGATCTCGAGGCTGACGGTGCCGTCGCCCTTGGTCAGGCGCTTGGCGTCGCCGACGCGGACGAGGCGGAACTTACGGGTCTTGGTCATGACACGCTCCATATCAGTGTTGATCGCACAATCGCGACAACACATCAGGCGCATCCACCACCCTGCATTGATAGTATATTGGGCCTATAACCGGGATATATTCGCACGAGCTCGCAGGGCGCGGACGACATCGCCAGCGCGCTGCCGACGGACCTCATGCAGGGCGTCGATCGCCCCCTGAACCGCGCCGCCGCCGCCGCGCCCCGCGGCGAGAAGGCCCAGAAGCTCCTCTCGGACGGGAAAGATCTGCGCTTCCACGACGATGGCGGGGGCCAAGCGATCGGCGGTCTGTCGGTAGGCTTCCTGGAGGGCGCGATTGCCCGCCTGAGCGATGATCCGATCAAAGTGCAAACCAAGCTGTTCTCCCTGGCCGATCGGATCCTCGGCCGCTGGGACGGTGTCATGAAGTTCTGACCTCGGCGCGGCCGAAAGGGCGTCGACGAGGTAGAGACGCCGCATGCTGTAGAGTTCGACCAGATCGGCGACGTCGAGGCGACGGGCGAAGTAGCCTCGGCCTCTCTGGTCCTCGATCAGCCCCTCTCCCGCCAACCGGGAAAGGGCCTCGCGCACCGGTGTCGCGCTCAGACCCAGATCATCGGCCAGCTCGGTGATGGTCAATGGCTCGCCCAGCACCAGGTCGCCCGCGCGGATACGGTGGCGTAGAGCGCCGAGGGCGGCTGTGAAGGGGTCCCTGGCTTTACCGGGCGACGAAATTCTCACGCGTGTCTCCAGACAACGAAAGCGCACGCCAGTTCATCGCTTCGCTACGCCACCATTACACAAATAGTCGCACAACCTTCATCGTTCAACCGCAAGATATATTCGGTATATTATACCTATGCGCAGGATATTTGCGCCAATACGCAATATATTTGCGCACCACCATTTGCGATTTACTTGATAGTGCAGTGACCGGCGAGATCCCACGGTGGCGCGAGCCATTCCCTTGGGCTTCCGGGCGGGTTGTGGCTATCGCCGATCACCAAAGCCTTGCTACACCTTCAGGTAGATTGCGTATGCGTGGGCTGAATGACGGATAAGGACCCCGACAGCAAAAAGCGCGCTCATCTTCTGTCTCGCGCCCTGAAGGCGGTTCGCGGCGTTCGCAGCGGCGCCAAGTCACGCGATCTGGCGGCCGCCTTGGGCTTGTCCTTGCGGGGCTACCAGCATTTCGAGGCCGGCGGCGGCCAGCTCAATGTCGACCATGTCCTCAGGTTCGGCGCCGCCCTCGATTGCGACCCCATAGGCGTCCTGGCAGCGGTGCAGATCGGCCGACCGGAGTTCGCCGCCTATGTCGCTCAGAACAAGGCGATGGTGGCCTTGATGATCACGCTGCAGGAGTTCGTCGAGGACGCCGGCGAGGATATCGCGCGGCTTGAGACCACGACCTTCGTCTCGGCCTACCGGGCGATGTTCCAAGATCTGTCTCGCCAGGCCAAGGCCGCGCGGGAGCAGAATGACGCTTGGGTCGCCAAGAACGCCGGACGGGTGGGACTGCCCGTCGCCCCTGACGAGGACGAGGACGGATCATAGACCAAGACCACGGGCGCGCCCCGGCTCGAATGTCACCTCGCCCCCAATCGCGACACGCCCCATGACGGTGCGGCCCAGATGAGGCTCGAGGCCCGGACGCCAGGGCGCGAGGCGAAAGCCCAATCCGTCCTCGATCATGGCAAAGCGCCCGGACGCCAGGTCGAGGCGCCGGCGATAGACCCCGGCGAAGGTCTCGCCCGCCTGAGCCTCGGCAAGCGGGGACAAGCCGGTCTCGCCGGCGATCCGCGCACGGACCGCCTCTAGCTCTCGGGTCTGAAGCGTCGCCAGAAGGCGGGGGGCGAATGTCACCCGCCCGTCGCGCCGCTCAGCCAGCCCCCGCGCGAGCAGGACCTCGATCCGGCTTTCCGCAGCGGCGGTCGCTTCGGCGCCGAAGCCAGCTTCGCCTCCGCCCTGCGCCTGCCGCAGGATCCGCCGGTCCAGCCAGGTCGCCCCCTCGGCGTGGATCTGGCCGTCGAGCGACAAGTCACTGCGGATCGCCAGGGACCGGGTGCGCGCGCTTGGAGGCGCGCGCAATTCCACGATCGCCCCCGGGCGGGCGTCGCCCGTGTCTTCCAGGTCGGCGAAACCCAGATGATGCTGGCGACCGTCCAGACCATCAATGATCGCATAGGCCGATCCTGTCAGCTCGTCGCGCAGACCGCGCTCGACCAGTCGGCCGACGACCGGCTGGGCGGCCTGGTCGTCGTGGATCACGAAGCGTCCGGGCTCCACCGCTCGTCCCTCGCCCGCCATGGCCCGATGGAGGGTCTTGATGATGTCGCCCCGGATGGAGAGGTCGCGTAGTCGCGCTTCGAGATCGGGCGCCAGTCGCCAACGGGCGGGCCCGAGCGGTTCGGCCAGGCCCAGCTTCTGCAGGTGCGACGCACGCCCCAAGGCGCGCCGGCCGTCATCTGGATCGCCCGCCTGGCGACGCAGGTCCAGCCGTCCATCGTCGTCGGCCTTGCGGACGAGACCGCGGTCCAGACCGGTCCAGCGGTCTGCGGCGATCTCTGCGTCCAGGCCTTTGGCGATCTCACGCGCCGTGCGCGGACCAAGCTCCAAGGTGACGAGATCCTGAGCCCGGCCGCGCAAGCCCTGAGCGAGGTAGTCGCCGGCGATCACCAGGTCGCGCCCCTGCGCCCGCCCGCGAACCAGAACATGAAGGTGGGGATTGTCGGTGTTCCAATGATCGACAGCCACCCAGTCCAACCGCGCGCCGAGGTCCTGCTCGGCGCGCGCCATGAGGTCACGGGCAAAGCCGCGAAGATCCGACATCGCCGGCGCATCCTCCGGCGAGATGATGAAGCGGAAATGGTGGCGATCGTCCTGGCAGCGCGCGGCGAAAGCGGCGACATCGGCGCGCTCACCGGTCGCGTCGAACATGGCGGCCTTCTCGCCGTCGCGCGTGACGCCTTCACGCTCGAGATAGGCGATATGCCTGGCCAAGGGCGCGGCCCGAAAGCGGCTTCCCCGATGGCGCACCACTCGGGTCTTGACGACCACGCGACGGCGACTGGCCGTCAGGTTGGCGCTGCGCCCCGCGCCACGCGCCAGTCCGCCGCGCGCGACGGCGCGGCCCCGTCGCGCGCCCGCGCCCGGATCGTTGGCTAGGGCCGCCGCGCGCTTGACCTGGCCGAGGAAGGAGCCGGTCGAGAGCCCGCCCCGTTCGGCCCGGCTGCGTCCCGGTCGCACCAGAAAATCGTCGTCGAACTCACTCACGAGGCCACCGATGGCGCGGGGCGATCTGAAATCCTTGAGCAAATCTCGCCGTGCGCCAGCCGGCTCCGAGCGCAGACGGCGTTGCAACCCCAAGTCCCACAACGCCTCGCGCGCACACCGACGGCGGTGCTTTTATCTGGCCATCGCCTTTGCCTTCTCCAGGACGCGCCAAGATCCGATCGGATCATGAGGTTCATCGGCTCCTCTCAACGAAGAGCGCCTGGGGCGGCGAGCGCCAGCGCGCCGACCAGGCGGGTGGAAACAGGCCCGCCGCGCGCCAATCCGCAGACCCCGGCGCGCCGGCGATCCGATCGCGCAGCTTGGCGACATAGGCCACGGTCTCAGGCGGCAGAGGCCGGCCGCTCAAGCTCTGCTCATAGCGGCCCGGCCCTGCGTTGTAGGCCGACAGAAAGCCCTCGCGCCCATAGCGGTCGAGCAACCAGCGCAGGTACGCCGTCCCAGCCAACACGTTGTCTTCCGGGTCGAACGGATCCTCGCCCAGGCCCAGTTGCGATCGCAGGTCCGACCAGGTGCCCGGCATCAGCTGCATCAGGCCCATGGCGCCGGCCGGCGAAACGGCGCGCCGGTCGCCGCCGCTCTCGACCTGGATCACCGCTTCGATCAGTCTGGGCTCCAGATCAAAGCGCTCGGCGGCGCGCAGGACCGCCGCCTGGTGGGCCATGGCCAGGCCTGGCCAAACAGCCAGCAGTCCAGCGAGCAGGAGCGGAGCGATCCGTCCCTTCATGGCGCGCCAACCTGAGCGCTCGATGGCCAGGTCCAGACGGGACGGGCCACGCCGCGCACAGACGCCAGCGGGGTGGGTCCCAGGTAGCGGCCGTCGAAGCTGCCTTCGACGGTGGAGACGACGAAGATCTCATCGGCGGCGAGCTTGCGGCAACCGCGCCATTGCGGAAGCAACCGGCCAGCGCCGTCGTGGTCACGGACGCGCACCAACGCCGTCCCGTTGACCACCAGCCGGTCGCCGATCCGGCAGACGCTCGCGCCAGGCAGGGCGGCGACAGGCTTGATCAGGGGCACGCCCCGGGGAAGCCATCCCGCCTCCGCCAGCCACGCTGCGGTCAGCGACGGCGGGTCAAAGACGACGAGGTCGCCGACCTTCGGCGCGGCCTGGGTGAGGCGATAAAGGCCGACCGGCACGCTGGCGGTGGCGTTCCACAAGAGGCCCGGCGGGAGCGGACGCCATGCCAGAAGCAGACAGGCCCCGCCACCTAGGGCAAGCACCCACCGCCTCATCACGAGGCCTGCAGTCGCAGCAACCAGGCGCGATGGCGCGCCCGATCATAGGCCCTGGGCGCCTGGCCAGATTGCAGCCGATTTTGAACATGACCCCAGTAGGCTGGCGCGATGCGTTCGGGCGCGAACCCCGCGGCCTCTACCGCATCGATCGCCGCGAGCCCTCGCTGCACCCGTGTCCAGCCGCTGAACGCGGCCAGGACCTCCGCGCCGGGGCGAACGCCCGGACGGGTGGTGAAAGCCTGGCCCGGCGCGACGGCCCGGAGGATATCGAGGTCCGAGCTGGTCGTGCCGTAGTCGCCCCCCGACCAGCGCACGACGGCGAACACCGCCCCGGCCGCAAGTCGAACCGTGCGCCGGCGACGGTCATGACGCACCTCGTCGCAGACCGCGCCGAACCTGAGCCAATGCTCGATTTGCGCCGGCCGCCAGATCAGCTCGACCTCGGTCATCGCCAGCGCGGTCATGGCGCGGCGTCCGGAAATTCGCGGTCGAAGAGTTCGCGGACCATTTCGGCGACCGTCTGGCCCCGACCGAAGGCGGCGATCTTGATCCGCGCGCGGCAGGCGGGCGTGACATCGATCGTCAGGCGAGCGCTGTAGGCGGAGGGGCGCTCTGGCGCGTCGGCGGCCTTGACCCAGGCTTCGGCGGCGGCGGGTCGCGCGGCGAAGGATCTGTCGCTCATGGCGCGAGCCCTTCGATCTCGGCGGCGAGGGCCCGGATGTCGCGGGCGGCCAAGCCGTCGGGATCCAGTTCGCCGACGACCTGGCCGCTCTGCATGGCCTCAGCGAAAGCGACCCGCTGGCCGACGGCCTTCTCCAGGGCGAAGGGCTCCTCGCGCGCCAGAGCCGCCGTCGTCTCGCGCGCGATCACAGTTCGCGCCAGGCGACGATTGATCAGGAAGCGGGCCTTCAGCTGCGGCCGATAGAGCCGGGCCTCGGTGATGAGCCGCAGCATCTCGGCCGACGCCCAGCCGTCCAGCGGCGAGGGCTGGACGGGCACGAGGACAAGATCGGCCGCCAGCAGAGCCGAGCGCATCAGGGGGGCCACGCGGGGCGGACCATCGATGATCAGGTGATCCGCATGACGGGCCAGGCCTGGAACCTCCTGGTGCAGGGTCTCACGGGGTAGGCCGATGACACCGAAGGCGCGCGGCAGGCCGGCCTGTTGCCGCGCCTGGGCCCAGTCGAGGGCGGAGCCTTGCGGGTCGGCGTCGAGCAGGGTCACGCCGCGCCCCTGGCTCGCCCAGCAACCGGCGAGATTGATCGCCAGCGTGGTCTTGCCCACCCCGCCCTTCTGATTGAGAAGCGCGACGATCATGGCCGACCACCCTTCTGGGCGCGCGGCGCGACCTCGACCGGGTAAGAGTTAGACTCTGGGTTAGAATCCAAGTTACGGGCGGCGCAAACCCTTGCCTGGAAAGGCTCTTTAGGCTTGGCGTGCGCCTGATCTCCCGAGCCGCCTGCGCCTGATGTCACGTGCCTTGCCGCGCCTGATCTCACGACCCTGTCCACAGGCTCGCCCAGGGCGATTTCCACCACGGCCGGAACGATGCGCAGGCGCTCGGGGCCGTGCGCGCGGTCCAGAAAGAGCTGGTAGCCCGGCAAGGGCTGGCGGGCGACGATCCGGCGGATATCGAGGGCGAAGTCAGACGGCCGTGCGAGGCTGCCAGACTTGTGGTGCAGGTGGGACAGCTCGAAGACCCAGCCCTGAACCTGGCGACCGGCGTGCTTGCGCGCCACCCGATAGAGCCAGCGCTCAATGCCGCCCGTCAGGCGGAAATAGGCCGGATCGATGGTCAGGACCAAGGAGCGATCGACGACGCCGCGATAGAACCAGTCCGGTAGCACGATCTCCACGCCTTCGATGCGCCCGTCGCGCGTCGCGCGCTCTTCCCATTCGTTGATCCAGGAAAATTGCTGACGCCGCCAATGCTCGCCCTGACGAATGGTGGTGGCCACGACCGTGGACTGCAGGCGGCGCAAGGCGGCCTTGAACAGGCGATACTCGGTAGCGCCGGTCGCCCGACCCACGCCCGTCAGCAGCTGATAGGGGGTGAACTGCAGCCGACGCGACGTGCGCAGGCCGTGGTTCTCCGCATCGACGATCTGGGAGGCCGCCCAGATCAGCACGTCGGCATCCCAGATCGTGGCCATGCCATGCTCGGGCAGGCCATAGACCTGAACCTCGATCGCGCCGGCGCGGTAGAGGATCGGACGCGTCCGGCGCGACTTCGATAGCGAGAAGAACGGACGCTCCATCAGGTCGCGTTGATCGCGGGGCGTGGCGTCGCCGTTGACGACGATGAAGGGATCCAGGCGCTCGCGAGGGCGGATCGGGAAGTTCGGCGGACGTCCCATGCTCAGACCAGGCCCGTATTCGACACCGCCGCGTGGCGCTTGGCCGGCAAAACCTCGCCGACGCCCGGATCGGTGGTGGAGGTCTTGGCGCCGCGATCGGCCCAGGCCTGGAGGTCCTCGATGGCGTAGACCACGCGCCCGCCCAGTTTGCGGTAGGCCGGGCCAGTGCCGAAGGTGCGATGCTTTTCGAGCGTGCGGTGCGAGAGGCCAAGATAGGCGGCCGCCTGCTGGGTGCGAACAAAACGCGGCGCGCCGCTGGCGGGCGTGGCGGACATGGTCGAACTCCCTGGTCTCGTGGCGATGGCCGGGATGACCCCGCGCGGACTGGGGCAAGCTGGCGAGGTCGGACAGCGCCGGGGGAGTGCGAAGACGGCGGTGCGATTTTCGCACCCCCTGGGTCAGATCAGCAGGTCGCGATAACCGCCTTCGACCAGGGCCGCCCCGTCACGGGCCAGGCGCATGGTGGCGTCGCGCAGGGATGAGGACTTCCAGGGGGCGGCCGAGACACGGGTGTTGCCATAGAGCGCGATCGCGATGTCTCGGTAGGCGGCCCCGCCGCGTCGGCCGTCCAGCGTGCGAAGCATCGCCTTGAGCCGCAGGCGCCGCTGGCGGGTGAGCGGATCGGGTCGTGGCATACCGCCCTGCAGCTGTCGCCAAAGCCCTGCCAAGGCTTCCAGGCGATTGGGCAGGCTGGCGTCCAGAGGTAGGACCGCGGCCATCGGCGTTGCGGCGGCGTCGGCGGCCAACAGGAGCAGACGACTAAGACCCGGACCTGACCCGAGCGACCACCCGGCCTCGCCTGGCGCTCCATCGGGTGGAGGCAGGACCATGCCCGAGGCCGTCGGCGACGAGGCTAGCAGGATGAGGCCGGCGTCGTCTTCGGCGCGCCAGCGGACCTGGGCGTGATGAGCGTCAAGCGAAGGATCGACGGGGAAATCGCAACCCCCAGCGCGTCGTCCAGTCGGCCGCCCCGATGGCGGGCGCGGTCTGGAAATCCTTCTGATAGTCTGGGTTCCGGCGAAGATATTCCCAGGCCAGATCGGCGGCTGAAAGATCGTCCAGATAGTCGTAGGCTTCAGCGGATCGCCACCGAGACGCGTCTGGCGACATGAGCAACTCCGGCAAGGCTCACTCAGAGATTGAGCCTCGTGAGGGTCTTCCGTGGTCAGAGCACGCGGGTAGACCCGGCCGTGGGGACAGGTGATGCCACGCCGGCATCACTTACGGCCGGCGCTGGCCAACAGATCGCGATAGCCGGTTTGCGCCATCCAGCGCGCGCGCCGCAGATGCGCGTCATGGATCCGGTGGGCGCGGTCGGGATCGGCCTCGACGTCGAGACCCAAGATCACGGCCGCCGCCTCACGCCAATCAGCATGGGCGGCGGCGGCGTCCAACAGGCGCAGATAGGCCAGCAGGTGGACGCGATCGTAGTCGGTGACCTGCGGCTCGCAGATCGGCGTATCTCGAAGATCACCGTGGTCCATCGGGCCTCCCACTCCCGGCCGGGATGTCACCCTAGGGGAAAATACCAGGGAAGGGATGGCTCCTGCACGGCATCGGGCGATGCGTCTGCGGCATCGCCCTTGGAGGTCAGCCTGGTGCGCGGGGGCGGGGCTCCTCGCGCGCCTTGTCATCGGACTTGCGGATCCAGCTGAGCGCAAAGGGCTCCTCACCGGCCATCAGCCGCGCGTCCAGCGGCTCGGCCCAGGTCGGATCGTCGAGCTTGAGATTGAGGATGGCGCCGCTGGCCGCGTCGCTTGGCCGCCAGGCCGCGCCGCATTCGACATCGCCGACATAGGCGCGAAACTCCGGCGCGCGCGCCGAAATCTTCTCCACCGGCGTCAGGCGCACGGTGGCGTCCAGTTGCAGGGTGCTGAGCCGGCCGACGAAACCTTCGCCGTCGCGCCGGAAGTAGCCGATCGTGGTCATGGCGGATCCTTTTCTGAGGAGGTCGCGGCGACGGATCCAGCCTAGGGTGGGGGACCGCCAGATCACGTCGCCGCTCGCCCATCGGGGCGATCGCGAGGCGCTCGACCAAGTCGGCGGACCGTCTCGCGTCAGGACGATGACCGGCATGCTCCGCCCCTCGCAAGACGTCTCACACACCGATCGGGCAAAGACAGGCGCTGGCGCGGACTGGCGTAGGCGCCGCCGCCTGATCGCTTATGCGCACGCGCACGCGCGCTATCCGGGCGGCCGCCAGCCGTATCCATAGTCGGAAGGCCTCAAGCCCGCGTCCAAGAGCGCGTTGATCAGCGCCCAGCGCAACGGTTCGGCTTCTGGACCAGGATCGATCACCCCCGACATCCACATGGCCGGCGTCCGCGCGCCGCACTGCGGACAGGGCGTGCGCGCCTGGATCTGGGCCATGGTCAGGCCGAGCAGACCTCGCGCGCGTCCCAGCATGGTGTCGCGCCGCCAAGTCTTTGTCGCTCCGCAGACGGTGCAGCGAAAATGGATCTCCCAGTTTCGCTCCAAGGCCTCGACGAGACGCGCCGAAGCAAACCAGGTCTCCAGTTCGGCGATCTTGCGCCGCTGCCGATCGCTCAGCTCAGGCATCGCCGGGAGGCTCCACGCGGCGAACTGCGCGCCAGTGGGGCCAGGGGCGACCACTGACCTCCTCGACCTCGAACCACGCCTCTTCGCCCTCGAAGTCTGGAACCCGTTCCCGATCGATGAAGCTGTTGCGGCTGCGCTGGGCCCGGCGGGTTCCGCCCTCGAAGGTGAACATCAAGGTCTTGCCGTGACCCTCGCCGCCAAACTGGCGCACGCGCACTAGCTTGACGACCATCCTATGGATGACCCGCTCCGGCAAAGGGGCGTGCGTCGTCGCGCGCTTACGAACGCGTGGGGGCGGCATGGCGATCTCCTTGTTCCCGAAATGTTCTCAAGCCATCCCGCGACGGAGTCAATGTGCGCTTTGCCGCACGGCCTCTCCGTCGCCTGGTCTCGCCTGATGGAGGCACTGGGGGATTGCCTCACGCCGGACCATCTCGCCGCTCCGCCCTACCCGTGCCAAGTTCGGTCGGACACCACCCAGATGGGCGAGGACAATGTCCGCACCGAAGAAGCTCGACATCATCGGCAACGGCTTTGATCTTCACCATGCGATACCGTCAGCCTACAAGCAGTTTGGAGCTTATGTGGAAGGGGTTGACCGGGCCGTGTACCGGCTGATCGACCGCTATTTCTCTCTGGATGACAAATTCTGGGGTGAGTTTGAGACACGGCTCGCCGAGTTCGATGCCGACTTGGTCATGGACGACAATTCGGTCTACCTGGCGTCCTACGGGGCGGACGACTGGAGCGACGCTGGCCATCACGACTATGAGTACGAGATCGAGCAAACCGTCAGAGGCCTCTCGAAAACCCTAAGGGCGCACTTTGCCGACTGGGTGCGGGCGTTGCCCATCCCGCCTGCCTCAGCCGTTGCCAGACCCGTGCCGATCGACCCGACCGCGCTCTTCCTGACGTTCAACTACACGCCGACCCTACAACGCACCTACGGCGTGACCGAGACTCGCATCCTGCACATTCATGGCCGAAGCGTCGACGCGACCAGCGAACTCGTCCTGGGTCACGGCTGGGCGCGGCCAGCTGAAGAGCGTTTCTCGCCCGGGATCGACGAAGACACGGATGTGAGGGTGGCGGGCGGCTACCGTCTGCTGGACGACTACTTCGATAGCACCTTCAAGCCCACCGCACGGATCATCGCCGACAACGTGGCGTTCTTCGACGCCTTGTCGGCCGTGGAGGACATACGCGTGATGGGCCATTCGCTGATGTCGGTGGACGCTCCATATTTTGAGGCGATCATCGATCGCATCGACCTCTCGCGCGTCCACTGGAAGATCAGCGTCTATGATGATCCAGATGGCGTGCGCGCACGCGCCGCCGCAGCGGGCATTCCGCCGGCAAGATCGCAATTCCTGGCGTTGAGCGATTTTTGAAACGGGTGGACGGAGCGTTGCCAAACACCCATCTGAAGGTCAGGCTGGCGGCAAGATCGCGCGGTGGGGATATTCAGATCGAACGATGAACGACGGCGACGCCTATCATTATCCGCCCGAACTTTTCAGCCTCCTCGTCGACACGATCCCGCTTCTGTGCCGCTCGAAGAAGGACCTGATCACCTTCTTTCGTGGCGCGGGAATGACACCCTCGATGACGGTCGAGGTCGATGAGCAGCTCTCGACCGACCGCGCTAGCCTGAACAAGTATGAAATGACCCGGCAGTTGTTGACGGCGCTCAACGAAGGCGGCGACCGAACGCTGGCGACCCGTCGGCAGGTTTTGCGACGGGTGGTCGAGTACGAGGATTTCTCGGGCTGCTGGCCCAACGACCAGCTGCGTGCAACTGGCCTTGTGGCGCAGATCCAAAAGATCGTGAACGTGAAGGACAGCTTCACGCGCATGAGCCAGGCGCGGCAGGAAGCGGCCGACCAAGCCAAGACCGAACGCGAAAGCCAGCTGGCCGCCGAGCGCCAGAAGGCGTTGAGCCGCCAAACCGCCATCGACGACGCCAAGCGGCGCCTTTTCGCGCTGTTCCAGGTCACGGATCCGCACAAGCGCGGAAAGCAGCTCGAAGCGGCGCTGAACGCCCTGTTTTCCGCCTATGGCATTCTGATCGCCGAGGACTTCCGGCGGACCGGGGGAGAGGGCGGCGTCGTTGAGCAGGTCGACGGCGTCATCGAGATCGACCACGAGCTATTGTTGGTGGAGATGAAATGGTGGAGCGACAAGATCGGCCACGCCGAGCTGGCGCCCCACCTCAATCGCCTGATGCTCCGCTCAGGCGTGTCAGGTCTCTTCATCTCCAGCTCGGACTACACGCCGAGCGCCATCGAGGCCGCCGAGGTCTTCCTGAACCACCGCATGCTCGTGCTCTCGACGGTCGAGGAAATCGTGGCGCTTCTGGAACGCGGCGACGACCTCGTCGAGTTCATCCGCAAGAAAATCCGGGCCGCCCGCCTGAACCGAATGGCCTTCAAGAAGATCCTGTAGGCGAGGTGGGGGCGTCTGAAGGGTCCTTGTGATCCGGTTCTGAGGTGCGGTGGCCCATGCCTGTCGGCAAGAACCATTCCCGCCATAAATCCTCATAGAGTTTTGGTAGGAGCGCCAGCTGGCGCCAGAGCTCGAACACCTCCTGCTTGGTGAGAAAGGCTTCGACCTCCTGGCGGTCGAAGCCGTCCGGCAGTTTGTCCAGCGCGCGGCTCATGAGGCCCGGCTGCCCCGTTTCGATGAAGCGGGTGAGCGCAGCGCCCAGATAGCCGATCATCCCGCACATGTCCGTATCGGTCCAGAAATCGTAGCGAGCGATGCGCTGGGCGAAGAGTTCGGCCAGGCCTCGCCAATCACCGTCTTCGGCCCATCCGAGTTCAGAAAACTGGTAGGTGAAGCGCTGAAACGCGGCCATCAGTTTTGCCCGCTTGGCGTACCAGCGAAGGGCGGCCAAGCCCTTTTCACTGCCGATCTCGTTGCTGGCGAGGACGTGGATTGTGCGACTGGCCGCGTCGAGATAGTCGGCGTGCCGAGGGATCAGGATCTTGTCGATGTAGTCGTTCAGGCAGACGAAGCTGCAGCGTTGGGCCTCGAGATCGGCGATGACGAGCAGCACCGGAACCGCGACGCCCATGCGCTCAACAGTCAGGAGTTCCGTCGTTTCCAGGGAGAAGCGATAGGTCTCAACCTCGGCCACCTTCTCATCGGTAAGCGCTTCGGCGCTCTTTTCGACATTGGTCCGGCTATAGAGCGCCAAAGGCTTGGTTTCGCCCTTCGCCACGCTCTTCAGCTGAATGAAAATATGCTCGCCAAGGGTTTCCGCACCGGCCGGACCGTCATCGTCGGCCTCCCGCGTCTTGAAGACCTCCAACGCGAAGTCGAGGCCATAGTCGGGGCGATAAGGCCGGAGGATCCAGTGGCGGGGCAGCTTGGATTTCAGCAAGTCGACGCCGGCATCGTCGATCAAGTGCTGTTCAGACTGCATTTTCGCGCGCGCCATAAGCCTCTTTGTCCTGTCCCCTGGCCTGTTCGCGCACCTTATCTACCGGGACGGCATGGTCATCAAAAAGAAGGCCCGGCGTCGCCGCCGGGCCAGTTCATTAGGGAGGAAACGCCCAGGAAGGGCAGAGGCGAGATCGCCTCACGGGTCCAGAGCTAGGCGTCGGCTCGCCAGTTCACAAGGCCGCTCGCCACCAACACCGCATGCTGATCCCAATGCCGCCGGAATATCCAAATCGGCGGCGACCGGCGCCGCTTGCCTGATCATGCCGCGCCCATCCAAGCGACAGGATCGCTTGACGGCGCCGCCGGTCGATCGTCCATTCTCATGTAAGCTTCGCCAGGGGGAGAGCGACGCTGGTGCGTCAGACGCCCGCGAGCCATTCGCCTCGCGATCGCGGAGAGCCTTCCTTGACGCCCGACACCACGCACCACCCGATCGATCTGCATGTCGGCGCCCGCTTGCGGCTGGGCCGCAAGATGCGCGATGTGCCCCAGCGCGTGCTCGCCGACGCCTTGGGGATCAGCTTTCAGCAGGTCCAGAAATACGAAAGAGGGACAAACCGGATTTCAGCATCCGTGCTCCTGGCCTTGGCCCGCCTCCTGAAGCTGGAGATCGCCTGGTTCTTCGAGGGCTTGGCGCCGACCGACGAGGCGCAACACGATGCGGCCCAAGAGGCCGTCTTAGTCCAGCGCGGCCAAGCCCTGCGGCGCTTCCTGGCGACACGCGAAGGACCCGAGTTGGCGCTCCTGGTGGCGGGGCTACCCGTTCGCCAGCGTTTTCAGGTCCTCTCCCTGATCCGCGCCTTCGCCGACACCGAACATCTGGACGCGGCCGAATAGGCCGGCGGCGCGGGCCGCCGGCCCTGCGGTCAGCCGACCAAGGCTTTGAGGTAATCGACCGCCTTCTGGGCGTGCGCGGCGGCGCCGAAGATCGCCCGCTTGTCGCCCTCCAGGACCTTCAGCCAGGAACCGATATAGGCCGCGTGGTCGGCGCGCGGCCTGAGGTCCACGCCCAGTTCGGCGCAGAGGAACGCAGCGCCCAGCTCGGCCACCAGTTCCTCGCGGGCATAGCCCTCGTCGCCGAAGGTCTTGCGACCAAGATCACGGTCGAGACGCGAGGAGTGACGAGTCCAATGGACCGTCTCGTGAGCCCGGGTGGCGTAGTAGTCGTGCGAGGTGGCGAAGGCGCCAAACACCGGGATGCGGATGCGGTCGGCGATGAGGTCGTAGCAGGCCTGGTCGCCGCCATGCGTGACCTGCGCCTGCGTGGCCGCCAGGAAGGCGTCGGCGCGGGCGATGCGTTCGCTTTCCGGCAGGGTCGGCGGCGCGGCCTGGAAGCGCTCTGGGAGTCCGTCGATCTGCTCGACATTGAAGACCCTGTAGGCCTTCAGGAAGGGGATCGAGCGCTCGACGTCTTCGCCCTGCTCGTTGGTCTCCTGGCGCGTGATGCGGTTGGCGTAGACGACGGTGGTTCCGCTCTCGCCCTTGCGCACCGCGCCTCCCAGTTCGAGGGCTTGCTTGAAGGTCATCCAGATCGGCGCGCCGTAGCCCCGTTCGAGGGCCGCGCCCCAGAGCACCAAGGTGTTGATGCCGGAATAGGGCTCCAAGCTGTGGCGCAGCGGCCGGGAGACGGGTCCGGCGGCATGGCCGGCGGTCCAGGGCTTGGTCCAGGGGGTCACGCCCTGGGAAAGGTCGGCGAGGATCTGATCGGTGATGGCCGAATAGGGATCTTGGCGGATCGCGCCGTTCGGGCGCGAGGTCTTGTCGGCGCGCGACATGGCGGCCTCCTTGCGTCTTGAGAGAAGGGGCTCCCCGCCGGGCGGCGGGGAGCGATTGGCGGGTCAGGCCTGCGGCGCGTCGTCCGCCTCGGGCTCGAGCTCGGGGCCGGCGTCGGCGCCGCGACGCTTGGTCGGACGGGTCCAGACCAGATCGAAGCCCTCCTCGGCCGCGAACAGGCGGGCGTTGACCGCCGCCGGGAAGCTGATGTCGTCGAGGCTGACCGACAGGAAGTCGACGCCCTTGCCGGACGTGTACTTCCAGGCCGAGCCGATCTCGGCGCCCTCGGCATAGACCCGGTAGACGGGCTGCGACTTGGCCGGATCGCCGTCGATGGCCTTGAACACCACGTTCGACACGCGGATTTGCAGGGTGTGGATGGAGCCGGTGAAACCGTCGGCCGTGGCCTTGAACTTACCGATGCGAGCCATGGGAGCTTGCCTTTCGCTGGTTTCGGGCCGCGCCTATCGCGGCCTCGATGGCGCTTGCGAAGACCGGGGACGGGGGAGGACGGCAGGTCGCGTCAGCGAGCCCGAAGCCCAGCGCAGGACCGCCGGGAGCGGGTTTGTTGCCTCGCGAGGAAGGCGCGCGCGGCCGAAGGCCCAAGCGTCGGGGAAGAAACCCGAGCCCAAGGTTGACGGCGGCCACCGCCCCGGTCCGTTTGCAGCCAGGAGAGGCCGCAAGGGACGCGGCGCGCTCCAGCAAAGGCGCTCCAGGGCGCGCATCGGGAAGGCAGGGCCCGGCCGACACTCCAACCGGTCTTCGCCACGCCCTTGCCGATCACCGTGCGCAACGCCGTGTTCGGGATCATCGGCGGCGATCCGGCCAAGTCGCAGCCCGCCTAATGGGTCAGGGCCAAGGCGACGCCATCGGCTCGGCCTGGAAGTACACGTCCGGCAAGGGCGTCGACTTCCTGTCGGTCAGCCTCGACGACACCGGCCTCCTGGTGCTGGCGAAGGCTCGGCGTCTCCCGGTCGACCACGGCTTTGATCTGGTCTGGACCCGTCCGACCAAGCGTCGTCGCGCCGAGGCCGGCCCCGAGGTCGAACTTCAGGCGGATGACGCGCCGCAGGCCCGCCCCCTCCTAGCGATGCTCGCCACCCGGCGGGATGGCCCTTCTCGCAAGACGCCAGAAGGCCGCCGCGCCAAGCTAAGGCGGGCCGCCCGAAGAGCGACCCGCCGGACCTGCCTATTCGGCCGCCACGAGATCAGGGGCTTCCGACGCCTCGGGCGAGACCTCAGGCTGGCCCTGATCCCCGGCCTGCGCCGCGACCGCCTCGTCGGCTTGCTGAGGCTCCGGTGCGGCCCTGGTCCGCAGCAACGTCGGAAGCCAGCGGGCCTTGACCAGATCGGGCTCGGCCGCCGCCACCAGATCGACCTTCTTCAGGCCCGACAGACGCTGGGCGGTGTCGGGCGAGACCGCCTCGCTCGTCGCCGCCAGCACATGTGCCTTGGTGACCCGAGACAGGTAGCGCTCGGCGGTCGGCTGCCAGAAGGCTGTCATGTCGAGGCTCGCCGCCGTGGCCAGGACTTCGGCATGGGCCAGGGCCGCGCCGCGCCCGCCGAAAGCCTTGACCGCATCGACCGTGCGCCCCACGCAGAAGGCCAGCAGGCTGGCGCGACTGTCGGCGTCGAGGCCGACGATGAAGTCCCACATCGCAGCCGGGTCCTCCGGGACTTGGCGCGCCCATTGGCCAAACCGCGTTTCCAGGGCCTCATGGGCGGGGCTGGTCTTCACCCCCTCGCCATGCTCGGGCAGGAAGGTGGAGGTCGCCTGGATCGTCAGGCATGAAGCGCGGCCCACGCCCTGGAACGTGCAGAGCGCCAGGACGTGGGTCAGGGCGAGGAGCGCCAAGTCCGGATCATTGGCCAGCGCAAGCCGCAGCCCGGCGGAACGGTGGGCGGTCAGGTCGGCGATGAGCTTGGCCGACAGGGGCGCGCGCGCATCGCCCTCGGGCTCCTCGCTCGCCGGTGCGGGCTCGTCGTCGGCGTCATCGCCTTGCGCCTCGCCGTCCGCTTCATCGTCCTCCTCGTCCGGCGCGGTGGCGACAACCTCGTCCTCGGGCAGGACGAGGCCACGCTCGATACGCGGCTCGCCGTCATAGCCGAGGATCACCCAGACACCGGCTCGGGCGAGGTCTTGCGCGGCGAAGGCCTCGGCGGGCTCTTCCAGCTGAGCCTCCAGCGCCGACAGACGGGCCTCGATCTCCGGCGGGAGGTCCTCGACGCCGCCCCATTCCTCGCAGAGGGCGTTGTAGGCGTCGCGCTGGGCCTGCTCCTCCTGGCTGACCGGCACGGGCTTGGGCCACACCCGGCGCAGCCCGTGCCCGTGCGGATAGTCCAGTCGCCATTGCGCCCATTTCCAGCCCTCGGCCGTCTGGACGTCCTGGGCGATGTCCGAAAGCTTGGCGGCGACCAGTTCGTCGATCAGAGCCACGTCCGACAGGTAGCCGCCGCGATCCTCGGTGAAGAGGTCACGGATGACGGCCCCGCCCGCCGCGACATAGGCCTCGACGCCGATGAAGCGCACGCGGCGGTCGTCGGCCTGCACCGTCTTCTCTGTCATGGCCCGGCGAATGGCGGACGGGTGGGCTTGGGCGTAGGTCTCGAAGACCTGGAGCTGGCGCGCGTGGTCCTCGGAGACGGCGAAGGCCATCAGCTGGTCGAGGGTCAGCTCGCCCTCACGGTGACGCGCGATCAGCGAGGGGTCCACCGCCGCCAGTCGCAGGCGCTGGCGCACGACGGCGGCGGTGACGCCATAGCGCGCGGCGATGGCCTCGGCGCCCCAGCCCTTGCGCTCGGCCAGATCGCGGAACGCCTCGAACTCGTCGGCGGGCGGCAGCGGCTCGCGGGAAATATTTTCGTCGAGGCTGACCTCCACCGCGTCATTGGCCTCGTCCACCAGACAGCGCACGAGCGCGCCGCGCGGGATCAGCTTGCGCTTGGCCAGCAGGCGCAGCGCCAGACGCCGACCTTCCCCGGCCGTGACCAGGGCGTAGCCCGTCTCGGAGCCGTCGGCGCGGCGCTCGGGTTTGACGACGGGCGGCTGGATGATCCCCTTGGCCAGGATCGAAGCGGCCCGCGCCTCGACGACCTCGGGGCGATGGCCGCCTTTGCGGACGTTGTCGGGCGAGGCCTTGAGCTTGTTGAGCGGATAGACGCGCTCTTCGCCGGAGCGGACGGCGCCGGTGTCGGTGAGCACGAAGTACTTGGCGGCGATCACGCCGTCGGCGGCGTCTTGGGCGGTTTGACTGGACACGGACATGACAGGTCTCCCGTTGAGGGTGGGGTCAGGCGCGGGTTGCGCCTGACCCCTGCCCGTCGGCGAGACCGGGGGGTGCAAACGGAGCGGCGGTTTCGCGGGGACCCGGCTGCAGCCGTCGCCGTCCTCGCGCCTTTCGCCGCCCTCGCGCCCGCGAAGCTGGGCGGAAACCGATGCGAAGTGCGCCAGGGGGCAGCGCCCCCAAGCCCGCGGCCGCGGCAAGCGGCCGCCCTGCAAAAAAGGGAGTTTCTCGGCCCAGGGATTTCGATGGCCTGGCGCGTCAGGAAGGACGACATGGCGAGGTGAACGCCATTCCAACCAAGTCCGAACACGCTTCGGTTACGCCCGCGCATCCAAGCGTAGTCATCGCTAAGGTAGAGTGCTGTGGCGGAGTGCGCGTCCATGAACGAGATGACCAACCAGTTCCCGACGGCGACCCAGGCCGTTCTCACCCCCGAGATCCTCTCGGCCACGGTGCAGGTCGTGGGTCAGGCCGGCGTCTTCCTGATCAAGGGGTTCGCGCGTGACGTCCGCGCTTGGCCAGCGACCGGCGCGCCACGCCACGTCTATGGAACCTTGCAGTTGGGGGCGGCCTCGATCCGCTTCAAAGCCGATCCCCTGAACGCGCCCCAGGAGGGCGAAGCGGTAATCCTGTCGGCCTGCCTGGAGATCAAGCCGCCCAAGGCGGCTGGACGGGATCGGTGGAACGGCGCCTTCGAGGTCACCTTGATCGGCGAAAAGGCCGGAACCTGGTCGCCCGGCGGCGCGGACCGTCAGGTGGTCCAGTTGACCGCACGGGCCGATCGGCTGCCGCTGGAAGACTTCCTGGACACCTATCTGCCTGATCGCCTGACGATCCTGGTGTCGGGCAAGGCTGAAGCCGACATCCAGCAGGCCTTTACCGAAGCGGGCCTGGTTCAGCGCCCCAGGATCGTGCGGGCCCGGTTCGATGATGAGGCCGCGATGGTCGAAGCCGCGCGGCAAGCCGTGGCCGACGGCGCCGAGGCCGTGGCCCTGGCGCGCGGCGGCGGCGCGGGATTGGAGCTGACCGCAAATTCCCCGCGTCTTACCGAAGCGCTGATCGGTCTTGGTCGACCCTTCTACAGCGCCCAAGGGCATGGCGACGACGTGTTCCTGATCGATAAGCATGCCGATGACTGCTTCGCCACGCCGTCTGTCCTGGGCCTTGCGATCGCGCGCGGCGTCGTCCGCGCCAACAGCCGACGCCAGGATCGCGAGACCCTCAACCAGGCCCGCCAGCGCGCCGAGGACCTGCAAGCCAGGCTCGACCAAAGCGCCACGACGGTCCGGTCGACGAGCGACCAGCTCGCCTCCGCCGAGGCCGCGCGCAAGCGTCGGATCCACGCCGACCGGTTCGGGGTGAGCCTCTCTTGGCCCGTGGCCCTGAGCCTCGCCGGCGCGATGGCCTTCCTGATCGCCCTGGCCTTCATCCTCGTGACCTAAAACTGGCCGCCTGCGGCCAGATGACGCCGCGGGCCAATCGGCCTTGCGGACGGGGTCTCGGTGCGCAAGGTGCGCCGATGGCCAAGTACGAACCGCTCAGACGTTACCTCGCCCGCCAGAAGACGAGCCATGTCGAGCTGACCTTTACCGAGATTGAGCGGCTGATCGGGGCCATGCTTCCCAAGCGCGCCCAGCGCCCGCAGTGGTGGTCGACCGCAGACGCGCACGCCGCGCCCGGCGTGCAGACGGCGGCTTGGCGCTCGGCGGGCTTCGTGGCCTCATTAAACGGTGAGGAGAAGGTGCGGTTCGACCGCGGCTAGAGCCGCAACCGCGCAGCCGCTAAGCTCTGCCTGGCCAAGCTTGGGAGACGCGCCCTGCCTGATCCTGATCTCCACGGAATCGAAAACGCCCTCAACCAGTTGGTCGACGATGATGGGTTTCATCGCCTCGACGCCCTGCTCGGGCGGTTCAATCTCTTCGAGGCCATGGGCGGCGTTCGCGCCGAACTGCGCCACTCCAACTTCCTCGGCTACCTGTTCACGCCGGCGAGGGCTCATGGCCTTGGCCCTCTAGCGCTTGAAAAGACGCTTCGCGCGATCCTGGAGGCGACGCCGCCCGAGCTGCGGCCGATCCGCCCCTTGGAACTGGCGCTTGCCGATCTCGACGATGCGGTCGTTCATCGCGAGCGCGAGAATATCGACCTGTTAATCGAGATCGGCTCGCTGAACCTGATGGTGCTGATCGAGAACAAGGTCGGCGCAGGCGCCGGCGAGGGGCAGTTGCAGCGCTACAAGGAGACCCTCCAGCGCCGCTTTCCAACCCGAAAACACCTCTTGATCTTCTTGACCCCTGATGGCGTCGAGCCTGACTGCGAGGGCTACGTGCCCTTCAGCTATCGGAGGCTGGCCGAGATCCTGGACGATCTTTCGCGCCACGACAGCGTCGCTGTCGAGCCTCGGATGATCCTGTCCCACTACGTCGAAATGCTGCGGAGACACGTCGTGCCCGACGAAGAACTCAAGTCCCTCGCGCTCAAACTCTACGAGCGCCATCGCGAGGCCTTCGACTTCGTTTTCGAGGTCCGCCCCGCGCCGCAAGGTCTGCTCGACGTCCTGAAATCACGCGTTCTAGGCGTCGAGGGCCTGGTCGAAGATCGCTCATCTATGACCATCTTCCGCTTCCTGCCGGCCCGATGGGATAGCGACCTTCCCGGGGCGCAATGCAGCCGGTCGCTCTGGACGCGCACTGGACGGGGCCTGATGTTCGAGATCAAGGTCAACCCGACCACCGGCCGGGTGCATGTCACCCTGGTGCTGGGTCCGCTGGAGGCGGATTTGCGTCGGCGGATCTATCAGGCCGCCGCCGATCACCCGGAGACCTTCAAGGGGCTGGTCAGGCCCATGGGCCAGCAGCACTCGACCCTCTATAGCCGCGAACTCCTGACCCCGGCGGTCGCGCAGACCCTGGACTTCGAGCAACAGAGTCTGGCGGTTTCCCTGGCCTGGTCGGAATTCCAGGGCGAGGAACTACTGGCCCTGATCAAGTCGGTGGAGACGATCGTCACCGCCGCCGCCCAAGAAGACGCCGCCGTAGGCTAGGCCGGCGACGGCGCCATCCGGAAACCTCGCCGCTTGGCGGGAGGGGTAAATTAGGCGCTGCGTTGCGGCTGAAGCCGGGCGGCGTCGAAGGCCGTGGACGTACCAGACCACGGCGCCTCGCTGATCGGCGCGCCCAGGGCGTTAACCGCGGCGATCAGCGGCGACGGGTCGTAACCCTTGCGCCCGTCGGTGATCAGGTAGAACTCGACACCGCCGTCCGGCCGGTACATCCCCCACCGATCAGCCTTGGCGATGATGAAACCGTGCTCGTCGGCCCACGCCGCCCGCTCCTGCAGCCTGCTGTCCGACATCGGGTAGGGCTCGTCGGCGATCAGATGGGCCTTGGCCTTCGGATCGTACCAGGTGGTGGGGTGATCCACGCCCGGCGCCTCGGCGCGATAGGCGCCGTTGGGATAAGCGCGATAGCGGCTGGTGGAGGGGCGCAGGCCCGTGACGTCGATGAACTGCAGGGTGCGCAGCGCCTGGCAGATGGCCCAGCGCGCGGACTGTTGCGAGTGGTCCAGATCGCGGGCGGCCAGGTGATTGTCGCCGATGACGCGCAGGTGGCCCAGCCGGTCGGCGATGCGCATCTGGGCCGGACTGACGACCTCCAGCAGCGGGCGGCTCAGGCGCACGCTGAGGGACTCAACGCCCGCCTGTCGCGCTTCACGGTCGCGCCAGCCGATCGTGATCCGCACCGCGTAGCCGGGCCGGACATTCGGCTTGCGCGGACCCGCCGACGGCGGACGGACCGGGAGGCGGCGCGTGGCGTCGATCCAGTTGTTGAAACCGGACTGGACGGCGGCCTGGTCGAGGGCGCGAGCGTGCTGCAGGCCCTGCTGAGCGCGGATGCGCTTGGCCAGCCGCTTGATGCCGTCGAGGGTGGTGGGGGTGGACGTGGAGGTCTGAAGACCGGTCATCGTTGTGCTCCTGGCCCGTGCCGAAGCGTCGCCCGTCCACCGCCCGAGAGCCTGAACAAAACGAACAGGGTCAGGAATTAGTCTGAGTAGTGCCAGGTGAGGCTTCGCGCTGACGGGCGGCGGGCTCCTACCGAGAGCCTGCCAAGACGATAACCTGTGCGTTCCAAGCGCACAAGAAAGGCGACGTCACAGTCGTCCTCCGGCGCTAAGCGAACCTCTACAGCCACCTTGGTTCCCGCTAGGGGGCGGCCCTCCCACCTTGCAATAGGCGCGAGATCATTGGCCTAATCTAGGCTTGGTTGTAAGCGCGGGCGGGGCGGCCGTGGTTAGCTATCGAGCAGGGACGGCGGATCCGCGCGGATCGGTATGGCGGCGGTGGGAGCCGCACATCCATCCTCCTGGCACGCTGTTCAACGATCAATATCCCGCTGGGGATACCGGCTGGGAGGCCTATCTCACTCTCATAGAGACCGCCGATCCACCTGTGCAGGCGCTCGGCGTGACCGACTATTTCGGCGCCTGGACATACGAAGAGTTTCTCAACCGCGCGGCAGGCCGGCTGCCGAGTGTGGCGCTGGTCTTCCCGAACATCGAACTGCGGCTGAACATCAGCACGCAGAAGGGACCCGCGATAAATCTCCACCTGCTGGTGTCGCCCGAGGACCCTGCCCATGTCGCTAAAATCAATCAGTTCCTCAAGGGGCTGACTTTCGAGGCGTTCGAGACAACCTTTCACTGTGACCCAGACGACCTGCGACGCCTTGGAAGTCGCTACAAGCCCCTACAGACGGACACGGCCGCGCTCCTTGCCGAGGGCGCGAACCAGTTCAAGGTCGACTTCAAACAGCTGCGCACGGCCTGGCGTCAGAACACGTGGGTGCAGGAGAACGTGCTCGTCGCCGTCGCCGGCAGCAACCGAGACGGAACGGCTGGCCTGGGCGGTGACCCGGCGCTGGACACTCAGCGGGCCGAGATCGAATCTTTCGCGCACATCGTTTTCGCCTCGACACCCAGTCAGCGAGCCTTCTGGCTTGGGCAGGGCGGCGTAACGCGTGAGCACTTGGAAGCCCGATACAACGGCCGAAAGCCCTGTCTGCACGGAAGCGACGCGCACGGTCTGACGAAGGTTCTAAACCCCGACCTCGACCGACGGTGCTGGATCAAAGGTGACGCGGTGTTTGAGAGCCTGCGTCAAGCGGCGCTCGAGCCTGAAGTCCGCGTTGCAATAGGCCCCGCTCCGCCTGAGGAAGGCTTGGCTTCCCAGGTCATTGCTGAAGTGAGCGTCTCTGACGCGGACTGGCTACCCAATCCAAGGGTGCCTCTCAACAGCGGTCTGGTTTGCGTGATCGGTGCGCGCGGCTCTGGCAAGACGGCGTTGGCTGATCTGATCGCGGCAGGCGCGTTCTCCGCTTCCGCCCAGGTCAATGAGCGCTCCTTCCTAAGCCGCGCAAAGCCGGCGCTGAGCAATGAGGCTGTCGCGCTGACTTGGCGCAACGGCGAGACGACCGAGAACGGCCTGACCTCCCTAGAGCTCGAGGATTTCCTGGATCGTCCCCGCGTCCAGTATCTCTCCCAACAATTCGTCGATCGGCTCTGCGCCTCCGACGGGGTCACCACCGAACTCATGTCCGAGATCCACCGGGTGATCTACCAAGCGCATGGTCAGGACGCTCGCCTAGGCGCGAGCGACTTCAAAGAACTTTTGGACCTGAAGGCGTCACGCGCCCGCGCCGCACATGCGCGCGAAGTTGAAGCGCTAGGATCCGTTTCTGTCGAGATCGAGCAGGAACGGGAGCGCGAGGCTAGCCTGCAAGGCCTGCAGCTCCAGCGTGAATCTCTGGTGACGAACGCTGCGAAGCTCAAAGTCGATCGCGCCGCTCTCATCCCCCAGGGAGACGAAGCGCGGGCGGCGGCATTAGACGCAGTATCGCGCGCGGTTGAATCCAAATCGCAGGTGCTAGAGGGACTTGAGCGACGAAAACAAGCGGTTCTGGCTCTCGCTGAGGAGGTCGCCGCTTTCCGAAAAAGCACCGCGGACGCGCAGCTGCGCCAGTTGCGCGGGAAATACGCCGAGGCGGGCCTGTCAGACGCTACCTGGGACTTTTTCAAGCTCAACTATGTCGGCGACGTCGACGGCGCCACACAGTCGGCCCTGGCTGAAGTCGAGACGGCTGTCGCCCAGGTGAGAGGAACGCCCGCGGTCGGCTCCGGCCCTCAGCTGGCCGACGGCGCAGATTTGTCCCAACTATCCTTATCTGTTCTTCAAGCCGAACTGGCGAGGGTTCAACAACTGGTCGGCGTCGATCGGGATCGCGCCAAGCGATATGACCAGCTCACGCAACGGATTGTCGCCGATGAGACGGCGGCCGCGAAGCTGGAGCGCGAGATCGCGATTGCCGAGGGCGCCAAAGCGCGCATCAGCAAGCTGCAGGCGGATCGGATCACGGCCTACAAGGGCGTCATCGCGGCGTTGGTTGAAGAACAGCAGCAGCTGGAAGCGCTCTACGCCCCTCTCAAAATTCGATTGGAGGAAGAACTCGGCGCGCTCGGAAGATTGTCGTTTTCCGTGCGGCGCACCGCAGATGTGCAGGCTTGGGCTGACGCCGGCGAGGAGCTGCTCGATGTCCGCAAGGCCGGCGCCTTCCGTGGCCGAGGGACCTTGGCGACGCGGGCTATGGAAACCCTGAAGTCGGTTTGGGAAACGGGGAGCGTCGACGAAGCCGGCGACGCTATGGGCGCCTTTTTTCAAAGGCACCGTCAAGACTTCCTCGACCAAGCCAATGTCGAACGGACTGATAAAGCGGCCTTCCGGCGCTGGGCTGCGGCTATTACCCGCTGGCTCTACAGCGTTGAGCACATCGAGGTGTCCTACGGTGTTCAGTATGACGGCGTCGACATCGAGCAATTGTCGCCGGGCACACGCGGCATCGTCCTGCTGTTGCTGTACCTTGCGGTCGATCGGGAAGACCTCCGCCCGCTGATCATCGATCAGCCGGAGGAGAACCTCGACCCGAAGTCGATTTTCGACGAACTCGTGCCCAGGTTCCGCAACGCCAAGATTCGGCGGCAGGTCGTCATCGTGACGCACAATGCCAACTTGGTCGTGAACACGGATGCCGACCAGGTCGTGGTCGCCACCTGTGGTCAGCACCGCGCCGGTGCGCTGCCAGAAATCACCTACACGTGTGGCGGGTTGGAGAACCAAAACATCAGGCAGCGGGTTTGCGAGATTCTCGAAGGCGGCGAGGCGGCGTTCAAGGAACGGGCCCGGCGCTTGCGCGTGCGAATGGTTCAAGAGCCTGAAATTTAGACCTACTCGTCCCTACAGCTCTTCCAGATGGCCCCGCTACCAAACGACCTCTAGGTCATCGTCAAAGCGCTGCGCGTCATAGTGACTGCTCACGAAGTGCCCCGGAAATAGGTGCCCGCACTTCTTCCTGCGCTCGTCGAAGCCGGGATAGGCGTCATCCATGACAACCCAGAACCCCGCTTGCACGTCCGGCTTCAGAGCAGCGACGATTTCCAGCAGCATTAGGTGCGTGGCCTCATAATCATCGACGGCTTCCTGCGGCCGATAGTGCTTAGCTAAAGATGCCCTGAATTTCCCGATGTGATCGCCACCCTCGGGATAGAGTGGCCGCGTCGCATCGAAGTACACCGTCTCTATGCGCTCTGCGATCGGGTCAATATTACCATGTATCGCATGATTTCGCCTATCAACCACGCGCTTGAAGGCCTTGTAAATATCGGAAGACATGTCGATCGGCTTATCGAAGCCCTCGCACTTGTAGAAGAGATCGAAAATTCGCCTGTCAATGTTATCGCGAATGAACGCGTCGTATTGCCTTTTATCCGCACGGATCTCGGGCCGGCAGAGCATCAGGATCACCATATTCAGGAAGGCTTCCGCCATGATCGGCGTCAGCAGCGCCAACTGCAGACAGGCCCCGAACAGCTCTGGTTCTGGCGTTTGGGGGACGTGTTCTTCCTCGGCGACCTCACCCTTAGCGGCGCGATTGCGCAGCATCGTCAATGAATCGAACTCGAACGGATCACCCTGACCGAGAACGTCGGTGATCACCGCGTGATGGTCGGCGCATAGCCCCGCGATTGCGACGTACTTGTTGGGAAAAACCGACCATTTATCCAGCGCATGAAGGACCTCCGACTTTTCACGCCCCATGCGCCCGAAGTCGGCCTTGATCGCCAGGATCAGCGCCTTCCAATCCTCATCCGACATCGGCTCATAGGCCCAGATATGCACTTCGCGTGAGGAGGCGACGATGTAGAGATCGAGGTCGTGTACTTTGAGATTGTAGTCCCAGTGATAAATGTTGTCGCTATCGTCCCTTCGGAGAAAGCTCTGCATCCCATTTGGCAAACCAAAGCGAGCCTTCAGGTAACAGTACATATCCAAGGTGCTTATGTGCTTCCGAACACATAGCGCCGCACCCCCACCTTCAGATACCTTCGCCCTTTTCAACAACCGATCCAGGTATTGGCGATGCTCTTTTTTGGTTGGTCTGCGCCAAGACAGGACGTCTATGCATCGTGGCTTCGTGTTCGTCGCCATCTTCCCTCCCGCCAAATGGCGCCGACGCGGGGCGCTTCGCTGCAAGCTCGCCCAGCTTCACCTGACTCGCGGTGCAGTCGCAAAGTGGGTCGCGCCTAGCCGGCCACATCATCGGATTGATCGAGACGGGCGATCCGATCCGGCATCTCCAACAGCTTCACGGCAGCTGCGGCGATCGCCTCGGAGATCGACGGAAACGCTTCGGAGGAACTAACGACCACGCCCGTCGGGAACGTGATGGTCGCCTGATACCCATTACCCTTCGGGGTGGCGCTGAGCTTGATTTCGGACATCACCAAAGCCCTCTTCGGCGGCGCTGCCGCCCCCGCAAAGCCTATCCTCGAGGCCCCTCCAATAACATCCGGCCGATATGCTCCAGTTCCCCTTCCTGGATCTCGTCGAAGTTCCTGACAGGAAGATCACGCTTGAGGATCGCAAGGTCGAACATCAGTTCCGGTTCACCGTCCTCGCCGATCACCGCCGGCGCAATGCCGTAACAGCCAATCGTCTCATAGGCGGAGAGGAACCGCTGAAGATTCTCGTCTGTGCTCGGCTCCAGGACCTTAAGCCGGCTAACCATCTGCGTGACCTTCACCTCCGAGACGCCGTTGCGGCCGGCAGTCAAAAGCGCCGCGTAGTGGGCGGGCGGACATCCGGGCAGATTGCGGAGAATGGCGAAGTGGATGTCGCCGTTCGTATCGCGCTTGCCAAAGCGCTCCCGCCAGCGGCTGAAGATCTCGCGCCCGATGTCGCGATTGTCGAAGACGAACGCCATGATCGGCGGCGCCGCCGCCCCGAAGGTGCAGGACAACAGACCTGCCCACCCGCTTCTCTCCCAAAGCGGCACTTCGAGAATGGCGCGAACTTCGAGATCGCGATGGTCCCGAGGCATCGCGGGCTCGAAATTGGCGCCGCGCACTTCCCGAACCTCATCTTCGCTCGGGATTGGGTCGAGCTTCCGGCGAACAATCAGTGGCCGGTTGTCGGTCGGAGGGTAGGACGTCTCCGATATCGCCACCCAATCCGACAGCCGCGACGCTGCGGATGTGAAGGCTCGGCTACGGCTGGCTGCACTTGCAACAGCGGTGCTGATGCGCTCGCCGAGAGCCTCGTCACGGTACAGCTGCTCGATCAGGCTCAAGGGATTGTCGGTCACGCAGCTGGCGACGAATACCATACTGGCGACGTAGGTCATGGTCTGATGCGTGCGCCCGTCCATGGCGAAAGATGTGGGCGCCACGCCGCTCGGCCATTTCAGCAGGGACCGCGCTCGCACCTCGTCGATCTCATAGACCGGCTCCTCCAAGCCGTCATGCTCCTCGATCCTGATCTCGAACCGCTCGACGTGGGCGCCCACGCGGGCGGCCAACGTCGTGGCGAACAGCGTCTCGATCACAGCTAGGAGCGTCTCGGCAACTTGGATCAGGACGTCGGATCCAAGGAACCGCGCGGCGACGCGCATGCCCAGGACGCGCGTCTCGATCACCTGCTCCGTGGTCCCGTAAGTGATCAGCGGCGTGCCGGTTGGATCGCCTGCGGGCTGGCTGGCCAAGAGTACGAACGTCTCGCGGATCTTTGCGAGCGCTTCGCTGTCAGCCAAGGTGGCTTCGTCGATGATGAGGGTCTCGTAGCCTAAGGCGTACAAGAGCGCGCCCTGCGCCTTCTCTAGGCCCAGGCCGCCAAAGAGGTCCGGCAGCGACGCGGCGGCCGCGAGCTCCTTCGCGCCGAGATTGACCATCTGGCTCGCCAACACCACGTCGAAACGCTCAAGGCGATCTGCGACGCGCTCGAGGGAGTCCTCGGTCAGCGGCAGGCTTTCGCGGCACCCTCGCACCAGTCGAACGACATCAAGGAGTTCGGGAAGCAGTCGAAGTTCGACGTCGATCCACCCGAGCAACATCAGCGCCGGCACGATCGATGCTGGCAGATCTGCTTCTGTTTCAGCCTCAACGAAGATGCTGGCGACGGCGAACATCGCGTGAGCCCTCGCGGCCCAAAGCATGCCCATGCCGCGATAGGCCAGGGCGAGCAGGTAGGTGGCCTCCACGAGGCTCTCCACGTACTCCTTCTTGGCCAACTGGCGGGTGGCTCGCCCTAAAATCCGGATAAGCTCGAAGCGATCTTCCTCACCATCCAGTTGGTTGGCGCGCTTGAGCAGGATCAACCCGCTTTCGCCTTCCCCCGTGCGTCGACTGACAAAAGCCGCCAGCTCATCGACGAGACGGCTATAGCCGGGGTCTCGCCCGGCCAAGGTCCCGTAGACCTCGATCATCTGTACTAGGCGTTCGGCGGAGTATTCGACGAGGCCGTCGGCCTCTTGCAGGATCTGCGTGAACTGCGGCCACAGGCTTGGCAATGCCGCCTTGTCCCCGGTCAGCATCAGTTCGTTGACCTGGATGATCAGGAGTGAGGTTCGGGCCTCGAGCGCGTTGTTGGGCCGTTCCTTGTCGGCGGCCAAGGTCTTCAAGCGATCGACCAGGCGCTCCATCCTCGCCGCTAGCTTCACCTGCTCGGCCGAACGATGACCGTGCATCACCAGGTTGACGAGATTTTGCGTCAGGTTGCCGACCAGCTCGACGTTACGCGCCATGTCAGAGGCGAGCACCATTTCCGCGAAGGCGTCGTATTCCCGGTCCAGCAGGTCGAAGTCGTCGAACCAGTAAAAGGCCGTCCAGAGCATTTGATAGCGCGCGTCGAGCCTTTGCCGAAGCAGGCCATGATCATCGGCCAAGCGGATTGCACGCTGAAAACGACCATCGGTCTCGAAGCGAGGTCGCTCGAGTTCACGAGATAGAAGGGCTGCGGACAGAGCGTCAGCAGAGCGCTGACCTGGCTGACCTTCGTAGGCAGCGGGATCCTGGATTACCTTTTCCAGATCCTCCAACTGCTGCATGCGCGCGTAGTCGGCAGGGCCGAGCCGGTGGGCGGCCAGGTGCTCTCCGACACCGAGATACTCGAAGGCCAGATCCTTCTGGTTCCCCTCGATGACTTTGGCGGTGATCCAAGATCGATCGAGAATCTCCACCCGAAAGCCGTGCTTGGTGGACATCTCGTCCTCAAGCGCCGCGCGATCCCGGGCGCGGGCATATTGGGACGTTACGAAAAAGACCTTGTCGTAGGGACGGCCTGTCGCGGCCAGACCGTCGATGTCCGATCGCGCTTTCTGCCGCCAGGCCTTCTTGGCGCTGAAGGCGAAGGCCCATCGCTCGCGTCCGGCATTGGCGGCGCCGACATAGGTGAGATTCATCACCTCGTCGGCAGTGGCGATGGTCTCGCTGTCAGCCTTGCTGTCGCCCCCACCTTCCGGCCCCGTCGCCGGCTTGAGATTGGGACAAATCAGCCTCTCGCAAAGCATGCGGCAGAAGATCTCGAAGTCGTGGGTTTGGTTGCGCGCCGTCAGAGTATCGAGCCTCTGCTCCAGCGCCGAGGCATCGAGCTTGTACGCCGACCGTTCGGCGCTGTCGGAATACTGCTCAGGGCGCATCTTGCGCATGAAGTCCGACGGCGAGACGCCGCGGGGCAAGGCCGGGACTTCGGCCGATCGTGTCTTTCCGCTCATGGAACATGAGTAGAACGGATCTTCGCGAGTCGCGACAGGCCGCAGCACAGCTGCCTGACCAGCGTTGCTCACCCCTCTAACAGGTCGCGAAGCTAGCCTGCGCCTCCGCTATCCAGGCCCAAGCTGAACCCGCCGATGCAGCAGGGAAGCACGGAGAAAGAAAATCCCCCGACTAAAACCCCGACTAAAAAGCAAAATTAGTCGGGGGCGCTCACCGCGCCACCGGTTAAGTGTATGATTTTCTTGGAGAAAATGGCGCGCCCGGAACGATTCGAACGTCCGACCCTCAGATTCGTAGTCTGATGCTCTATCCAGCTGAGCTACGGGCGCGCACTGCCTTGCGGCGAGGCGGGGGAAATAGCCCGGACCCCGGGGGTGTGCAAGCGTCTTGTCGAAAAAAGTCGCCGAGTCCGGTGGATAAGTGGGCGAATCCTTGTGCTGTAACGGTTTCAACGGCCGGAAAAGATGTCGCAGGGGCGTGGGACCGTGTTTTTTGCGAGCGCGCTGGCGGCGGCGGGGGCATGGTTCGTCGAATCTCCGTCCCGGGAGTCGGCTTTGAAGCCGCTCGCCAGGACCTGTTCCGCGCTCCGTTCCGAGGATCCGCCCATGCGCCTGCCCGTTCTCGCCGCCCTCGCCGTCCTGACCGCTTGCGGAGGGATCGCCGGCTGCGCGACGCCGGCGGCGGTGGCCAAGGACAGGCCGGCCGCGGTCACGGCGCCGAGCACGGATGGCGCCGCGGCCGCCTACAGCCCGCGCGGCATGGTCGCCACGGCCAATCCGCTGGCCACCGAGGCGGGGCTGCGGGTGCTGCGCGAAGGCGGCTCGGCCGTCGATGCGGCGGTGGCCGTGCAGGCGGTGCTGGGGCTGGTCGAGCCGCAGAGCTCGGGCCTGGGCGGCGGCTCGTTCCTGGTGGTCTACGACGCCAAGACCGGCAAGGTGACGGCCTATGACGGGCGCGAGACCGCGCCCGCCGCCGCGACGCCGGCCCTGTTCCTGGGCGACGACGGCAAGCCCGTGCCGTTCATCTCGGCGGTGCTGTCGGGCCGCTCGACCGGCGTGCCGGGCGCGGTCGGCATGCTGGCCCAGGCCCAGAAGGAGCACGGCGCCATCGCCTGGGACCGCCTGTTCCTCGACGCCGAAAAGCTGGCCGACCAGGGCTTCACCGTCAGCCCGCGCCTGGCCTCGATGATCAACGGCCGCTCGCCCCAGGGAAAGACGCCCGACGCGACCGCCTATTTCACCAAGCCCGACGGCCAGCGCTACCAGGCCGGCGAGACGCTGAAGAACCCGGCCTACGCCGCCACGGTGCGCCGCCTGGCCGCCGAGGGGCCGTCGGCCCTCTATGAAGGCCCGCTGGCGCAGGCGATCGTCGCCAAGCTGCACGAGGGCGAGCGGCCCTCGGCCATGACCCTGGCGGATCTGAAGACCTACAAGCCGCGCAGCGCCGACGCCCTCTGCCGGCCGTGGAAGGTCTACACCGTCTGCGTGCCCAACCCGTCGTCGAGCGGGGTGTCGCTGCTGCAGGCCCTGCTGATGCTCGAGCACACCGACATCGACAAGCGCGGCCCCAAGGACCCGATCGCCTGGACCCAGATCGCCGAGGCCGAACGCGTCATGTACGCCGACCGCGACCGCTATGTCGGCGATTCGGGCAAGGTGACCGTGCCGGTCGAGGGTCTGCTGGACCCGGCCTATGTCAAGGAACGCGCCAAGCTGATCGGCGAGACGGCCGGCCCGGTCCCCACCTTCGGCCTGCCCAAGGGCGCGCCCAAGGTCGGCCCGGACTCGACGATCGAGCCGGGCGGCACCACCCACTTCGTCATCGTCGATCCGGCCGGCAACGTGGTGTCGATGACCACCACGGTCGAGAGCATCTTCGGTTCGGGCCGGATGGTCGGCGGCTTCTTCCTCAACAACCAGCTGACCGACTTCAACTTCGCGCCGATCGACAAGGACGGCCTGCCCGGCGCCAACGCCGTGGCCGGGGGCAAGCGTCCGCGCTCGTCGATGTCGCCGCTGATCGTGCTCGACAGGAAGGGCAAGTTCCTGGCCGCCGTCGGCTCGCCGGGCGGCTCGGCGATCCTGTCCTATAACCTCAAGGCCATGGTCGGCGTGTTCGACTGGGGCCTGTCGATGCAGGACGCCGTCGCCCTGCCCAACCTGGTGGCGCGCGGCGACGTGTTCTCGGGCGAGGTCGACCGCTTCGGCCCGGAGTTGACGGCGGCCCTGCAGGCGCGCGGCGTGCTGGTCAAGGAAGGCCAGAACGAGAATTCGGGCCTGCACGGGGTGATCGTGCGCAAGGGCGGCGTGCTGGAAGGCGGCGCGGATCCGCGTCGCGAAGGCGTGGCGAAGGGGTTGGAATAGTCCGGCAAATCCTCCCCCTTTGGGGGAGGTGGCCCGGAGGGCCGGAGGGGGTAGCGCCGGCGCTGGACCCCCTCAGTCGCTACGCGACAGCTCCCCCAGAGGGGGAGCATCTCCCGATCCGCCTTAAGGCCCCGATCCGCCTTAAGGCAAAGGCCTCGGCTTGCGGTCTTCGCCGATGGCGACGAACGTGAACACGCCTTGGGTCACCTTGTGGGCCTTTTCGCCGTCGCGGCGGCGGCGCCAGGCTTCGACCTCGACCTTCAGCGAGGTGCGCCCCGTGTGGACGATGCGGGCGAAGAGACTCACCTCGTCGCCGACGAACACCGGGCTGATGAACACCATGCCGTCGACGGCGATGGTGGCGCAGCGGCCGGCGGCGCGGTGGAAGGCGATCGAGGCCGCCGCGAGGTCCATCTGCGACAGCAGCCAGCCGCCGAAGATGTCGCCTTCGGGGTTGGTGTCCGACGGCATGGCGATGGCGCGCAGGACCGGCGGGTCGTGCGGCCACTCGGCTGCTTCCCACGCCTGGGCGAGGGTCTCGGCGCGGGGGCCGGAGAGGCTGGAATCGTCCAACTTAGTGACCGCCGGGGCCTTCGTAGACGCCGGGGGCGAGCTGCTCGTCCTCGTCGTGGCCGGCGTGCGAGGCGGCGATGAAGCGGCGGTCGCAATAGGGACAGTCGACCGAGCCGGCCGCGCCCATCTCCAGCCACACGCGCGGGTGGCCCAGCGCCCCACCGACGCCTTCGCAGGCGATGCGGTGCGAATGGACGTGGACGATTTCCGGGGCCGGGCCGGCGGTGACAGCGACGTCCATGCCCGTGGGGGCGGTCGGAGCTTCGGACTTGGCCTTGGCCATGGGAACTAACCTTCGAATTCTGAGCGCGGCCTTGGCTAGGCGGCGAACGAGGCATACCTATGCGACGCGTCGGCGCCACGTCAATTCGGGCAAGGCGCCGCGCCTTCGTTTTCAAAGCCTTCGGCCCCGCGACGGGCCTTGATTGGACGCTTCATGGACCTGCCTGCCTACGCGATCGAAGCCGAGGGCCTGTTCAAGACCTATCCCGCCACCAAGACCGCGCCGGAGAAGCGGGCGCTGAACGGCATCGACCTGAAGGTGCCGCGCGGCTCGATCTTCGGGCTGCTGGGTCCGAACGGGGCTGGAAAGTCGACCTTCATCAACATTCTGGCCGGCCTGACCCGCAAGTCGTCGGGCACGGTGCGGATCTGGGGCCGCGACATCGACGAGCGCCCGCGCGACGCCCGCGCCGCCATCGGCGTGGTGCCGCAGGAACTGGCCGCCGACGTCTTCTTCACCCCGCGCGAGTCGCTGGAGGTGCAGGCCGGCTATTACGGCGTGCCCAAGAACGAGCGCCGCACGGACGAGCTGCTCAATGCGCTGGGCCTGGGCGACAAGGCGAATGCTTACGTCCGCCAGCTGTCGGGCGGCATGAAGCGGCGTCTGATGGTGGCCAAGGCCATGGTCCACCAGCCGCCGGTGCTGATCCTCGACGAGCCGACCGCCGGCGTCGACGTCGAGCTGCGCCGCCAGCTGTGGGAATATGTGAAGGGCCTGCACGAGCTGGGCGTGACCATCGTGCTGACCACCCACTATCTGGAAGAGGCCCAGGAACTCTGCGACCAGATCGCCATCGTCAACCGCGGCGAGGTCGTGGTCTGCGAGCCGACCCCGACGCTGCTGGGCCGGATGGACATCCGCAACGTGGTGGTGACCCCCGAGAGCCCGCTGGCGACGCCGCCGGCGCTGGAAGGCTTCGACACCAAGGGCCGCGCCGGCGGGGCCTTCTCGGTCAGCTACCGCACCGGCCAGTCGAGCGTCGAACACGTGCTGGCCGCCGTGCGCGGGGCTGGCGTGTCGATCAAGGACATCGCGACCGAAGATCCGGACCTGGAGGACGTGTTCGTGTCGCTGACCTACGGCGATCCGAACGCCAAGGATCCGTTGAAGACCTGAGGCGGAGGCCGTCTACGGAAAACCTCTCCCATGGGGAGAGGGAGGGGCCCGCGCCGAAGGCGTGGGAGGGTGAGGGGGTAAGACGTCTGCCGTCTCGTCCCCTTTTGACCCTGCCCTGTCCGGAAAGTCCGAAACCCCTCACCCTCCCATGCTGCGCATGGGCCCCTCCCTCTCCCTATGGGAGAGGTGGATTTGGGCTGGGAGAGGTCTGCTTACTACGGCAACGCCTTCACAAACGCCCGCACCACCGTCGCGGAGTTATCCGCCGCCAGGCGCAGGAACACCGGGAACTGGTTGGTCGCCGGGTCGCCGCCGGCCAGGTCCGACAGGCTGCGGAAGGCGATGAACGGGGTCTTGTTGACATAGGCCACCTGGGCCACGGCGGCGCTCTCCATGTCGAGCACCCGGGCGCCGAAGGTCTTGTGGGCGTAGTCGCGGAAGGCGGCGTTGTCGACGAACACCGGGCCCGAGCCGCCGGCCCCGCCGACCACCACCTTGGGCGGCTTGGTCAGGCACTGGTCGGCGGCGCAGCGCTTCAGGGCCAGGCCTTCGACCGACTGGCGCGCCAGGGCGATCAGGGCCGGATCGGCGGCGAAGGAGAGCTTGTCTTCCGCCTTGGCCGGGTCCTGGTTCACCGTCACGGCGCGCGGATGCATCATGCCGAAATTGGGCAGGTCGCTGACCAGGCCGGGCGTCGGGGCGAAGCCGCCCGGAACCTCGCGGGCATAGGCCATCTCGGAGGTCTGGGCCCAGGTCTCCGGCGCCACCACGTCGCCGACCTCGAGTTCTGGATCGGCCCCGCCGGCCACGCCGGAGAACACGATGCGGACGACATGGAAGCGATCGAGGGCCGCTTGGGTGGTCATGGCCGCATTGACCATGCTGATCCCCGACAGGAACAGCACCACCGGCTTGCCCTCCAGCTTGCCCGTCACGTAGCGCGTGCCGGCGGCGACATATTCGTGCTTGTCGGCGGTCGCCGCCTCCAGCGCCGCCATCTCCGGCGGGAAGGCGCTGACCACGGCCGTGCGCGGCGCGGCGTCCAGGCGCTCGGCGGCGTTCGCGGCAATCGGCGCGCCGATCGGCGTCAGCAGAAGAGCGCAGGCGAGGGCGGTCGAGGCGATACGCATGGGGGGAGGCTTCCGATGGTCGATTCGGCGGCACCCTAGCCTCGCGCGCGCCGCCGCCGGAAGGGCCGACGTCCAGCCTGTTGCATCGTCCGCCGGTTCCGACGACTTTCGCGCCGTTTTAAGTAAGCGGGGCAGGCATGAGGGCTTGGATTCTAAGAACATTGGTCGCTTTGGCGACCATTTTGGGGACGGTCCTCCTGGGCGCGAGCGTCCCCGGCCTGGCCCAGGCGGCCGCCAAGCCGATCCCGATCCCCATCCCGATCAAGGTCGTGGTCGTCACCACCTTCGAGATCGGGGCCGACACCGGCGACGTCGCCGGCGAGTTCCAGCCCTGGGTCGAGGGCTGGCCGCTGAAGCGTGAGATCAAGGTGCCGGGTATCCGCCACGTCGCCCGTTATTCCGACGACGGCGTGCTGGCCATCGTCAGCGACATGCGCGGCCGCACCCGTGAGAGCGTCGCGGCCCTGATCCTGTCGGACCAGTTCGATCTCTCCCACGCCTACTGGATCGTCAGCGGCATCGCCGGCGTCGATCCGGCCTCGGCCTCGGTGGGCAGCGCCGCCTGGGCCCGCTACGTCGTCGACGCCGACCCGATCTACGAGGTCGACGATCGCGAGATCCCGGCCGACTGGCCCTACGGCCTCTATTCCAACGACGCCGACCGTCCTAACGTGAAGGGCAAGGCCGAGGGCTCCAGCGCCATGGCCTGGACGCTTGATCGCGGCCTGGTCGACTGGGCCTACGCCCTGACCAAGGACGTCAAGCTGCCCGACAATGCGGATCTGGTGAAACTGCGCGCCGGCTATGTGAAGGAGCCCAACGCGGCCCGCCCGCCGTTCGTGCTGCAAGGCGACGCCCTGGGCACGGTGCGGTTCTGGCACGGTACGCAGCGCACCCAGTGGGCGCGCGACTGGGTCAAGCTCTGGACCGACGGCGCGGGGACCTTCACCATGAGCGACTGCGAAGACCAGGGGATCCTCGACGTGCTCGACGCCCATGCCGACAGCGGCCGCATCGACCGGCGCCGGGTGCTGGTGCTGCGCACGGCCAGCAACTACACGCGCCCGCCCCTGGGAGAGCCGACCTTCCCGCGCGTGCTGCACGACGACGGCGCCAAGGCCGGCTTCGAAGCCGAATTCCTGGTCGGGGGCGTCGTCGCCCGCGACCTCGTCAAGCACTGGGATCGCTACGCGCGCGCCCTGCCTACTCCGGCCGGAGGCCGATAAGCCATGCTCGAACGTCTCTTCCACCTGAAGGCCCAGGGCACCAACGTCCGCACCGAGGTGCTGGCGGGTCTGACCACCTTCATGACCATGGCCTATATCGTCGTGGTCAATCCGGCGATCCTGGGCGAGGCCGGCATGCCGGTGGCCGCCGTCGCCGCCGCCACCTGCCTGGCCGCTGGGCTCGGCTCGATCCTGATGGGGCTGATCGCCAACTACCCGCTGGCCCTGGCCCCCGGCATGGGCCTCAACGCCTACTTCACCTACACCGTGGTCAAGGGCATGGGCGTGCCGTGGGAAACCGCGCTCGGCTGCGTGTTCATCTCGGGCGTGGCCTTCCTGATCCTGACCGTCGCCGGCATCCGCCAGATGATCGTGGCCGCCATCCCCCGGCCGCTGTTCTCCGCCGTCGCGGCGGGGGTGGGCCTCTTCATCGCCTTCATCGGCCTGAAGGACGCCGGCGTCATCGTCGCCAACCCGGCCACGGCCGTGGCCCTGGGCGACCTGACCACCCCGACGGCGGCCCTGGCCCTGATCGGCCTCGTGGTCATCGCCGCCCTGCAGGCCTGGCGGGTGAAGGGCGCGATCCTGATCGGCATCCTGCTGGCCGCCATCGCCGGCTGGCTGCTGGGCCTGTCGAAGTTCACCCCCGGCGCCTACAGCCTGACCGACCTCTCGGCCACCTTCCTGAAGATGGACGTGGGCGCGGCCCTGCACCTGCGCGGCGGCATGGGCGTCGCCCTGCTCGAGATCATCTTCGTCTTCCTGTTCGTCGACCTCTTCGACAATGTCGGCACCCTGGTCGCCGTCACCAAGAAGGCCGGCCTCGTGCAGGAGGACGGCACGATCCCGCGCCTCAACCGCATCCTCACCGCCGATTCCGCCGCCACCATGATCGGCGCCGCGGCCGGCACCAGCACGGTGTGCAGCTACATCGAGAGCGCCTCGGGCGTCACCGCCGGCGGCCGGACCGGCCTGACGGCCGTGGTGGTCGGCATCCTGTTCCTTATCACCCTGTTCTTCGCCCCGCTGGTCCAGGCCATTCCCGCCGCCGCCACGGCCCCGGCCCTGGTGCTGGTGGGGGCGCTGATGATCGGCTCGCTGGCCGAAGTCGACTGGAACGACCCGACCGTGGCCATCCCGGCCTTCCTGACGGTGATCACCATCCCGCTGACCTTCTCGATCGCCAACGGCCTGGCGTTCGGCATCACCAGCTACGCGATCCTCAAGGCCGCGACGGGCAAGCTGCGCAAGGGCGACTGGCTGCTGGTGGTCCTCGCCGCGCTCTTCGTGCTGCGCTTCGTCTATCTGGCGAAAGGCTGACCAAAACCCTTTGCGCAGGCGCGGCTTTCGGCTAAGACCGCGCTTCCGCAAGGCGGATGCACCCGTAGCTCAGCTGGATAGAGCGTTGCCCTCCGAAGGCAAAGGTCACACGTTCGAATCGTGTCGGGTGCGCCAGTCTCTCTTGCCGAAAAATGCGCGCCCGTAGCTCAGCTGGATAGAGCATCAGACTACGAATCTGAGGGTCGGACGTTCGAATCGTTCCGGGCGCGCCATTTTCTTCTCCTAGAAGATCTCCTGAAAAATCAGAGTTGTCGGCGCGGCGGGTTTTGGCCTAGCGGTTCGTCATGACCGTTTCCGTGCTGTTCGTCTGCCTGGGCAACATCTGTCGCTCGCCGCTGGCCGAGGCCGCGTTTCGGCTGGAGGCCGAGCGGCTGGGGCTGGACGTCGTCGTGGACTCGGCGGGGACCGGTGGCTGGCATGCGGGCGATCCGCCGGATCGGCGGGCCCAGGCGACGGCGCGGCGGCATGGGGTGGAGATCGGGCACTACGCCGCGCGGCAGGTGACGGCCGCCGACTTCGAGCGCTTCGACCACGTGGTGGCGCTGGACCTGGACAATCTGCGGAACCTGAAACGGCTGGCGCCGGCCGGAAGCCGGGCGCGGCTGAGCCTGCTGCTGGATCACGTCGAGGGGCGGACCGGCCAGGCCGTGGCCGATCCGTACTATGGCGATGAGGCGGGGTTCGAGGTGACCTGGGCCGATGCGGTGGCCGGTGCGCGGGGGCTGGCGGCGAAGATCGCGGGCTGACCCCCTCAGTCGCTTCGCGACAGCTCCCCCAGAGGGGGAGCATCTTCTTGGCTCGGCGCTCTTAGATCCTCCCCCTTTGGGGGAGTTGGCCCGGAGGGCCGGAGGGGGCCCAGCAGCCCCTACCGATCCCCCAGGTGCACCCGGATCAAGCTCCGCGCGGCGCGGGCGACCGAGCGGGCGGGGCCGTCGGCGCCGAGGGTGACGCGGGCGGTGTAGGAGCCCTCCATCAGCAGCATCAGCGAGTCGGCCAGCTCGTGGTCGGCCGCGCCGGCGCGGCTGCACAGGTCGATCAGCCGGCCGTGCAGCGAGCGCTTGTAGTTCACCGACACCTGCTGGGCGGGGTGGTTTTCCTCGTGCAGCTCGATGGCGGCGTTCGACAGCGGGCAGCCGTGGATGTTGGTGTCGCAGGCCTTGGTCTCGAAGGCGTCGAAGATCGCCTCCAGCTGGCCGCGCGGATCGCTGCAGCACATGGCCGTGACGCCGTCCCACCAGGCCCAGTATTCGCGCTCCTGCTCGCGCAGGACCTCGGCGACCAGCTCGTCCTTCGACGGGAAGTTCCGGTACAGCGTCATCTTGGTGGCCTCGGCCTCGGCCGCGATGGCCTCGACGCCGACGGCCCGGATGCCGTGCTGGTAGAAGAGCTCGCGGGCCGTCTCGAAGATCCGGTCGCGGGCGGGCCTCTTGGACGCCGGCGGGCCGTCCGGCGCGCACGCCGTCCCGGCTCCCAGCTCCCCCGAGCCGACCTCCCCAGATTTTCTCGCAGCCATTTTCGCAGCACCTCGCCTTGACGTGAGAGTTACCGGTCAGTATCTCTCCGGATGTCAGTGATACCGAACGGTATCGTCACATTCTAGATCGTTATCCGCCATCGCCAAGTCAAGCAACCAGCCTCAAGCAACCGACCCTGCGACATTTCCTCCCTCTTAGCCCCTGAACGGAGCGCAAGCCATGCCGAACGCGAGCGACCTCACAGCCGCCCCCGAAGCCCCGGCCGCTCCCGTGATGGGTTGGCTGACCACCGCCGCCGAACACGGCCGCACCCTCAAGCGCTGGATCGGCCGGACGGCCTCCCAGCCCAAGCCCAGCCGCCGGGCTCGCCGCCCGGCCTGGGAATAGCGTCCCAGCGTAACCCCTCCCCGTCCGCTCCTCCCCGAGCGTCTCTTTCGACAGGTTCCCCGATGCGCCACGCCATCAACACCTTCGCCGGCCTCGCCGCCATGGCGGTCCTGGCCGCCTGCAGCGCCAAGGCCCAGCCCGAGCAAGGCCCCGCCCCCGCCGTCCAGGTCACCGTCGCCGACGTGGCCTTCAAGTCGCTGCGCCAGTGGGACGACTTCACCGGCCGCCTCGAGGCGGTCGACACCGTCGACATCCGTCCCCGGGTCGGCGGCTATGTGAACACCGTCCGCTTCACCGAAGGCGCCTATGTCCGCAAGGGCCAGGTGCTGTTCGAGATCGACCCGCGCCCGTTCCAGGCCGACGCCGCCCGCGCCTCGGCCGAGGTGGCGCGCGCCAAGGCCGGCCTCGATCTGGCCGTCGTCAACCGCGAGCGCGGCCAGCGGCTGATCGACCAGAACGCCCTGGCCCGCAGCGAATTCGACCGGCTGTCGTCGGAAGAAAAGGCCGCCCAGGCCAATCTCGCCGCCGCCCAGGCCGCCCTGCAGACCTCGCGCCTGAACCTGGAATGGACCCGCGTCACCTCGCCGATCGACGGCCGGGTCTCCAAGGCCCTGATCACCCGCGGCAACCTGGTCACCCAGGCCGACATGCTGACGACCGTGGTCTCCGACACGCCGATCTACGCGGCCTTCAGCGCCGACGAGCAGACCTTCCTGAAATACGCCGCCGCCGAGCGCGGCAAGGAAAGCCCGGTCTATATGGGCCTGATGACCGAGGACGGTTATCCGCACGTCGGCAAGCTGGCCTTCATCGACAACGCCCTGGACGCCAAGAGCGGCACGATCAGCGGCCGGGCGATCTTCGCCAACGCCGACGGCCGGTTCACGCCGGGCCTGTTCGCCCGCATCCGCCTGGTCAGCGCCGCGTCACAGACCGTCGCCCTGGCCCCCGACCGGGCGATCGCGACGGATCTGGGCAAGCGCTACGTCATCGTGGTCGGGGCCGACAACAAGGCCCAGTACCGCCCGGTCGAGGTCGGTCCGCTGGCCGGCAACCTGCGGGTCATCCGCCAGGGCCTCAAGCCCGGCGACCGGGTGATCGTCGGCGGCCTGCAAAAGGTGAAACCCGGCGACGCCGTCGCCCCGGTGGCGGTGAAGACCGAGGCCGCCGACCTGGGCCAGCTGGAAGCCGGGCCCCGCAAGGTGGCCGCGGTCGCGACCGCCACGAGCCAGAACTAAAGCCCTCTCCCTTCCCCCTCGATGGGGGAAGGGCCGGGGATGGGGGTGACAGCAGCGCCAGCCGACAGACGCCGGCGCCTCTCACCGCCCTCAGCAGACACCCCCACCCCTGCCCCTCCCCCATCAAAGGGGGAGGGGGTCTCCAAACTCGTCCCTCCTCCCCTCCGGACGCCCGCCATGAACTTCGCAAAATTCTTCGTCGGCAGGCCGCGGTTCGCCGCCGTCCTGTCCATCGTCATCTTTATCGCCGGGCTCGTGGCCCTGCCCAACCTGCCGATCAGCGAGTACCCCGAGGTGGTGCCGCCGACGGTCGTCGTGCGCGCGGCCTATCCCGGCGCCAACCCGTCGGTGATCGGCGAGACGGTCGCCGCCCCGCTGGAACAGGCCATCAACGGCGTCGAGGGGATGATCTACCAGTCGTCCCAATCGGCCTCGGACGGGGCCATGATCCTGACCGTGACCTTCGCGCTCGGCACCGACCTGGATAAGGCCCAGGTGCAGGTGCAGAACCGCGTCGCCCAGGCCCTGCCGAAACTGCCCCAGGAGGTGCAGCGCATCGGCGTGACCACCAACAAGGCCTCGCCCGACCTGACCCTGGTCGTGCACATGATCTCGCCCAACAACCGCTACGACATGCTCTATCTCAGCAACTACGCGCAGCTGAACGTGCGCGACCGGCTGAAGCGCATCGACGGCGTGGGCGACGTGCAGATCTTCGGGGCCGGCGCCTACTCCATGCGGGTGTGGCTGGATCCGGAGAAGGTCGCGGCCCTCGGCATGACCGCCGGCGACGTCGTGCGGGCCCTGCGCGAGCAGAACGTCCAGGTGGCCGCCGGCCAGCTTGGCGCGCCGCCCTCGCCCAATTCGGGCGCCGAGTTCCAGCTGTCGATCAACGCCCCCGGGCGCCTGACCGACGAGGAGCAGTTCCGCGACGTGATCATCCGCGCCGGCGCCGACGGCCAGATCACCCGCCTGGGCGACGTGGCCCGGGTGGAGCTGGGCGCCAACAACTACGCCCTGCGCAGCTTGCTCGACAACAAGTCGGCCGTGGCCGTGCCGATCTTCCAGCGCCCCGGCTCCAACGCCCTGCAGATGGCCGCCGACGTCAAGAAGACCATGCAGGAGCTGAAGAAGGATTTCCCCGAAGGCGTCGACTACGAGATCATCTACGACACCACCGCCTTCGTGCAGGAGAGCATCGACTCGGTGGTCCACACCCTGATCGAGGCCATCATCCTGGTGGTCATCGTGGTGGTGATCTTCCTGCAAGGCTGGCGCGCCTCGGTGATCCCGCTGCTGGCCGTGCCGGTGTCGCTGATCGGCACCTTCGCCATCATGCTGCTGCTGGGCTTCGGGCTGAACGCGCTGACCCTGTTCGGCCTAGTGCTGGCCATCGGCATCGTCGTCGACGACGCCATCGTCGTGGTCGAGAACGTCGAGCGGCACATCACCAACGGCCTCTCCCCGCCCGAGGCCACCCGCAAGGCGATGAGCGAGGTCACCGGCCCGATCATCGCCGTGGCCCTGGTGCTCTGCGCCGTCTTCATCCCCACGGCCTTCATCACCGGCCTGTCGGGCCAGTTCTACCGCCAGTTCGCCCTGACCATCGCCATCTCGACGATCATCTCGGCGATCAACTCCCTGACCCTGTCGCCGGCCCTGGCCGCCGTGCTCCTGAAGTCACACGACGCGCCCAAGGACCGCTTCCAGAAGCTGATCGACCGCGCTTTGGGCTGGCTGTTCACGCCGTTCAACAAGGTCTTCCACCGCGCCTCGAACGGCTACGTCCGCGGCGTCAAGGCGACCCTGGGCCGCTCGACCGCCTCGCTGTTCGTCTATGGCGGCCTCCTGCTGCTGACGGGCCTGGCCTTCGCCCGCACCCCGTCCGGCTTCGTGCCGCAGCAGGACAAGGCCTATGTGGTCGCCGTCGTGCAACTGCCCGACGCCGCCTCGCTGGACCGCACCGAGGCCGTGATCAAGCAGATGGGCGACATCGCCATGAAGACCCCGGGCATCGAGCACTCGGTGGCCTTCCCCGGCCTGTCGGCCAACGGCTTCATCAACAGCCCCAACGCCGGCGCGGTGTTCTTCCCGCTCAGCGACTTCAAGGACCGTCGCGGCAAGGAGTTGTCGGCCAACGCCATCGTCGGCCAGCTGAACCAGAAGTTCGCCGCCATCCCCGACGCCCAGATCGCGGTCTTCCCCCCGCCGTCCGTGCAGGGGCTGGGCACCATCGGCGGCTTCCGCATGCAGATCGTCGACAAGGCGGGCCTGGGTTCGGACGAGCTCTACAAGGCCACCCAGAACATCATCGCCAAGGCGCAGAAGGATCCGGCCCTGGCCGGCGTCTTCTCCAGCTACCAGGTCAGCGTGCCCAAGATCCAGGCCGACATCGACCGCGAGAAGGCCCGCGCCCAGGGCGTGTCGCTGACCGACCTCTTCGAGACCCTGCAGGTCTATCTGGGCTCGCTGTACGTCAACGACTTCAACCGCTTCGGGCGGACCTACGAGGTCAACGTCCAGGCCGACCAGAGCTTCCGCCTGCAACCCGAGCAGATGCTGCGCCTGCAGACCCGCAACGGCGCCGGCCAGATGATCCCGCTGGGCTCATTCATCAGCTTCAAGGAGGCCACCGGTCCCGACCGCGAGATGCACTACAACGGCATGCTGACCGCCGAGATCAACGGCGGCCCCGCGCCGGGCTTCTCGACCGGCCAGGCCCAGAAGGCCCTCGAGGAACTGGCCAAGCAGGAACTCCCGGCCGGCATGGGCTTCGAATGGACCGAGCTGACCTACCAGCAGATCCTGGCCGGCAACACGGCGATCTACATCTTCCCGCTGTGCGTGCTCCTGGCCTTCCTGGTTCTGGTCGCGCAGTACGAAAGCTGGAGCCTGCCGCTGGTGGTGATCCTGATCGTCCCCATGACCCTGCTGTCGGCCCTGGCCGGCGTGCTGGTCACCGGCGGCGACAACAACATCTTCACCCAGATCGGCCTGATCGTGCTGGTGGGGCTGGCGTGCAAGAACGCCATCCTGATCGTCGAGTTCGCCCGCGAACGCGAGATCGAGGGCGACACGCCGCTGAAAGCGGTGCTGGAAGCCTGCCGCCTGCGCCTGCGTCCCATCCTGATGACCTCGATCGCCTTCATCATGGGCGTCTGGCCGCTGGTGGTGTCGCACGGGGCCGGGGCCGAGATGCGCCGGGCCATGGGCGTGGCGGTGTTCTCCGGCATGCTGGGCGTCACCGTCTTCGGCCTGATCCTGACGCCGGTCTTCTACTACGTGATCCGCCGTCTCAGCGGCTCGCGCTCGCTGGTGAAGAGCCAGCCCGCGCCGGCCGTGGAAGTGGAGGCCCACTGACCAACCTTCCCCTCCCCCTTCCCCTCCCCCGCGATGGGGGAGGGGCCAGGGGCGGGGGTGAACGCTGCGTCGGCCGGCGCCCCTTCCCCAACCGCCCAGACCCCCCCATCCCCGACCCTTCCTCCATCAAGGGGGAAGGGAGACTCCCGAGGCTCCCATGACCCTCTTCCGCACAACCCTCATCGCCGGCGCCTCGCTGCTGGCCACGGCCTGCGCCGTCGGCCCCAACTACAAGGCCCCCGTCGTCGCCCCCATCGCCCTGCAGAACGCCGCGCCCGCGGTCGCCTCCACCGCCGCCCCCGAGGCCCAGTGGTGGAAGGCGTTCGGCGACCCGACGCTCGACGCCCTGGTGACCCAGGCCCTCTCCACCAATCTCGACCTCGAGATCGCCGTGGCCCGGGTGAACGAGGCCCGCGCCCTCTTCAAGGACGCCCGCCTCGACGCCGCCCCGCGCGTCACCGCCACCGGGACCTACGCCGCCGCCGACCAGCAGCAGCCCACCTCGAACGGCCAGCGCGTCTATGGCGACACCTACCAGGCCGGCTTCGACGCCGCCTGGGAGCTCGATCTCTTCGGCCGCGTGCGCCGGGGCGTGCAGGCCGCCAGCGCCGAGGCCGGCGCGGCCCAGGCCGACCTGCGCGACGCCCAGGTCACCGTCGCCGCTGAGGTGGCCCGCAATTATCTGGAACTGCGCGGCGCCCAGGCCCGGCTGGCGGTCGCCCGCCGCAACCTTGAGACCCAGCGCGAGACCCTGCGCCTGACCCGCGTGCGGTTCGAGGCCGGGGCCGGCGGGGCCATCGACGTCGCCAGCGCCGAGGCCCGCCTCAAGGCCACCGAAAGCGCCATCCCCGAACTGGTCACCGCCGAGACCCGGGCCAACTACCGCCTCGCCGTCCTGACCGGCCAGCGGCCCGGCGCCCTCGACGTCCAGCTGAAGCCGCGCGCCCAGGATCCGGCCCCGCTGGTCACGGCCCTGCCGATCGGCGACGCCTCGACCTTCCTGCGCCGCCGGCCCGACGTGCAGGCGGCCGAGCGGCGGCTGGCGGCCCAGACCGCCAAGGTCGGGGTGGCCACGGCCGACCTCTTCCCGCGTGTCCGCGTCACCGGCTTCGTCGGCTTCCTCACCGGCACCGCCTCCGGCTTCGGCAACAGCGCCAGCCAGGCCTGGTCGGTGGCCCCCTCGGTCAGCTGGCCCGCCCTCGACCTCGGCGGCGCCCACGCGCGGCTGAAGGCGGCGCAGGCCCGCAACGACGCGGCCCTGGCGGCCTACGACAAGGCCGTGCTGACGGCCATTGAGGACCTGGAGACGGCCCTCGTTTCCTACCGCCAGCGCCAGGCGCGTCTCGCCAGCCTCGCCGACCAGGCCGCCGCCTCCCGCCGCGCCGCCGAACTGGCGCGGATCCAGTACAAGGAAGGCGGCATCGACTTCCTCGTCTTGCTCGATGCGGAGCGGACGCTGCTGAGCGCCGAGGACGCCCTGACCGTGGCCGAGACGGGCGTGAACACGGATGTCGTGGCGATCTACAAGGCGCTGGGCGGGGGGTGGTCCTGATCCTTCTCCCCTTGCGGGAGAAGGTGGCGGCCGAAGGCCGACGGATGAGGGGTCGCTCGAACAGTTCTGAGAGACCCCTCACCCGACCTCCCTCCGGGAGGCCACCCTCTCCCGCAAGGGGAGAGGGTTCAAAAAGGCCTCCCCCGTCCCTACCTGCACAGCTCCACCGAGGAGCCCCCGCATGGCCGCCGCCGACGCCCACCAGTACCAGCCCCGCGACGGCCACGGCCTGGCCCATGATCCGTTCAATTCCATCGTCGGCCCGCGCCCGATCGGCTGGATCTCGACGATCGACGCGGAAGGCCGCCGCAACCTGGCGCCCTACAGCTTCTTCAACGCCTTCAACTACACCCCGCCGATCGTCGGCTTCGCCAGCACCGGCTGGAAGGACACCGTGGCCAACATCCAGGCCACCGGCGTGTTCTGCTGGAACCTGGCCACCCGCGACCTGGCGGCGGCGATGAACATCACCTCCGCCCCCGCCGCCCCCGGCCAGGACGAGTTCGAACTGGCCGGCCTGACGCCGGTTGAAAGCAGCCTGGTCGCCGCGCCGCGCGTGCTGGAGAGCCCGGTGAACTTCGAGTGCCGCCTGACCCAGTCGTTCAAGCTGACCAATGCGAACGGCGACGAGGTCGAGACCTGGATGACCTTCGGCGAAGTCGTCGCCGTCCACATCGACCGCCGCCTGATCCGCGCCGATGGCGTCTATGACGCGCCCGCCGGCGAGCCGATCCTGCGCTGGGGCGGCCGCGGCGACTACGTCGCCGTCGAGCCCTCGGCGCTGTTCGAGATGATCCGACCGACCAAGGCGTGACTCTAAACCACCTCTCCCAGAGGGAGAGGGAGGGGCCCATGCGCAGCATGGGAGGGTGAGGGGTTAGGGACCTTTCCGGACGGGGCAGGGTCGAAGGAGATGAGACGGTCGACGTCTTACCCCCTCACCCTCCCACGCCTTCGGCGCGGGCCCCTCCCTCTCCCCATGGGAGAGGTGAATTCAAAGTCGCCCCAAACAAAAACCCTCCCGAACCGGCCGGCTCGGGAGGGTTTTCAAGCTTGCTTCAGGCCGTGGCCGTCAGACGTCGACTTCGGCGTCCAGGGCGTTTTCCTGGATGAACTCGCGGCGCGGTTCTACCAGGTCGCCCATCAGGCGGCTGAACATGTCGTCGGCATCGTCGGCGTGGTTAACCTTGACCTGCAGCAGGGTGCGGGCGTCGACGTCGAGGGTCGTCTCCCACAGCTGGTCGGGGTTCATCTCGCCCAGACCCTTGTAGCGCTGGATGGTCAGGCCCTTGCGGCCGGCGTCGAGCACCGCCTGCACCAGGTCGAGCGGGCCACGGATCGTGGTCGACTTGTCTTTGCGGCGGAAGGTGGCGACGCCCGAGAACACCTCGGCCAGCTTGACCGCGCGTTCGGCCAGGCGGCGGGCGTCGGCGGCGTGCAGCAGCACGTCGTCGAGCACGACGCGCTCCGACACGCCGCGGCGCACGCGGCTGAAGACGAAGCCGGTGTCGCCGCGCTCGCCCGACCAGGGACCATCGCCCTCCTCGTTGTAGAGGTTCAGGCGGGCGGCGGCCTTGGCCGCGTCCGGGCTCTCGCCCAGCAGGCCGGCCAGGGCCGCCTGCTCGATGGCCGAGGCCGGGGCGCGGGTCGCCAGGCGGTCGATATTGCCCTTGGCCGAGCGGGCCAGCTGCACCAGGGCCAGCAGGTCCTGGCCGATCAGGCGCTCGCCCGAGACCAGGTCGAGTTCGGCCCCGTCGACGCCCTCGTCCACCAGGAAGGCGTCCATTTCGGCGTCGTCCTTGAGGTAGCGCGAGGACTTGCCCTTGGCGGCTTTGTAGAGCGGCGGCTGGGCGATGTAGATGTAGCCGCGCTCGATCAGCTGCGGCATCTGCCGGTAGAAGAAGGTCAGCAGCAGGGTGCGGATGTGGGCGCCGTCGACGTCGGCGTCGGTCATCAGCACGATCTTGTGGTAGCGCACCTTGTCCGGGTTGAAGTCGTCGCGGCCGATGCCGGCGCCCAGCGCCGTGATCAGCGTGCCGATCTGGTCGGACGACAGCATCTTGTCGAAGCGGGCGCGCTCGACGTTCAGGATCTTGCCGCGCAGCGGCAGGACGGCCTGGTTGTCGCGGTTGCGGGCCTGCTTGGCCGAGCCGCCGGCCGAGTCGCCCTCGACGATGAAGATTTCGGACTTGGCCGGGTCGCGCTCGGAGCAGTCGGCCAGCTTGCCGGGCAGCGAGGTGATGTCGAGCGCGCTCTTGCGGCGGGTCAGTTCGCGCGCCTTGCGGGCGGCTTCACGGGCAGCGGCCGCCTCGGCGATCTTGCTGACGATGGCCTTGGCTTCGTTCGGATGCTCCTCGAACCAGGTCGAGAGGCCTTCCTGCACCAGGTTTTCGACGGCCGGGCGCACTTCCGACGAGACCAGCTTGTCCTTGGTCTGCGAGCTGAACTTCGGATCGGGAACCTTGACCGACAGCACGCAGGTCAGGCCTTCGCGGCTGTCTTCGCCGCCCAGGTTGACCTTCTCCTTCTTCAGGATGCCGGAGCTTTCGGCGTAGTTCGAAATCACCCGGGTCAGGGCGCCGCGGAAGGCCGAAAGGTGCGTGCCGCCATCCCGCTGGGGGATGTTGTTCGTGAAGCACAGCATGTGCTCGTGGTAGCTGTCGTTCCACCACATGGCCAGATCGACCTCGACCTTGTCCTTGCGGCCCTTGACGATGATCGGGGCCTTGAGCAGCGGGGTCTTGGCCTTGTCGAGGTGGCGCACGAAGGCCTCGATGCCGCCCTCGTAGAACAGCTTCTCGACCCACGGCTCGGCGTCGCGGTTGTCCTTGAACCAGATGGTGACGCCCGAGTTCAGGAACGCCAGCTCGCGCAGGCGGTGCTCCAGGGTCTTCCGGTCGAAATCGATGAAGGCGAAGGTGTCCTTCGAGGGGAAGAAGGTCACTTCGGTGCCGGTCAGCACCTCGCCGGCCTTGGGGCCTTCGTCGCGCACCGGCGACACGCCGGTTTCCTTCAGCGAGGTCACCGCGTCGCCGCGCTCGAAGCGCATCTGGTGGACCTTGCCGTTGCGGTGGACCAGCAGTTCCAGCCAGTCCGACAGCGCGTTGACGACCGAGACGCCCACGCCGTGCAGGCCGCCCGAGACCTTGTAGCTGTTCTGGTCGAACTTACCGCCGGCGTGCAGCTGGGTCATGATGACCTCGGCCGCCGAGACGCCTTCGCCCTCGTGGATGTCGACGGGGATGCCGCGGCCGTCGTCGGTGACCGTCACCGAACCGTCGGCGTTGAGGATCACCTGGACCTTGGTGGCGTGGCCGGCCAGGGCTTCGTCGATGGCGTTGTCGACCACCTCGTAGACCATGTGGTGCAGGCCCGAACCGTCGTCGGTGTCGCCGATGTACATGCCGGGGCGCTTGCGCACCGCGTCCAGGCCCTTGAGGACCTTGATCGAGTCCGCGCCATATTCGCCGGCGACGGCTTCTTCGGGAACTTCGGGGACTTGGCCTTCGGTATTCTCGGTCATTCGTCTTCCAGAGCCGTAGACTCAATGGGGGTCAGACCGGCTTCGCTGACGCGAACGCCCAGAGCCCGACCCTTGAGATGGTCGAACAGCGACTCGTCCGTGCCGGTGAGGAAGGCCTGGAGCTTGAGCGCCGTGAGTTCGTCGGCCAGAGCCGCTCGCCGGGTGAGGTCGAGATGCGCGGCGACTTCGTCGAGCAACACTATAGGATTCGGCGCGGATTCCGCACGCGAAAGTCTCGCCGCCTGGGCCAAAACCAGGTTCAAAATCAGCGCTTTTTGCTCCCCGGTCGAGCATTCCGAGGCCGGACGGTCCTTGTCGACGTGGAACACCGCCAGATCGCCCCGGTGCGGGCCGGTCAGGGCGCGTCCGGCGGCCCCGTCGCGAGGTCGCGCGGCGGCCAAAGCCTGGGCCAATTGAAGCTCGATCTCGGCCGCGTCGGCGCCGTCTAGGGCCATCTGCTCCCAGGCCCCGGTGAGGGCCAGGCGGGCCTGCGGGAAGGGCCGGTCGCCGCGACTGTCGATCTCGGCCTGCAGCGCGGTGAGGGTCCGCGCCCGCGCCTGGACCATCAGCGCCCCGGCTCCGGCCAGCCGCGCCTCCAGCACCGTCAGCCAGGCCGGATCGGCGCTCGCCCCGCCGTCGGCGGCGTCGGTCAGCAGGCGCATGCGCTCGCGCTGGGCCTTGTCGTAGGCGTTGGCGTGGCTGGCGTGGGCGGGTTCGGCGGCGAACACCAGCCGGTCGAAGAACTTGCGGCGGTCGGAAGCCGCCTCGAGGAACAGGCGGTCCTGCGCGGGCGTCAGCCACATGGGGCGCACGTGGTCGGCCAGGCGGCCCGGCGGCACGGTCTCGCCCTCGATGCGGACGATGCGGCGCGCGGCGCCGGCAGCTTCCGTCCCCGTGCCGACCTTCAGGATCTCGCCGTCGGCCTCTTCGATCTCGGCCGCCACGGCCCAGGCCCGACCCACGGCCTCGCCCGGCTGCCGGCGCCCGACCTCGGCCAGGCTCGACCCGCGCAGGCCCTTGCCGGGCGACAGCAGACTGACGGCCTCCAGCAGGTTGGTCTTGCCCGCGCCGTTGGGGCCGAACAGGTAGACGCTGCGCCCGCCGGTCGAGAGATCGGCGCGCTCGTAGGATCGGAAGTCGGTGAGCCGCAGGCGGGCGATGGTGGCGGACGCCATGGGCGTCTCTTAAGGCAGGTCGCGCGGGACGCCAAACGCCCACCTGACCTTGGACGCCTATCCCTGCCAGCGGCGTCCGCCCGCGTGCGCCAGCAGGCGCGGCGCGCTGCGCAGGCCGTGCAGCAGGTGAGGTCCGGCGATCAGCACCAGGGCCCATGCCCCGGCGCTCAGCAGCACGACGACGATGCGGTCCCAGGCCAGGCGCATGGGGGTGTCTCCGATGGAAGCGACACCGCCGCGCTACGCTCCGATCGCGGCGGAATGGGGGCTTGGCGTAGACGTGGGAGGGTAAGGGTTTATGCCCTCGCCCCTCTTCTCCTCCCGTCATTCCCGCCCTTGTGGCGGGAAACCCTGGTTCCGCTCGCAGGTGAAGCGCCAGCGACGTGCTGAGCACGTCGCCCCATCCGTTCTTGCGGCTGACAGAGGGGTTCCCGCCACAAGGGCGGGAATGACGGGAGTTTGGTGGTGAGAGCGGGCTATTCCCCCAGCCGGTAAGCACACAGCTTGTTGCCGTCGAGATCCCGGAAATAGGCGAAGTACGCCTTCGGCATCCGCTCGCCCGGCTGGCCCTCGCACTTGCCGCCCAGCTCGATGGCCTTGGCGTGGAAGGCGTCGACCTCCTCGCGGGTGTCGAAGTCGAAGCCGCCCATCATGCCGTTGCCGATGCAGGCGGGATTGCCGTCGTACGGCCCCAGAACCCCGAACATGCCCACGCCCTTGCCGCGATAGAGTCGCCCGCCGGACGGGTGCTCGAACAGCGGCTTCATGCCGATCGAGCCCAGCAGGGCGTCGTAGAAGGCCTTGGCCTTCTCCAGGTCGTTCGAACCGACGGTCATGTAGCTGATCTTCGCCATGGCGGCCTTCTCCCGTTTTCTTATGAAACGGACGGTGGCGCGGGGCGGCGGCGGGCGTCAAGGGGCGTGGTAATCCCTACTCCGCCACAGGATTTCACCGCACATTCACCCGAAATACCCCCGCGCGACCTCCACCTCGGCCAGCCGCCACACCCCCACAGCCCCCAGCAGCACGCGGCGCATCTCGACCTCGAAGATCGTCCGGGCGACATCGCGATCGACCAGGTCGCGCACAGCAGCCTCGAACGGCGCATCCGGCGCGATCGCCCGATGCACAGCCGAGTTCATGACCGCCAGGTCCACGGCCGCCTCCAGAGATGCGAAAGCCACGGCGACCGCCTCCGACCGCTCGAACCAGGTCGCGCAGCCGGAAAAGTCGATCGCCTCCCACAGGGTCAGCATGCGGTCGAAGAGGTCGTCGAAGCGCTCCTCGCGCAACAGGCCCGCCGGACCTCCCCGGCTCACTGCGCCTGGCCGGTCCCCAGCACCTGCTCCAGGAACTGGGTCTCGACCTCGCGGCGGCGGTCGTTGTTGACCTTCTTGAGGAAGCCGTGGCCCTCGTCCTTGAACTGCACGTACCAGGTCGGAACGCCCTTCTCGCGCAGCTTCTCGACCACCTGGTCGGACTCCGATTTCGGCACGCGCGGGTCGTTCCAGCCCTGCATGACCAGCATCGGCTTGGTGATCTTGCCCACGTTGTTCAGCGGCGAGATGGTCTCGAAGGCCTTCAGCATCTTCGGGTCGCGCTCGTCGCCGTATTCGACGCGGCGAAGATCCCGGCGATAGGCCTCGGTGTTCTTCAGGAACGAGACGAAATTGCTGATGCCGTAGCGCTCGACCCCGCCGGCCAGGCGGTCGGAATAGTGGGTCATCACCGCCAGCGACATGTAGCCGCCGTAGGACTGGCCGTAGACCACCACGCGGCTGGGATCGAGGTCGGGCTGGGTCTTGATCCAGTCCAGCAGCGCGCCGATGTCCTTGACCGAGTCCTCGCGCTTTTCGGCGTTGTCGAGGTCGAGATAGGTCTTGCCGTAGCCCGAGGAGCCGCGAACGTTGGTGACGATCACCGCCGCGCCGAGCTCGGCCACCGTGTGCTGGTGGAAGGCGTTGAACACCGGCCGCGACTGGCCTTCCGGACCGCCGTGGATGTCGATAATCACCGGGGCCTTCTTACCCGCCGCCAGCTTGGGCTTGTAGACGAAGGCCGGGATCGAGCGCTTGTCGAACGAGGGGAAGCGCACCAGCTCCGGCGCGACCAGGGCCGCGGGGTCCAGGCCGCCCAGTTCCGAGGCCGTCCAGCGCGTCACCTGGCCGCTCGCCACGTCGAGGCTCCAGGCGTCGCTGGAGGTGGTGGGCGTGGCCAGGGAGAAGCCGATCTTCGAACCGTCGGCCGAAAAGGCCAGGTTCGACACCACGCCGCCCGGCAGCTCCGGCTGCGGCAGGGCGCGGCGGGTGCGGAAGTCCTGCACCACCAGCTTCGAATAGCCGTCCTCGTTGACGACATAGGCCAGGACGCGGCCGTCGCCCGACAGCTTGAAGTCCTCGACGTCCCAGGGCCGCTCGCCCGAGACCAGGGCCTTCTTGCCGGTCGCCAGGTCGAACTCGACCAGCCGCATGAAGTCCGAGCCCTCGTCCGACAGCATCAGCACCGACTTGCCGCCGGGCGTGAACACGCCGCCGTCGTAGGCGACCTTGCCTTTGGTCGGGTTCAGTTCGGTGGTCTTGCCGGTGGCCACGTCCAGCAGCCAGCGCTTGGACTGGCCGATCGAGAAATAGCGGCCCAGCAGCACGGTTTTGCCGTCGGGCGAGACGTCGATCGGCGAGACCTGGCCCTCGCCCTGGAAGATCACACGGCGGCCGCCTGGGGCGGAGGGATCACGCAGCACGATGTCGTAATTGGCCGAGCCCTTGGCCGCCCGGCTCCAGACCAGCACCTTGCCGTCGCCCGACCAGGCCGGCGACTGGTTGCGGGTCCCGGCTTCCGTCAGCTGGGTCTCCTTGCCCGAGGCGTCGCGGACGAACAGCTGGAACCACTCGTCGCCGCCGGTGTCCTTGGAGAACAGGATCTCTCCGGTGGGCAAGGTATGGACGCCGCTGACCGGCTCGTCGTGGAAGGTCAGCTGGCTGCGGTCGGCGCCGGGGCCGGCCACCTTGTGGATCTGGTTGGTGTTGCCAAAGCGCGTGACGATCAGCATGCCGCCGTCGGCCGCCCAGTCCTGGAAGGCCCCGCTACGGGCGTTCTGGTAGCGCGCCAGGCCCTCGCGGATCGACGGATCGGCGACCGGCACGTTCTCGAGGATCTGATTGCCGATCTCGCGGCGCTCGACGGGGGTGGTCCCCGATTGGGCTTGGGCCAGCACCGGCCCGCCGGCCAGGATCAGGACGGCGATCGAGGCGCCGAACATGGATTTCATCACGATGGACATCCCTCAAAGCAAAACGGGCGCCCCTTAGGGCGCCCGTTCCAGTTCAGAACCGCGCGATCAGACCCGCAGCGGCATCAGCACGTACTTCACGCCCGGATCGACCGGGTCGACCACCAGGGTGGGCGAGGCCGGGTCGGCGAAGCGGAACTCGGCCTGCGGGCCGGCGATCTGGCCGCAGACGTCGAGCAGGTAGCGGGCGTTGAAGCCGATTTCGAAGGGCTCGCCGTCGTAGTCGACCTCGACCTCTTCCACGGCCTGGCCGGCTTCCATGTTGCGGACGGTCAGGGTGATGCGGCCCGGCTCGATGGCCAGCTTCACCGAACGGCTCTTCTCGGCCGAGATGGTGGCCACCCGGTCGACGGCCTTGGCGAAGAGGTCGTTGTCCAGGGTCAGGATCTTGGCGTTGTCCTTGGGGATCACGCGCATGTAGTCGGGGAACGAGCCGTCGATGACCTTGGAGGTCAGGGCGGCGCGGCCGAACTCGAAGCGGACCTTCTGGGGCGAGACCTGCAGGTCGATCGACTCGCCGGCGTCTTCCAGCAGACGACGGGCCTCGGCGATGGTCTTGCGCGGCACGATCACGCCCGGCAGGCCGGCCGAGCCCTCGGGGGCCGGCATCTCGGCCAGGGCCAGGCGGTGGCCGTCGGTGGCCACGGCGCGCAGCTTGGTCTCGCCGCCCTCGTTGACCGTGTGCAGGTAGAGGCCGTTCAGATAGTAGCGGGTCTCTTCGGTCGAGATCGCGAAGCGGGTCTTGTCGATCAGGCGCATCAGTTCGTTGACGTCGACGGCGATGCGGCCCGACAGGCCCTCGTTGCTCATCACCGGGAAGTCGCCGGCCGGCAGCACCGGCAGGTTGAAGCGCGAGCGGCCGGTCTGGATGACCAGACGCGGGTCGTCGCCCGAGAAGCTGAGCGACACGTCCGAGCCGTCGGGCAGCTTGCGGACGATCTCGTACAGGGTATGGGCCGGGGCGGTGATCTGGCCGGGCACGTCGATCTGGGCCAGGCCCTCGTCGATGATCTCCATGTCGAGATCGGTGGCCGAGAACGAAAGCGTGTCGCCATCCGCCGACAGCAGGATGTTGGACAGGATCGGGATCGTGTTGCGCCGCTCGACGACGCTCTGCACGTGACCCAGCGCCTTCAGCAGCGCCGCCCGCTCGATGGTAAGCTTCATTTCTCGGTCCAGGCTGGACGCGGAACCGTCGTCGTCAAGAGAATCCCCCCGAGCGCCCGCCCCGTCGTCAATGGACCACGGACATTACCGTAATCGGCCGGCGGGGGAAGAGCCCGTGCGGCGTTTGAGACAGGCCAGGGCTGTGGATCCGGTGGGCGACCTGTCGAAAACCGCTCCCCTTGATCGGTTTCGCCGATAGCTTATATTGATAATCAATCGCAACTAAGGCTGAAAGCCATGCGCCTCGCCCTGAAGACCGCCACCTACGCCACCATGCACCTGACCGTGGCCATCGCCGTCGCCTACGCCCTGACCCGCGACTGGCGCATCGCGCTCGCGGTGGGGATCGTCGAACCGATGGTCCAGACCGTGGCCTTCAACCTGCATGAGCGGGTGTGGAGCAAGGTGGGGAAAGAGAAGGCGGCAGCGTGAGGGACCGCCTCCAACCATCTTTGTCATCCCGGCCGGGGTGACGATGAAAAGAAGGGTCAGTCCCTCCGCATCCACGTCAGCGTCCCAGGATCACCCGGCGCCAGGAAGTCCGCTTCGGTCTCCCAGGGAAAGCGCTCCTCGCCCATCAACCCCGGCCACAGGTCCTTCCAGTCAGGATTGCGCGCCTCGATCAGGTCGATCTTCCACGCGCGCAGCCAACGCTTGAGTCGCTTCTCGCGATCGATAGCGTCGCGCACGTCGTCGAAACCCTCGAACCAGACGAGGCGACGACAGTTGTAGCGCTTGGTGAAGCCGTCCTTGTCGCCGGTGCGGTGCTGCAGGACACGGGTCGGAAGGTCCGAGGTCACGCCCACATAGATCACGCCGCGTTTGCGGTTCGACATTATGTAGACGAAATAGACCGCCTCAATCATGGGTTGATGCTCACCCATGAGAGGCTGGTTGTCATGGCCGGCGTGGGAGATCCCGGCGCTTCGCTACGCTACGGCCGGGATGACAATTTATCAGATGAAGAAAAGGCCCCCTCCTTTCGGAGAGGGCCTCTTCATCAAGCCTTGGTGTCGAACGACCCGCCCGACTCTTCGCCGGAAGCCGCGTACGGATTGGCGGCGGCGGCCGGCTCGGCCGGGGCCGGGCCGGTGGAGCCCTTGGCGGCGACGGCCACCATGGCCGGGCGCACGAGGCGGCCCAGCAGTTCGTAGCCGACCTGCAGCACCGCGACGACGCCGCCGGCGGCGACTTCGTCCGAGGGCTGCTCCATCACCGCCTGGTGCAGGTGGGGATCGAACTTCTCGCCCTTGGTCGGGTCGACCTTCTTGAGGCCGTTGCGCTCGAAGGCCGCCTGCAGCTCCTTCTCGGTCATCTCGACGCCGACGATGAAGTTCTTCACCGCCGCGTCCTGCGAATCACGCGGGCTGGCCGCGGTGGCGCGCGACAGGTTGTCGGCCGCGCCCAGCAGGTCGCGGGCGAACTTCTGGATCGCGTAGGCGCGGGCGTCGTTCATCTCGCGCTCGGCGCGGCGCTTGACGTTCTCGGCCTCGGCCGCATAGCGCAGCGCCTGGTCCTTCATCGCCGCGATCTCGGCCTTCAGGGCCTCGATTTCCTGGGCGGCGTCCTCGGCTTCGAAAGCGACGTCTTCGGCCGGCGTCTGCTCGTCGGTCATTTCCAAACAGTCCTCATCCATCGATCATCCGGCCGAGCACGCGGGCGGTATAGTCCACCAGCGGGATCACCCGGGCATAGTTCAAACGCGTGGGGCCGATCACGCCGATCGCGCCCAGCACCTTCTGTCGCCCCGTCATATAGGGCGCCGCGATCACGGAGGAACCCGAAAGCGAAAAGAGTCGCGTCTCGGCCCCGATGAAGATGCGCACGCCCTCGGCGTCGCGCACGTCGTCGAGCAGGCCGATCAGCTGGCCCTTCTGCTCCAGGTCGTCGAACAGCTGGCGCACCCGCTCCAGGTCCTCGCGGGCGCCGCCCTCGGCCAGCAGGTTGGCGCGGCCGCGGACGATCAGGGCCCGCTCGGCCCCCTCCCCGCCGCCCCAGGCGGCCAGGCCGTCCTCGACCAGGCGGGCGGCGGTCTCGTCCAGCTGGCGGCGGGCCGTCTCCAGCTCGGCGCGGATCTCGTCCTTGGCCTCGGTCAGGGTGCGGCCGCGCAGGCGGGCGTTGAGGAAGTTCGACGCCTCCTGGAAGGCCGAGGGCGTCAGCCCCGCCCCGCCGCGCATCAGCCGGTTCTCGACCGTGCCGTCCTCGAACACCATCACCGCCAGGGTCTGGCCGCCGCCCAGGGAGACGAACTCCACGTGCTTGACCCCGCCTTCGCGGACCGGGGTGACGACGATGCCGGCCCCGCCGGCCAGGCCCGACAGGATGGCCGAGGCCTCGTTCAGCGCCTCCTCGAAGGTGCGGCCCTTGGCGTAGAGGCGGCTTTCGATCTCGCGCCGCTCGTCCTCGCCGACGTCGCCGACCTCCAGAAAGCCGTCGACGAACATCCTAAGGCCCGCATGCGTCGGCATCCGCCCGGCGCTGGTGTGCGGACTGTCGAGCAGACCCAGCTGCGCCAGGTCCTGCATGGTGTTGCGGATCGAGGCCGGCGACAGCTGGATGCCGCCGCGCGACAGCGTGCGCGAGCCCACCGGCTCGCCGGTCTCCAGATAGGCCTCTACGACCCGGCGAAAGATGTCGCGGGCGCGGGCGTCCAGCTCGGTCAGGCCGGGCGTCCGAGCGATCGGTCCCGGAAAAAGCTGTGTCATGGCCCTTGGAGATAGGGTTGAGGGGCGAAAAAATCGAGCGGGGACTTGGAGGTTCCCGTCCGGGGGAGGATAAGCGGCGCCTTCAACCACGACTAGCCCCCGCCAACCAGACCGGAGTTTCCGAATGCGTCCGTCCGAACGCGCCCCCGACCAACTGCGCGCCGTCACGCTGGAAACCGGCGTCAACCGCTACGCCGAGGGCTCGTGCCTGATCGGCTTTGGCCACACCAAGGTGCTGGTCACCGCCACCGTCGAGGAGAACGTCCCCGGCTGGATGCGCAACAAGGGCGCCGGCTGGGTCACGGCCGAATACGGCATGCTGCCCCGCGCCACCCACACCCGCGGCCGCCGCGAGGCCGCCGCCGGCAAGCAGACCGGCCGCACCCAGGAAATCCAACGCCTGATCGGCCGCTCCCTGCGCGCCGTCGTCGACCTCAAGGCCCTGGGCGAGCGCCAGATCAGCCTCGACTGCGACGTCATCCAGGCCGACGGCGGCACCCGCACCGCCGCCATCACCGGCGCCTGGGTCGCCCTGCGTCTGGCGACCAACTACCTGCTGGAAGAGGGCGTGCTGAAGGCCGACCCGATCCTGGGCCAGGTGGCCGCCATCTCCTGCGGCGTGTTCAAGGACACCCCGGTCCTCGACCTCGACTACGAGGAAGACAGCAACGCCGAGGCCGACGGCAACTTCGTGCTGACCGGCGGCGGCGAGATCGTCGAGATCCAGGCCACCGGCGAAAAGCGCGGCTTCACCCGCGGCGAGTTCGACACCCTGTTCGGCCTGGCCGAAAAGGGCATCGGCGAACTGTTCGAATTCCAGCGCGCGGCGATCGGCAAGTAAGGGGGCTACCCTTTCCTTCGCTCCCGTCATTCCCGCCCTTGTGGCGGGAAACCCTGGTTCCGTTCGCACGTGAGGCGCCAGCGGCGTGCTGAGCACGCTGCCCCACCCGCACCTGCGACTGAGTAGAGGGGTTCCCGCCACAGGGGCAGGTGTTGACCCAGAACGACACTTGCCCGCGACAGCGATCGGATGCTCCAAAACAGGCGACAGGGCGCCTTCGGTTAGCGACCCATGTTGGCCGTCGTAGCCGTCTGCTTGTCCCGCTCCGGCGACTGCACCATTGTCGCCAATGGTGAGGACCATGAACGCTCAGCTTGTCAAAAGCGCCCAACGGTATGCGTTAGCAGTCGCGACGGGCTTTGTAAGCGGCTTCGCGGCGGCGATCCTGGCGCTGCTTATCTCCGGCAATACCTACAGCCTGCATCTCCCCGAGTGGAGCATTTGGCTGCCCCTCCCAATCGTACCGGGATTGTCATTGGTGACGCTGAACAAGGCCTTGAGCCCGGCCAGCAGGACCAATCGCATCGCAGCGGCCATGATTTTCGTTGTCGCGGCGTTCTCAGGCATCTGGCTTCTAGCAGTGTTGATAGCCCGCGCCGATCACGGCGGAGTCGGATAACCACCCTCAACTGAGACCAATTCTGCCCGCTTCAGCGCTGGTCGTCGGTAGCGGGGGAGGTTCTCGCCACAAGGGCGAGAATGACGGGAGTTTAGGGCGCGCCACCACCTTAACTTCGTCCACGCAGCCTGGATTCGCCAACCGCGCCGACTTCAGTCCCGCCAGAACCAGACTTCGAATTCGACGCCGTCCTCGACCGTCATCGACCGGTAGTTCTGCCTGGCCTGTTCGGCCGCGGCGTCGGCTCGCGCCGGGAGATCGCCCGCCATGCGGTCCAGGTCGTCGCTGTCGATGTGGAAGCCCCACTCGGGCCTTGGCGTCCAACCGCTGTCGCACGTCGCATCGATGGTCGAAACAGACAGGCCGCGCGATCGGCAAAGCTCGATCAGCGCCGTCATCCGCTCGAACGACAGGCGACCGGAGCCCTTCGCGGTGAGCGCGGCGGCGATGGCGGTCTCCAGGTCAGCCGTGAGCATGACCGCCCCCTACCGCGCCGCCACCACCGTGATCTCCACGGCGTAGCCCGGATCGGCCAGCCGCGCCTCGACCGTCGTGCGGGCCGGCGGGTTTTCGGGATCGACCCAGGCGTCCCAGGCCGCGTTCATGGCGTCGATCTGACCGATGTCGGCCAGATGGATAGTGGCGCTGAGCAGGCGCGCCTTGCTGGATCCCGCCTGGGCCAGGGTGTCGTCGATCTGGGCCAAGACTTCGCGCGTCTGCTCCAGCACCGAGCCGCCCACGGTCTCCTCGGCGACGTGGCCCGACAGGAACACCACGCCGTTGAAGACCACCGCGTCGCTCCACCGCGCCGCCTTGCCGATACGCTCGATCATTTTCGGGTCTTTCTCATGTCTCCCTTCCCCCTCGATGGGGGAAGGGTCGGGGATGGGGGTGACCTGCTGAGCGAGCCGCGGCGCACGGCCGCCGCCGTATCACCCCCACCCCTGCCCCTCCCCCATCAAGGGGGAGGGGTCAAGACGTCGCCTAAGCCAGGGCCCGGGTCGTCCAGTCGACGATCTGCGGCGCGCTCATCAGGCCGGCCTGGCGGGCGACCACCGCGTTGTCGCGAAACAGGATCAGGGCCGGGATGCCGCTGACGCCCAGGGCCGAAGCCGGCGCGGGATGAGCCTCGGAGTTCAGCTTCAGCAGGCGCACGCGGGGCTCCAGCTTGCCGGCGGCGGCCGCGTAGTTGGGCGCCATGGCCCGGCACGGCCCGCACCACGGAGCCCAGACGTCGAGCAGCACGGCCGCCCCTTGAGTCAGGCGGCGATGGCGGTCGAGGCCGGCGGCGTCGACCTCGATGGGCGTCGCGGTGAACAGGGCGCTCTTGCAGCGCCCGCACTTGCCGGCGCCGGGGTCGCGGTCTTGCGGCAGGCGGTTGGCCGCTCCGCAGGATGGACAGACGATTTGCATGGCCAGCAGGTGTGGCGCGGCGGCCCTCGCCGCAAGGGCCGTCTTTAGGTCGGATAGACGTTCACCAGCCCGAGCTCATTTTTCACCGAGCATCCCCGCGAAGGCGGGGACCCAAGCCGAGGCTGGGATCGATCCACGGTCGCGCCTAATCCTGAAAACCAGCTTGGGTCCCCGCCTTCGCGGGGAGACACGGAGTTGAAGGTCGCGAACAACTGAACGCCGATCCACCCTCAGTCCTCGTCGTGGCCCTCGCCCGGCCCGTGCTCGAAGGTCATCAGGTCGCCCGGCTGGCAATTGAGCTCGCGGCACAGGGCGTCCAGCGTCGAGAAGCGGATGGCCCGCGCCTTGCCGGTCTTCAGGATCGACAGGTTGGCGATAGTCACCCCGACGCGGTCGGACAGCTCGGTCAGCGACATGCGGCGTTCCAGCAGCACGCGGTCGAGATTGACGCGGATGGACATGGCGAGACGAACTCCGCGCTCAGATGGTCAGTTCGGCTTCGCGACGAAGGCGCGCGCCCTCGCGGAACACCTCGGCCAGGACGAACACCACCAGCACCGAGAACCAGGCGTTGAGGGTGAAGGAGCCGTCGACGACCTTCTCGCCGTCGATCAGCACCCGGGTCAGGGCGGCGAACACATAGCGCCCGACCTCCAGGGCCGCCAGGATCCCGCCCACCACCCGCAGGCGGCGCACGTTCTCGGGGTGGAACGGGTCGCCCAGGGTCATGGTGGCGAAGATCTTGCGCAGCCGCTCGACGATGGCCATCCAGCCGCCCGACATCAGCGCCCAGCCGGCCAGGGCGGCGGCCGATCCCGGGCCGTTCTTGGCCAGGGGCTCGGCCAGCTCGCTGGGCAGGATCGAGGTCAGCAGGTCGGTGTTGAAGCTCAGCAGCAGCACCAGGATGGTCACCAGGGCCAGCAGGCTGACCCAGATCCACAGCACATAGTAGCTGACGTCGAGAATGATCTTCAGGAAGCTCGATACCGAGCCCGGCCCCAAGGCGCGCATGGGCTTTTGTCCCCACCTATGCTCTGGCGACTCGCTCTCAGGCGGTCGCCGGATTGAAGTCTAGAGCGAGTGGGCGAGGAACGTCACGGCCGAGATCGGCAGGCCCGCGATCAGCGCCAGGGTCGCCAGGCGGAAGGCCGAGGTTTCCAGCAGGCTGAACAGGCGGGGCAAGGTCATCAGGGCGGTTCCAGGCGGGGGGACGGAGAAGCCTTTCTCCGATGACGCCAGGATCGCCGATCGGCGGCCAGCGAACAATGTCGCTTATCGATAAACGATATTAAACTTTCGCAATGATCGGGCCTTGCGGCGAGGGTCCGCCGGGGGTCTAACGGGCCGTCTTTTGTCGAGGAGCCGCGCGATGACCCTGAAACTGATCAACGGCCAGAAGATCGTCGCCGCCACCCACAATCCGGGCAAGGCCAAGGAGCTGGCCGCCCTGCTCGACGGCCGTTTTACGGTGCTGGCCGCCGGCGCCCTGGGCCTGCCCGAGCCGGACGAGACCGAGACCACCTTCGTCGGCAACGCCCTGCTGAAAGCCCGCCACGCCGCCGATCTGTCGGGCGAAGTGTCGCTGGCCGACGACTCGGGCCTGTCGGTCGCCGCCCTGGACGGCGCGCCCGGCATCTATTCGGCCCGCTGGGCCGGCCCGACCAAGGACTTCGCCCTGGCCATGGACAAGGTGGCCGAGCGCATCGAGGAAACGGGTTCCGAAGATCTCGCCGCCTGGTTCACCTGCGCGCTGGCCGTGGCCTGGCCCAACGGCGGCCCGGCCGTGGTGGTGCAAGGCGAGGTGCACGGCACGCTGGTGTTCCCGCCGCGCGGCGACAAGGGCTTCGGCTACGACCCGATCTTCATCCCCACCGGCCACGACCTGACCTTCGGCGAGATGGAGCAGGCCGCCAAGGACGCCATGAGCCACCGCGCCGTGGCCTTCGAGAAGCTGAAGGCGGCGCTGTTTGAGTGAGGAACTCCTCCCTCCGCTAGGGCTCTACATCCACTGGCCCTACTGCGCCCGCATCTGCCCCTATTGCGACTTCAACGTCGTGCGCGACCGGGGGCGGACCGACGAGCAGGCGGCGCTGGCCGACGCCATCGTCGCCGACATGACCGCTCAGCGCGTCCTGACCGGCCCGCGCCGCCTGCTGTCGATCTTCTTCGGCGGCGGCACGCCCTCGCTGATGGACCCGGCCGCCGTCGCCCGCGTGATCGCGACCGCCAAGGCCCTGTGGAGCCCGGCCGACGACCTGGAGATCAGCCTCGAGGCCAATCCCACCGACGCCGAGGCCGGCCGCTTCGAGGCGCTGGCGCAGGCGGGCGTGGCGCGGCTGTCGCTGGGCGTCCAGGCGCTGGACGACGCCTCGCTGAAGATGCTCGGCCGCAACCACGACGCCGGCTCGGCCCGCCGCGCCATCGCCACGGCCGCGCGCCTCTTCCCGCGCCTGTCGGTCGATTTGATCTACGCCCGCCCTGGTCAGACCGACGCCGCCTGGCGCGAGGAACTCGCCGAAATGCTGGCCTACGGCCCCGAGCACGTCTCGCCCTACCAGCTGACCATCGAGGCCGGCACCGCCTTCGACCGCGCGGTGGGGCGCGGCAAGATCGTCCCGCCCGACGAGGACCTGGCCGCCCAGCTGTTCGAAACGACGCAGGAGGTGCTGGAGGCCGCCGGCTTCGACGCCTACGAGGTTTCCAACCACGCCCGGGGACCGGCTGCCCGCTCGCGCCACAACCTCGTCTACTGGCGCGGCGTCGACTATGTAGGCGTCGGCCCCGGCGCCCATGGCCGCCTCACCCAGCCCTCGGGCAAGCTCGCCACCACCGCCCAGGCCCGCATCACCGACTACATCGCCGCCGTCGCCCGCGACGGGACTGGCTTCGAGCGCGAGGACCTTTCCGCCGTCGAGGCCGCCGAGGAGCGCCTGCTGCTGGGGCTGCGCATCGACGACGGCGTGGCCTTCGCCGAGATGGCCGCCCTCGACTTGCGCGCGGACACGCCCAAGGTGAAATCGCTGGTCGAGTCCGGGCTTCTGGTCGATGACCCGATGCGTCTGCGCGCCACGCGTCAGGGCAGGCTCGTGCTCGACCGGCTTACGGGCATGCTGGCGACCTGATAACTGTTCGCGACACCTTCTCCGGGGCAGCGCCCCACACAAGGATAGTTCCGCGTCTTGAGCCGTCTGCTTCCCCCGCCCGTCCTGTCCGACGCCCCCCTCGCGCCTGGCCTCTATCTCGTGGCCACGCCGATCGGGAACCTGCGCGACATCACCCTGCGGGCGCTCGACGTGCTGGCCGCCTGCGACCTGCTGCTGGCCGAGGACACCCGCGTCACCGGCAAGCTGCTGTCGGCCTATTCCATCAAGACCAAGCTGGAGCGCCACGACGAGCACGTGGCCGAGCGCGCCATCCCCGCCATCCTGGAGCGGCTGGAGGCCGGCGAGCGCGTGGCCCTGGTGTCGGACGCCGGCACGCCGATGGTCTCCGACCCCGGCTACCGCCTGGCCCGCGAGGCGATCGCGGCCGGCCATCCGGTGTTCCCGATCCCCGGCGCTTCCGCCGCCCTGGCGGCGCTCACCCTGGCCGGCCTGCCGACCGACCGCTTCCTGTTCGCCGGCTTCCCGCCGCCCAAGAGCGGCGCGCGCAAGACCTTCCTCGAGGAATTCGCCAACGTCCGCGCCACCCTGATCTTCTTCGAAGGCGCCTCGCGGGTGGACGACACGCTGGCCGACATGGCCGCCGTGTTCGGCGCCGATCGTCCGGGCGCGGTGTGCCGTGAACTGACCAAGCTCTACGAGACCTGCGTGCGCGGCCCGCTGGGCGAACTGGCCGTCGATCCCCGCTTCGAGGCTCCCAAGGGCGAGATCGTCATTCTGGTGGGTCCCGGCGAGGAGAAGGCCGCCAGCGCCGACGACGCCGAGGCCGCCCTGCGCGAGGCCATGAGCCGCCTGCCGCTGGGCGAGGCCGCCTCCGAAGTGGCCAAGGCCCTGGGCCTGTCGCGCAAGGACCTCTACCGCCAGGCCCTGGCCCTGAAGGAGGCTGGATGACGGCCGGTCCCTTCCGCGACATCCGCAGCGCACGCGGCGCGGCCGCCCGCCGCTCCGGCCGCCGGGCCGAAGCGATCGCCGCCGCCTGGCTGATGCTGAAGGGCTACCGCATTCTCGGCTTCCGCCTGGCCACCCGCGCGGGCGAGATCGACATCCTCGCGCAACGCGGACGCGTCTTGATCGTTGTCGAGGTCAAGAGCCGGACGAGCCTGGAGGCGGCGCTGGAGGCGGTGAGCTTCGAACAACGGATGCGCCTGCGTCGCGCGGGCGCGCTGGCCGCGGCCTCGCGCGCCGGGCTGAAGGGCATGGCCGTGCGCCTGGACCTGCTGGCGATGTCGCCGGGCCGCCCGCCCCGCCACGTCCCCGACGCCTGGCCCGATGACGGGAGGGGCTGGGCATGACCCGTGACGAGGCCGAGGAAATCCTCACCCGCGCCGGCGAGCACGACGACGACGGCTTCCCGCTGTTCGAGGCGGCCACGGCCTGCGCGGTGCACGACGATCCCGATCGCGACGAGCAGCCCGCCCTAGACCTGGCCCGCTCGGCCGTCGAGCGCCTGAAGAGCCGCCTGCGGAGCGAGTCGCCCGAAGAGGCCATCGCCGAGACCATGGCCGGCGACCTGCGCCTGACCGGCGACCTCCTGACCTACGACCACCCCGACAACGCCGACGTCATCGCCATCGCCGAGCGCCGCAAGGGCCTGCCCGTGGCCCTGGGCGTGTTCTACATCCACGCCGCCCGCGAGGCGGGGCTGGAGGTGTTCGGCGTCGACTTCCCCGGCCACTTCCTGCTGCGCATCGAGACCGACGAGGGGCCGCTGGCGCTGGATCCGTTCAGCGAGGGCCGGGTGGTGCTGCCGTCGGAGCTGTCGCGCCGGGCCCTGCGCACCGGCCTGATGCCCGACGTCGCGGCAAGGCTCGACCAGCTGATGGCCCCGATCTCCGACCGCGCCGTGCTGATCCGCCTGCAGAACAACATCTTCGCCCGCGCCCAGCAGGCCCGCGACTGGGCCCGCGCCGAGCGCTCGGCCCTGCGCCGCGCCCTGCTCGACCCCACCGACCACCACCCCTGGCTCGACGTCGCCGCCGCCCGCGAAGGCCAGGGCGCCCTGGCCGGGGCGCTGCAGGCGCTGTCGCGCGCGCAGACCCTGGACGGCGGGGCGACGATCGCCGCCCGAGCCGCACGCGAACGCGTGCGGCTCAGACTTAACTGAGGGAGGGCGGCGCGCGAACGCGTGCGGCTCAGACTTAACTAGAGAGGGCAGCGCGGGAGCGCGGTTAGGCTGAAACTAGTGGCTGGGAAGCAGGTGCGTCTGAACGCGCCAGTCCGTCAGCCGGACAGCACCTCGACATCCTTGTTTAGGACCCATCCCGACGCGCAGGCCTCGGCGACAAGATGCTCCAGCCCGGCGGCCTCGACTGGGCAAGGCTTCCGCGACGTCGAGAAATGCACCTTGGTATGCGTGCGGGTCTCATCGCACGTATAGACGACCGCGCCGGGGTCGAGCCGCGCAATGATCGGCGCCCCCTTCCGAAGCGTGGCCCGGACCACGACGACATGCGTCGCCTGGATCCGAGCATAGTTGCATTTCCAGGATGCTCCGCCAGCCTGCGGGTCTTCCGACGCCGGCCTCACCGGCTCGGCCTGAGCCGCACCGACAACCAAAAGCGCCAAAACAATACAGGCGGGAAGACGCACGACTCACCTTCTCGACGCTCGGATGCCGAACTCTGGAGCGGCCACGAACAGGGCGCAAGCGCTCACATTCGCCGCCCTGAAGCCAGCTCTCTCTCGCATTCCGGCGCCTGTCGCCCTAACTAGACAGTCGCCGCGCGGGACCGCCCCGCCCAAGCTGATCCGGAGTCGTCATGTCGCTGAGAGTCGCCGTCCAGATGGATCCCGTCCTGGGGATCAACATCGACACCGACACCACCTTCCTGATGATGATGGAGGCCAAGATCCGCGGCCATAAGCTGTGGTTCTACACGCCCGACAAGCTTTCCCTGGAGGACGGCCGGGTGTTCGCCCGCGCCCAGCCGTTGGAGGTGTTCGCCGATAAGGGCGCCCACGCCAAGCTCGGCGAGACCGTAGTGCTCGACATGAAGGACGACGTCGACGTGGTGCTGATGCGCCAGGATCCGCCGTTCGACATGGCCTACATCACCGCGACCTATTTCCTCGAGAAGGTCCACCCCCACACCCTGGTGGTGAACAACCCGGCCGAGGTGCGCAACGCGCCCGAAAAGCTGTTCGTCACCGACTTCCCCGGCGTGCAGCCGCCGACCCTGATCACCTCCGACCACGAGGCGATCTACGACTTCCGCGCCCGTCACGGCGACATCGTCCTGAAGCCCCTCTACGGCGGCGGCGGCTCGGGCGTGGCCCGTCTGCTGGCGGACGATCCCAATCTCGACGCCCTGCTCGAACTGCACGCCATGATCAGCCGCGAGCAGGTCATCGCCCAGAAGTTCGTTCCCGCCGTCAGCAAGGGCGACAAGCGCGTGCTGCTGGTCGACGGCGAGCCGGTCGGCGCCATCAACCGCGTGCCGGCCGCCGGCCAGGTGCGCTCTAACCTGCGCGTCGGCGGCCGCGCCGAGGCCGTCGAGCTGACCGCCCGCGACAAGGAACTGTGCGCCATCATCGGCCCGGAACTGAAGAAGCGCGGCCTGCTGTTCGTCGGCATCGACGTGATCGGCGACTACCTGACCGAGATCAACGTCACCTCGCCCACCGGCGCGCAGCAGTTGAAGCGGTTCAGCGGAATCGACGCCGCCGCGATCCTCTGGGATCGGATCGAAGCCATCCGATCAACCTCTGCTTGAACAAGTAGCGCTAGTATACTGAATCGTCACACTTTCTCAAAACGTTCGATTTTTGTTCTTGCTCCGAACCGGTCCCCATGCTGGACTTGTGGATAACTAGGACAAAAACCGGGGGATCGGGATGGCGGCCAAGGTCGTCACGGTGGCGTTCGAGGGCGTCGAGGCGCGTCGCGTCGACGTCGAGGTGCAGCTGACCGGCGGTCAGGTCGCCTTCGCCGTCGTCGGCCTGGCCGACAAGGCCGTGGCCGAAAGCCGCGAGCGCGTGCGGGGCGCCTTCGCCGGTCTCGGGCTGTCGATGCCGGGCAAGCGCATCGTCGCCAACCTGGCCCCCGCCGACCTGCCCAAGGAGGGCACGCACTACGACCTGCCGATCGCTCTGGCGGTGCTGGCGGTGATGGGCGTGGTCCCGGCCGACGCGCTGGACGGCTGGGCGGCGATGGGCGAGCTGTCGCTCGACGGCCGCATCGTCGCCTGCGCCGGCGCCCTGCCCGCGGCCATGGCGGCCGGAGCCATGGACCTGGGCCTCATCTGCCCCGAGGCCTGCGGGCCGGAAGCCGCCTGGGCCGGCGGCACGCGGATCCTGGCGCCGCGCTCGCTGGTGGCGCTGATCAACCACTTCCGGGGCAGCCAGATCCTTTCCGCCCCCGCGCCCGGCCCGGTGGTCGAGGGCGAGCGCGCGAAAGACCTGCGCGACGTCAAAGGCCAGGAACAGGGCAAGCGGGCGCTCGAAATCGCCGCGGCCGGCGGCCACAATCTGCTGTTCGTCGGCCCGCCGGGCTCGGGCAAGTCGATGCTGGCCCAGCGCCTGCCCGGCCTCCTGCCGCCGCTGACCTCGGGCGAGCTGCTGGAGACCTCGATGGTCCATTCGGTGGCCGGGCTGATCGCCAAGGGAACCCTGACCCGCGCCCGCCCCTTCCGCAGCCCCCACCACAGCGCCAGCATGGCCGCCCTCACCGGCGGCGGGCTGAAGGCCAAGCCGGGCGAGGTCTCGCTGGCCCATAACGGCGTGCTGTTCCTCGATGAACTGCCCGAGTTCGGCGTCCAGGCCTTGGACAGCCTGCGCGCGCCGCTGGAGACCGGCGAGGTGATGGTCGCCCGCGCCAACGCCCACATCCGCTATCCGGCCAGGGTGCAACTGGTCGCCGCCATGAACCCCTGCCGCTGCGGCCACGGCGGGGCCGGACGCGGCGCCTGCGGCAAGGCCCCGCGCTGCCAGCGCGACTACCAGGGCCGGGTGTCGGGACCGCTGATGGACCGCATCGACCTGGCCGTCGACATGCCCGCCGTCACCGCCGCCGACCTGGCCCTGCCCGCCTCCAGCGAAGGCTCGGCCGAGGTCGCCGCCCGGGTGGCCGCCGCTCGCCGGCTGCAAGCCGAACGGGCCGAAGACGTCATGCCAGGCACGCCGGAGGTCTTGAACGGCCGCGCCGAGGGCGAACTGCTGGAGCGCATCTGCGCCCTCGACGAGCCCGGCCGCACCCTGCTGACCCGCGCCGCCGAAGCCGGCCGCCTCTCCGCCCGCGGCTGGACCCGCACCCTGCGCCTGGCCCGCACCATCGCCGACCTGGAAGGCGCGGCGTCGGTCAAGCGCGTCCACATCGCCGAGGCCCTGGCGCATCGCAGGACGGCGACGGTGGGTGAAATGGAAACCCTCTGATCCCCATCCCCCCACGAAGTGGTGGCGGGGCCGAGACTGGGCGCCGCGCCAGATCCTCCCCCTCTGGGGGAGGTGGCCCGAAGGGCCGGAGGGGGCCGTTTTCAGCTTCCGCAGCGCCGACCTTTTCCCCCGTAAAATCCCCGCGAAAGCGGAACACCTGATCCCTCTCCCCTTGCGGGAGAGGGTGGCCTCCCGGAGGGAGGTCGGGTGAGGGGTCTCTCAAAACTGAAAGCTGCGTGCGGCGGTCAGGCTGGGCGGGGCGTCTCAAGTCTGAGAGACCCCTCATCCGTCGGCCTTCGGCCGCCACCTTCTCCCGCAAGGGGAGAAGGATCGGGGAATACGCACGCTGCTCACACGGCGAGCGCGAAAAAGAGTTGAACGAACTCAACGCTCTACAACTTTATAATCCCAACTTATCCTCCCCTGCTCGAGCCGCCCCATAATCAAACCCATCCCAGCCATGGGGAGGGCTCTTGGTACCGGCCCGAGTTAGCGGCTGTGGATCGCATCGAGCGGGGCCGCTTGGGGCGTCATGGGAAGGGCGGGTTTGCAGGATCGCTCAGAAGGCGTGATTGGGCCGCCAGCCGTTCGGTGACGAGACTTGCGGGTCGACAGGGTCGGGATCGTTTCAAACCGGCCTAACAGGATCAGCCGAGGCGCCGCCGGATCACCGCGGGGCTATTGATCCTGCCCGTCCGAGGGACAACCGGGTCCAGGGTTGAAAAAGCACCCGCGCCCCCGGTCCTTCGAGCCTACGGTGCGGCGGAGCGGTCGGACGAAGCCGAAACGCTAAACAACATCACGGTCTCCGGGCTCCGCCCGGCCGCTCCGCGCCTCCCCATCAACTTTCGTGAGTTTTCACGGGAGGCCGTACCGCCATGTCCCTCTCCCCTTGCGGGAGAGGGTGGCCCTGCGGAGCAGGGTCGGGTGAGGGGTCTCTCAAAACTGAAAGCTACGTGCAGCGATCAGGCCGGGTGGAGGCGTCCGATATCTGAGAAACCCCTCATCCGACCTGCTTCGCAGGCCACCTTCTCCCGCAAGGGGAGAAGGGCCGCGAACCTGACCTTAACCCGCGCCCCCTACACTCACGCGCCATGACCAAGACCCGCGACGCCGTCACCGCCGAACAGCTGGCCACCTTGAGCCACGAGTTCCGCACGCCCCTGAACGGGGTGCTGGGCATGGCGCGTCTGCTGGAAAACACCAAGCTCACGGCCGAGCAGCGCTCCTACGTTTCCGCCCTGCGCGAGAGCGGCGACCACCTGCTTTCGCTGGTCAACGACGTGCTCGACTTCGCGCGCCTGGGGGCCACGGCGCTGGAGCTGCATCTGGCCCCCGTGCACATCGAGGACCTGCTGCGCCAGGTCGCCGAGCTGATGAGCCCCCGCGCCCACGAGAAGAAGATCGAGATCGGCTGGGCGGTCGAGCGCGGCCTGCCGCCGCTGCTGGCCGACGAGGGCCGCCTGCGCCAGGTGCTGCTGAACTTCGCCGGCAACGCCGTGAAGTTCACCGAAAAGGGCGGCGTGCTGATCACCGCCCGCGACGTCGGCGAGGGCCGCGTCCGCTTCTCGGTGGCCGACACCGGGCCGGGCGTCGCGCCCGAGCAGCGCGAAAGCATCTTCGAGGCTTTCGTCCAGACCGATCCCTCGCACCAGGCCCAGCTGGGCGGCGCGGGCCTGGGCCTGGCCATCGTCGCCCGCCTGGCGGCGGCCATGGACGGCGCGGCCGGCGTCGGCGAAGCCTCCATCAAGGAAGGGGGCGGAGGCGGCGCCGACTTCTGGTTCGAGGCTCCGTTCGCCCGTCACGAAGAAGCCCCCCCCGCCCCGCCGCTGGAAGGCCGGTTCGTCGCCGTGGTCTCGCCCAACCCGGTGGTCCGCGAGGCCGTCGGCGCCCAGGCCATCGCGTCGGGCGCCTGGGTCAGGAACCTGGCCGGCCTCGACAAGATCGCGACCCTGCCCGCCGCCACCGTGCTGCTGGTCGACGCCGCCCTGGCCGCGCCGGATCGTCCGCTGGCCGCCCCCGCCGGCCGCGCCGCCGTGGCCCTGCTGACCCCCGACCAGCGCGACCTGATCCCCAGCCTGTCGAAGGCCGGCTTCAGCGGCTATCTGATCAAGCCCCTGCGCCGCGCCTCGCTGGTCACGCAGGTGCTGGCCGCCAAGCCGATCGACGCGGCCCTTGAGGCCATCGTCACTCCGGCCGAGGCCCAGGACGACCGCATCGCCCCGGCCGCCGCCCCCGGCGCCCGCGTGCTGCTGGCCGAGGACAATCCGATCAACGCCCTGCTGGCCCGCACCCTGCTGGAGCGCGAGGGCTGCACGGTCGACCGCATCGCCAGCGGCGACGAGGCCGTGGCCGCCCTGTCGCGCGGGACCTACGATCTGGTGTTCATGGACCTGCGCATGCCCGGTCTGAACGGCCTGGAGGCCACCCGCGCCGTCCGCGACAAGGGCGTCGAGACCCCGATCCTGGCCCTGACCGCCGACGCCTTCGACGAGGACCGTCGCCAGTGCCTGCTGGCCGGCATGGACGACTTTCTCGTCAAGCCCCTGACCCCCGCCGCCCTGCGCGAGGCGCTGTCGCGCTGGACCGGCCCGGACCGCCCGCGCCGCTGGACGAACGTCGCGACGCGCGCCAAGGTCGCCCGCTGACGGCGGTTTTCCCGTCGCCTCGGGGGAAGACCGCATGAGCCAGGACAGCACGCCGACCGCGGCGCCGCCCAAGAAGAGCCTGCTCGGCGCCCTGTCCGTGTTCGGCGAGCGGCGGGCCCTGGCCCTGCTCGGCCTCGGCTTCGCCTCGGGCCTGCCCTACATGCTGATCTTCGACACCCTGTCGCTGTGGCTGCGGGACGCTGGCCTGTCGCTGTCGGTGATCGGCTTCTTCAGCCTGGCCACCCTGTCGTTCTCGCTGAAGTTCCTGTGGGCCCCGCTGATCGACCGGACCAAGATCCCGGTCCTGCACGGCCTGCTGGGCCACCGCCGCGCCTGGATGCTGGTCTGCCAGGCCGGGATCATGCTGGGACTGTGGGCCATCTCGACCCTGAACCCGGCGACCAATCTGGGCCTGCTGGCCGCCCTGGCCGTGCTGACCGGCTTCCTGACCGCCAGCCAGGACATCGTCATCGACGCCTGGCGCATCGAGGTCGCCGACGCCGAGCGCCAGGGCCCGATGGCCGTGGCCGTGCAGTGGGGCTATCGCGGCGCCATGGTCATGGCCGGCGCCGTGCCGCTGCTCCTGGCCGAGCGCTTCGGCTGGAACTTCTCCTACGCCCTGATGGCCCTGGCCGTGCTGATCGGCGTTGGCGCCACCCTGTGGGCCCCGCGCGAGGCCGCCCACACCATCCGTCCGATCCACACCGACGACGTCGCCCAGCCCCAGGCCCTGGTCGTGGTCGAATGGCTGCTGCGCCTGGCGATCATCGCCCTGGGCGCCCTGATCCTGGGCTCGGGCCTGGCCGGCGACGCCGGCCTGCTGTCGAAGCTGGTCGGGGGCGAGGCCCTGGCCGACGCCTGGACCGCCAAGCCCAACGGCGTCTGGCTGCAGCTGTTCGGCGCCCTGGTCGGCCTGGGCGTCATCGTGATCGCCGCCTGGCCGATCCCGGGCCTGCGCACCAAGCCTGGCGTCTACATGTCCAAGGCCTTCGGCGAGCCGCTGAAGGAGTTCACGACCCGCTTCTCGGGCGTGGCCGGCCTGATCCTGGCCGCGATCTGCGTCTACCGGGTCTCGGACTTCGTGCTCAACATCATGAACCCGTTCTACCGCGACCTCGGCTTCTCGCTCACCGAGATCGCCGAGATCCGCAAGGTGTTCGGCATCATCGCCTCGATGATCGGCGTGTTCCTGGGCGGCGTCATCGTCGCCCGCTTCGGCCTGATGAAGGCCCTGATCATCGGGGCCTTCGCCCAGCCGATCAGCAACCTGGGCTTCGCCGTCCTGGCCGTCAGCGGCCACAGCGTGCCGATGCTGTTCACCAGCATCTGCCTGGACAACATCTGCGGCGGCATCGCCGGCACGGCGCTGATCGCCTACATGTCGAGCCTCACCAGCGCCGGCTTCACGGCCACGCAGTACGCCCTGTTCTCGTCGCTCTACGCCCTGCCGGGCAAGCTGGTGGCCTCGCAGTCGGGCCGCATCGTCGAGGCCTCGGCGGTCGCGGCCGAACACGGCGGGCCGCTGGGCGCGCTGAAGGCCCTGTTCGCCCGCGTGCCGCCCGAGACCTTCGCCGCCGCCGGCGCCAAGCTGAACGTCAGCGGCGCGGCCATGGGCGCGGGCTATGTGGCCTTCTTCGTCTACACCGCCCTGATCGGCGTGGTGGCCATCGCCCTGTCGTTCCTGGTTGCGGCCCGCCAGCCCAAGGTCCAGGCGCTGAAGGACGCGGCGGCGGCGCAGGCCGCCGCCTAGCTTCCCCCTAGCAGGCGCAGATCAGCGGGTAGTTGGTCGTGTCGGCGATGGTGGTCATGCCATAGTACTGCACCAGCACCGACTCCGCCGTGCAGAACGCGCCCTCGACCCAGGCCTGGTCGTTGGAATAGGCCTCGCCGATGATGAACAGGTTGGCCGCCGTGGCGCCGGGTACGAGACCCGTGGGCTGGCGGATCTTCTGCATCACGTCGCAGATGTCGTAGTGGGCGGCCCAGGCGTGATAGCCGGCCCCGAACGGATTGAGCGAGAAGTCGTCGAAGATCGACTCCACCGGCCAGGGGATCTGGTGGGCGGCGTTCGGATCGCCCCAGTGCACCTTGGCCAGTTCCAGCAGCACCATGCGGATCATGGTGTCGGTCGCCTTCCGGGGGCCGAACAGCACCTGGTAGTCCTGGTCAATCGGCACCTTGCGGCGCTCGCCCACCCCGATCTCCAACTCCTGCCAGAACTGCACGTACTGCATGTCGTCATACGAGGCGAGCACGCCGTACATGGGCTTGTCGGTCCCCTGGCTGTTGTTCCCGAAATAGTAGACCTGGCGCAGCGGCAGGTCGGTGATGGTGGGGCCGAAGACGTTGTCCTTGCCCGACAGGTCCGGCGGATAGGGCACGTCGGCGTCGGTCCACCACGGACGGTCGAAGAACAGCATCACCCGCATCGACGGCTGGCGGATCACCCCGTCCATGTAGAGCTGCACGCCCTCGGCGTTGAGGATGTCCAGCGTGCCGGCTGGCATGTCGGCGTAGCGCGTGGCCTCGGCCACGAGATCCAACGAGGCCGGCGGCATGGCCAGGAAGGCGTTTTGCGTGGTCTGGACCTCGCCGCCCTTGAACGGGTTCTCGGCGCTGGCCAGGCGGTAGTTGACCACGTCGTCCTCCAGCCACACCGAGTGCAGGCGCGTGCGCTGGGTCAGAACGAGGTCCACCCCCGCCTCCCGCGCCGCCGCCAGGGCCTGCTGGTAGAGCTGGACGAAAACCTGGGAATAGCCGCCGTTGACGGTCTTGAACGCCCCGCCGGGCGCGAATTCGCCGTTGTAGACGGCGGCGTTGGCGGCGTTCCAGTTGATGACGTTGGAGGTGTAGCCGCCGGCGTCGGCGGCGTACTCGTAACCCTCGTTGCCGGCCTGGTCGTAGAAGACGTTCCAGTAGCCGATGTTGCCGGCGATCGCGCCCGGCGGATAGACGAACGAGTTGAAGGTGTCCGGCAACCGGCCCGAGCCGTAGAAGGCGCACTGCTGGGTCCGGGTCGAGACCGGCGCGGTCCCGGTGATCAGAGCCGAGATGTTCGAGAACAGGGTGGCGGCCGGCTGCTCGTTGTTGCCCGGCGTGTTGTAGGGCGCGGGGTGGGTCGCCAGGTCGTTCTGGTAGATGTGCTCCTCGCGCAGGAACAGCAGCGGGTTGTCGGTGGTGTTGAAGTCGATGACCTTGTCCGACAGGCCCAGCGCCTGGATGGTCAGGGTGACCAGCTGGTGACCCTGGGTTCCGTCCCACTCGATGAAGCGCATGCCGCCCGCCTCGATGTAGGACTGCTTGGGATCGTCGAAGCAGAAGTGGGTGACGATGCGCCCGGCCGGCAGGCGCGTGCCCGAGCCCGGTCCGTCGAAGGCGTAGTCGCCCCACTCGTAGAGCTGGATCACATCACCCGCGACGGCCTTGCCGCCCGTGACCAGCCGCCAGGCCGTGTAGAGCCCGGCCGGCCCCGCGCCGAAGATCGTATAGGTCGTCGCCATCGCCGCCTCCCCGCCGGTCGCCACGCGCGACCGAAAATTGCATTCGAGCGATTACGCGCGGCGCGGTCCGGGACGGCTGTGCGAAACCAGACAACCGCCCAAGAAAACGGGGCAAAGAAAAAGGCCCCGGATCGCTCCGGGGCCTTCGTCGTCAGGGCTGACGCCCGCCTCAGTCGGCGACCGTCGCGGTGTCGACCGGGGCTGCGTGATGCTCGTCCGAGCCGTGCGACCACTTCTTGAGGAAGGGCGACAGCAGCAGGAAGATCACGCCGATGCCGGCGGCGATCAGGCCGATGACGTTGAACACCTGCAGCGAGGTGCGCAGCGCCGCCTCGGGGTCCAGCACCTGGCCGCCGACGGTTTCCACCGTCGTCAGGCCGGCGATGAAGCCGCCGACGTACTGGGCGATGGCCACGGCCATGAACCACACGGCCATGACGAACGACACCATCGAGGCCGGCGACAGCTTGGTCATCTGCGACAGGCCGACCGGCGACATGCACAGCTCGCCGGTGGTGTGCAGCATGTACATCAGCACCAGGAAGAACAGCGGCATGCGGAAGGCGCCGTCGGCGAAGGTCGAACCCCACTGCAGCACCAGGAAGCCCAAACCGACTTGAAGCAGCGCCAGGCCGAACTTGACGACCGGGTTGGGATCCTTGCCGCGACGGCCCAGGAACGTCCACAGGGCCGCGAACACCGGGGCGAAGATCAGGATCCAGCCGGCGTTCAGGGCCTGGGTCTGGGCGGCGTTGAAGCTGGAGTCGATCCAGAAGGTCGAGGCCGGGTCGAGGCCCGCCGCCTTCAGCTGACCCGGAGTGGCGATGGTCACCGCGCTTCCGAACAGGTGGATCGGCGCCGACGTCAGGTTCAGGTTGACGTTGGTGGCTGCGAACAGGTTCAGCGACGAGCCGGCCTGCTCGAACAGGGTCCAGAACACCACCGCGCCGAAGATCAGGAACATGGCCAGGCCCAGGCGCTCGCGCTCGACCTTCTCGACCTTGGTGAACATGAACCACAGGATGTAGCCGATCGAGCCGATCATCCCCAGGGTCAGGGTCACGCCGACGATGGCGCTGCGCTGGACCAGGAAGAACACCACGCCCACCGCCAGCAGTGACACCAGGTAGATCAGGTGCTCGCGGCTCAGCGGGCCGGCGACGTTCTGCTTCAGCGCCTTGGCGTCGGGCGCCTCGCCCTTGCCCATCAGCAGCGGCTTGCCCAGCACGAAGACGACGAAGCCGGCCAGCATGCCGATCCCGGCCAGGCCGAAGCCGGCCCACCAGCCGACCTTGACGCCCAGATAGCCGCACAGCAGCGAGGCCCAGAACGAACCCAGGTTGATGCCGTAGTAGTAGAGGGTGAAGCCCGGATCCCGGCGCGGGTCGCCCTGCGGGTAGAGCTGGCCGACGATGGTCGAGATGTTGGGCTTCAGGAAGCCGACGCCGACGATGATCAGCGACAGGGCCAGCCAGAAGATGTTGAGATAGGTCGGGTCACGGCCCTCGACGCCCAGCTTGTACTGGCCCTTGGGCAGCACGGCCGGCAGCGGCGCGTCGGCCGCCAGGTTCTTGATCTCGAAGTCGCCGGCCTTGTTGGCCGAGATGTCGTAGGGCTTGCCCGCCACGATCAGGCGCGCCACGCGGTCGTCGCCGCGGCCTTCGGCCTGGAATTCGTAGGTCTGGCCCGCATAGGCCAGGGTCTGGGTCGCCGGCTTGCCCTCGACCGCCATGGTCAGGTGGCCGGCCACCAGCAGCAGGGCGCCGAAGGCGACGGCCTTGCGGGTGCCCAGCCACTTGTCGGCCAGGAAGCCGCCGATCAGCGGCAGCAGGTAGACGAGCGAGGTGTAGGAGCCATAGTGGGCGTTGGCCACCTTCGGTTCGAACAGGAAATGTTGCGTCAAATAGAAGATCAGGATCGCCCGCATGCCGTAGTAGGAGAAGCGCTCCCACATCTCGGCGAAGAACAGGATGATCAGCCCCTTGGGGTGCTCTTTGATAAGCTGCAGGAATACCGGCAGACCCGTCAATAACGTGACGAGCACGCCAATAACAATGACAATGCTATTCATTCTCGACCTTGACTGTATTCAAGTCAGATAGGGCGACACCAACGGTCGTTTCGCCCTCCCCTCCCCAGTTCGCGGGGAGAAGATCACGCGGCTTTCCGTTTCACAAGCAAAGGCTTGCCGGAAGGGAGCGCTTGCCCCACCCCGCGCGTTTCAGTGGCGACAGGTTCCGCAACGACACCCGCAACGACTGGGGAACGCGCATGCAATCGTCAAATCCCGACCACCCGATCACCTGCGCCCGCGAGAGCGGCCGCGTGCGGGTGCTGTTCGAAGGCCACGAGATCGCCGACAGCGACGACGTCCTGGTGCTCCGCGAGGCCGACTATCCGCCGGTCCGCTACTTCCCGCGCGGCGACGTGGCCATGGCCTTCCTGCGCAAGTCCGACAAGACCACCCGCTGCCCCTACAAGGGCCAGGCGACCTACTACACGATCTATCGCGACCGGCAGATCATCGAGGACGCCGTCTGGTCCTACGAGTCGCCCTTGCAGGGCATGGACCGGCTGGCCGGGCGGCTGGCCTTCTATCCGCAGCATGTCGACTTCCAGAACGACGCGCTCAGCCCGGCCGAGTCCGCCGCGATCCCCGGCGCGGCCCCGCGCAGCGCCCACGACATCGACGAGATCGTCCGCCACACCGACAGCGGCTCGGGCAGCAGCCAGGCCGAGCACTGGGAGGCCAATGTCTCGATGCCCGACGACGAGGCCTGGGAGGGCGACGAGGACCAGGTGATCGGCCGTCCGTACCACGGAACGGGCTCGATCTAGGGGTTAGGTCGGCCCGTCGACACAAGTCGCTGTATGAAAACACACATTTTTGTCACTCCACGGCGCCGTTCGCCCTTGCCAAGCGTTGCAACCCAGGAGATCGTCTCAAATGAAACCGTCCGCTCCCTCCCCCAGGGAGAACAGAGACGGAGGAGGAAGCCATGGCCTATATCAGCCTGGAGGCGCGCCACCAGACCGCGTCGCCCCGCCGCCGGATCCGTTGGGAGCGCGTCGCGATCGTCGGCGCCAGCCTCGGCCTCTGGGCCGGCATCATCGCCCTGGCCACAGCCCTTTCCTGACCCTTCGGCGCGGACAGCTCGCGCGCCGCTTGGCCGCGAGATGTCCATGCCCCTGAATCCCTGCCGCCCGATCTCCATCGGCGTCGCCCGAACGGCCGCCGACGTCTATGACTATGCGCGCCGCCCCGAGACCATGCCCGAATGGGCCGCGGGCCTGGGCGGCGGCCTGCGCGCCTCCGCAGAACCCGACATCTGGATCGTCGACACGCCCGAGGGGGAGGCCCAGGTGCGCTTCTCACCCGACAATCCCTACGGCGTTCTCGACCACTGGGTGACCCTGGCCGACGGGACCGAAGTCTCGGTTCCCCTGCGCGTGGTGGCCAACGGCGACGGCGCCGAGGTCACCCTGACCCTCTTCCGCCTGCCCGACATGGACGACGCCGCCTTCGAGCGCGACGCCCAGGCGGTGACCCGCGACCTCGAAACCCTGAAGGCGCGCCTGGAAGGCTGAGGCCGCAAGCGTCGCCGGAGGAACCGCCACACTCACCCCAGGGTTTGGCTACCGGTCCCCGCAACACCGCCGGGACCAACGAGGGCAGGCCATGGACGATGGTTTCATCACCAAGCGCGGAACAGGCGACGAAACCCATCAACAGGTTCCCAAGGACGGCCCGCACGATGCCGAGGGCCACCTGACCACCAACCAGGGCGTCCGGGTCTCCGACAACCAGAACCAGCTGAAGTCGGGCCCGCGCGGCCCAGTGCTGCTGGAAGACTTCGTCCTGCGGGAAAAGATCTTCCACTTCGACCACGAGCGCATCCCCGAGCGCATCGTCCACGCGCGCGGTTCGGCCGCCCACGGCTTCTTCGAACCCTATCCGGCGGCGGCCAAGCTCAGCAAGGCCGACCTCTTCCAGCGTCCGGGCGAGAAGACCCCGGTGTTCGTGCGCTTCTCCACCGTGGCCGGCGGCGCGGGCAGCGTCGACACGCCCCGCGACGTGCGCGGCTTCGCGGTGAAGTTCTACACCCAGGAGGGCAACTGGGATCTGGTGGGCAACAACATCCCGGTGTTCTTCATCCAGGACGCCATGAAGTTTCCCGACCTCGTCCACTCGGTGAAGATGGAGGCCGACCGCGGCTATCCCCAGGCCGCCAGCGCCCACGACACCTTCTGGGACTTCATCAGCCTGATGCCCGAGGCCACCCACATGATCATGTGGGCGATGAGCGACCGGACCATTCCGCGCAGCTTGCGCACCATCGAGGGCTTCGGCGTCCACACCTTCCGGCTGATCGACGCCCGGGGGAAGTCGACCTTCGTCAAGTTCCACTGGAAGCCCAAGCAGGGCGTGGCCTCGACGCTCTGGGACGAGGCGGTGAAGATCGCCGGCGCCGATCCCGACTTCCAGCGCCGCGACCTGTTCGAGGCCATCCAGCGCGGCGACTTCCCCGAATGGGAGTTGGGCGTGCAGGCCTTCGACCAGGCCTTCGCCGACGGTTTCGAGTTCGACGTCCTCGATCCCACCAAGATCATCCCCGAGGAGGTGCTGCCGATCACCCCGATCGGCCGCATGGTGCTGGACCGCTGGCCCGACAACTTCTTCGCCGAGACCGAGCAGGCGGCCTACTGCCCGGGCAACATCGTGCCGGGCGTCGACTTCACCAACGACCCGCTGCTGCAGGGGCGCCTGTTCTCCTATCTCGACACCCAGAAGAGCCGGCTGGGCACGTCCAACTTCCACCAGATACCCATCAACGCGCCCAAGTGCCCGGTGATGAACTTCCAGCGCGACGGCATGATGCAGATGCTGCAGCCCAAGGGCCGCGCCAACTACGAGCCCAACAGCCTGGCCGAAACGGCCGGCGAGATCGGCGGGCCGCGCGAATGCCCGGCCACCGGCTTCCATACCCACGAGGCCGCCGACCGCGACGACGAGCAGGGCGACAAGCTGCGCATCCGCCCCGAAAGCTTCGCCGACCACTACAGCCAGGCGCGCCTGTTCTTCCGCTCGCTCGACCCGGCCGAACAGGCGCACCTGGCCTCGGCCCTGGTGTTCGAGCTGTCGAAGGTGGGGATCGAGGCGGTGCGGACACGGATGCTGTCCAACCTGGTCAATGTCGATCCGGAGCTGGCGGCCCGGGTCGGCGACGGCCTGAACATGCCCGTGCCCAAGGCCTCGAAGACGGCGGTTCCGGTGCGGGACCTGCCGCCCTCGCCCGCCCTGCGGATCGTCAACGGCCCGCGCGCTCCGGCCGAGCTGAAGGGCCACGTTATCGGCGTCCTGGTCGCCGACGGCTCCGACGCCAAGGCGGTCGATCGACTGAAGGCGGCGATCGCCAAGGCCGGCGCCGTGGCCAAGGTGATCGCCCCGAAGATCGGCGGCGCCAAGGGCGCGGACGGAACCCTGATCCCCGCCGACGGCCAGCTGGCCGGAACCCCGTCGGTGACGGTGGACGCCGTGGCCCTGGTGCTGTCGGACGACGGCTGCGCGGCCCTGCTGAAGGAGGCCGCCGCCGTTCAGTTTGTCATGGACGCCTTCGGCCACCTCAAGGCCATCGGCGCCAATGAGGCCGCCAAGCCTCTGCTGGACAAGGCCGGGGTCGAGCCGGACAAGGGCGTGACCGGCCTGGGCGAGGATTTCCTCGCCGCCGCGGTCAAGCGGTTCTGGGACCGCGAACCGAAGGTGCGGACCCTGGCTTAAAACCCCTCTCCCCTTGCGGGAGGGGGCAGCCTCGCGAAAGCGGGGTGTCGCACATACAGAAACGCCGCGACGGCTGTTCAGCTGTCGCGGCGTCTTGCGTCTGGGAAACCCCTCATCCGTCGGCTGTCGCCGACACCCTCTCCCACAAGGACAGAAGGGGGATCAGAACTCTTCCCAGGCGTCGGCTTCCACCTTCAGGGCGGCCGAGCCTTCGCTGGCGAAGGCGGCGGCGCGGGCCTGGGCGGCGCGGGCCGGGCTGGCGGTGGGACGCGAGGCGGGAGAGGCCGCGCGCGGGGCCGAGGCGATCGCCGCGCCGCCGGTGACCTTGAAGCGGCCGACCTGCACGGCCAGCTCGCCGGCCTCGCCCTTCAGTGAGTGGGTGGCGGCGGTGGCTTCCTCGACCATGGCGGCGTTCTGCTGAACGACCTGGTCCATCTGGTTCACGGCGCTGTTGACCTGGTGCAGGCCGGTGGCCTGCTCCTGGGCGCTGGCGGCGATCTCGCCGACCAGGGCGTCGATGCTGGCGACCTGGCTGACGATGGCGCGCAGGGCCTCGCCGGTCTGGCCGACGAGGGACACGCCCGAGCCGACCTGCTGGGTCGAGGTCGAGATCAGGCCCTTGATCTCCTTGGCGGCCTCGGCCGAGCGCTGGGCCAGGGCCCGCACCTCTTGCGCCACGACCGCGAAGCCCTTGCCGGCGTCGCCGGCGCGGGCGGCTTCGACGCCCGCGTTGAGGGCCAGCAGGTTGGTCTGGAAGGCGATCTCGTCGATCACGCCGATGATGTTGCCGATCTGGCCCGAGGACTGCTCGATGCCGGCCATGGCGCTGACGGCCTGGTCGACGATCCGGCCCGAGCGCTCGGCGCCGGCGCGGGCGTCGGCCACGAGGCCCGAGACCTCCTTGGCGCCGGTCGCGGTCTTGCGGACGGTGGCCGTGATCTGGTCGAGCGCAGCGGCGGTCTCTTCCAGGCTGGCGGCCTGCTGCTCGGTGCGACGCGACAGGTCGTCGGAGGCCTGGGCGATCTCTTCCGAACCGGCGCGGATGCCGCCGGCCGCGCCGTTGATGCCGCGCATGGCCTCTTCCAGGCGAGCGACGGCGGCGTTGAAGTCGGCCTTCAGCTGTTCGGTTTCCGGAGCGAAGCGGGCGGTGATGCGGAAGGTCAGGTCGCCGTTCGACAGGTGGTCCAGGGCCTCGGCCAGGGCGGCGACCGCGACGGCGTCTTCCTGGGCCTTGGCGGCCTTCTCGGCCTCGACGCGGGCGCGCTCGCTCTCGGTCAGGCGACGCTGCTCGACGGCCTCGCCTTCCAGGCGCAGCTTGTGGATGGCGGCGTCCTTGAAGCTCAGCACAGCCTCGGCCATCTGGCCGACCTCGTCCTTGCGGCCTACGGCCGGGACTTCGATGCTGTTGTCGCCGCCGGCCAGGCGGCGCATGGCCGCCGTCATCGCCGCCACCGAGGCGCCGATGGTCGCCGACAGCATCCAGCCCATCACCCCGGCGATGGCCAGGGCGACGACGCCGCCGATCGCCAGCGACAGGATGGCCGTGTCCATGGCCGACTTCATTTCCTTGGCCCGCAGGGCCACGCGGTCGCTGGCCGCGGCGGTCAGCTCCTGCTGCACGGCGCGGATCTGCGTCAGGCTCTTGCGGCCCGTCAGTTCACCGGCGGTGACACGGCCCATCACCGGGTCATTGGACATGGCCGTCAGGACCGGATCGGCGATCGTCGTGCGCCAGTCGGCCATCGCCGCGCGCAGGCGCTGGATGCGGGCCTTCTGCTCGGCGACGGTGGTCTTGCCCTCGAAGGCGTCAAGCGCCTGGTCGAACTGGCTCGCGTTGTCCTTGTAGGTCTGGGCGAAGTCGGCGTCGCCGAGCAGGGCGTAGGCCCGCAGGGCGTTCTGCTGCTCCAGCACCAGGTTCATCACCGACTGGGCGTCGGTGGCCAGGGACTGGCTGCGCTGGCTGGAGACGGCGGCGTCCTCGATGCGCTGCAGGCTGGTGAACACCACCGCCGACGAGGCGATGAAAGCGATGATCAGCGCGCTGAACGCGATGCCCAGCTTCGTCGAGATCTTCAAGTCGTTGAAACGCATTTCGCCCAGCCCTCAACCTATCATTCGATAAGACGAGGAACTGGGCGATAAAACTTAAGCACAGATTGCAAAATGCAGGAATAACAACGCTATATCAGAAATCTAGATGCGACAAAGAACCGCATCACCCATCTGAACAGTCGTAAGTTCACCTCCGAGATCACGGGTACGAGCCCCCGAATCCAGCGCGGCCTTGACCGCCGCCAGCAGACGATCGGCGGCTTCGACTTCCTTCAGCGACCAGCGCAGGGCCATCTCGAACGACAGGATGGCGGCCAGCGGATTGGCCAGGCCCTTGCCGGCGATGTCGGGGGCCGAGCCGTGGATCGGCTCGTACAGACCCGGCTTGTTCGGATCGCCGATGGCGGCCGAGGGCAGCATGCCCAGCGAGCCGGTCAGCATGGCCGCCGCGTCCGACAGGATGTCGCCGAACAGGTTGTCGGTGACGATGACGTCGAACTGCTTGGGGGCGCGCACCAGCTGCATGGCGCAGTTGTCGGCCAGGATGTGCTCCAGCTCGACATCCGGATACTCGCGCTTGTGCAGTTCGGTGATCACCTGCTTCCACAGCAGGCCCGACTCCATGACGTTGGACTTCTCGGCCGAGTGGACCTTGTTCTTGCGGCCGCGAGCCAGTTCGAAGGCCACGCGCCCGGCGCGCTCGATCTCGCTGGTCGTGTAGAGAGCGGTGTCGAAGCCCTTCTTCTGGCCGTCGGGCAGGGTCTCGATGCCGCGCGGCTCGCCGAAATAGACGCCGCCGACCAGCTCGCGCACGAACATGATGTCCAGGCCCGAGACCAGTTCGGTCTTCAGGCTGGACGCGCCGGCCAGGGCCTCGAAGCAGTAGGCCGGGCGCAGGTTGGCGTAGACGTTCATCGCCTTGCGCAGGTTCAGCAGGCCGGCTTCCGGGCGCAGGTGGCGCGGGGCGTCGGCCCACTTGGGACCACCGACCGCGCCCATCAGCACCGCGTCGCTGGCCAGGGCGCGATCACGCACCTCGTCGGTCAGCGGCGTGCCGTGCGCGTCGTAGCTGGCGCCGCCGTAGATGGCTTCCTCGACCACCAGGTTCGGCGTGAGCGCGGCCGCGACGCGGCGCACCTCGGCGCAGACTTCCGGACCGATGCCGTCGCCGGGGAGCAGGAGGAGCTTAGCCATTTCAGATCTCGCGATAGTCAGAAACGTCGAATGACGACATGCGGCGGTCGTGGACGCCGTGCTCGGCCTGAGCCTCGCGCCAGAGCGCCATATGCGGCGAAGCGCGATGGAAGGCCAGAGCCGCTTCGTCGGTGAAGTGCTCGAACACCAGGATCAGGCCGGGATCAAGCGGATCCTCGGAGAGGGCGTAGGCCAGGCATCCCGGCTCGCCGCGCGATCCGGCCACCTGGGCCGCCAGGTGCGGCCGCAGGCTCTCCAGGCGCTCAGGCGCGAAGCGGATGGAGCCGGCGAGGATCAGGGTCATCTGCTGCACTCCCCCTTCCCCCTTTGATGGGGGAAGGGTCGGGGACGGGGGTGGAAGCCTGTCAGGATGTAGCGCGAACCGAGCCGCCGCTGTCACCCCCACCCCAGCCCTCCCCCATCAAGGGGGAGGGAGCAAGCGGGCTATTCCAGCCAGGGCTGGCCGATGGCGCGCTTGCTTTCGAAGACGTCGATGTCGGTGGCGTGCTGCAGGGTCTCGCCGATGGCGTCCAGGCCCTTGAGCATCTTCTGCTTGCGCACCGGATCGATCTGGAAGGCGAAGGTCTTGCCCGAGGGCGAGATCACCGTCTGGGCTTCCAGGTCGATGCTGACCATGTGGTTGCCGCCCTTGGCTTCGTCCATCAGGAGCGAGACCTCGTCGGGCGCCAGCACCACCGGCAGCAGGCCGTTGTTGAAGCAGTTGTTGTTGAAGATGTCGGCGAAGCTGGTCGAGATCACGCACAGGATGCCGAAGTCCATCAGCGCCCACGGGGCGTGCTCGCGCGAGCTGCCGCAGCCGAAGTTGTCGCCGGCGATCAGCACGGACGAGCCCTTGTACTCCGGCCGGTTCAGCACGAAGTCGGCGATCTCGTTCCCCGCCGGATCGAAGCGGAAGTCGAAGAACAGGCCCTTGGCCAGGCCTTCGCGCTCGACGGTCTTCAGGAACTGCTTGGGGATGATCTGGTCGGTGTCGATATTGGCCAGCGACAGGGGCGCCGCGCGGCCGTCGAGACGGGTGAAGGGCTGCATTCGCGCCTCTCCTAGTTCTTCAGGGTCTGGGTGATGGCCCAGCGTTCGGTGCGGCCGTTCAGCTGGCCGCTGCTCGGATCGGTGAGAACGGTCTTGCTCTCGCAGTCGGCCTTGACCGGCAGGCCGATCTTCAGGTCGATCTCGTAGAGACAGCCGCTGGTGTTCTCGAACCTCATCTTGGCGAACATCGCCTTGACGTCGGGCTTCTGGGCGTCGGGGCCCATCTGGGCGGCCATGGCCTCGATCATCTTGGCGATGATCGCCGTGGTCGACTCCGGATCCAGGCTCCGGCTCCAGCGCACCACGCCGACGCCGCGCGCCTCGTCGATCTTCTCGATCGAGACGACGCCCTTGGCCTTGATCGCGCCGCCGCCGAACGGGCTGGCGATCTCGTCGTCGTAGGTCAGCGGCTTGCCGACCTCCAGCTCGACGTTCACCGGCACGGTCAGCAGGCTGTCTTCCTTGAGCATGACCGTGGCGGCCTGCTCGGGGCTCATCCTGGCGAACATGCTCGTCACGGCGCCGATGGCCTTGGCCGCGTCCGCGTCGTCGCCGGCCAGGGCGGTCAGCGCCTTGGTGACGTCGGCGACCGTGGCCGGCCAATCCTCGATCGACACCGGCGAGAGGCTTTCGTCGGCGTCGTAGACATAGGTCCGCGCCAGCATGCCCTCGAGCGCGGCCTGCACCTTGGCCTGCTGCGCGGCCGTGCCGACCTTGGGCAGTTCCGTCGACACCGGCTTCAGAGTCACGCGGTAGCCGTCGCCCCGGGTCTCGATCGTCTTGGCGTAGACCGTCCTGCCGCCGATCGGCGCGGCGGCCTTGCCGTCACGGATGTCCTCGCGGCTCTTGACCACGACCATCTCGACCTGCGCCGTCTTGGGCAGGTCGAGCGGCGCGGCGAAGGTCGAGGCCGCCGCCAGGGCGAGCAGCAGACTCACGACAGCAGGGTCCGCACGTCGACCAGGTGGCCGGCGATCGCCGCCGCCGCCGCCATCGCCGGCGAGACCAGGTGGGTGCGGCCGCCGCGGCCCTGACGGCCTTCGAAGTTGCGGTTGCTGGTCGAGGCGCAGCGCTCGCCCGGCTCGAGGCGGTCGGGGTTCATGCCCAGGCACATCGAGCAGCCCGGCTCGCGCCAGTCGAAGCCGGCGGCCTTGAAGATGGCGTCCAGCCCCTCGGCCTCGGCCTGTTCCTTCACCAGGCCCGAGCCCGGCACGACCATCGCCTTGACGTGCGGGGCCACGAGGCGGCCGTGCAGGAAGGCTTCCTGCACCACCGCGGCGGCGGCGCGCATGTCCTCGATGCGGCTGTTGGTGCACGAGCCGATGAAGACGCGGTCGATCCTGGCTTCCGAGATCGGCTGGCCGGCGGTCAGGCCCATATATTCGAGAGCCCGGTGGGCGGCGGCGCGCTTGTCAGCGGTGCCGAAGCTTTCCGGCTCGGGCACGTTGCCGGTGACCGGGATGACGTCCTCGGGGCTGGTGCCCCAGGTGACCATCGGCACGAGGGCCGAGCCGTCGATGACGACGGTGCGGTCGAAGACGGCGCCTTCGTCGGTGAAGAAGGTCTTCCAGTGGGCCACGGCCATGTCCCAGGCCGCGCCCTTCGGCGCGGCGGGCTTGCCCATGACGTATTCGAAGGTGGTCTCGTCGGGCGCGACCAGGCCGGCCTTGGCGCCGCCCTCGATGGTCAGGTTGCAGAGGGTCATGCGGCCCTCCATCGTCAGGCCGCGCACGGCCTCGCCAGCGTATTCGATGACATAGCCGGTGCCGCCGGCCGTGCCGATCTCGCCGATGACGGCGAGCGCGATATCCTTGGCGGTGACGCCGGGACCCAGCTGGCCGTCGACCCGAACCAGCAGGTTCTTGGCCTTCTTCTGGCGCAGGGTCTGGGTCGCCAGCACGTGCTCGACTTCCGACGTGCCGATGCCGTGGGCCAGGGCCCCGAAGGCGCCGTGGGTCGAGGTGTGGCTGTCGCCGCAGACGATGGTCATGCCCGGCTGGGTGCGGCCCTGCTCGGGACCGACCACGTGGACGATGCCGTTGCGGATGTCGCCCATCGGGAAATACTCGATCCCGTTGTCGGCGACGTTGCGGCCAAGCGTCTGGAGCTGAAGGCGCGCCTCCTCGTCGGCGACGGCGTCGACGCCGGCGGCCTGGTTCTCGGTCGGCACGTTGTGATCCGCCACGGCGAGCGTGCGGTCGGGCCGGCGCACGGGGCGATGCGCGGCGCGAAGGCCGGCGAAGGCCTGTGGCGTCGTCACCTCGTGGATGAGATGCAGGTCGATGTACAGGATGGCCTCGCCGTCGGCTTCGCTGACGACGTGGGCGTCCCAGATCTTGTCGTAGAGGGTCTTTGTTGCGCGGGTCATAGCGCCTCGCATCTAGGCCCGAAGCGGTGGCGCGTAAAGCGTGGATGCGCCGAAAATCCGCTGTGTGATCGCCGAGCGACGACTGATCTTGCCCCAGACACGCAAGGATCGCCGGATCGGACGCACATTTCTTGCCCGAGCCCGCGACATAGCGCCGCCACGACGTCTCCTAGAACGACTAAGGGCGCGCCGGTCGTAGAGACCTGTCGGCGCGCCCTGACATCGTTTTCAACACTCCAGGGGCCGATGGCTCCACCTGAAGAGGGCCGTCCACTAGAAAGGAGACGGTCTGGAAGCCCGTCGACTGAGCGGCGGGGGTGACAGCATTCAGCGCCTAGAACGCGGTTCTGTCAACAAGCGTGCGAACGCACCAAGCTTGACCTTGCGACCTCACGGCACGGCGATGTTATTGGCGACGGCCGAACCCGCGAGCTGCAGCGGTTTGCGGTAGGTGTTGCCGAGAGCGATGGTGTTCAGGGCGCTGGCCTCCACTAGGCTCAGGGCCGCGACGGTCGAGCGGAAATCGTTGCCCCTGAAGATGTTGTAGCCGGCGGAGCCATAGACCAGGGCGTCGAAGTTCTGGTTGGCGGTAAAGTTGACGTTGGTGACCCGCACCGCCGAGCAGCTTTCCACCGCGACCCCGTATTCCTGCGCCGACACGTTGTCGCCGCCCAGGTACTGCAGCTCTGTACAGAGCGACAGGTGGACGTTGGAGCTCTTCGACGCCCCCACCCAGGAGGGCGCGAACGTGCCCCGGATCACGTTGTACAGCCGCACGTTCTTCACCCCGACGGGCACGTCGTACATGCCGCCGGCGTCGAAGACGTTCTCGTTGAAGGCGACGCGCAGATTGCCCGATTCCGTGATCGAGGCCGTTCCGCCGTTGACCATGGTGTTGGCCATGAGCCGAAAGCCGCAGCTGTCGGTCACCGCCGCCGGATCACCGTCGATATTGGCGTTCCACAGCAGATTGAGCTCGAAGACGTTGTCGCTGGCCGTCATGTTGACCGCGTAGCGCGTGTACAGGCCGGTGTTGTTGCCCCAGACGTGGTTGGTCGTCAGGCTGCCCAACTGGACGTAGGTCAGGTTCAGGCCGATGTCGTAGCCGAAGATGTCGCAACCCTCGACCCACAGATAGCCCACGCTGTTGGCCAGCGCCGTCGCCAGGGTCTTGACCCCGCAGCTACCGCTCGTCCGGGTCCCGCCGATGCTCTCCAGCTTCAGGTTCGACAGGGTGACGTTGTTGACCCCGGCGGCGATGGCGAAGGCAGTGACGCCCGCCGGCGTCACGATCTTTGCCGCGCCTCTCGCGTGCTGGAAGATCTTGATCGGCTTGGTCAGGGTGACCGTGCTGTTCAGCCGGATCGGTCCGGGGATCAGCAGGGCGGCGCCGGCCGGCATGGCCGCGATCGCCGCCGTCAGTACGCCGCTCATGTCGGTAGCGCCGTCGAACACCGCCCCGGCGTATTCGCCCAGGCTCAGCACATAGTCGGAAATCTGGTCATTCATCGGCCGCGACGCCGCGCCATAACCCGGACGAAGGAAATATTCAGTCATTACAATACCCTTTGTACAATCTCGGCGGCGCTCGAAATAGAACGCCGCCCGGACGACCCAAGATCGGGCCGACGCCTGCACAGTCGGATATCGAAGCGTCAGAAGCGGTCGCTATGACGTCGGCTTCAGCTCGGCCAGCATCTGGTCGCCCTTGCCGTCGCAGTTCCAGTCGGCGATCACGACGCCATTGAACGTGCTGTAGATGGCCCCGGCGTCCATCAGCCCGTCGCCGTCCCGGTCGACATAGACGTGGCCGTCCTCGCCCGCCCGGCCGGCCTTCAGCGCGTAGAACCCCATGCCCTCTATCTTGCGCAGCGGCATGAGGTCGCCCCTGCGCAGGCGCTCGCCTCCGTAGCCGCCGAACACCCACAGCCGCGCCTCGTTGAGGTTCACCAGCAGGCCCGTCCGGCCGGTCTTGGCGATCAGCCGGGTCTTGCCCTGGGTGCAGAGCGGTCCGAGCGGCGCCGCGGCGCCCATGACCAGCAGCGCGACCGCCGCCAGCCCCGCCGCCTTCGCCATCCGCCGCATGTCGCCCTCCCCTTCAGCCGAGACGGCAGACTAGCGCCATCCAAGACGGGCCGGCGTGATAAATGTCACCCAAAGTTGCATTGCTGACCGACGCCCAGGGCAAGACGCCAAAGCAAAAGGCCCCGGCGTTTCCACCGGGGCCTTCGATCCTCTCGCCGAAGCGGAAGGGCTTATTCGGCGTCGCGACGAACGTTGACGCGCTCGGCGATACGGGCCGACTTACCGCGACGGTCGCGCAGGTAGTACAGCTTGGCGCGACGGACGACGCCGCGGCGCTTGACTTCGATGCTTTCGATGCTCGGCGAGAGCAGCGGGAACAGACGTTCCACGCCTTCGCCGAACGAGATCTTGCGGACGGTGAAGCTCTCGTGGACGCCGGTGCCGGCGCGGGCGATGCAGACGCCCTCATAGGCCTGAACGCGCTCGCGCTCGCCTTCCTTGATCTTCACGTTGACGCGCAGGGTGTCGCCGGGACGGAAGTCCGGGATCGCGCGGACGGCCAGCAGACGGGCCGCTTCTTCTTGCTCGAGCTGAGCGACGATGTTGATCGCCATGATCATTTCTCCTTGGGCTTACCCGTTTTCGGGCCGCCTTTTGCCTGTTGATTGGCGAGATGCGCTTCCCAGAGATCGGGCCGCCGCTCGCGGGTCGTTTCTTCACGCATACTGCGCCGCCACTGGTCGACCTTCTTGTGGTCGCCCGACAGCAGCACCTCGGGGATGTCGAGCCCTTCGAACGTCCGCGGCCTGGTGTACTGCGGATGCTCGAGGAGACCGTCCTCGAAGCTTTCTTCCAGCGTGCTCTCGATGTTCCCCAGCACACCCGGGGCCAGTCGAACGCACGCCTCGATCACCACCATCGCCGCCGCCTCGCCACCGGCGAGAACCGCGTCTCCGACGGAGACCTCCTCGAACCCGCGGGCGTCGAGCACCCGTTGGTCCACCCCCTCGAAGCGGCCGCACAGCACCACGATGCCGGGCGCCTTGCTCCACTCACGAACGCGCGCCTGGGTCAGGGGCCTGCCCCGGGCGCTCATGTACAAAAGCGGCCGTCCGCCCAGGTCCACGCTGTCGAGCGCAGAGGCGATGACGTCCGCTTTCAGTACGGCTCCCGCGCCGCCACCCGCGGGGGTGTCGTCGAGGAAGCCGCGCTTATCCTTGGAAAAGGCGCGAATGTCCAGTGTTTCCAAACGCCACAGGTCGGCCTCCTTCCAGGCGGTCCCGATCATCGAGACGCCGAGCGGGCCGGGGAAGGCCTCGGGGAACATGGTCATGACGGTGGCGGTGAACGGCATGGGCGCGGTTTAGCGGGAGATGGCGGGATTGTCGAAGGGGGCCCCCTCAGTCGCTCCGCGACAGCTCCGCCAGAGGGGGAGCATCTTTGCGCCGGCGCTTTCTAAATCCTCCCCCTCTGGGGGAGGTGGCCCGGAGGGCCGGAGGGGGCCTTTCGCCGCACGCTTTTGGAAAACCGGCCCACATCTGCTATATCCCCGCCTCGACCCCGCACATTCCTCGAATTTCCCGGACCGCCCCTTGAGCGTCACCCTCGACCTGTCCCGCGTCGCCCCTGCTGAAAAGCAAACCGGGGCCGATGCGGCCAAGCCGCCCGTCAACCTGTCGGGCCTGACCCGCCCGCAGCTGATCGCCGCCCTGACGGAGAGCGGCGTGGTCGAGCACGGCAAGGCCAAGATGCGCGCCACCCAGGTGTTCCGCTGGATCCACCACCGCGGCGTCACCGACTTCGCCCAGATGAGCGACGTGGCCAAGGAAACCCGCGCGCGCCTGGCCGAGACCTTCACGATCGCCCGCCCCGAGGTGGTCGAGCGCCAGGTCTCCAAGGACGGCACCCGCAAGTGGCTGATCCGCATGGCCCCGGGCATCGAGGTCGAGACGGTCTATATTCCGTCGGTCGGCCGGGTCGGCGCCCTGTGCGTCTCCAGCCAGGTCGGCTGCACGCTGAACTGCAGCTTCTGCCACACCGGCACCCAGCCCCTGGTGCGCAACCTGACGGCGGCCGAGATCGTCGCCCAGGTGCAGATCGCCAAGGACGACCTCGCCGAATGGCCGTCCGACAAGGAAGACCGCCTGCTCTCGAACATCGTGTTCATGGGCATGGGCGAGCCGCTCTACAATCTGGGCCAGGTGTCCGACGCCATCGAGATCATCAGCGACAACGAGGGCATCGGCATCTCGCGTCGCCGCATCACGGTCTCGACCTCGGGCGTCGTGCCGATGCTGGGCAAGCTGGGCGAGACGACCCAGGCCATGCTGGCCATCAGCCTGCACGCCACCAACGACCCGCTGCGCGACGAACTCGTACCGCTGAACAAGAAGTACCCGATCGCCCAGCTGATGGACGGCATCCGCGCCTATCCGGGCCTGTCCAACGCCCGCCGGGTGACCTTCGAGTACGTGATGCTGAAGGGCGTCAACGACAGCCCCGACGAAGCCCGCGCGCTCGTGAAGCTGATCAAGGGCATCCCCGCCAAGATCAACCTGATCCCGTTCAACCCGTGGCCGGGCAGCCAGTACGAGTGCTCGGACTGGGGCGCGATCGAGACCTTCGCGGCGATCCTCAACAAGGCCGGTTACTCCTCGCCGATCCGCACCCCGCGCGGCCGCGATATCCTGGCCGCCTGCGGCCAGTTGAAGAGCGAAAGCGAGAAGGTCCGCGCAAGCGCCCTGCGCAAGCTGTCGATGGCGGCCATGGCCGGGATGCTGGAAGAGGACGCGGACGACGCGGCGTGAGACGCGCCCTCGCCGCGCTCGCCCTGACCGCCTTCGCTGTGGCCGCGCCGGCCGGCGCGACCCTGCCGCGCGGCCGCCCCTACTGGACGCCGACCCCCGCCCAGGTGGCCAAGCTGGAATCCCAGACCTCGCGCAAGCCGGGCATGGCTCCGATCTGGCGCTACGGCCGCGACTACGCCGGCGTCACGCTGGACGACCGCAAGATGATCGTCGGCCGCTGGGTGCGCGACGACAGCGGCCGCACCATCGGCGTGCGCATCGGCCCGCTGTCGGCCATCCCCGACATCGCCGACGGCGGCTGCTCGGTCGTCTCTGTGATGTACGACGTCAAGACCGAGCGCCTGGTCTCGATGACCTGTAACGGCGAGGGCTGAGCGTCGTGCCAGGGCCCTGGGGCAAGACCCGCCTCGCGCTGTTCGCCCTGGCGATCGCCTGCATGGGCGGCGCGGTGTGGGGCGGCCTGTGGCCGCTGCTGATCATCACCGTCCTGCTCCAAGCCGCCAACGCCCTGCTCTTCAAGTGCCCGCGCTGCGGTCTGGATCTCGGCGCCTGGAGCGCGGGGCCGTTCCATGGCCTCTCGGAAATGCACTTCGGCGCCTTCCCCGCCGACTGCCCGCGCTGCGGCCGCTCGCGGCTCGACGTCCGCCCCGCCCAGAGGCTGCGCGCCCCCGAACCCTGGCCGCGCTGACCCGCCTGAGGCGAGCCCTCTACGCAAGACTCGCCGACCCGTGTTAGAGCTTGCCCCTTCAGTCCCCGGGGGTCGCGTAACCATGCCTCAGATCCAGTCGCCCGAGATTCAGGCCTTCGCCAACGGCCTGCTGACGACCCTGACCCATGTGGGCGTGACCATGGTCATGCTCATCGCGGGGGCCGCCATCTACATCCTTCTGACGCCCCATCGCGAGATCAAGCTGATCCGCGAGGGCAACGCCGCCGCCGCCGTGTCGCTGGGCGGGGTGCTGACGGGCCTGGCCATTCCGCTGGCCGCCTCGCTGGCCGCCTCGACCTCGGTGATCGAGATCCTGCTGTGGGGCGTGGCCACCCTGGCGCTGCAGCTGCTCGTCTTCCGCCTGACCGACATGATGCTCAAGGGCCTGCCCGAGCGGATCAACGAGGGCGAGGTCTCGGCCGCGGCCCTGCTGGTCGGCGCCAAGCTCGCCACCGCCATCATCATCGCCGCCGGCGTGGCGGGCTGAGGCGGAGGGACGAACCGGAGCGGGGCGCGTGCATTTCCCCAAGCTTCCAGACTGGCTGGTCTACGGCGCCGTGGTCGCCGCCCTGCTGGTGGTCGCCGTCGGCCGCCAGGAGCGCGCCGACGCGCCTCCGCCGCCGCCGCCGGTGCCCGGCGAGGAAGGCGTGCCCCTGGGCCCCGCCTCGCCCTTCGACCCGTCGATCGTCGTCCAGGTGCCCGACAAGCAGGAGCCCGCCTCAGGCACGGCCTTCTCGGTGGGCACGCAAGGGATCTGGCTGACCGCCCGCCACGTGGTCGACGGCTGCAAGTCGGCCGCCATCCTGGTCGCCGACGGGCGCGGCGTGGCCGCCAAGGTCATCATCGATCCGCGCTTCGACGCCGCCATCCTGACCACCGAGGGCGGCGCCCCGGCCATGCCGATGAACACCGGCGACCCGCGCAAGGGCATGCGAGCCTTCCACCCCGGCTTCCCGCAAGGCCACGCCGGCGAGGTCGCCTCGCGCCTGATCGGCCGCGAGAACCTGGTGATCCACGGCCGAGGGGCCCGCACCGAGCCCGTCCTGGTCTGGGCCGAGGTCGGCCGCACCGACAATCTGAAGGGCACCCTGGCCGGCCTCTCCGGCGCCCCGGCCCTCGACAGCGCAGGCAGAGTGATCGGCGTGACGGTGGCCGAATCCCCGCGCCGGGGCCGCATCTACACCACCGCCCCCGAAAGCCTGCGCTCCCTGATCGCCCGCTCGCCCCGCCGCGGCGGCGACAATGGCGTTCCCGAGTTCGCCCCGGGCGAGTCCATCACCACCGACAACTACGGCCGCATCGCCGACGGCCTGCGGCGGGACCTGCGCGTGGCGCAGGTGGTTTGTTTGGCCGTCTAAGTCCCCTCTCCCCTTGCGGGAGAGGGTGGCCCCCGCGAAGGCGGGGGTCGGGTGAGGGGTCGCTCATACGAAAACGCCGCGACAGCTGATCAGCTTTCGCGACGTCTTACTTCTGAGAGACCCCTCATCCGTCGCCTACGGCGACACCTTCTCCCGCAAGGGGAGAAGGATCACGGCCACTTCACCTCGGGCGGCATGGAGCTGAGGATCGACTCGACGTTGCCGCCGGTCTTCAGGCCGAACATCGTGCCGCGGTCGTAGAGCAGGTTGAACTCGACGTAGCGGCCGCGCTGGATCAGTTGCTGCTCGCGCTCGTCCGCCGTCCACGCCTCGCCCATCCGACGACGGACCAGGGTCGGATAGATCTCCAGGAACGCCCGGCCGACATCCTGAGTGAAGGCGAAGTCGCGCCCCCAGTCGCCGCTGTCGTGGTGGTCGTAGAAGATGCCGCCGATGCCGCGCGGCTCGTTGCGGTGCGGCAGGAAGAAGTACTCGTCGCACCAGGCCTTGTACTTGGCGTACCAGTCCGGATCGTGCTTGTCGCAGGCCCGCTGGTAGGCGGCGTGGAAGTCGATGGCGTCCGGAAAGTCCTGCTGGCGCTGGTAGCCCAGCAGCGGGGTCAGGTCGCCGCCGCCGCCGAACCAGCCCTTGGTCGTGGCGATGAAGCGGGTGTTCATGTGCACGGCCGGCACGCGCGGATTGGTCATGTGCGCGATCAGGCTGATGCCGGTGGCGAAGAACCGCGGATCCTCGGCCGCGCCCGGCATGGTCTTGGCCATTTCCGGCGGGAAGGTCCCGAACACGGTCGAGACATGCACCCCGACCTTCTCGAACAGGCGGCCGTGCATCATCCCCATCACACCGCCGCCGCCGGCCGGACGATCCCACGGCTTCAGCTCGAAGCGGCCGGGCGTGTCGCCGTAGAGCTCGGCGGGGGCCTCGTCCTCCAGGGTCTCGAAGGCGGCGCAGATCTGGTCGCGCAGGCTCTCGAACCAGGCCTTTGCACGGGCCTTCTGGGCGTCGAGATCGGAAAGGGTGTCGGCTTGTTGCGTCATGGGATCGGCTTAAGCCCAAGCCCGATCCCGCGCAAATCCGGGGGCGCGCATAAGGGGTTTTGCGGAGGATCCAGATCAAAAAAGGGACCCAACTCCTCCCCCGTGAAACGGGGGAGGTGGCGCGGCGCCATCGGCGACGTGACGGAGGGGGCGACGGCCGGCACGGCGCCCAGTCTCGCCCCCTCCACCCCTTCGGGGTCCCCCTCCCCCGTTTGCACGGGGGAGGAGAAAGCGCCCCAAAAAGCAAAAGGCCCGGGATCGCTCCCGGGCCTTTCGTACTCGACAGGCGAGAAGCCTTACTTGCCGGCGGCGGTGAGCGCGCTCAGCAGTTCCGGCACGGCGGTCTTGTAGTCGGCGACCAGGCCGTAGTCGGCGACCTGGAAGATCGGCGCGTCGGCGTCCTTGTTGATCGCGACGATCACCTTGGAGTCCTTCATGCCGGCCAGGTGCTGGATGGCGCCCGAGATGCCCACGGCGATGTAGAGCTGCGGGGCGACGACCTTGCCGGTCTGGCCGACCTGGTAGTCGTTCGGGGCGTAGCCGGCGTCGACCGCGGCGCGCGAAGCGCCGACAGCGGCGCCCAGCTTGTCGGCCAGGGGCTCGATGACCGCCTGGAACTCTTCGGCCGAGCCCATGGCGCGGCCGCCCGAGACGACGATCTTGGCCGCGGCCAGTTCCGGACGGTCCGACTTGACCATCTCTTCGCTGACGAAGCGGGTCTTGGCCGCATCGGCGCCCGAGACGGCTTCCACCGAGGCCGAGCCGCCTTCGCCGGCCGCCGGGAAGGCGGTCGGACGAACGGTGATCACCTTCTTGGCGTCGGACGACTGGACGGTCTCCAGCGCGTTGCCGGCGTAGATCGGGCGCACGAAGGTGTCGGCCGACACCACTTCGACGATGTCGCTGATCGGGGCGACGTCGAGCTTGGCGGCGATGCGCGGGGCGAAGTTCTTGCCGCCGGCGGTGGCCGGAACGAGGATCGCATCGTAGTTGCCCGCGATGGCCAGGGCGGCGTCGGCCTGGGCTTCGGCGATCCCGTGACCCAGAGCGTCGCTCTCGGCGGTCAGCACCTTGCGGACGCCGGCGATCTTGGCGGCTTCGGCGGCGACAGCCGAAACGCCCGAGCCCAGCACCAGCACGTCCACGTCGCCCGACAGCTTCAGGGCGGCGGTGACGGTCTTGTGGGTGCCGTCACGCAGGTGCGCGTTGTCGTTATCGGCGATGACGAGAACGGCCATTACAGCACCCCCGCGGTCGTGAGCTTGGAGACGAGGTCGGCGGCGGACTCGACCTTGACGCCCGCCGAACGCTTGGCGGGCTCGGTGACCTTGACGACGGTCAGGCGCGGAGCGACGTCGACGCCGTAGTCGGCGACGGTCTTCTGCGCGATTTCCTTCTTCTTGGCCTTCATGATGTTGGGCAGAGACGCATAGCGCGGCTCGTTGAGGCGCAGGTCGGCGGTGACCACGGCCGGCAGGTCGACGTCGAGCGTCTGCAGGCCGCCGTCCACTTCGCGGGTGACCTTGGCGGCCGAACCCGAGATCTCGATCGCCGAGGCGTAGGTCGCCTGCGGCCAGTCGAGCAGGGCCGACAGCATCTGGCCCACGGCGTTGTTGTCGCCGTCGATGGCCTGCTTGCCCATCAGGACGAGGCCCGGCTGTTCTTCGGCCACGACGGCCTTCAGCAGCTTGGCCACGGCCAGCGGCTCGAGGTCGGCGTCGCTGGTGATCAGGATGCCGCGGTCGCCGCCCATGGCCAGCGCCGTGCGGATGGTTTCCTGGGCTTGAGCCGGGCCGATCGAGACGATGACGACCTCGGTCGCCGCGCCCTTTTCCTTGAGGCGCACCGCCTCTTCGACCGCGATCTCGCAGAACGGGTTCATCGACATCTTGACGTTCGCCAGGTCGACGCCCGTCTGGTCGGCTTTCACCCGAGCCTTCACGTTGTAATCGATAACCCGTTTGACCGGGACCAGAACCTTCATCGGTCTACGCCGCCTCCTGGCTGCTCTTTCGAGGTTTCCCCTGCTTGGACAATCGACTTAGCGCGTCCGCACAGGTTTGCAAGTTTCCCCTAACGTAAGCGTAATGCTCTTTTTCAGGGATCATTCAAACAAATGTACGACACCTTCCGCGCGCCGTCAGCGCCGTCCGGCGCTCCGCCTCGCGAAATGGGGCTAGCCACATAGCGCGGCCAGTGCTTAAGACGCCGCCATGAACCGCACGATCAACCGCCTGAAGATCATCTTCATCGGCATCTTCCTCGCCAGCATCGTTGGCGTGTTCGGCTATCATTACCTGTGGGTGTGGCCGAAGGCGAAGTGCGAGGCGCGAGGCGGCGCCTGGGCCGGCAAATGGCTCAAGTGCGGCACGATCTATCCGATCGAGCAGTTGACCGGCCGGCCGGCGAACCTGCCGCCGATCAACACCGACACCTCCAAGATGGAAGGCCCGTCGGTCCGGAACCCGGAAAAGAAGTAAGGCCCCGTCGGCTCAGGGCCGGCGGATCAGGCGGAGGGCTCGCCCTCGCCCTCGCCTTCGCCCGACTCGGCGCGCTTGGCCGCGCGTTCGGCGGCTTTCTCGGCGGCTTTTTCCGCGGCCTTGGCCGCCTTCAGGCGCTCGCGTTCCTGGCGTTCGAAATTGTAGTTCGGCTTGCGGGCCATGGCGGCTCCCTTTGTAAGAAAGTCCGCGCAGTCAGGCGCGGGCCTTACGCGCGGCGTAACGTGCGTCGCGCTTGGCCTTAGCTTCAGCGTTGGTGAGCGCCTTACGTTCCTTACGCGCTCCACGCTTGGCGGCAAGCGCTTCTTCGGCCAAAGCCGCCTGAGCCTGGTCTTGGGCCGCCTGTTGCTCGACGGCTTCCGCCTTGATGAGCGCCCGCGCGGCGGACCGCTCCTTGCGAACCGCGGTCAGTTCGGCCGCGCGCAGGGCGGCGCGGTCTTCGAATTGGGGATCGGTGACAGCCGCCTTGGGCTTGAACTTGGCCAGCAGGGCCGCCTTGGCCTGCGCCGCGGTCTTGAGGCGATCGGCATGGCCGACGTTTTGGAATGAACTCATGAGATCCCTTCACGAAAACGCCCGCGGGAGGATCCCGCGGGCGAATTGAGACGTCGAGATCAGGCGGCCTGGAGTTGGCCGGCCGACATCTTGCCGCTGCGCTGGTCGCGCTCGAGTTCGAAGGCGACCTTCTGGCCTTCGTTCAGCGAACCGAGGGTCGAGCGCTCGACGGCCGAGATGTGGACGAACACGTCCGCGCCGCCGTCGTCGGGCTGGATGAAGCCGAAGCCCTTGGTGGAGTTGAACCACTTCACGGTGCCGGTAGCCATGGGAGAGTATCCTTAAGACAGGTGTAGCCGCACGGCCGTAATGGTCCGCGCGATCAAATTTTCGGAGAGGTTTTGGGTAGACTCGGGCGCTCGATCCGAAGAACAAGCGTGGAGAGCGGCCGAACCATTTCGATATTCGATCGTCAAATCATGCGCGCCTGTGGATTATTTCACAAGCGATTTCGAATCTTTTTCATTTCCACAAGCGGCGCCAGGCCGCTTTCATTTTTGGAAAATCTCGTCACGACCTGCTCGACCGGCGCCTTATTTCGATCGACCAGGATCGAACGGCCAAGCTCGGCGTTATCATCCCCATGCGTAAAGTTCCCCCCACTCCCCGTACGGGCGCCGGCGCCCTGACCATTTCCCGCCAGCGGCAGGACATCGACTTCTCGCTGCTGATCACCGGCGGCTCGGCCGCGCGGCGTGCCGGCAAGGGCAGCCTGACGGGCGAGCCGGCCGCGATGCGCGAGGCCTTCCGCGCCGGCGGCGGCCGCCTGACCCTGGACGACGGCGTCGAGCATGACATCGCCATCGTCGCCCACACCGAGGGCGAAGGCACGGTCTACTTCGAACTCCGCTAGGCGCGAAAATCGCTTCGCCTCGGTCGGCCAGGCTGGCCGAGGCGTCCGACTCTGTCGCAACATGAGAACAAAATAGGAACTGTCGAAAACGGGGGCCGGATCCAAGGATCACGCCGCCGCGGTCGACTCAGCCGCCCGCCGGGAATTTTCCACCGGCGTGGCTTCAACCCAAACCTATTGAACCAAAAGGTATTTCAGACATGCATAGCTTCCAGCCTCTACGCGGCCGGGCGTCCAAACGCGCGATGGCCGTAGCGGCCGCCTTGTGCCTGGCGTCACTGACCCCGGCCGCGGCATTGGCCGCCAACGGCCCCGGCGCCACCGTCGGCGCCATCCGCTGGGACGCCTGGGTGGGCGACACCAGCACCAACGGCGTCATCGCCGGCTCGCACATCGGTCTCGAGGTCGAGGGCGCCCTCGGCCCCAACCAGTTCCACGATCGGATCCCGTTCTACGGGGTCGAGACCTCGACCAGCAGCGTCCTGGTGCGCCAGTTGACGCAAGGCCAGATGGACGCCGACATCGCCTACGCCAAGCGGGCGGGCATCAACTACTGGGCCTTCTGCTACTACGCCGACGGCAGCGGCATGGACATCGCCCGCAACCTCTACCAGGCCAGCACCCAGCGCGAGGGCCTGAACTTCACCCTGGTGCTCGGCCCGGGCTCGATCCCGACGCCGACCCTGGTGACCGAGATGGCCAAGCCGCACTTCCAGAAGGTGCTGAACGGCCGGCCGCTGCTCTATCTGTTCGGTTTCTCGGCCGACAGCTATGCGGCGAACTACGTGGCCGAGGTGCGCGCGGCGGCGGCCACGGCGAGCCTGCCCAACCCGTACATCGTGGTGATGAACCCCACCTCGTCCACCGCCGCGAGCATCGCCTCGACGGTCGGGGCCGACGCGGTCAGCGCCTATGCCGACAGCCCGATCAACGGCGCGGCCTATTCGCAGGTGATCAGCCAGAACAGCGCCAACTGGAACAACCACAAGGCCACCGGCCACAAGGTGGTGCCCTGGGTCACCGCCGGCTGGGACAATCGTCCGCGGGCGCTCTATCCGCAGAGCTTCGTCAGCCCCACCCCGCCGACCAACGCCTGGGCCCAGCAGGCCACGGCGGCCGAGGTGGCGACCAACCTGCAGAACGCCCTGACCTGGAACCAGAACTTCGCCGCGACCGCCGACGCCAACACGGTGATCATGTACGCCTGGAACGAGTTCGACGAGGGCGGCTGGCTGACCCCGACGCTGTCCAAGGGGACCGACCGCGTCGACGCGCTGTCGAACACGCTGACCTACGCCAGTTCGTCCAACTGGGACGCCGGCCAGACGGCGCGGGGAGCCTTCGACGGCGACCCGTCCACCAACTGGCAGGCCGCCTCGGGCTTCGCCAATCAATGGGTGGAGATCGACTTCGGCAAGGACTCCACCTTCAGCCAGGCGACGATCAGCGAGTATGGCGCCCGCACCACCGGCTACCGGATCGAGTACCTCAACGGCTCGACCTGGAAGACGGCCTATACCGGGACCGGCATCGGCGCCTCCAGCACCGTGACCTTCCCGGCGGTGACCGGCCGCAAGGCCAGGCTCTACTTCACCTCGGGGATCGACACGCCGATCATCTACGAGGCCAGCCTGAACGCCACGCCGAACGTCTCGGCCAACCTCGCGCTGAACCGCTCCTACACGGCTTCGTCGCAGTGGGACGCCAGCCAGGGCGCGGCCAAGGCCTTCGACAACGATCCGAACACCAACTGGCAGGGCAGCGGCGCCAACATCGCCGGGACCTGGCTGGAGGTCGACTTCGGCGTCCGCAAGCCGTTCAACACCGCCACGATGTCGGAGTTCGGCGATCGCACGGGCGGCTACCGCATCGAGTACTGGGCCGGCCCCACGGTCGGCTGGACCACGGCCTACACCGGCACGACCATCGGCGCCTCCAAGACGGTGACCTTCCCGACGGTCAACGCCAGCAAGGCCCGCATCTACTGGACCTCGGGAACCTACACCCCGATCATCTACGAGGCCTCGTTCGGCCTGAACTAAGGTGACACGGCGCCTTCTCCTTCAAGGGAGAGGGCGCCGGCTTGCTGGAACCTCCCCCTGTGGGGGAGGCGGCCGCAGGCCGGTGGGGGGCCGTTTTCAGCTTTCGAAGCATCGGCCGATCTCGTACGGCCTCCCCCCACCGATCGCTACGCGATCACCTCCCCCACAGGGGGAGGTTTCGTTAAACCGCCATGCCCTGGACGACCGCCTTCAGGCGCTCGATCACCGACAGCTTGTCCTCGATGAAGTCCTGGTCGATCCACCAGATCTCGACCTCGCGCATCACCTCGCCGACCAGCGGCCCCTTGGGCACGCCGGCGCGCATCACTTCCTCGCCGGTCAGCGGGAAGGACGGCTGATCCCAGGTCTCGGCCAGGGCCAGCAGGGCCCGCCACTGCGGGGTGGTGGCCAAGCGGGTCGAGGCGGCCCAGGCCAGCTTCACCCGGTCGGTGAAGGTGCGCAGGCCTAGCGCATAGACGGCGCGGCGGGCCTCGCGCGGGCTCATCCACGAGACGATGCGCGGCGAGGTTCCCACCGCCTCGGCCAGCCGCTCCTTGAGGGCGTTGGACAGGCGCAGGCGCTCGGCCAACTCGCGGGCCAGGGCCACGTCGTCGGGGATCAAGGCGGCCAGGCGAAGCTCGACGTCGTTCTCGAACAGTTGCTCGGTCTCGATGGCGACCAGGCCGTCCAGGCGCGCCAGCGATTTGACGAACGGCAGGATCGCCGCCAGCACGCCGGTCGCCGCCATCAGCCGCAGGGCCGGACGCGGATCATCGGCGGCCAGCAGCTTGAGGATTTCCTTCTGGGTGCGCTCGGCGGCGCGGCCCGAGACCAGGCCCTTCAGCGCCTTGCAGGCGGCCAGGGCCTTCTGGTCGGGCTCGCCCTTGCCGTACCAGGCCTGGAAGCGGAAGAAGCGCAGGATGCGCAGATAGTCCTCGCGGATGCGGGTCATCGGCTCGCCGACGAACACCACCTTGCCGTCCTTGGCGTCCTGCACCCCGTGGCCGGTCGGGTCGTAGAGTCGGCCCTCGCCGTCGACATAGAGGGCGTTGAAACGGAAGTCGCGGCGCTGGGCGTCCTCCTCCCAGGCGTGGGTGAAGGCCACCACCGCCCGGCGGCCGTCGGTCGAGACGTCGCGGCGCAGGGTGGTGATCTCGAACGGGATCTTCTTGGCCACCGCCGTCACCGTGCCGTGGTCGACGCCGGTGGGGATGGCCTTCAGGCCCGCCTCACCCAGGGCCTCGATCACCTGGTCGGGCGTCAGGGTGGTGGCGATGTCGATGTCGTCGACCGGCTTGCCCATCAGGGTGTTGCGCACGCAGCCGCCCACGAAGCGGGCGCAGCCCGGCCGGCCCTTGGCCTCGAGCGCGGCGATCACCGCCTTGGTCTCGGGCCATTCCATCCACGGCGCCTTGCCGATGGTCTGGGTCTGCACGCGAAGTCCCCCTTTACGCAACGGCAGGCCGTCTCCCGTTGGCGCGGGTGGGACGTCCTGCTTTCAAACGACTATTTCAGGGAATGGCTCGACCCGCCAAGAGGGGAAACACCGTCGTCCCCAACTGTCGGGACATCAGGGTGCAACCGTTCGTACAGCGCCCGTAACATCCCGGCCGTGGCGCCCCAGATGAACCGCTCGTTCCACGGCATGGCGTAGAAGTAGCGCGGCCCCGTCGGCGTGTCGCGATGCTGGCGCTGGTGATTGGCCGGGTTCATCAGGAAGTCGAACGGCGTCTCGAAGACGTCGGCCACCTCGTCGGGATTGGCGGTCAGCGTGCAGTCCGGATCGACGAAGCCGACCACCGGCGTCACGTAGAACCCCGTCACCGTGGCGTAGCCGTTCAGCAGGCCGGCCACCTCGACGAAGCGCGGGTCCAGCCCCACCTCCTCGTTGGCCTCGCGCAGGGCCGTGCCCCAGGGGGTCTCGCCCGGATCGCAGCGCCCGCCGGGAAAGGCGACCTGGCCAGTGTGGCTGCGCAGCGCGTCCGAGCGGCGGGTGAGGATGACGTTCAGCGTGTCGCCACGCTCGACCAGGCCGATCAGCACCGCCGCAGGCCGCAGGGCGTGCGGATTGTCCATCTTCAGGCCCGGATTGAGGTCGTAGTCCGAGCGCCAGACGTTCTCCACGCTCGGATCATAGGCCTCGATCGGGTCCAGGCGTTCGCGGATCCAGGCCCGCCGCGCCGCCACGTCCGTTCGCGGGATCATGCGGCCGGCCCGATCGGAAACCAGGCGCCGTTGGACGAGACGCCCAGGCGCGGGCCGTCCGGCGTGTCGCCCTCGGCCGCCATCTCGACCAGCTCGTAGAACACCGGGCGGGCGATCAGCGCCTCCAGCCCCCGGCGCACGTGCAGATAGGGTCGAGGCTCGCCGGTGGCGGGATCCTCCTCGACGCGGATGGCGTTTTCCGGCCCCGCCTCGACCTCGTCGCCGACATTGGTCAGGAAGCGCAGGGCCTCGCCTGCCCGGTCGACGCGCACGGCGATGAACGGCGCGTCCTCGACCACGATCTTCATCTTCTCCACCGGGGTGACCAGGTGGAAGCCGTCGGGGTCGCGCCGCAGGATGGTCGAGAACAGGCGCACCAGGGCCTCGCGGCCGATCGGCGTGCCCTCGTGGAACCAGACCCCGTCCTTGCGGATGCGGATGTCGATGTCGCCGCAGTGGGCGGGGTTCCACAGATGCACCGGCGGCAGGCCGCGCTTTTCCCCCTCGCCGCCTTGCGCGGCCTTGGCGGCGTCGGCGACGCCTTGAAGTCCGGTGCGGGCTGTGTCGGAGGGCATGGCCCTCAGGTAGGCCATGCGCGCTCCCGGCTCAAGCGATGCTGGGCCTAAGCGACCGCGACGCGGCCTTCGAAGCCTTCGTCGCCGCCGGGAACCAGGGCCTTCAGCAGCACCCGGCGCTGGTCGGCCGGACCCGGCATCACGACCTTGGCGGCCGGCGCGGCCGAAAAGCCGATGCGGGCGAAATAGGGCGCGTCGCCGACCAGCAGCACGGCCTTCCAGCCGGCCTTGGCGGCGGCGGCGCAGGCGGTCTCGACCAGGGCCTGGCCCAGGCCGGCGCTGCGCTGGGTCGCATCAACCGCCAGCGGGCCGAGGAACGCGACCGGCTTGCCGCCGATGGTCACCGGCCACAGGCGCACGCTGCCGATCACCTGGTCGCCGCGCAGAGCCACGAACGAGCAGTCGTCCAGCTTGCGATTGCCCTCGCGCAGCCGCTCGGACGACTTGGCGAACCGGCCCGGCCCGAAGGCGCGATCGACCAGCGCCTCGACGGCGGCGGCGTGGCGCGGGGCCTCGACCTCGATGGCGGGGGCGTCATGCGAAATGGCGGCGACGGAAGAAGCAGAAGAAGCAGTCATGGTGCGGCGATGATCCGGGTACGTGCAGGGGGCTTTATCCTCGGCGCGTGACGCGGCCGCGACGGCCGCCTTTCCGGGGCGTTCAGGCGCGGACCGAAGTCGGCGCGGCGCAGGTTCGTCGCAGGCGTCGCATGAGCGGCGCTCCCCATGGCAGAGGCGGGCGGCATAGGGCCGTATGACCCCGACGTCAACGAAATCGACGGCCTTATGAGACAAACGCGATTGCGACGCTTCGCCTCAAGGGGCAGGGTCCGCGCCGAAATGTCAGACCCCGCCTCCCCTGCTTCGCCGCCAGAACCCGACACCTCGACCCGCGCCCTGCTGCGCGAGCGGGACTATCTCTGCTTCTGGGGGGCGCGCTTCGTCGGCACGCTGGGGGTGCAGATCCAGGCCGTGGCCCTGGGCTGGCAGGTCTACGCCATCGCCCGCCAGACCATGTCGGTCGGCGAGTCGGCCTTCATGGTCAGCATGATCGGCCTGGCGCAGTTCGTGCCGCTGTTCCTGCTGACCCTGCTGGCCGGCGAGACGGCCGACCGCCGCACCCGCAAGCACATCGCGATGATCACCCTGGGGATCGACATCGTCAGTGTGCTGATCCTGTTCTTCCTGGCGATCAAAGGCATCCACGCCCTGTGGCCGATCTTCGTCGTCGCCGTGTTCTTCGGGGCCAGCCGCGCCTTCATGGCCCCGGCGACCGGCGCCATGGGGCCGATGCTGGTGCCCCGGCCGCTGCTGCCCCGGGCGATCGCCTGGAACGCCCTGGCCTGGCAAGCCGGCTCGATCGTCGGCCCGGCGCTGGGCGGGCTCTTGCTGGTGCATTCGGCGGGCCTGGCCTTCGGCGGCGCGGCTGCTCTGTATGTCGTCGGCCTGCTGCTGCTGTCGGCCATCCGCCGGCCGACCAAGCCCGAGGCCCAGCCCGGCTCGCGCCTGGAGCTGATCAAGGAAGGGCTGGCCTATGTCTGGAACAACAAGATCGTCTTCGGCTCGATCTCGCTGGACCTGTTCGCGGTGATCCTGGGCGGGGCCACGGCCCTGCTGCCGGTCTTCGCCCGCGACGTGCTGCACATCGGCCCCGGCGGCTTTGGCCTGCTGCGCGCCTCGCCGGCCATCGGCGCGACCCTGGTCGGCCTCTATCTCGCCAGCCAGCCGATCCGCCGCCACGCCGGCCGGATCATGTTCGCCGGCGTGTTCGTGTTCGGCGCGGCCACCGTGGTCTTCGGCCTGTCCAAGCTGGTCTGGCTGTCGGTGGCCTCGCTGGCGGTGCTGGGCGGGGCCGACATGCTGTCGGTCTATGTCCGCCAGACCCTGGTGCAGATCGTCACCCCCGACGCCATGCGCGGCCGCGTCTCGGCCGTCTCGGGCGTGTTCATCAGCGCTTCCAACGAACTGGGCGAGGTCGAGAGCGGCGCGGTCGCCTGGCTGCTCGGCCCCGTCGGCGCGGCGGTGTTCGGCGGCCTGGGCGCCATGGTCGTCACCGGAACCTGGGCCTGGCTGTTCCCGGCGCTGCGCAAGGCCGACCGGCTGGAGTAGCGCCTCAGCTCGCCGCCAGCCGCTCCAGCGCTTCGCCCGTCATCCGCCGCACGATCCACTCGTCCATCGCCGCCGCCCCGAGGCTGTCGTAGAAGGCGATCGACGGGGCGTTCCAGTCGAGCACGGCCCATTCCAGCCGCCCCAGGTTCTCGGCCACGCAGCGACGGGCCAGGTTGGCCAGCAGCGCCTTGCCCGCGCCCGAACCGCGCGCGGCCGGCCGCACAAACAGGTCCTCCAGATAGATCCCGTGCCGGCCGACGAAGGTCGAGAAGTTGTAGAACCACAAGGCGAAGCCCACCGGCTCGCCGTCGATCTCGGCGATGTCGCAGAAGGCCTTGGGATGCTCGCCGAACAGCGCCGCCTCGACATGGGCTTGCGTGGCCTCCACCGCATGCAGCAGCTTCTCGTACTCCGCCAGGTCGCGGACGAACGACAGGATCAGGGCGGCGTCTTCTGGCGCGGCGGGACGGATGGTGACGGGCATGGCGGTTTCGAATGACTTCCTGGAGTTCGTGCTGGAGCAGCTGGCCCCTCTGGGAGCGCTGAAGCCCAAGCGGATGTTCGGCGGCGTCGGTCTTTACGCCAACGGCCTGTTCTTCGCGATCCTCGACGACGACACCCTCTACCTCAAGGGCGACGAGGCCCTCAAACCCCAGTTCGAAGCCGCCGGCGGCCACGCCTTCGATCCCTTCGGCGAAGGCAAGCCCATGGCCTACTGGAGCGCCCCGGCCGAGGCCATGGACGATCCGGACCTGCTGGTGGACTGGGCGCGCAAGGCGCTGGAGGTGGCGGCGCGGAAGAAGCGGTGAGGCGTCAGCCGCCGGACACCCGCAGCAGCAAGTCCACCAGCGGCCGGTTGACGTAATAGTTGCTGCGTCCCTGGCTGTGCTTCTCGATCAGCCCTCCGGCCGCCAGTTCGTCCAGATACTTGGCCGCCGTCTGGCGCACGACGCCCAGCTCGTTCTGCACGAACTCGATCCGCGTGTAGGGGTGGCGGAACAGGTTGTTGAGCAGGTCCTGCGAGTAGATCTTGGGATGCCCTGTTCGCAGGCGCGCCTTGTATTCGGTCATCAACGCAGCGACGCCCTGCACCAGCGCCAACGTCTGGATCGAGGTCTCGGCGACCGCACGCAGCATGTAGAGCAGCCAGGGCTCCCAGGCGCCGTCGTCCCGCACCTGCTGCAGCAGGCGATAATACTCGGCCTTGTTGGTGATCACATAGCGGCTGAGATAGAGGATCGGGATCTCCAGCAACCCGACCTTGGTCAGATACAGCACGTTGAGAATGCGGCCCAGACGACCGTTGCCGTCCGGGAACGGGTGGATGCTTTCGAACTGGTGGTGGATCAGCGCCATCTTGATGAGAGGGTCCAGATCGCTGACCGCATCGTCGTTCACGAAACGCTCCAGCGCCGTCATGTGGGCGATGATGGCGTCCCGATCCTGCGGCGGCACGTAGACGATCTGGCCAGTGACGTCGTTGTAGAGCGCCGTCCCTGGCGTCGAACGAAAGTCGCCGCCGGTGCGCTTGAGCACCTGAAACATCTCGACGAGCATGTTGTTGGTCAGCAGCCCGTCGCTCTCGCGCAACCGGTCAAAGCCGCGCTTTAGAGCATCCCTGTAGAGCGCGACCTCCTTGGCGGGACCGCCCTGCCCCGCCTCGAGCAGAAGGGTGGCCTGGAACATCTCGTCCTGGGTGGTGACGATGTTCTCGATTTCCGAACTGGCGCGCGCTTCCTGCAGCGAGAGGGTGTCGATGAGGATGCCCTGGTTGGGGATCGTGCCGGCGCGCCCCTTGAGCTCGGCCAGATAGCGGTGCGCTCGCGTCGCCTCGCGCAGCACCGCCGTCGTCTCCAATTCCACTGCCGGCGGCAGCGGCGGAATGACATAGGTCGGCTTTAACACGTCGCACCCATCATGTTAAAGAAATCGCATTTTAATAACACATTGAGCGCGACATGTAAAAGAAAGCCGCGCTCTCTAACCGATCACCACCCCCGGCGGCGGGACGCTGTCTTCCGGCACGAAGAAGTCCGGCATCAGGGTGGCGGTGGGATCGACGCGGTACTGGTCGAAGTCGCGCACGCCCTCGCCGTAGAGGAAGGTGTCGTCGATCAGGAACTGGCCGGTGAGCTCGCGCGAGGGCTTTTCGAAGATCGCGTGGGCGGCGTCGGCCATGATTTCGGGGGTGCGGCAGTGGCGCAGGCCCTCTTCGCCGGTCAGGGCGAACTGGATGGCGGCGGTGGCGATGCCAGTGCGCGGCCACAAGGCGTTGAAGGCGATCCCGTCGCTCCTGAACTCCTCGGCCATGCCCAGCACGCACATCGACATGCCGAACTTGGCCATGGTGTAGGCCACGTGGCCGCCGAACCACCGGGGCGACATGTCGAGCGGCGGCGACAGCATCAGCACGTGCGGATTGGCCGACTTCTTCAGGTGCGGGATGCAGGCCTTCGACGTCAGGAAGGTGCCGCGCGTATTGACCTGATGCATCAGGTCGTAGCGCTTCATGTCGGTCGACAGCGTGCCGGTCAGCGAGATGGCCGAGGCGTTGTTGACCAGGATGTCGATGCCGCCGAACCGCTCGACGGCCTGGTCGACCGCCGACTGCACGCTGGCCTCGTCGCGCACGTCGACCACCAGCGGCAGGGCCGCGCCGCCGGCCGCGGCGATCTCGTCGGCGGCGGTATAGATGGTGCCGGGCAGCTTGGGATGCGGGTCGGCGGTCTTGGCCGCGACCACGATATTGGCCCCGTCGCGCGCGGCCCGCAGGGCGATGGCCAGGCCGATGCCGCGGCTGGCGCCGGTGATGAACAGGGTCTTGCCCGCGAGGCTCATGGTCGTTTCTCCCTTTTGCCGGCGACCATGCGCCGTTGACGCGGCGGGCGGCAAGAATTCAAACAATTGTTTGACTTGTGTTCGAGCCTGCCGCCTACTCCCAGCGACGAACGGGAGGCTCGCCATGGCCTGGGATTTTCTGGTCGCCAAGTCCGACCTGCGCCGCACCGAATTCCGCGAGGTCGAGCCGCCGCCGCTCGAGGACGGCCAGGCAAGACTGGCGATCGAGACCTTCGCCCTGACCGCCAACAACATCACCTACGCCGTGTTCGGCGAGGCCATGCGCTACTGGGATTTCTTCCCCGCGCCGGAAGGCTTCGGCCGCGTGCCGGTCTGGGGCCACGCCCGGGTCGAGGCCTCGGCCCATCCAGACATCGCGGTCGGCCAGCGGTTCTATGGCTATTGGCCGATGTCGACGCACCTGACGGTGCAGGCCAGGCCCGGCCGCACCGGCTTCACCGACGTCTCGCCCCACCGCGCCCAGCTGGCGGCGGTCTACAACCAGTACCAGGCCGTCGGCGAAGACGACGGGCTGGAGGCGCACAGGGCGCTGCTGCAGCCCCTCTTCATCACCTCGTTCCTGATCGAGGACTTTCTGGACGAGAGCGCCCTGTTCGGCGCCAAGTCCGTCATCCTCTCCAGCGCCTCGGCCAAGACGGCGATCGGCCTGGCCCACCTGCTCAAGCGCCGGGGCGCCGCCAAGGTCGTGGGCCTGACCTCGCCGCGCAACGTCGCCTTCGTCGAAGCCTTAGGCGTCTACAACCAGGTCGTGACCTATGCCGACCTGCCAACGGCGCCGATCGAGCGCCCGGCGGTGTTCGTCGACTTCGCCGGCGACGCGGCCGTACTGCACAGCGTGCACGAGACCTTCGGCGAGGATCTCGCCTTCTCCCTGCTGGTCGGCGGCACGCACTGGGAGACCGAACGCGGCGGCGGATCCCTGCCCGGCCCCAAGCCGGTGTTCTTCTTCGCCCCCGACCGCATCGCCAAGCGTCGCCAGGACTGGGCGCCCGGCGAGTTCGAGACCCGCTACGGCGCCGCCTGGGGCCCGTTCGTCGCCGACGCCCCGCGCTGGCTGACGGTGGAGCGCGGCGAGGGTCGAGAGGCGATCCAGCAAGCCTTCCTGGCCCAGGTCGACGGCGGAACCTCGCCCAGCGTCGGGGTCGTGCTGGCGCCCTGAGGCCCAAAGAAAAGGCCCGGCGGTGTTCCCGCCGGGCCTCTCTGTTCGCGGTCGTTGGCCCGAAGACTAGAAGTCCGCCGACAGGGTCACGAAGCCCATGCGCGGGGCCTGGGCGTAGGCGGTGTAGCCGCCCGAGTTGCTGGTCACGTTGGCCGTCGAGACGCCCTTCTTGTCGAAGAGGTTGGTGATGTTGGCCGAGACCCGCAGGCCCTTCACCAAGCCGTCGGCCGGCATGTCGAAGGTGTAGGCGGCCTGCAGGTCGACCAGCATCATCGACTTCACCGACAGGTCGTTGAGGTAGGTCACGTTGCGCTTGCCGACATAGTCGCCGCTGATCTGGGCGTCGAACTTGCCCTGGTTGAAGCGCAGCACGGTCTTGTTCATCCACTTGGGCGTCAACGGCACGGTCTTGCCGCCGGTCGCCACGGTGACGGGGGTGCTCACGCCGCCCACGACGGTGGTGCCGCTCTGGTAGTCGGAGTCGTACTTGGCCTCGTTGTAGGACAGGGCGTTGTAGAGTTGGACGTGCGTGCCGAACTTCAGCGTGCCGGCCACGTCGACGCCCTTGGAGGTAACGCCGCCGACATTGGCCAGGATGGCCGGGCCGGGGTTGATGAAGCTGTAGGGGGCGATGTTCAGCAGGCGGTTGCTGAACTTGACGTCATAGGCGTTGATCTGGCCCTCGACGCCGGTGATCGGACCCCAGGCCACGTCGTGGCGGCTGCGCAGGCCGATCTCGTAGGTCCAGGAGGTCTCGGGCTTCACCGTCTGCTTGAACAGGTCGAAGGCCGCCTGGGTGCCCAGGCTCCACGGCGAGAAGCCGTAGAAGTTGCTGCCCGCGCCATAGGGAATGAACTGGCGCATGTTCTGCTGGACGTTGACGAACACCTGCTCGCTGTCGGTGGCCTCCCACAGCAGGCCGGCCTGCGGCAGGAACCACTTGTTCGACTTGATGCTGCCGGTCGGATAGTGGACCGGCACCGCCACGGTCGGCAGGTTCTGCTGGTTGATCGGGAACTTGCCGGTGGCGTCCTGCAGGCTCGACTTGAAGCCCGCCTGCAGCAGCAGTTTCGGCGTCACGCGCCACTGGTCCTGCAGGTGCAGCTGGATGTCGTTGACGTAGAACTCGGCGGCGTACTGGGTCAGCACCTTCTTGCCGCGCGGCACGTCGTAGGGCGACAGGTCGTTGTTGGCGGCGGTCATCGGATACCAGGCGCGCTGCTGGGCCGATTCATTGTGCTCGAACCAGACGCCGCCCTTGATCTGGTGGTCGCCCAGGGTCCACTCGGCCGTCGAGGTCAGGCCCGTACGGTTGATGCGGTACTCGGTGGTGCGCACCGCGTTCCCCGAACCGCCGAACAGGTTGGCGATGTTGGCCAGGGTGGCGGCGCTGGTGTTCGAGCCGACCACGAGGCTGGGATAGTAGGTGGCGAACAGCGCCGGCAGGCCGGCGGTGTTGATCGGGCCGGCGACGATCCCGCGACCGAAGTTGTAGTGATGATAGGCCTGGTTGGTCCAGGTGAAGTCCTCGACCGGCTTCCAGGCGTACTTGACGTAGGTCAGGATGTCCTCGCGCTGGGCGGCGCTGAAGCAGTTGGAGAAGTTGTTACCCTGGGCCGTCGGCGGGGTGCCGGGACCGCCCGTCAGGTTGCTCGTGCAGGCCGCCAGGTTCGGATAGAGGAACGGGCGGGTATAGGGCGTGTAGCTGGCGGCCGCCGTGGTCTGCTGGTTGCCGAAGGCGGTGGCGTCCTCGTTCGGCTCAACCTTCATCTGCCAGTCGGCATAGAAGGTCAGCACGCCGTGCTCGGCCTCGCGATCGACCTTCAGGTTCACCTGGTGGCCGCGCTGGTGGCCGTCGAAGTCCCAGGCCTTGGCGTCGTGACGCAGGTACGAGAGGTAGCCCTTGAAGCCGCCGGCGATCTCGCCGGTGTCGAGGCGCAGGAAGGTGCGGCTGGTCTCGTTGCTGCCGACGGTCTGGCGCACGGTGAAGCCGCGCTCGGCCGACGGATCGCGGCTGAAGGTCTCGATGGCGCCGCCCAGATTGCTGGTCGAGGCCACGCCCAGCGAGCCGGCGCCCGACGACAGGGTCACGCGGGAAACGTTCTCGCTGGTGACGGCCCGCGACACCGACAGGCCGTTGTAGTTGCCGTACTGCTGGTCGCCCAGCGGCACGCCGTCGAGGGTGAAGCCCAGTTGCTGGGTCGAGAAGCCGTGGACGAACAGCGACAGATTCTGCTCGTTGTTGCCCCACGGATCGGCGGTCCGATAGACGACGCCGGGCAGGAACTGGATGGCCTTCAGCGGGCTGGCGCCGGGGAGGACGCGCTGGATTTGCTGGGCCTGCATGGCCACGGCCGAGCGGGTCTCGCTCTGGCTGGTGACGATGACCTGCTCGACGGCGGTCGAGTCAGGATTGGCGGCGTCGGCGGTCGCCGGAACCGCGGCGGCGTCGGCCGCCTGGGCGCTCGTCGCCAGCAGGGCCACGAGAGCCGCGCCGCAGAACATCAGGGCCGAGCGGCCCTTCGTGTTGAAAGTCATATCCATCCCCTTGTGCGCCAGGCGGCGCGCTGGGGTGGCGGATATGGCGGTCGCAAGACGCCGTTACGTCGATCGCGCGAAGGTTAGATGACGCCCGACAGGCGAGGTTCGCGCCCCTTCTAAACCTCCGCTACGCCCTGGGACCCGGCCGCCCGCCCCCTGCCCTGTCCCGGCCTGACCGGCGGCAGTTCGTAGTCCAGCCGCACCACGCCCATGGCCAGGGCGGCCGTCCCCCGCAGCACCAGCCCCCGCGGCGCGCCGGTGCGTTCGGGAAAGAGGCGCAGGCCCTCGCCCAGCAGCACCGGCGCGATCAGCAGCGACAGGCGGTCCAGCGCGCCTTCCTCGGCGAAGGCGGCCAGCAGGCCCGCGCCGCCCACCACCCAGACGTCGCCGTCGTCGAGGTCGCGCAGGCGCTCGATCAGGTCAGACACCCCCTCGCGCCAGAACCTCACCCCGCGCTGCACCGGATCGCCCCGCCGCGAGGTGACGACGAAGCCGCGCTTGCCGGCATAGGGCCAGCCGGTTCCCAGGCTCGGGATCAGGTCGTAGGTGCGCCGGCCCATCACCACGGTGCCGACGTCGTCGATGAAGGCGCCATAGCCGGGATCGACCTTGCGGAACGGCGCCAGCCACTGCACCCCGCCGTCCGCGTCGGCCACGCAACCGTCGAGGCTGGCGGCGATGAAACCGCGGATCAGCGCCATGCCCCTTCCCCCTCGCCCCGCCTCTTCGCGTCTCGGTCGAGTCCACAATACGGAACATTACAGGAACATCAAGCGTCGTTAACCGATTTCGGATTCGCGATTAACCGTCGGCTAACCATGACCGTTCATTCCCGGGTAACCACGGGACTCCATGATTCCCTTGGGTGTTTTTCAGGGAAGCGGACATGTCCTTCGGGCCGGAAACCATCATCCAGGGCGACTGCATCGAGGCGATGAACGCCCTGCCCGAGAAGTCGGTCGACCTGATCTTCGCCGATCCGCCCTACAACCTGCAGCTCGGCGGCGACCTGCTGCGTCCGGACAACTCCAAGGTCGACGCGGTCGACGACCACTGGGACCAGTTCGAGAGCTTCGCCGCCTACGACAAGTTCACCCGCGAGTGGCTGAAGGCCGCCCGCCGCGTCCTCAAGGACGACGGCGCGATCTGGGTGATCGGCAGCTACCACAACATCTTCCGCGTTGGCGTGGCCGTGCAGGACCTGGGCTTCTGGATCCTCAACGACGTCATCTGGCGCAAGACCAACCCGATGCCCAACTTCAAGGGCACCCGCTTCGCCAACGCCCACGAGACCCTGATCTGGGCCTCCAAGAGCCAGAACGCCAAGCGCTACACCTTCAACTACGACGCCCTGAAGATGGCCAATGACGAGGTGCAGATGCGCTCGGACTGGACCATCCCGCTGTGCACCGGCGAAGAGCGCATCAAGGGCGCCGACGGGAACAAGGCCCACCCGACCCAGAAGCCGGAAGCCCTGCTCTACCGGGTGATCCTGTCGACGACCAAGCCGGGCGACGTGATCCTGGATCCGTTCTTCGGCGTCGGCACCACCGGCGCGGCCGCCAAGCGCCTGGGCCGCAAGTTCATCGGCATCGAGCGCGAGGCCGAATATGTCGGCCACGCCAAGGAGCGGATCGCCAAGGTCATCCCGATCGCGCCGCAGGACCTGGACGTCATGGGCAGCAAGCGGTCCGAGCCGCGCGTGCCGTTCGGCACCATCGTCGAGGCCGGCCTGCTGCACCCGGGCGACACCCTCTATTGCTCGAAGGGCAATCACGTCGCCAAGGTCCGCCCGGACGGCTCGATCGCGGTCGGCGACCTGTCGGGCTCGATCCACAAGATCGGCGCCATGGTGCAGTCGGCCCCGGCCTGCAACGGCTGGACCTACTGGCACTTCAAGACAGACGCGGGCCTGGCCCCCATCGACGTCCTGCGCGCCCAGGTGCGCGCCAGCATGCCCCACGCCTGACCGGATCCAGCGTGAAAGAAGGCCCCATCGGCGTTCGCCGCTACTGGACGATCGGCTGCCTGGCCATCGTGCTGACGGTGCTGTGCGGTCCGGCGGTTCCGGACAAGGCCGGCCCGGTCAGCCTGGTCGGCCCGCTGATCGAGATCGTCGGCTGCGCCATCCTGGTGCTCATCGCCCGCCGCCGGCTGGGCGCGAAGGCCAACCTGGCGTTCATCGGTCCAGCCCTCGGCGCGGCGATCCTGTGGGCTGTCTATCTCTGGGTGAACCAAGGAGGCTTCGGCCCGAAACCCGGACCCACCGCCTGGCTCGGCGTCACCCTGCTGGGCGTGGCCATGGGCGCGGTGCTGCAGTTCCTGATCGTCGGCTTCATCGGCCAGGGCGGCCGCACCAAGGCTTGAGCCCGTGGACGAAGCGCTGCCCGATATTCCCTTTCCGCCTTCGCTGATGGAGATCGAAGTGATCTCCGATCGCGGCCTGCGGCTGGTCGTCGAGGCCGCGGAGGGCGAGACCTTCGAACTCAGTTGGGAGGTCACGGTTGGCGTTCTGGTGCGGGGCGACCCTTTTCCCACCGGCGGCCCCAGCACCCAGACCCTGATCGAGGAACCGCCCGACAGCCCGTTCCTGACCTTCATTCGCGCCGGCAGCCATGCCGATCCCTATTACGTCGCCGCCATGCAGGGCTTTCCGCCCGATCCACCGAACGTGCTGCGGCACTGGGCGCTTTGCACCCACGAGGCGTTGATCGAGGTGGCCTCTCTCTATCCGCCGACGGTGAAGCGGCTGGCCTGAAGCCAAGCCGCGACGCGCCTTGAATCCCGGCGTCGCCAGATCCCCGCCCGCCCAGATCTCGGCCGCGCTTGACTCCCTCCCCCGCCTCGCTCATTGACCGCCTTGACCCTCGCGGGAGACGTCGGGATTCGCTCCCGAGGCCGAAGGCGCAACCGCCCCGGAAACGCTCAGGCAAAAGGACCGCGCGGGTTTAGGAACGCTGGAAAGTGGCAGCTTGCGAGAGCTGCCCGCCGAAGGAGCAAGGGCCTGGCTCAGGTCCGGAATCTCTCAGGTCAAAGGGACAGCGGGGGCGCTATCGCCAGGCGAAAGCCGGGCTTGCAGCGCCGTCCCCGTTTGGAGCCCTCCGCGTGTCCACCGAAGACCTCAAGAAGACCCCGCTCTACGACGCGCACGTCGCCGCCGGCGCGCGCATGGTGCCTTTCGCGGGCTACCACATGCCGGTGCAGTACAAGGACGGCGTGCTCAAGGAGCACCTGTGGACCCGCGAGCATGCGGGCCTGTTCGACGTCTCGCACATGGGCCAGGCCCGTCTGCGCGGCGACAACCCCGCCAGGAGCTTCGAGAAGGTGGTCTCGGCCGACTACCAGGGCCTGAAGGCCGGCAAGCAGCGCTACGGCGTGCTGCTGAACGCAGAAGGCGGGATCATCGACGATCTGATGACCGCCCGCCCTGATGACGATGGTTTGTTCGTCGTGGTCAACGGCGCCTGCAAGGACAACGACTACGCGATCATCGCCCGCGAGCTGGCCGGCGAAGCCACCGTCACCCGCCTGGAAGACCGGGCCCTGCTGGCCCTGCAAGGCCCCGAGGCCGCCGCCGTGCTGGCCGCCCACGTGCCGGACGCCGCCACGATGGTGTTCATGGACGCCCGCGCGCTCACCGCGTTCGGCGTCGACGCCATCATCTCCCGCTCGGGCTACACCGGCGAGGACGGCTACGAGATCTCGGTTCCGGCCGACGCCGCCGAGCGCATTTGGAACACCCTGCTGGCCGACGAGCGCGTCAAGCCGATCGGCCTGGGCGCCCGCGACAGCCTGCGCCTGGAAGCGGGCCTGCCGCTCTACGGCCACGACCTGGACGAGACCGTCTCGCCGATCGAGGCCGGCCTGAACTTCGCCGTCGGCAAGAGCCGCCGCGAGGCCGGCGACTTCCTGGGCGCGGCGCGCATCACCAAGGAACTGGCCGGCGAGCTGTCGCGCGTCCGCGTGAACCTGAAGGTGCTGGAAGGCGCCCCGGCCCGCGAAGGCGCGCAGATCGCCGACGCTGATGGCGCCGTGATCGGCAAGGTCACCAGCGGAGGCTTCGGCCCCAGCTTCGGCGGCGCCATCGCCATCGGCTTCGTGCCCCCGGCCTACGCCGTGCTCGGGTCGCAGTTGAAAGTCATCGTCCGGGGCAAGTCGGCGGCCGCCGAGGTCGTCGCCTCCCCGTTCGTTCCCACCCGTTACGTCCGCAAACTCTAATCAAGGGCCGAGAGATGCGTTTCACCAAAGATCACGAGTGGGTCGCCGTCGAAGGCGACATCGCCACCGTCGGCATCACCGCCTACGCCGCCGAGCAGCTGGGCGACGTGGTGTTCGTCGAAGTTCCGGAAGTCGGCAAGACCGTCGCCCAGGGTGAAGGCCTGGCCGTCGTCGAGAGCGTCAAGGCCGCCTCCGACGTCTACGCCCCGGTGTCGGGCGAGGTCGTGGAAGCCAACGCCGAGCTGGGCGATGCGCCGGAAACCGTCAACGCCGTGCCGGAAAGCGGCGGCTGGTTCGCCAAGCTGAAGCTCTCCAACCCGGCCGAGGTCGACGCCCTGATGGACCGCGACGCCTACGAGGCGTTCCTGGCGACGCTGTAAGGAAGAACCCTTCCCCCTTGATGGGGGAAGGGCAGGGTTGGGGGTGACCCCGCCGCCGTAACCACCCCCATCCCCGACCCTTCCCCCATCGAGGGGGGAGGGAGCAGGAAGTTCCCATGCGCTACCTCCCCCTGACCCCCGAAGACCGCGCCGACATGCTCGGCGTGATCGGCGCGGGCTCGATCGACGAGCTGTTCGTCGACGTGCCGGCCGTCGCCCGCCGCAGCGAGCCTGTGGACCTGCCCCACCACGCTGGCGAGCTGGAAGTCGAGCGCGAAATGCTGCGCCTGTCGCGCCGCAACCGCTCGGCCGCCGAGGGGCCGTTCTTCGTCGGGGCCGGGGCCTATCGCCACCACGTGCCGGCCACGGTCGACCACATCATCCAGCGGTCGGAGTTCCTGACCAGCTACACGCCCTACCAGCCGGAAATCGCCCAGGGCACGCTGCAGGTGCTGTTCGAGTTCCAGAGCCAGGTCGCCGCCCTGACCGGCATGGAGGTGGCCAACGCCTCGCTCTATGACGGCTCCACCGCCACGGCCGAGGCCGTGATGATGGCCCAGCGCGTCACCCGCAAGACCAAGGCCGTGCTGTCGGGCGGCGTCCACCCGCACTATGTCGGCGCGGTCGAGACCCTGGCCCACGCCGCCGGCGTGACCACCCAGCGCCTGCCGGCCGCCATCGACGCCGAGGATGCGGTGATCGCCGCCATCGACGCCGACACGGCCTGCGTCGTCGTGCAGACCCCCAACGTCTTCGGCACGGCCACCGACGTGACCAAGATCGCCGAAGCGGCCCACGCCGCCGGCGCCCTGCTGATCGTGGTCACCACCGAGGCCGTCTCGTACGGTCTGCTGAAGTCGCCGGGCGCCATGGGCGCCGACATCGCCGTGGCCGAGGGCCAGTCGATCGGCAACGGCCTGAACTTCGGCGGCCCCTATGTCGGCCTCTTCGCCTGCAAGGAAAAGTTCGTCCGCCAGGCCCCCGGCCGCCTCTGCGGCGAGACCGTGGACGCCGACGGCAAGCGCGGTTTCGTGCTGACCCTGTCGACCCGCGAGCAGCACATTCGCCGCGACAAGGCCACGTCCAACATCTGCACCAACAGCGGCCTGTGCGCCCTGGCCTTCTCGATCCACATGAGCCTGCTGGGCGAGCAGGGCCTGCGCCAGCTGGCCTCGCTGAACCACCAGAAGGCGCTGGCCACGGCCAAGGCCCTGGCGGCCATTCCCGGCGTCGAGATCCTGACGCCGCGGTTCTTCAACGAGTTCGCCGTGCGCCTGCCCAAGGACGCCGCCGAGGTCGTCGAGACCCTGGCCGCCCACGGCGTCATCGCCGGCGTGCCCTATTCGCGGCTGGAGCCGGGCTCGGGCCTGGACGACGTGCTGCTGATCGCCACGACCGAGACCACGCTCGACACCGACATCACCTTCTTCGCCAAGCTGCTGGCCGGAGCCGTCCAATGAGCATGAACAATGTCGGACGTCCCACCCGTCCCGAAGCCGCCAACGAAGAAGCCGGCTTCGCCTCCCTGTCGGGCGGTCGCGGTCTGCTGCAGGACGAGCCGCTGATCTTCGAACTGGGCGGCTGGACCAAGACCGGCGTCGACCTGCCGGACGCCGTCGCCGCCGACAGCGCCCTGGCCGGCCTGACCCGCGACGACGCCATCGGCTTGCCGGGCCTGAGCGAGCCGGAAGCGGTGCGCCACTACGTGCGCCTGTCCCAGAAGAACCACGCCATCGACCTGGCGCTCTATCCGCTGGGCTCGTGCACGATGAAGCACAACCCGCGCCTCAACGAGAAGATGGCGCGCCTGCCGGGCCTGTCGGACATCCACCCGCTGCAGCCGCAGTCGACGGTGCAGGGCGCCATCGAGTTGATGGACAACCTGGCCCACTGGCTGAAGACCCTGACCGGCATGCCGGCGGTCGCCCTCAGCCCCAAGGCCGGCGCCCACGGCGAACTGTGCGGCCTGCTGGCCATCCGCGCCGCCCACGAGGCGGCCGGCAACGGCCACCGCAAGACCGTACTGGCCCCGACCAGCGCCCACGGCACCAACCCGGCCACGGCGGCCTTCTGCGGCTATACGGTCGTGGAAATCGCCCAGACCGACGACGGCCGCGTCGACCTCGCCGACCTGGAAGCCAAGCTCGGCGACCACGTGGCGGCGATCATGGTCACCAACCCCAACACCTGCGGCCTGTTCGAGCGCGACGTGGTCGAGATCGCCCGCCTGACCCACGCGGCGGGCGCGTACTTCTACTGCGACGGCGCCAACTTCAACGCCATCGTCGGCCGGGTGCGCCCCGGCGACCTGGGCGTCGACGCCATGCACATCAACCTGCACAAGACCTTCTCGACGCCCCACGGCGGCGGTGGTCCCGGCGCGGGTCCGGTGGTGCTGAGCGAGGCCCTGGCCCCGTTCGCCCCCACCCCGTGGGTGGTGCATGACGACGGCGGCTACAAGCTGGTCGAAGAGGCCGAGGGCGTCGCCGCCCAGGCCTTCGGCCGGATGAGCGCCTTCCACGGCCAGATGGGCATGTATGTGCGCGCCTACGCCTACATGCTCAGCCACGGCGCCGACGGCCTGCGCCAGGTGGCCGAGGACGCGGTGCTGAACGCCAACTACATCAAGGCCCGCCTCAAGGACCTGATGAGCCCGGCCTTCCCCGAAGGTCCGTGCATGCACGAGGCGCTGTTCGACGACGCCTGGCTGGAAGGCACTGGCGTCACCACGCTCGATTTCGCCAAGGCGATGATCGACGAGGGCTTCCACCCGATGACCATGTACTTCCCGCTGGTGGTGCATGGCGCGATGCTGATCGAGCCGACCGAGACCGAGTCGAAGGCCGAGCTCGACCGCTTCATCGAAGCCCTCCGTCTGCTCGCGGAATCGGCCAAGGCCGGCGAGGTCGCGCGGTTCAAGAACGCCCCGCACCTGGCCCCGCTGAAGCGCCTGGACGAGACCCTGGCGGCCCGAAAGCCGAAGTTGAAGTGGAAACCTGTTGCCCCCGCGCCACTCGCAGCGGAATAGGCGCAACACAGGCACGAAAGCGGAACGGGGCGCCTTTACGGAAGGGCGCCCCGTTTCCATATGCACCGTGTGGGAAGAGGGGGCCGGCGCTTTGTCGGAAACCGGCGGACCACATACCCCGTTCAGCCCCCCATGAACTTCGCCATCGCCATGACGCCCGTGCGCCTCTCCGCCGCCGACGAACTCGCCCGCGAGCTTCTCGGCCGGATTATTCGCGGCCTGCTGGTGGCTCTGGGCCTGGTGTTCATCGCCGCGGGCTTTCTGATCGCGCCCCTGCCCGGCCCCATGGGCGTGCCGCTGACGGTCATCGGCCTGATGCTGGTGCTGCGGAACTCTTTCAAGGCCCGCAAGCAGTTCGTGCGCTTCCAGCACGCCCACCCCAAGCTGGTCTTCCCGCTGCGCCGCCTGCTGCGCCGCGAGCCGGAGGTCGTGCTGGTGGCCTGGCAGCAGGTGCTGCGCATCGAAAAGCTGGTCGTGCCGCGCCGCTGGCGGGTGGCCAAGCGCTGGCGCAAGTCCTTCAAGCGCCGGGGCCAGGTCAACCCGCGCGGCCAGTGAGCCCCCGCGACCCAAGGGTCGTCCGTCGCCTGTCGAGCCTGCGCCGCCGGCGACTGGCCTTCGTTCTTCGCGAGACCCTGGCCCGCGTCGCGCGGCTGCTGCTGATCGCCCTGGGCTGCCTGATCCTGCTGGCCGGGGCCATCCTCACGCCCCTGCCCGGCCACGTCGGCCTGCCGCTGCTGGTCATCGGGCTGATGGTGGTGCTGCGCAACTCGTTCCAGGCCCGCCGCCGCTTTATCCGCTGGCAGAAGCGCCACCCCAAGCTGATCTTCCCGATCCGGAGGCTGATGCGCCGCGAGCCGGAGATCCTGCTGGTGGCCTGGCAGCAGCTGCTGCGGTCCGAGAAGGTGTTCCTGCGCCGGCCGGCCTGGCGGGTGCTGAAGCGGGGCCGGAAGGCTGTGCGGAAGTGGCTGAGGAAGAAGAACCCTCTCTCTTAGAGAGAGGGAGGGGCCCGCCGCGAAGCGGTGGGAGGGTGAGAGGTTTCACCGTTTGCCGGCAAACCTCGGTCCCTGCATCGTTTGTTCTTTGAGGGGCATATCCGCCAATACCTCTGGGTGGCGCTCTCCGCCTCACCCGTACCTTGTCCGGACAGACTGTAACCTCTCACCCTCCCACGCTCCGCGTGGGCCCCTCCCTCTCTCGATGAGAGAGGGATCCAGAACGAAAAAGGCGCGGCCCTTGCGAGCCGCGCCTTTCGATCTTCAGCCGTCCGAAGAGGACTACTGCAGCTTGCTGCCGATCTGGCCGATGGCCGCGTCGAGCAGAGGGTCGGCGCCGGTTCCGACGCGGGCCAGGAGCACCGCCTCGGCCGCCTGGGCGGCGAGGTCGACGGCCGCGGCCTTGACGTCCGCGGCGGCCTGGGCCTCCGCCTGGGCGATCTTGCGCTCGGCCATTTGGGCGCGGCGCGTGATCTGCTCCTCGAGCTTTTCCTTGGCCTCGGCCGCCAGACGGACCGCGTCCGCCTTGGCCGCCTCGAGCATGGCCGAAGCCTGGCGCTCGGCTTCCTCGCGCTGGGCCTTGACCTCGGCGAGCAGGGCTTGCGCCTCCTCGCGGAGCTTCTGGGCTTCGTCGAGTTCGGCCTGGATCTTGGCGGCGTAGCCGTCAAGCGCGCCGAACAGGGCGCCCGGCAGGACCTTCAGAACGACCAGCAGGCCGAAGAAGATCACCAGGGCGACCAGCACCCAGAACTCCGGGTTGGAGAAGCTGAACAGGGATTCGTGTTCCATGGTCCGCTACTCCTCAGGCCAGAGCCGTCTTGAGCTCGGCGGCCGAAGCCGCCTTGCCCGTCAGCTTCTCGACGATCGCGCCGGCCGTCTCCTCGGCCACCGTGCGGACGTGGCTCATGGCCTCGTCGCGGGCGGCCTGGATCGAGGCTTCCGCCGCGGCCAGCTTTTCGGCCAGCACGGCTTCTTCCTTGGCCTGGCGCTCGGCGGCTTGCGCCGAAGCCTGGGCCTTGGCGTCCGCCGCGGTCTTCTGGGCCTTGGCGCGAGCCTCGGCCACCTCGGCGGCGGCCGCGCGGGCCTGCACCTCGGCTTCGTCCTTCAGACGACGGGCGTCGGCGATGTCGCCGGCGATCTTGGCGCCGCGCTCGTCGATCGCGCCGCTGACGCGGGGCAGCAGGCCCTTCGACAGCACGATGTAGAGAACGGCGAAGATGAGCAGCAGCCAGACGATCTGACCGCCCCAGTGCTGGAACTGGAGCTGCGGAAGACCGCCGCTTTCGTGTCCGGGGGCTTCAGTCGTCGCGACCGTGCCGTGATTTTCCGTCGCCATGGGCGAGGGCGCCTCTCAGCTAGCGCCTGCGGCCCGAAACGGGCGAGCAGGCTCGGTTCTTAAAGATCAAAGCGCGGCGAAGGCCGGGAACCGACCGCCGCCGCGCTCAGAGGATTACGAGAAGAGGATCAGGAAGGCGATGACCAGGGCGAAGATGCCCAGGGCTTCCGTCAGCGCCATGCCGAGGAACAGCATCGGACGCTCTTGAGCGGCGGCGGTCGGGTTACGCAGCGCGCCTTGGAAATAGTTGCCGAACATGACGCCCAGGCCGATGCCCGCGCCGATCATGCCGAGCATGGCCAGGCCAGCGCCGATGTACTTAGCGGCTTCCGCTTCCATTGTGAGGCTCCTTGAGAATTCAGAGATAGGTTGAAGAGAAAAGGGTGATCAGTGGCTGTCGAGGTGCACGACGTCGTTGATATAGACGCAGGCAAGCACCGCGAACACGAAGGCCTGCAGGAAGGCCACCATGAACTCGAGGGCCGTCAGGGCGACGACGGAGGAAAGGGCCAGCAGCGAACCGGCCCAGCCGATCGCGCCGAGACCGCCAAGGGCGATCACGAAACCGGCGAAGATCTTCAGCACCACGTGGCCGCCCAGCATGTTGCCGAACAGACGAAGGCCCAGGGTGATGGGGCGGATCAGGAACGACAGGATCTCGATCGGCACCAGCAGGAAGTACAGCGGCCACGGCACGCCCGACGGGGCGAACAGCTTGAAGAACTTCAGGCCGTTCTTGGCGAAGCCGACGGCGACCACGGTCAGGATGACCATCAGGCCCAGGGTCAGGGTCACGGCCAGCTGCGAGGTGGCGGTGAACACCAGGAACATGCCCTGCAGGTTCATGAACAGCACGAACGCGAACAGGGTGAAGATGAAGGGCAGGAACTTCTTGCCGTCGTGGCCGATGATCGACTCCGCCAGGCCGTCGACCAGTCCATAGAGCATCTCGCCCACGGTCTGCAGGCGGCCCGGAACCACGGCGCGGCGGGCGGCGACGGCGTAGAACGCCACGACCAGGGTCGCGGCCAGCAGCATCGCGGCCACCGAATTGGTGATCGACAGATCGATCGGAAGACCGAAGACGTTCACGGTGGGCAGTTCCACGACCTTCTGGATCTGGAACTGGTGCATCGGATCGGCCATCGGCCCTAGTCTCTCTTCTGTTTGGGGGCGGTGGACCCGCCTCCCGTGTGTACATCCTCGGCCTGGGCCTTGGACGCCTGCGCGCTCAGTTTCGTCGCCTTGCGGACGACGGAGAATATCGCGAGACCGGTTCCGACCAGCAGACCGCCGATCATTCCCCAGGGCCCCGTACCGACGTAGTGGTCGAGCAGCCAGCCGAAGCCCAGCCCCACCAGAACGCCCCCGATCAAATCCGCCAGGAGGCGATAGCCGTCCTGGGAAGCCTTCTCGTCCGCCGCCTTGGCGGGTTTTTCCGCCGCCTTCCGCGCCTCGAAAGCGTCGAGCCGAGCGTCCAGGCTCTTGAAAGCCTCGTCGTTCGGTTCGTCGGCCTTGGGCATGGGAAGCGGTCAGGTCCGAAAGCGCCCGCAGACGCGCCTGAAGAAGGCGCTTTTTCGGCCGGCTTGATCGCGGCGGAACCTATAGGGCGCGCTGCGGTGCGTCAAGATTGTGGAGAAACTGCACAAGGCACTGTTTTGACGGGGGAATTTCCGCAGGGTCAGCCAATCCGCGGAATCTGGGTCTCCGGGACGGCCCCGCCGCTGGCGATACCCCCGGCGCGCGACGATCCGTCCGACGAAGAGCGTGGCGGCTCCAATTGCTTTTTTCGCCGTTTTGGGGTTTAGGAGGCGCGCCTCTCCAACAGCACGAAGATTCATGTCCTACCTGAAGAACACCGGATTCGCCGATCGCATCACCGCCCAGCAGGAAGCCAAGAAGGCTATGCTGGCCAAGTTCAAGCCGAAGGCCACCGTTCAGGATCCTGATTTCGACAAGCGCGATGAACAACGCGCCGCCGAGCTGGAAGCCGTTCGCGTCGCCCGCGCCGAAGCCAAGGAAATCGCCCGCCTCGAAGCCCTGGCCCGCCAGGAAGAGATCGCGGCCGTCAAGCGCGCCGAGCGTAAGGAACGCAAGGCTGTCGAAGCCGCCGAGCAACGCGTCCGCAAGGAAGAAAAGGCCGCGGCCCGCGAAGAGCTGAAGGCCCTGGGCCGCAACAGCAAGGCCTCGCGCGCCCACCAGTGGGCCCACCTGATCGGCTGATCCGAACGATGGGGAGACGTGCTATCGGCCGCCTCCCCTTCCTTCACCCGCCGCCTGCCGCCGCCCGGCTCCCGGGCGGCTTTTCGCGTTTGTAGGGATCGCCATGGAACATCTGAGCGTCCAGCTGCTCGTCATCCTGTTCGGCGTGGCCTTCGTGGCCGGAACCCTGGACGCCATCGCCGGCGGCGGCGGCCTGATCACCCTGCCGGCCCTGCTGCTTTCCGGCCTGCCGCCGATCGCGGCGCTGGGCACCAGCAAGCTGCAGAGCACCTTCGGCTCGGTCTCGGCCACCCGGGCCTTCGCCAAGCGCGGCCTGATCGACTGGAAGACCGCCTGGCCGATCGCCCTGGCGGCGGGCCTGGCGGGCCTGGCCGGCGCGCTGTGCGCCAGCCTTCTTTCGCCGCGCGTCCTGGCGGCGCTGGTGCCGGTGCTGCTGATCGTCATCGCGGTCTATTTCGGCCTGTCCAAGGCCCTGAAGGCCGAGGACGGCCCGGCCCGTCTGGCCCTGCCGGTATTCGCCGGCTTCATCGCGCCGATCATCGGCTTCTATGACGGAATCTTCGGCCCGGGCGCGGGGGCCTTCTACATGGTCGCCATCGTCACCCTGCTCGGCTACGGCGTGTTGAAAGCCACCGCCCACACCAAGCTGGCCAACGCCGCCAGCAACGTCGGGGCCCTGGCGCTGTTCATCCTCAAGGGCGCGGTGATCTGGCCCATCGGCCTGGCCATGGCCGTCGGCGCCTTCCTGGGCGCGCAGCTCGGTTCGCGCCTGGCGGTGCGCTTCGGGGCGCGGCTGATCCGGCCGCTGCTGGTGACGATCTCCTGCGCCATGGCGGTGAAGTTGCTGGCCGATCCGAGCAACCCGCTGCGGCATGCGGTGGCCGCCCTCTTCTGATCCCTCTCCCCTTGCGGGAGAGGGTGGCCTCCGAAGGAGGTCGGGTGAGGGGTCGAAAATCGGCGCCGCTTCGCCCAGCCGTCAGACCAGACGCAGCGGAAAGATCTGAGAGACCCCTCATCCGTCGGCCTTCGGCCGCCACCTTCTCCCGCAAGGGGAGAAGGATTATTGCGCCGCGACCAGCTCCTCGGCGGTGCTCAGGTCCACGCTGACCAGCTGGCTGACCCCGCGCTCGGACATGGTCACGCCGAACAGGCGGTCCATCCGGCTCATGGTCACCGGGTTGTGGGTGATGGCGATGAAGCGCGTCAGGGTGCGGCGGCGCATCTCGTCGAGCATGTTGCAGTAGCGGTCGACATTGGCGTCATCGAGCGGCGCGTCGACTTCGTCCAGCACGCAGATCGGGGCCGGGTTGGCCAGGAAGACGCCGAAGATCAGGGCGCTGGCCGTCAGGGCCTGCTCGCCGCCGCTCATCAGGCTCATGCTGGCCAGGCGCTTGCCGGGCGGGCACGCGAAGATCTCCAACCCCGCTTCCAGCGGATCGTCGCTCTCGATCAGCCGCAGCTCGGCCTGGCCGCCGCCGAACAGGGCCTGGAAGAGGGTCTGGAAGTGGCCGTTGATCACGTCGAAGGCCGCCAGGAGACGTTCCCTGCCCTCGGCGTTCAGCTCCTCGATGCCGTCGCGCAGCTTGGCCACCGCGCCCGACAGGTCGGCCCGCTCGATGCGCATGGTCTCCAGCCGGCCGGCATATTCCTGGGCCTCTTCCTCGGCCCGCAGGTTCACCGCCCCAATGGCGTCGCGCTCGCGCTCCAGGGCGAAGAGGTGAGCCTCGACGCCGGCGGCGTCCTTCGGGACAGCCACGGCCTCGCCCGCCAGATGCCGGCCCAGGGCCTCGGGCTCCATGCGGGCGCTCTCGCGGATGTTGGAGGCGATCTCGGCGAAGCGTTCGCGGGCCCCGTCCAGGCGCGCCACGAGGGCGGCGCGACGCTCGCGGGCCTCGCCGGCGGCCTGGTCGGCGGCGCGAGCGGCGCGGTCGGCGGCGATGCGGGCGGTCTCGGCCGCCTCAAGGGCGTCGCTGGCCTTGGCCCGGCGCTGCTCGGCGGCGTCGAACTGATCGACCAGCACCAGCAGCTTGGCCTCCAGCTCGGCCGGGGCGGCGCGGGCGGCCTCCAGGGCGGCGGCGGCCTTGGCGCGATCGACTTCCAGGCCCTCGGCGCGCTTGGCGGCGGCGTCGCGGCGGCGGGTCCAGTCGCCGAGGTCGCGCTCCAGGCTTTCGACGCGGCGCTGGCGGCCCGAACGCTCGCGGTTCTCAAGATCGAGGGCCGAGCGGGCGGCGGCGGCGGCTTCACGGGCGGCGGTCGCGGCCTGGCGGGCGGCGAGCAGCTGCGGGGCCAGGTCGCCGACGCTTTCGGCGGCCGCGTGTTCGGCGCGGACGGCCTGTAACGCCTCGTCGGCCTCGGCGCGCTCGGCCTCGAAGCGGGCGATGGTGTCGTCCAGCGACTGAGCGCGGGCCTCGCGCTGGGCGGCCTCGCGCTCGAAGCGGGCCACGGTCTCGCGGGCCTGGTTCAGCAGGCGCTCGGCGTCGGGTGGACCCCGGCGCTTGTCGCGCAGGGCGTCTTCGGCGGCGCGCAGACGGTCGGCGGCGGTCTTCAGGGCGGCGGCCCCGGCCTCGGCGCGCGGGGCGACCAGGTCGATCTCGGCCTCGACCTCGGCCAGGCGGGTGCGCTGCTCCAGCCGCACGGCGGCGGGCTTGGGCGCCTCGGCCTTGGCGACGAAGCCGTCCCAGCGCCAGAGGTCGCCTTCCTTGGAGACGAGCCGCGCCCCGACCGGCAGACCCTTGGCCAGGCGCTCGCCGTCGGCCCGCTCGACCAGCCCGACCATGGCCAGGCGCGCGGCCAGCTCGGGCGGGGCCTTGACCAGCGGCGCCAGCGGCTGGACGCCGTCAGGCCAGGCGGTCGCCGGCGTCTCCGCCCCGGCCCAGTGCGAGGATGCGCGGGCGTCGAGGGCGGCTTCCAGGTCGTCGCCCAGGGCGGCGGCCAGGGCCGCGCCATAGCCCTTGTCGGGCGTCACCGCGTCGAGGGCGGGCGAGAAGCCGCTCTTGGCGCGCGGAGCGGTCAGTTGGGCAAGGCCCCTCGCTTCGGTGCGCAGGCGGCCTAGCTGGTCCTCGGCCTTGCGGGCCAGATCGCGGGCCGCGCCTTCTCCTTGCGCGGCCGTCGTGCGTTCGGCCTCGGCGGTCTCCAGGGCGGCGCGGGCGGCGGCGAGCGCGGCCTCGGCGTTGGAAAAGCGCTGACGGGCCTCGGCGGCGGCGGGATCGACGGCCGGACCGACGGCGGCGCGTTCGGCCTTGGCCTGGTCCAGAGCGCGGACGGTGCGGGCCAGGCGGCTTTCGGCCTCGGCCAGGCGCTGGGCGGCGGCGCGAGCGCGGGCCTCTTCCGCCGCGGTCTGGGCGGCCAGGCGCTCGACGGCGCCGTCGGCCTCGGCGCGGGCGACCTCGGCGGCCTTGGCGGCGGCTTCCAGTTCGGGACCGCGTTCGGGCGCGGCGGAAATCAGGGCGCGCACCTCAGCCAGTTCCGGCTCGATGCGGGCCAGACTCCGTCCGGCGTCTTCGGCGGCCTGTTCCTCGCGGGCGCGGTCCTCGTCGATGCGGGCCAGATCGGCCGACAGGCGCTGGAACTCGGCGGCGGCGGCGGCGGCGTCGCGCTCGGCCCGGTCCTTCTGGATCGCCAGCTGGCCCAGCACGGCCTGAGCGATCGTCGCCTCCTCGCGCAGCGGCGGCATGGCGGTTTCGGCCTCGACGATCGCGCCCTGGCCGGCGGCGGCGGCGCGGGCGGTGTCCTCGACATCGCGGATCGCCTGGGTGGCCTCGGCCTGGGTGCGCTCCAGCGCATCGCGGGCCTCGGTCCAGCGGGCGAACAGCACCGCGCCCTGCACGGCGCGGATCTCGGTCGACAGGCGGCGGTACTTCTCGGCCTGGCGCGCCTCGCGCTTGAGGCGGTTCAGCGCCGTCTCCAGCTCGCGGGCCACATCTTCCAGGCGGGTAAGATTGGTCTCGGCCGCCCGCAGGCGCAGCTCGGCCTCGTGGCGGCGGGTGTGGAGCCCTGAGACCCCGGCCGCCTCTTCCAGAATGCGGCGGCGGTTCTGCGGCTTGGCGCCGATCAGCTCGCTGATCTGGCCCTGGCGCACCAGGGCCGGCGAGTTGGCGCCGGTCGAGGCGTCGGCGAACAGCAGCTGGACGTCGCGGGCGCGGACTTCACGGCCGTTGATGCGGTAGGTCGAGCCGGCTCCGCGGTCGATGCGGCGCACGACCTCCAGCACCGGATCGTCGTTGAAGGCGGCCGGGGCGGTGCGGTCGGCGTTGTCGATGGTCAGGGTGACGTCGGCGTGGTTGCGCGGCGGGCGGTTGCCCGATCCGGCGAAGATGACGTCGTCCATGCCGCCGGCCCGCATGGCCTTGGCGGAGTTGGCGCCCATCACCCAGCGCAGGGCTTCCAGCAGGTTGGACTTGCCGCAGCCGTTGGGCCCGACGATGCCGGTCAGGCCAGGCTCGATCCTGAACTCCGTCGGCTCGACGAAGGACTTGAAGCCGGAAAGGCGCAGACGCTGGAACTGCACGGCCGCGCCCGCCCGCTAGCCCTTCAGGGCCTTGTCGACGGCCTTGGCCAGGTCTTCCACCGTCAGCTCGCCGACGAATTCCTCGCCGTTGATGTAGAAGGTGGGCGTGGAGTTGATCCCGCGCTTGGCGGCCGCCTCGACGCGGGCGTTCAGCGCGGCGAGCGCGGGCTTGTCGTTGAGGGTCGCCTCCAGCTGCGCCTCGGTCAGGCCGAACCGCTTGGCCACGCCCAGCAGGCCGCCCCAGTAGTCGCCGGTCTGGAACATGTCGTGCTGGGCCGCGAAGATCGCCTCGACCGCCTCGAAATAGCGGGCCGGCGGCACGCGATTGGCCAGCAGGAAGCCCGCGCCGGCCAGGTCGGCGGGCGGGGTCAGAAATTCGCGGAACACCAGCCGGGCCTTGCCCGTGTCGATGTAGCGCTTCTTGATCGCCGGCATGATCTCGAGCGCGGTGTGGGCGCAGTGGCTGCAGCTCATCGAGGCGTACTCGACGATCTGCACCTTGGCCTTGACCGAGCCCATGACGTGGTCGCCGGGCAGGGGCGGCATCTGGGCGGCGCGCGCCAGGCCGGGCATGGCCGCGACGGCCATGCCTGAAACGATCAGCGCGCGCCGGTCCAGGGTCATGCTTACTTGCTCGCCGCGGCGATGGCGGCGTCCAGCTGGGCCAGCGGGGCCTCGCCGCCTTCTTCGTTCAGCTTCTTGCCGTTGATGACGAAGGTCGGGGTGCCCTTGATGTCGGTTTCCTTGGAGTAGCGCTCGATGCGGTCGTTGAGCGCCTTCAGGGCCTTCTCGTCGCTGACGCAGGCGTCGAACTTGGCCTCGTCCAGGCCGGCCGACTGGGCGATGCGCAGCAGCACGTCGCGGTACTGGCCGGTGGTGAACATCTCTTCCTGCGAGCGGTAGACCGAGTCCAGGACCGAGAAATACTTGTCCTTGCCGGCGCAGCGGGCCAGCAGGAACGAGGCGGCGGCCACCTGCGGCGGAGCGGTCAGGAACTCGCGGTAGACGTAGTTCACCTTGCCGGTGTCGATGTACTTCTGCTTGAAGGCCGGGAAGACCTCCTCGTTCCAGCGGGCGCAGTGCACGCAGGAGGCCGAGGCGTACTCGATGACGGTGACCTTGGCGTTCGGGTTGCCCAGGCTCATGTCGTCGGCCGTGACGGCGCCGCCCGACTTGTTGCAGGCGGAAAGGCCGGCGACGCCGGCGACGAGGGCTGCGGCCAGCAGGATCCGGCGAAGGGGCGAGCGCATGGTCGGGTCTTCCTCGAACGTGAATAGTAGAGTTAAGCGCGATTCTTTATCGGCATGAAAATGGCGCGCTTGAGGCTTGGAGCGCATCAGCGTGAACGCGCGCAGGTTGTCAACTTTCGTTGCGCAGCACGCCTCGACCAAGCTTCAGCAGCGCCTCTTTCAGCGGCCCCTCGGGCTGATCGACCAGGCTGTTGGCCAGGTCGCGCTCCTGGGCGGCGTCGAGCGGCGGGCGGCGGCGTGGACGCGGCGGGGCGCTGGCGGCGGCCCCGGCGACGCGCACCGGTCCCTGCACGATCCGCAGGCGGGTGACCGCGCCCTTGCCCAGCAGCAGGTCGAGACGCTGGGTGATCTGCGGGGCCTGGTGCTGGATCAGCGAGGCCACGGGTCCATCGACCCGCAATTCCAGCGTGCCGCCCTCGCCAGTGCGGCTCTTGATGATGCGGACCGGCTCGGTGCGGCGGGCCAGGGCGTCGCCGACGATTTCCTTCCAGCGGGCCTGCAGCGCGCCCGGGCCCTGGCCGTACTTCTTGTCCAGTTCGCGGATCAGCGGGGCCAGGCTCTTGCCGGCCGGCGGCGGCACGCGCATCGGCGGCCGGGTGCGGCGGCGCGACAGGATCTTCAGCGCTTCGTCGGCCGTGGGCAGCGTGCGGCGGTACATGCGCGAAAGCCTAGCACGCCCCCTCTCCCCTCGCGCGCGCGGATTTGCGATAGGAGGCGACAATGACCGACGTCGCCGCGATCCGCTCCGCACTTCTGGCCTGGTACGACCGCGAGGCCCGCGTCCTGCCCTGGCGAACCGGCCCCGTCGCCGGGCGCATGGGGCTGCGCAGCGATCCCTACCGCGTCTGGCTGTCGGAGGTGATGCTGCAGCAGACCACCGTGCCGCACGCCACGCCCTATTTCCTGGTCTTCACCCAGCGCTGGCCCACGGTCGAAGCCCTGGCGGCCGAGGAGGACGGCGCGCTGATGGGGGCCTGGGCGGGGCTCGGCTACTACGCCCGCGCCCGCAACCTGCTGGCCTGCGCCCGCGCGGTCGCCAATGACCACGGCGGCGTCTTTCCCGACACCGAGGAAGGCCTGCTGGCCCTGCCGGGGGTGGGCGCCTACACCGCCGCGGCCGTGGCGGCGATCGCCTTCGACCGCAAGGCCAATGTGGTCGATGGCAATGTCGAACGGGTGATGGCGCGCCTCTTCGCGGTCGAGGCCCCCGTGCCCGACGCCAAGCCCGAACTGAAGCGCCTGGCCGGCGAACTGGTCACCGACGAGCGTCCCGGCGACTGGGCCCAGGCCCTGATGGATCTGGGCGCTACGATCTGCAAGCCCAAGGCCCCGCTGTGCGACCGCTGCCCGGTCGAGACCTTCTGCGCGGCCAAAGCCGGCGGCGCGCCCGAAACCTATCCGCGCAAGACCAAGAAGGCCGACCGCCCCCGCCGCCACGGCGTGGCCTATGTGGTCAGCCGCCGGGGCGAGACGGCCCTGGTGCGGCGTCCGGACAAGGGCCTGCTGGGCGGGATGCTGGGCCTGCCGACCTCCGACTGGCGAGATCGTCCGTGGTCGGATGATGAGGCGATCCGCGTCGCGCCGATCCTCGCGCCGTGGCGTGATCTCGGCGCCGTGGAGCACGTCTTCACCCACTTCTCCCTGACCCTGCGGGTGCTGGTCACCGAAGCCGACGTCGCCGGCGACTTCGTCTGGACCCCGCACGAGGGGCTGTCGGCGCTGCCGAGCGTGTTCCTGAAGGCGGCGCGGGCGGGACTGGAGCGGCTCGTCTAGATCCCTCTCCCCTTGCGGGAGAGGGTGGCCCGCGGAGCGGGTCGGGTGAGGGGTCTCTCAGACCTCGACGCTGCAGGCTGGGCGAAGCGGTTTTCTTTTGAGAGACCCCTCATCCGTCGGCCTTCGGCCGCCACCTTCTCCCGCAAGGGGAGAAGGATCGATTCTCAAATATTGACTTCACATCCCACCATGCGAGCAATGCCCCATCACGGGCGCGCTCAACGCCCGGCGCTGGGAGACGCGGCATGGGCATCCACCTTCCGACCCGACGGACGGCGCTGGCGGCCGGTCTGGCCGCGCCGCTGATCCCAGGCCTCGCCCTCGCCAAACCCTTCCCGCACAAGCTCGTCCGCCCGACCGCGCCGTTCGACATGCCGGGCATCGGCGTGCCCGACTTCTCCGGCGCCCGGCGCTTTGTCATCACCGACTTCGGCGCCGATCAGGGCGACCAGGGCAGCACGAGCGCCGCCATAGCCGCGGCGATCACGGCCGCCAACGCCGCCGGCGCGGGCGTGGTGGTGATCCCCGAGGGAACCTGGCCGACCGGCAAGGTGCACCTGAAAAGCAACGTCGCCCTGCACCTGGCCAAGGGCGCGACCCTGCTGTTCTCGGAAAAGCCCGCCGACTACCTGCCCGCCGTCCAGACCACCTGGGAGGGGCTGGAGTGCTGGAACTATTCGCCGCTGGTCTACGCCTTCGACTGCGAGAACGTGGCGATCACCGGCCCAGGCAAGCTGAAGGCCAAGCTCGACGTCTGGAAGGTCTGGTACGCGCGGCCCAAGCCGCACATGGACGCCCTGGTCGCGCTCTATCACAAGGCCGCCAGGGGCGAGCCGGTGAGCGAGCGCCAGATGGCGGCCGGCGAGGCCAATCTCCGCCCGCAGTTCGTGCAGTTCAACCGCTGCCGCCACGTGCTGGTCGAGGACGTCAGCATCGAGGACAGCCCGTTCTGGGTGATCCACCCCTTCCTCTGCACCGACGTCGTCATCCGCCGGGTGAAGATCCGCGCCCACGGCCACAACAACGACGGCGTCGATCCGGAGATGAGCCGGAACGTGCTGATCGAGGACTGCGTCTTCGACCAGGGCGACGACGCGGTGTCGGTGAAGTCGGGCCGCGACCAGGACGCCTGGCGCCTGGGCGTTCCCACCCGCAACGTCGTCATGCGCGACTGCCGGATCAAGAACGGCCACCAGCTGCTGGCGGTCGGCAGCGAGCTTTCGGCCGGGATCGAGAACGTCTTCGTCGACAACTGCCACTTCACCGGCGATGGAAAGGGCGAGGACGGCTGGGCCGTGCCGATCGCCAACCTGATGTTCGTCAAGACCAACGAACGGCGCGGCGGCTTCGTCCGCAACATCCACATGACCAATGTCAGCGCCACGAAGATCGCCGGCAGCGTTTTGGCGGTCGACACCGACGTCCTCTACCAGTGGCGCACCCTGGTCCCGACCTACGAGCGGCGGCTGACGGCTATCGAAGGGCTGCGGGTGAGCGACGTCCGGGTCGAGGAGGCCGGCTCGATCTGCCGCATCAAGGGCGAGAAGGACCTGCCGGTCCGCGACGTGCGGCTGCGCAGGGTGGCGGTGGGCAAGGTTCTGGAAGAGCGCGTGAAAACCGAAAACGTCGAGGGGTTCTCCGCCGACTGATCCTTCTCCCCTTGCGGGAGAAGGTGGCGGCCGAAGGCCGACGGATGAGGGGTCTCTCAAAAGCGAAACGCCGCGACGGCCGATCGGCTGTCGCGGCGTTTCTGTACGTGCAACCCCTCACCCGACCTCCTTCGGAGGCCACCCTCTCCCGCAAGGGGAGAGGGATCGGGTCACATCCGTTCCGGCGCGTCCACGCCCAGCAGGTCGAGCGCCAGCTCGAGCTGCTTGAGCGCCGTCTGGGCCAGCGTCAGGCGCGAGGCCCGCACGGCCGGATCGTCGGCGCCCAGGATCGGGCAGGCGGCGTAGAACTTCGAGAAGCCCTGGGCCAGCTTGTAGGCGTGCTCGGCCACGAAGTTGGGGGCCTTCTTGTCGTAGGCCTCGCTCAGCGCGCCCTCGAAGGCGTCCAGCAGCAGGGTCAGGTCGCGTTCGGCCGGTTCGGCCACGATCACCGGACCCGCCTTGGCGGCCTGTTCGGCGGCCTTGCGCAGGATACTCTTGATACGGACGGTCTGGTACAGCAGGTACGGACCGGTCTTGCCCTCGAAGCTGGTGAAGCGGTCGAGGTCGAAGACGTAGGAGGTGCCGCGGAAGTTCTGCAGGTCCGCGAACTTCAGGGCGGCGACGCCGACCTTGTGCGCGGTCTCCTCGAAGGCTTCCGGCGACAGCTCCGAACCGAGGCCGGCTTCGCGCAGGCGCTCGCGGGCCTTTTCGCGGGCCATCTCGATCAGGTCGTGCAGCTTCAGGACGCCGCCGGCGCGGGTCTTGAACGGCTTGCCGTCGGCGCCGTTCATGGTGCCGAAGCCGATGTGCTCCAGCCCGCCCGGCTGGGCGTAGCCCGCCAGATAGGCGGCGCGGAACACCTGCTCGAAGTGGTCGGCCTGACGCTGGTCCACGCAATAGAGGATCAGGTGCGGGTCGAACGACTGGCGGCGGTCGAGAATGGTCGCCAGGTCGGTCGTGCCGTACATGGCCGAGCCTTCGGACGAGACCACCAGCAGCGGATCGGGGCTTTCGACCTCGATCACCGAGCCGTCGGGCAGCTTCTTCTTCTTGGTCTCGCCGGGACGGGCCACGCGGACGATGCGGGCGCCCTGGTCCTCGACCAGCAGGCCCTTGTCCTCCAGCTGGCGCACCATCGGCGCGATCAGCGGGTCGGCGTCGCTCTCGCCCTTCCACAGGTCGAAGTCGACGCCCAGGGCGTGGAACTCGCGCTCCAGGGCCACGCGGCTGACCTCGACGAAGTGCTTCCACAGCAGACGGTAGCCGAAGCGGCCGTTCTGCAGGTCGGCCGTCGCCTTGCGGGCGCGGTCGCGATAGTCGGCGTCTTCCTTGGCGCGGGCGGCGGCGGCCGGATACAGGCGGTCGAGGTCGGCCAGGGTCACCCGGCCGGCGAACTCGGCGCGCACCTTGGCCTCGTCGGCGGCGGTGAAGTCGCGCGGAGCGTCCGGCAGTTTCTCCATCAGGGCGGCGATGAAGGCGTCCTCGTCCGCCACCGCGGTGATGAGCAGGCCCATCTGGAAGCCCCAGTCGCCGAAGTGGGCGTCGCCCACCACCTGGTCGCCGCGGAAGCGGTACAGGCGCTTGATCGACTCGCCGATGATCGAGGCGCGCAGATGGCCCACGTGCATCGGCTTGGCCACGTTGGGGCCGGCGTAGTCGACCAGCACCCGGCGCGGATCGGCCAGCAGGCTGGCGCCGGCGCGCGGATCGGCGGCGATCTGGTCGGCCCGCTCGGCCAGGGCCGAGGGGCTGACGCGCATGTTGATGAAGCCGACGCCGGCGATCTCGACCGAGGCCAGGCGCGGATCGGCCTTCAGCTGGTCGACCACCTGGACGGCGATCTCGCGGGGGTTACGCTTGGCGCTCTTGGCCGCCGCGAGGGCGCCGTTGCACTGGAAGTCGGCAAGGTCGGGCCGGTCGGACGCCGTGACGCGCCCGAAGTCGGGAGACAGTCCGGCGGCCTGGAAAGCGGCCGCGGCCGCCTCGCTCAAGGACCGCTTCAAATCGTTCATTGCTTAGGAGGAGTCCCTGCTTGCTGGGCCTGGGCGGTCTGGCCGGCGTTGACCCGGAAGCGCTTGCCGTCGCGGTTGAAGGCGGCCATTTCCGGGGTGACGTCGAAGCCGATCAGGACCTCGAAATTGCTGCCGCTCGTCTTGATGTCGGCGCGCGGGATGGTGATGGTCTGCAGATTCTCGGTGGCGTAGACGCGGTCGCCGCCGGCCGGGAAGGTGACGGGCAGGTCGAAATATTCCTTGGCCAGCACGTCCTTGTTGCGCTCGGTCACGGCCACCCAATAGCGGTAGGTCTTGCGCGGCTCGGTCGCTTCGGGACCACGGCCCAGGGCGAACAGAACCTCGACCTGCATCTTGATCGGCTCGTCGTTCTTGTAGGCGCAGCCCGAGGACACGCCCTGGATCTCGCCGGTGTAACCGGCGGCGGCGCTGCTTTCCTTGCCGCCCTTGAACTCGACATAGCGGCTGGCGTCGTACAGCACCTTCACGAAGGGGCACGGGCCGGCGTTGCGCAGTTGGGCCAGCGGAGCCTTGGGCTGGTTCCACTCCTCGTCGCGCTTCTTTTTCTTGCCGCCGTCGTCGTCGCCGCCCTGACCACCGCCACCGGGGCCGCCCTGGCCGCCCATGCCTCCGCCCATCTGGGCGTGAGCGCTCATGGCGGTCATGGCGAACGACAGGGCCATCGTGGCGCTGAGGGCGACGGAAAGCGTGCGGCGCATGAAACGTCCGGTTCGAGAAGGATTGCCAGTTCGGGAGGTGCCCCAGCCGGCGTCATGCAGCCTGATAAAGGCATATGCGTGACCTCGCAACGTGCTCGCGTTTCACGCCTGACGTCAAACGTCCGCGTCGAGCATGCTCGCGTCACGCATGTCTGGCGCCGAAGGCCTCGAACGCTTAGGTTCCGCGCCATGAGCACCGCCGCGCCGACCCGTCCCAAGCTTCGCCTTTTCCTGGCCAGCCCGCGCGGCTTCTGCGCGGGGGTGGACCGCGCCATCCAGATCGTCGAGCGGGCGATCGAGAAGTTCGGCGCGCCAGTCTATGTGCGCCACGAGATCGTCCACAACCGCCACGTCGTCGACCGGCTGAAGGCGCTGGGCGCGATCTTCATCGAGGAACTGGACGAGGCCCCCGACGACCGCCCGGTGGTGTTCTCGGCCCACGGCGTGCCGAAATCCGTGCCGGCCGAGGCCAAGTCGCGGCAGATGATCTATCTGGACGCCACCTGCCCGCTGGTCTCCAAGGTCCATGTCGAGGCCCAGAAGCACTTCGACAACGGCCGCGAGATCGTGCTGATCGGCCACGCCGGCCACCCCGAGGTGGTCGGCACCATGGGCCAGCTGCCCGAGGGCACGGTGACCCTGATCGAAGACATCGACGACGCCCGCACCTGGCAGCCGCAGGACGCCTCGAACGTGGCCTTCCTGACCCAGACCACCCTGTCGGTCGACGACACCGCCGACATCGTCGCCATGCTCAAGCAGCGCTTCCCGACCATCGCCGCCCCGCACAAGGAAGACATCTGCTACGCCACCACCAACCGCCAGGACGCGGTGAAGATGCTGGCCGAGGCGTCTGACCTGATCCTGGTGGTCGGCTCGCGCAACTCGTCCAACTCGGTGCGCCTCAAGGAAGTGGGCCTGAAGGCCGGCTCCAAGGCCGCCTACCTGATCGACGACGCCTCGGGCCTGGAGTGGAGCTGGTTCGAGGGCGTGCAGAGCGTGGGCCTGACGGCCGGCGCCTCGGCCCCTGAAGATCTGGTGCAGGGCGTCATCGACGCCATCAGCGGCCACTTCGACCTGGAGATCGAGGAACTGGTCGAGGCCCGCGAGACGGTGACCTTCAAGCTGCCACGACTGCTGACGACGGCTTAACGGCTTAAACGTCAGGGCGCGTCGACGACGCGCGGACGGAGCCAGTCGGTCAGCTCGGCAATGCCGATATCGCCGGCGGCGACCGCGAACATGATCGTTGTCGCATCGTCGGGCTCGGCCGCGAGCCAGAGACCGTTGTCCTCCAGGAACATGCCGAGCGCCATGAAGGCGGCGCGCTTGTTGCCGTCGATGAAGGGATGGTTCGAGGCGATGGCCACCGCGTAGGTGGCGGCGAGTTCGATCAGATCCGACAGGCTCTCATAAGCGTGACGATTGACCGGGCGCGCCAAGGCCGAATTCAGCAAGCCCTGATCCCGCACGCCGCTCGCGCCTCCCGTTTCGGAAAGCACCAAGTCATGCCAGCGGATGAGCAGCGCTTCGTCGATCCAGACAGGCTCGCTCATGGGCGCGATTACTTCGCCAGGGCCTCGAAGGTCGAACGATAACGTTCGAGGAAAGCCCGGCCACGCTCGAAGCGCTCGTTCGTCGATCGCGCCGCCAATGTGAACGGGCCGCCGGCTTCACCATCGATAACCAGCGTATCGCCCGCCTTGGCGCCGAGCAGGGCAAGCAGTTCCTCGGTCAGCTCGACCTTAACCGCCTCGCCTTGTTGCTCGATCTTGAGTTCGATCATGGAGCGCTCCTTGCCGGCAAAACCATAGCACGGGCCACCACTCGCCGACAGGAGCCGCTTGACCGCCAGCGCGCGGCGCCGCATCCCGCCGCCATGGCCGTCTATACCGACATCACCGACCAAGAGCTCGAAGCCTTCCTGGCCGAGTACGACCTGGGCGCCCCGCTGGCGTTCAAGGGCATCGCCGAGGGCGTGGAGAACTCCAACTTCCTGCTGGAAACGGAGACCGGCCGCTACATCCTGACGGTCTACGAGCGCCGCGCGCGGCCCGAGGACTTGCCCTACTTCCTCGACCTCCTGGGGTGGCTGGCCGACCGCGGCTATCCCTCGGCGCGTCCGGTGGCCGACAAGGCGGGCCGGAACCTCAAGACCCTGCGCGGCAAGCCGGCCGCCATCGTCGACTTCCTGCCGGGCCTGTCGGTGCGCAAGCCCACCCCGGCCCACTGCCGCGAAGCCGGCGAAGGCCTGGCCTGGCTGCACTTGGCCGGCGAAGGCTATGCCGGCCGTCGCGCCAACGACCTGGGCCAGCCGCACTGGGCGCCGCTGTTCTCCAAGCACCGCCAGGCCGCCGAAGACCTGAAGCCGGGCCTCTCGTCCGTGATCGACAAGGACCTGGCCGAGCTGGCCCTGGCCTGGCCGCGCAACCTGCCGACCGGCACGATCCACGCCGACTATTTCCCCGACAACGTCTTCTTCAAGACCGACGGCAAGTTCGCGGCGACCATCGACTTCTACTTCGCCTGCGACGACGCCTACGCCTACGACGTGGCCGTGACCCTGAACGCCTGGTGCTTCGAGGCCGACGGCAGCTTCAACGTCACCGCCGCCCGCGCCCTGATCGCCGGCTACGAGCGCCGCCGTCCCTTGAGCCCGGCCGAGCGCGACGCCCTGCCGATCCTGGCGCGCGGCGCGGCCATCCGCTTCTTCCTGACGCGCCTGGCCGACTGGAACGCCACCCCCGCCGGCGCCCTGGTGCGTCCGAAGGATCCGCTGGAATACGAGCGCAAGCTGGCGGTGCACCGCGAGGGCCTGTCGCTGTTCGGATCCTCGCAGTGACCCCGAAACTGATCATCTATACCGACGGCGCCTGTCGCGGGAATCCGGGTCCCGGCGGCTGGGGCGCGGTGCTGATGTACGGCGACAAGCGCAAGGAAATCTGCGGCGGCGACCTGGCGACCACCAACAACCGCATGGAGTTGATGGGCGCGATCATGGCCCTGGAGGCGCTGAACCGCCCGACCAAGGCCGAGCTGCACACCGACAGCCAATATGTGATGAAGGGCGTCACCCAGTGGATCCATGGCTGGAAGGCCAAGGGCTGGAAGACCGCCGACAAGAGCCCGGTCAAGAACGTCGACCTGTGGCAGCGCCTCGACGCCGCCCGCCTGCGCCACGAGATCGACTGGCGCTGGGTCAAGGGCCACGCCGGCCACGAACACAACGAACGCGCCGACGAACTGGCCCGCCGGGGCATGGAAGAGACCCTGAAGAAGCGCTGACCCAAGGTCAGGCTTCGCGGAACGGCGTTCCACCGATAGCCTCCCCGAAATAAGAAGGCCTGGGGAGGCAAAGCCATGAATACGATGATCGCGCCGGTGCTGGCGCTGGTGAGCTGGTCGCTGCTGATGTGGCTGTGGATGTACGCCCAGCGCCTGCCGGCCATGGGCAAGGCCGGGATCAAGCCGCAGGACGCGCGGTTTCCGGGCTCGCTGACCGGCCTGCCCGACGCCGCCCGGCAGGCGGCCGACAACTACAACCACCTGATGGAGCAGCCGACGATCTTCTACGCGGCGGCTCTTGCGATCGCCGTGGCGGGGCATGGCGATCCGGTCGCGGTGGGCCTGGCCTGGGCCTATGCGGGCCTGCGGGTGCTGCACAGCCTGATCCAGGCCAGCGTCAACATCGTGCTGGCGCGGTTCGCGGTGTTTTCGCTGAGCACGATCGTGCTGGGGGTGATGGTGGTCAGGGAGTGGATGAGGCTCATCGCCTGATCCCTCTCCCCTTGCGGGAGAGGGTGGCCCGCGAAGCGGGTCGGGTGAGGGGTCTCTCAGACCTCGACGCTGCGTGGGCGGTCAGGCGGGGCGAGGCGGTTTTCTTTTGAGAGACCCCTCATCCGACGGCTTCGCCGCCACCTTCTCCCGCAAGGGGAGAAGGGTCAGTCCTCGCTCTCGCACCAGGTCTTGATCAGCTGATGAGCGATCGCCAGCGTCGGCGGGGCGAAGGCGTCTTCGATCTCGCCGCGGATCAGGGCTTTCGCCTCGTCCTTGTCGAACCAGCGGACGGCCTCCAGCTCGGTCTGGTCGGGGGCGGCCTGGTCGCTGTCGACCTCGGCGATCAGCCCCATCATCAGCGAGGCGGGGAACGGCCAGGGCTGGCTGGAATGGTAGCGCACCTTGGTGGCCACCAGGCCCGCCTCTTCCTTCAGCTCGCGGGCGCAGGCCTCCTCGATGGTCTCGCCGGGCTCGATGAAGCCGGCCAGGGCCGAGAACATGCCCTGCGGCCAGGCGGCCTGGCGGCCCAGCAGGCACTTATCCCCGTGGACGGCCAGCATGATCGCCACCGGGTCGGTGCGCGGGAAGTGCTCGGCGTGGCAGGCCGGGCAGATGCGCTTCCAGCCGCCGTCGGCGATGTCGCTCTTCTGGCCGCAGTTGGCGCAGAACGGATGCTTGCGCCGCCATTCGAACATCGACTTGGCGGTGCCCAGGATACCGGCGTCGGGCGCGGGCAAGGTGGCGGCCGCGCCGCGCAGTTCCTCGAACCGGCCCAGGCCCTGCAGAGCGCCCTCCGCCGGATCGGCCGCGCCCTCCAGGTCGACGGCGAAGACCGCGATGTCCTTCCACAGACCCATGAACAGCAGACGCTCGTCGGTGCCGGCCAGCTCCTTGGCCATGTCGGCGCGCAGATAGGCGATCTGGACGCCGCCCGGCTCGTCATCAGCCCCAGGCGCGTCCTCGACCAGGACCTTGCCGTTCCAGACGGCGACGGCCAGGGACTGGGCGTCGTCGAGCTTCTCGGCGATCCAGCTGGCGTCGCCTCGACGCTCGCTGGCGCGGTCCAGCGGATTCCCGGCGAAGATGTTGACGATCTCGGATAGCGGCATGGGCGAATCTGTAGCCCAGCGACGCGGAGTCGTCACCGCCTGCCGTTAAGGCTTTTCGCCCACCGGAAACCCGCTGTCTTTCGGCTGCGACGCTCTGGCCTCTCGTTTTATCGCGTCGCGGACGCCGAAACCGGCGACCACTTTCGGCTGCGACGCTCTGGCTTCTCGTTTTGTCGCGTCGCGGACGCCGAAACCGGCGGCCACTTTCGGCTGCGACGCTCTGGGCGCTTGCATATCGGTCGATGAGTCGCGATATACCCCCTCGGAGATCGGCGACGGACGATGGCCTCGCCAACCTGGTCAGGGCCGAGAGGCAGCAGCCACAACGAGATCACCTTCGGGTCGTCTGCCGGTCTCCACCTTATTCCCCGAAATCGTCAGCATCCACGCCAGCGAGCGCGCGCGAGCCTTTTGCCGCGCCGCCCGACGCTCTAGACTGCGCCCATGGCCGACCACGACCTCACGCCCGAATCCGCCCCGCCCTGGGACGAGCCCGCGCTCGAACGCGAAGAGCTGCCAGAGCGCGACGAGAACACGGCCGACATCTTCGGCGAAGCGCCCGCGCCCGCCGCCGCGCCGCCGGCGGCCAGGCCCCTGCCCGAGCCCGAACCGGAAGAACCCGGCGCGGCCTATACCGTGCTGGCCCGAAAGTACCGCCCGCGCACCTTCGAGGACCTGATCGGCCAGGAGGCCATGGTCCGCACGCTAGCGAACGCGTTCAGCACCGGCCGCATCGCCCACGCTTTCATGCTCACTGGCGTCCGCGGGGTCGGCAAGACCACGACCGCCCGCCTGCTGGCCCGCGCGCTGAACTACGAAAGCGACACCGTCCACGGCCCCAGCGTCGACCTGACCACCGAGGGCCGGCACTGCCGGGCGATCATCGAGGGCCGGCACATGGACGTGCTGGAACTCGACGCCGCCAGCCGCACCAAGGTCGACGAGATGCGCGAGCTGCTGGACGGGGTGCGCTACGCCCCGGTCGAGGCGCGCTACAAGGTCTACATCATCGACGAAGTGCACATGCTGTCGACGGCGGCGTTCAACGCCCTGCTGAAGACGCTGGAAGAGCCGCCGCCGCACGCCAAGTTCATCTTCGCCACCACCGAGATCCGAAAAGTTCCGGTGACGATCCTGTCGCGCACCCAGCGCTTCGACCTGCGCCGGATCGAGCCGGACGTGCTGGCCAAGCACTTCGACCGCATCTCGCAGAAGGAAGGGGCGCGGATCGACGCCGACGCCCTGGCCCTGATCGCCCGCGCCGCCGAGGGCTCGGCCCGCGACGGCCTGTCCCTGCTCGACCAGGCCATCGTCCAGACCGAGCGCGGCCAGACGGTCACCGCCGCCGTCGTGCGCGACATGCTGGGCCTGGCCGACCGCAGCCAGACCATCGCTCTCTTCGAACAGGTGATGAGCGGCAAGCCGGGCGAGGCCCTGACCACCTTCCGCCAGCTGTGGGGCTTCGGCGCCGATCCGGTGGTGGTGATGCTCGACCTGCTCGACCACTGCCACGCCTCGTCGGTCGCCAAGGCCCTGGGGCCGGACGCCCTGTCGATGCCCAAGGAGCAGGCCGCGCGCCTGACCTCGGTCGGCGCCCAGACCAGCGCCGGCACCATGGCCCGCCTGTGGCAGATGCTGCTGAAGGCCCATGACGAGGTGCGCCGCGCGCCCGACGCCATGGCCGCCGCCGAGATGGCCATCATCCGCCTGTGCTACGCCGCCGACCTGCCGGGTCCGGAAGACGCGCTGAAGGCCCTGCGCGACGGCGGCAATCCGGGCGCGGGTCCGGGCGGCGGCGTCGCGGTGGGCGGTGGAGCCGCGCCGGGCGGCGCGGTCTCGGCCGCGCCGCGCGCCATGGCCGCCGTCGGCGCGGCGCCGGCCGCGCCCGTGCTCGCCTCGTTCGACGACGTGCTGAAGCTGATCGCCGAGAAGCGCGACATTGGGCTTAGGCTCGACGTCGAACAGTATGTCCGCCCGATCAGCTTCCGCCCCGGCGCCATCACCTTCGAAGCCGCCCCCGGCGCGCCGGGCAACCTGGCCGGCCGCCTGGTCCGCGCGCTGAAGGAATGGACCGGCCAGCCCTGGCTGATCGCCGCCGAGGGCGGCGGCGGGGCCGAGAGCCTGATGGAGCGCCAGAAGCGCGAGGAGCGCGAAGCCCTGGCGGCCATCAAGTCCGACCCGTTCGTGGCCTCGGTGCTCAGCGCCTTCCCGGGCACGGAGATCGTCGAGATCCGCAAGGTCCTCGCCCCCGAACCCGCGCCGATCGAGCCGGACGAAGTCGAGGACTAGCCATCTCCCTTCCCCCTCGATGGGGGAAGGGTCGGGGATGGGGGTGATGCGGCTTTTCAGGATGCGGCTCGGCCGCGCTCGAACCCGCCGGCGCTTCCACCCCCACCCCTGCCCCTCCCCCATCAAGGGGGAGGGAAAGAACCTTTCGAGGAGCAGACCATGAAAGACCTCAGCGGCCTGATGAAGCAGGCCCAGGCCATGCAGCAGAAACTGGCCGAAGCCCAGGCCCGCGTCGCCGAGATCAGCGTCGAGGGCACCTCGGGCGGCGGCATGGTCACCGTCACCCTGGCCGGCTCGGGCGAGCTGACCAAGGTGGTGCTCGACGAGAGCCTGGTCGAGCCGGGCGAAGGCGAGGTCATCGCCGACCTGATCGTCGCCGCCCACGCCGACGCCAAGAAGAAGCTCGACGCCAAGCAGGCCCAGCTGATGCAGGAGGCCGCCGGCCCGATGGCCGGCATGATGGGCGGCTTTCCGGGCATGAAGTTCTAAAGGCTGATGGCCGCCTCCGCCGGACCCGAGATCGAGCGCCTGATCGCCCTGCTGTCGAAGCTGCCGGGCCTTGGACCGCGCTCGGGCCGGCGGGCGGCCCTGGCCCTGCTGAAGAAGCGCGACACCCTGCTGGCGCCGCTCGCGGCCGCCATGGCCGAGGCGCAGGCGAAGGTGAAGACCTGTTCGACCTGCGGCTCGCTCGACACCACCAACCCCTGCGCCGTGTGCTCGGACGGAACCCGCGACGTGCGCCTGCTGTGCGTGGTCGAGGAGGTCGGCTCGGTGTGGGCCATGGAGCGCGGCGGCTCGTTCAAGGGCCGCTACCACGTGCTGGGCGGCCTGCTGTCGGCGCTGGACGGGGTCGGGCCCGAGACCCTGCGGGTGAGCGAACTGCTGGCTCGCGTCTCCAGCGGCGAGGTCGCCGAGGTGATCCTGGCCCTGCCGGCCACGGTCGACGGCCAGACCACCGCCCACTACCTCGCCGACCGCCTGGCTCAGACCAATGTGCCGGTGACCATGCTGGCGCGGGGCGTGCCGGTGGGCGGCGACCTCGACTGGCTGGACGATGGGACCATCGCCCAGGCGCTGCGGGCGAGGCGGCCGGCGTAGTTTTCCCTCTCCCACCTAGTTTTCACCTCTCCCAGAGGGAGAGGGAGGGGCCCATGCGCAGCATGGGAGGGTGAGGGGTTACACCCTCACCGAACAATCCCGAAAACCCGAGCGGCCAGGTCAGCGCACAGACGGCCGACGTCCTACCCCCTCACCCTCCCACGCCTTCGGCGCGGGCCCCTCCCTCTCCCCATGGGAGAGGTTTTTCAGGATTGGGAGAGGTTCGAACTAAGGCGCGATCACCGCCTTGCCCACCACTCGCCGCTCCGCCAGCAGGTCGAACGCCTCGCGCCAGCGCTCCAGCGGAACCTGCGCATGCACGTGCGGCCGGATCGTGCCGGCGTCGGCCATGGCCCATACCGCCGCCTGGTCCTCGGCCCCGCGCTCGGGGAACTGGCGGCCGTATTCGCCGGCCCGCACGCCCATAACCGAGATCCCCTTGATCAGCGGAATATTGGCCGAGACGGTCGGGATCCGGCCCGAGGTGAAACCGATCACCAGCAGTCGCCCGTCGAAGGCCAGGCACCGCAGGCTCTCGTCGAAGACGTCGCCGCCCACGGGGTCGTAGACCACGTCCACCCCGCGCCCGCCGGTGATCTCCTTCACCCGATCGCGGAAGCCGCCTGTGACGTTGACGGTCGCGTCAGGGGCGTAGAGCCGCGCGATCTGCGCCAGCTTGTCGTCCGAGGCGGAGGCCGCGATCACCCGCGCGCCCATGGCCTTGGCCAGGTCCACCGCCGCCAGCCCCACGCCGCCGGCCGCGCCATGGACCAGCAGCCATTCGCCGGGCTGTAGGTTCGCCCGCCGCACCAGCGCCACCCGCGCCGTCAGATAGGCCGCGCCATAGGACGCCGCCTCGCCGAACGACAGCCGCGCGGGCTTGGGCTTCAGGGCCTTGGCGGGAACGACGATGAACTCCGCGAACGCCCCGGTGCGCGCCCCGCCGACCACCGCCGCGCCGATCTCCAGGCCTGAAACGCCCTCGCCCAGTCCAGCGACCTCGCCGGCGAAGTCGAGGCCGGGGGTGAACGGCAGGGACGGCTTCAGCTGGTATTCGCCGCGGGTCATCAAGAGGTCGGGGAAGTTGACGCTGGCGGCCTTGATCCGGACCAGCACCTCACCGGGTCCGGGCGTCGGGGTCGGGATCTCGCGGACGGCGCAGCCGGCGAAGTCCGGCGCCAGGGCCTCGACGACGAGCGCCCTCACTCTACCTTCCCCCATCGAGGGGGAAGGGCTTCACCGGGAAATCTCCGCCCGCACCAGCGCCGCGATCTCGCGGCAGGCCGCATCGGCCGCCGGGACCGCGCCCGTGAAGGCCGTGAACCCATGCGCCAGACTGTCGTAGCAGCGGTAGACCGTCGGCACGCCGGCGGCGATCAGGCGCTTGGCGTAGGCCTCGCCCTGGTCGACCAGCGGGTCGAAGCCGGCGGTGACGACGATGGCCGGGGCCAGGCCCGACAGGCCCTGCGTCTTGTCCGGCGACAGGCGCGGATCGGCCGGGTCGGCCTCGGGACCCATGTAGTGGGCCATGAACCATTCCATGATCGGCCGGCTGAGCGGATAGGTATCGGCGTAGAGGCTCATCGACGGCGTTTCGCTGGCCACATCCACGGCCGGATAGATCAGCAGTTGGAAGGCCGGCTGGGCCTCGCCCGTCCGCTTCATCTCCTGGGCCAGGACGGCAGAGAAGTTGCCGCCCATGCTGTCGCCGCCGATCGCCGCCTGGCCCGGCGCCGCGCCGAAGCGGGCGGCGTTGTCGCGGCCCCAGCGCCAGGCGGCCAGCACGTCGTCCAGGCCGGCCGGGAAGCGATGGTCCGGGGCCAGGCGATAATCGACCGACAGCACGGCCGTCTTGGCGATGCGCGCAAGGATCCCGCAGAAGGCGTGGCAGGTCTCCAGATCCCCGATCACCCCGCCGCCGAAGTGGGCGAAGACGATCAGCGGCGCGGCGCTGTCCTGCTCGGCAGGGCGATAGGCGCGCAGCGGGATCTGGCCGCCGGGACCGTCGATGCTGAGGCTCTCAGTGCGCACGCCGGGCTCGGGCGGACCAGACACCGCCGCCAGTCCCTTGGCGCTGGCCGCTCGGGCTTCTTCCGGAGCCAGGGTGGTCATCGACGGCAGGCCCTGGGCCGCGTGGGCGAAGAACTGGAAGCGCGGATCGAGCGTGCGCCCGCCGCGATAGACCACGCCCCCGCCGCTCAGCGCCCGCAGGATCGGGGTCGGCAGCGACAGGATCGTCTTGAGGACCAGCTTCTGGACATCGGCCATTCGGGGGCTCTTTTCTTCTGAAAGTCGGGAGAAAGGGTCGGCCGCTAGGGCCTGGGCAAGGCCGGCAGGCCGCCGAGGATCAGGCCGACCGCGAAGGCGGTGGCGCCCTGCGTGTCCATCGGCCGGCGCTCCAGCATCTTGTCGCCGACCTCGCGGGCCACGGCGATGCAGGCGGCGGTCAGGTAGTCGAGATCGACGGGCGGGGCGTGCTCGCGCTCCAGCACCCGCTCGAAGGCCTCGCGCACCTCGCCGAAGACGGCGGTGACCTCGGGGGTCGAGCGCACCTGCGGATGGGTCTCGCCGGCCGGGCGGTTGACCCGCCAGGTCTCGTGCTCGGCGGCCAGGAAGTCGAAATAGGCCCGCATGGCCCCGCGCAGGAACGAGGCGAAGTCGGTCGCCTTCTCGAACTCCACGCGCAGCAGCGGCCGAAAGCGCCGCGCCCCGTCGTCGGCGAGGGCGTCGAACACCTCCTCCTTGGACTTGTAGTAGTTGTAGAAGGTGCCCGAGGCCAAACCGGTCAGGCGGATGATGTCGCGCACCGTGGCCCCGTCATAGCCCAACTCGCCGAACACCTGGCGGGCCGCGTCGAGAATGGCCTGGCGGTTGGCGGTCTTGGTGCGCTCGCGCTTGCCCGGGCGATTGTCCTCGCGCGGCGGCATGGCGGGGAAATAGGCGATGTTCGACATCGATGAGCGCGACTCCCAGCGGCGTCGATGACGCCCCGTCAGGATTTGATCCCCGTTCCGGGCGCGGAGCAAGAGGGTCTGTCGATAAGACCCTCCCCCTGAAGGGGGAGGTGTCGGCGAAGCCGACGTAGGGAGAAGTCTGAAAACATCCCCCCTCCGGCCCTCCGGGCCACCTCCCCCAGAGGGGGAGGATCTAGTTCCCCGACAACCCCGTCGGCCGGACGAAGCTGGCCGAGCAGCGCACGTTGCAGCGCGACCACTCGCTGGGGCAGCTGTCGTCATCGGCGTTGGCGCGGCAGAAATAGTAGGTCTTGGCGCAGGCGGCCTTGCAGGCGGGGACGTCGCGCTCGGGCGGCTTGGGCGAGAACAGCGGCGGAAGCGGCGCGGGCGCGGGCGTCTCGGCGGTCGGCGAACCGGTCGAGCGCGCGCTCGTCTGGGCGCTCGCCTGCGCCCCGGCGGAAGAGGCCAGGGCGACGACCAGCAGCAGGGCGGAAAGGGCGCGACGCATGCCCGCGAGTCTAGGGATTGATCCGTCCGAAGGAAACCGCGCCGAGAAGCCGCACCAGCCCCTCGACGAACGGCCGCGCGCCCCTACATTGAGAGCCATGCTCAAGCACGCCGGACGCGCCCTTGCCGCCTTCACCCTGCTCTACGTTTCCTTCGTCGCGGCGGGCGGCGTGATGGCCGGAGTCGGATCCAAGCCGCCACGCGGCGCCCAGGTTGATATCGGCGAGGGCCGCACCCTGCGCCTGGTCTGCGAGGGCGAAGCCCGCGCTGATCGCCCGACCGTGTGGCTGGAGGCCGGGGCCTTCGGCTTCGCCGCCGACTGGGGCGCCACCCAGGACGCCCTGGCCGCCGCCGGCTGGCGCGCCTGCGCCTATGACCGCGCCGGCATGGGCTATTCCCCGCCCGGTCCGGACCCGCGCGACGGCCTGGCCATCGTCACCGACTTCGAGAAGCTGGTCGCCGCCTCGGGCGAGAAGGGCCCGTTCATCCTGGTCGGCCACTCGATGGCCGGCCTGCGCCTGCGCGAATACGCCGGCCGCAATCCCAGCCAGGTGGCGGGCCTCGTCCTGGTCGACGCCGCCACGCCCGAGGCGGCGCGGCTCCCACTGGCCAAGCGCTTCCTCAGCTCGTTCGTGTTCGCCTCGCGGGCGGCGGCGCTGGGGGCCTCGGCAGGGCTCTACAAGCCGCTGGTCTATACCCCCCTGGGCGACAAGATCGGCCTGCCGCCCGACGCCAAGGCCGAGAAGCGCTGGGGCTTCGCCAACGGCCGCCATAACCGCACCTCGGCCGCCGAGGTCGAGCTGTGGGCCGAATCCTCGGCCCAGGCCGGCGCCGAGCCGCCCTTCGCGCCCGAATGGCCGGTGGCCGTGGTCACCGCCGGGGCGCGGGTCGGCGACCGCGTGCAATGGAAGGACATGCAGGCCGCCCCGGCCCAGGCTTCCCAGCACGGCTATGTCGACCACGTGGCCGGCGCCAGCCACACCCGCTTGCTCGGCGGCGAATTCGCCGACCACATCGTGCGGGCGGTGGAGTTCGTGGCGGCGGAACGGGGCAAGCCGGCGCAGGCGCTGGTGGATGTGACGGCGCCCTGAAAGGGAAAACTGCCGCAAAGCTCACGGGGGAAGTGGTCGCCTCCCTCCGTACACAACATCCGTAAAATCCCCGCGAAAGCGGGGACCCAGGCTTTTTCTGCCACCCACGGCGCTCGACGATAAAACACCTGGGTCCCCGCTTTCGCGGGGATTTTACGGGGAGAGGTTCGAGCCTTTCCTTCCCCCTCCCGGCTGCGCCCCTCTTCAGGGGCGGATCTTTCTCAGCCCCCCAGCTCTTCCGAGCGCTTCACCGCCGCTTCCAGCGCGCGCGGCAGCAGATCCCCAAAACCGCCCTCGCCCATCAGCACAGACAGCGCCGCGGCCGTGGTGCCGCCGGGCGAGGTGACTTGGCGGCGCAGTTCAGCCGGCTCCTCGCCGCCCTGGGCCAGCAGGGCCGAGGCGCCGGCGATGGTGGCGCGGGCGAGGCGGGCGCTGTCTTCCAGCGTGAGGCCTTGGCCGGCGCCGGCCGCTTCCAGGGCCTCGATGAAGGCGTAGAGATAGGCCGGGGCCGAACCCGAGACGGCGGTGGCCGCGTGCATCAGCTGTTCGTCGGCCAGCTCGACCGTCGCCGCGACGGGGCCGAACAGCGCCTTGGCGGCGTCCAGGGCTTCGGGCGTGTCGGCGTAGAGACTGGCCGCGCCCTGGCCGATGGCCACGGCCGTGGTCGGCATCACCCGCGCCACGCGCCGGCCGCCGAAGACCTCGGAAATGTCGGCCGCGCGCACGCCAGCGGCGATCGAGACGATGATGGCGTCCGGCGCCAGGTGCGGGACCACGTCCTTCACCGCCTCGCGCCAGATCTGCGGCTTAACCGCCAGCAGCACGACCTTGGCGGCGGCGAGCGCCTCCAGCGGCGGGTTCACGAGCGAGCCGGGGAAGCCCTCGGCGGTCGCCGCCGGGTCGCGGACGATCAGGTCGGTCGTCGCGAAGGCCCCGGTCTTGCGCCAGCCCTCGATCAGGGCGCCGCCCATGCGGCCCGCGCCGAGCAGAAGGATGGGGGTCATGGGCGAAGCTCCCGCGTCACAGTGTGCGCTGGGCGCTTAGCGCGGCTGGGCGGCGGCGTCACCACCAGAATGATCCCTCTCCCCCTGCGGGAGAGGGTGGCCTCCGAAGGAGGTCGGGTGAGGGGTCGCGCAAACAGAAACGCCGCGACAGCGGTTCGGCTGTCGCGGCGTCGAAAGTCTGAGAGACCCCTCATCCGTCGGCTTGCGCCGACACCTTCTCCCGCAGGGGGAGAAGGAGGCCTACGCCTGACCGACGGTCTCGAACATGCAGGCGGCCATGGCCTGGTCGGGGGTCTTGGCGCCGTGCAGCAGGAAGTCGAAGGCCGGATAGAAGCGGTCGGCGGCTTCGACCGCCGCGTCGATCATCGAGGCGGCCTGGGCCATGGTCGGGCGCTCGCCCGAGGGCAGGGCCAGGGCGTGACGGAAGACCACCTCGCCGTCATCGGTCCAGACCTCGAAGTGGCCCAGCCAGACGCGCTGGTTGATCATCGACAGCAACTCGTAGGCCGCCGGGCGTTTGGTCTTGGAGGCGCGCAGGTCCAGCGACAGGCAGAGCTGCAGGCAATCAGCCTCGGGACGCCAGGCGAACCACAGCTCGTAATCCTTCCAGTCGCCGGTCAGGGCGAAGGCGAGATCGCCGTCTTCCGTCCGGTCGAAGGTCAGGTTTTCCGCCGCCAGCACGTGCTCGACCACCTCGAGGGGATCCAGCGCCAGCAGGACGTCGTCGTCGGGTTGGGTGTCCATCAGAACCTTTGGCCCCCAGGGGCGATGACGGGCGTGGGACCCGCCGGGTGTCGCCCACGAGAATGGAGTCTAAGCTGCTTCGCGCGTTTCGCCACAACAGCGTTCACGCTCCAAGCGAGCAAAAAGCGTGCTTATTCGCCCTTCCCGGAAGTTCCGTCCGCCTTCGGAGCGGTCTTCTTGGCGGCTTTCGGGGCGGGCTTGGCGGGTTCGGCGGCGGCCTTTTCGGCCTTCAGGGCGGCCACTTCGGCTTGCAGGGCCGCGACCTGGGCCTTCAGGACCTCGAGGTCGTCGCGACGCACCAAATCCAGTTCGGCCGCCCAGCGGTCAGCCTGCGAGCGGAAGGCGGTCTTGGCTTCGTCGCCCGCGGTCTGGGCGATGCCCATGGCGGCCTGGGTGAACTTGGCGAACTCGTCGAGGAAAGGGTTCTGGCTGTGCATCGTCGTTCCGGATGGGCGCAAATCGCCTGACGTCCTTTATATGGTGAGCGGGGGATGAAAGCGAACTGGTAACCCGCTATGCCTGCGACCAACTGTCCCGATCGGAGCCGCGCGGCGTGATCTTTCCGGAATTCGACCCCGTCCTGATCCACCTCGGTCCGCTGGCGATCCGCTGGTACGCCCTGGCCTATGTGGCCGGCATCCTGCTGGGCTGGCAGTACGCCGTGCGGCTGGTGAAGACCTCTCGGCTGTGGGGCGGCCGCACGCCCACCGCCACGCCCGAGCAGATCGACGACCTGGTGCTGTGGATCACGCTGGGCATCATCCTGGGCGGTCGCCTGGGCTACGTGCTGTTCTACAGCCCCTCGCTGATCTGGACCAAGCCGCTGGAGATCCTGCAGGTCTGGAACGGCGGCATGAGCTTCCACGGCGGGTTCCTGGGCGTCTGCGCCGCGGTGATCCTGTTCGCCCGCCGCAACAAGATCGACCTGCTCAAGCTCGGCGACCTGGTGGCGCCGGTCGCGCCGCTGGGCCTGCTGTTCGGCCGCCTGGCCAACTTCGTGAACGGCGAGCTGTGGGGCCGGGTCACCGACGTTCCGTGGGGCGTGGTGTTCTGCAACGCTCGCATCCGCGCCCTCGAAGGCGGCGCCTGCGTGGCCGGCGACCTGCCGCGCCATCCCAGCCAGCTCTACGAGGCGGCGCTGGAAGGCCTGGTCCTGTTCGTGGTCCTGCGCCTGGCCACCCACCGCTTCGCCTTCCTGCAGCGCCGCGGCGGGCTCGTGGGCCTGTTCATGCTCTGCTATGGTTTGTTCCGCGCCAGCCTCGAGAACGTGCGCCAGCCCGACGCCTTCATGCCCAACTTCCCGCTGGGCCTGACCATGGGCATGCTGCTGTCGACCCCGATGCTGCTGATCGGCGCCTGGCTGGTCTGGCGGGCGCTCAAGGAGCCTGTCGTTCCGCCCCCGCAAGAAACGATCGCCGAGGAGCCGGCCGCGTCTTGATCCCCGCACGACCCGCGCTGCTCGACCGCCTGAAGGCCCAGATCGCCCAGGACGGGCCGATCAGCGTTCCCGAATACTTCACCCGCTGCCTGCACGACCCCCGCGACGGCTACTACGCCAACCGGCCCGCCTTGGGTCCTGAGGGCGACTTCGTCACCGCCCCCGGCGTCAGCCAGATGTTCGGCGAGCTGGTCGGCCTGTGGCTGATGGAGACCTGGGACCGCCTGGGCCGCCCCGCGCCGTTCCGCCTCGTCGAGATGGGTCCCGGCGACGGGACGCTGATGAGCGACATCCTGCGCGCCGCCCGCCTGCTGCCGCCGTTCCTGGAGGCCGCCGACCTGTGGCTGGTCGAGGTATCGCCGGTGCTGCGCGCGGCGCAGGAGGCCAAGCTGGCCGGCGCTTCGGTGCGTTGGGTCGGGCGGCTGGAAGAGGTTCCGGCCGACGCCCCGCTGCTGCTGGTCGCCAACGAGTTGCTGGACTGCCTGCCGGCGCGTCAGTTCGTGAAGACCGCCGAGGGCTGGGCCGAACGGGTCGTGGGGCTCGGCGAGGACGGGGAACTGGCGTTCGGGCTGCGCAAACTAAATCCTCCCCCCCTGGGGGAGGTGGCCCGAAGGGCCGGAGGGGGGGCGTTTTCAGCCGCCGCCGAGTCTGGGATTCTTCCCCCTCCGTCGACTTCGTCGACACCTCCCCCAGGGGGGGAGGATCTTGCCGTCGGCTCCATCCTCGAATCCTCGCCCGCCCAGGCCGCCCTGGGCTCGGAGATCGGCCACCGCCTGGCCCGCGACGGCGGCGCGGCGCTGCTGATCGACTACGGCCGCGCCGCGCCCGAGCCGGGCGACACCCTGCAGGCCCTGCGCGCCCACAGGAAGGAAGGCCCGCTGGACAATCCCGGCCAGGCCGACCTGACCGTCTGGGCCGACTTCCCGTCGGTGCTGGACGCCGCCCGCGAGGCCGGGGCCAAGGCCCCGCCGGTGATCACCCAGGGCGAGTTCCTGCGCGCGCTCGGCATCGAGGCCCGCGCCCAGGCGCTGGCGGCCGCGCGGCCCGATCGCGCCGACATGATCGCAAGACAGCTTGATCGCCTGACCGGAGCGGCGCAGATGGGCGATCTCTTCAAGGTCGCGTGCCTGAGCGCGCCGGGGCTGGCCGCCCCGCTCTTCGAGGACGAGGCATGACGCAAGCTCACATCCCCACCGTCCAGTCGTCGCTGCTGGCGACCGTGCCCGGCCTGCGCCACGCCTTCTTCACCCGCAACGGCGGCGTCTCGCAGGGCCTCTACGACAGCCTCAATGTCGGCCGCGGCAGCCAGGACGAGCCGGCCGACGTGATCGAGAACCGCGCCCGCGCCGCCGGCTGGTTCGGCGTCGACCGCGAAGACCTCAACACCTGCTTCCAGATCCACTCGACCATCGCCATCGTCGCCGACGGCTCGTGGGGCGATGCGCGGCCGCAGGGCGACGCCGTGGTCAGCAAGACGCCGGGGGTGGTCTGCGGCGCCCTGCACGCCGACTGCGCCCCGGTGCTGATCGTCGATCCCGAGGCCCGCGTCGTGGCCGCCGCCCACGCCGGCTGGCGCGGGGCGCTCGACGGCGTCGTCCAGGCCGCCGTCGACTCCATGGTCGAGCTCGGCGCCCGCCCCGAACGGATGGTCGCCGCCGTCGGCCCCTGCATCGGCCCGGACTCCTACGAAGTGGGCCTGGAGTTCCTGCACCGCTTCGAGGCCGACTGCCCTGGCTCCAAGCGGTTCTTCAAGCCGGGCAAGGCCGACGACAAGCGGATGTTCGACCTGCCGTCCTTCGTGCTCGACCGCATCGAGACCGCCGGCATCGAGCAGCGCGAATGGATCGGCCGCGACACCTGCGCCGAGGGCGACCACTTCTTCTCCAACCGCCGCGCGGTGCTGAACGGCCAGAAGGATTACGGCCGGCTGCTTTCGGCGATCATGCTGGAAGGGTGAGAGAACGGAACCTCCCCCTTCTGGGGGAGGCGGCCGAAGGCCGGTGGGGGGTCGTTTTCAGCTTCCGGAGCGCCAGCCAGCTTGCAGCCACTCCCCCCTCCGTCGGCTTCGCCGACACCTCCCCCAGAGGGGGAGGTTCCTCTCGTCGCCCCGCGGCCCGCCCTGAGGCTTTGACGACACGAAATGGTCATGAAGCGCAACCAGCGGGCTTAAGCGGGTTGCCCCGGGGCGGATCGCTGCTAGAAGGCCCGGCAACGGCGTCCCCCCACCGAGAATCCAAAATGAAGCTGCTGTCCGGCAACTCCAACCGTCCGCTGGCCCAGGCCATCGCGGAGTACCTCGACATGCCGCTGACCCGCGCCCAGGTGCGCCGGTTCGCCGACCTCGAGGTGTTCGTCACGATCGACGAGAACGTCCGCGGCGAGGACGTCTTCGTGATCCAGTCGACCAGCTACCCGGCCAACGACAACCTGATGGAGCTGCTGATCTGCATCGACGCCCTGAAGCGGGCTTCGGGCAAGCGGATCACCGCGGTGCTGCCCTACTTCGGCTACGCCCGTCAGGACCGCAAGACCGGCGGCCGCACCCCGATCTCGGCCAAGCTGGTCGCCAACCTGATCACCCGCTCGGGCGCCGACCGCGTGCTGACGATGGATCTGCACGCCGGCCAGATCCAGGGCTTCTTCGACATTCCGACCGACAACCTGCTGCCCTCGCGCCTGCTGGCCGACGACATCATCAAGAACTACCCGCTGGGCGACGACCTGATGGTCGTCTCGCCGGACGTCGGCGGCGTGGTGCGCGCCCGCGCCCTGGCCAAGCGCCTGGACGACGCCGACCTGGCCATCGTCGACAAGCGCCGCTCGGGTCCGGGCCAGTCGGAAGTGATGAACATCATCGGCGACGTCGCCGGCCGCCGCTGCATCCTGTTCGACGACATCGCCGACTCGGCCGGCACCCTGTGCAACGCCGCCGCCGCCCTGATCGCCAACGGCGCGACCTCGGTCAGCGCCTATGTGACCCACGGCGTGCTGTCGGGCGCGGCCGCCGAGCGCGTGGCCAATTCGGTCCTGACCGAGCTGGTGGTCACCGACTCGATCGAGGCCTCGGACACCACCAAGGCCTGCCCGAAGATCCGCTACGTCTCGTGCGCCCCGCTGATCGGCGAGGCCATCCGCCGGATCGCCAACGAAGAGTCGGTGTCGAAGCTGTTCGACTGATCGGCTTTCCGGTTCTCTCAAACCGTAAAACCCCCGCGAAAGCGGGGGCCCAGGCGTTTTATCGTCGAGCGCCACGCGTTTCAGAAAAAGCCTGGGCCCCCGCTTTCGCGGGGGTTTTACGGATGAGGGGGATCACCTCTCAAAGAGCGCCGCCGTTAACCCCCAAACCTCTCCGCCACATCGGCGCCACATTTTCCGTCGGGAAAATATCCAACGGAATCCGCGCTCTCGCGGAAATCGCGACACAGCCCCGCTTGTCAAAGTCTGGTTAACGGACTGACTGTCACAATGTCGCCCGCCGGCGATGTTATGCCGGCTCCATCTACACGGGGATGTCGTCAGCATGCTTTCCAACCTGCGTCCGCGCGCCGCTCTGACGGCGGTCGCGATCGCCGCGGCCACCGTCCTGGCCAGCTGCAGCACCCCGCCGCCTCCCCCGCCGCCGCCCGTCGTCCAGGCCCCGCCGGCTCCGCCGCCGATCACCCTGTCGAACAAGGTGGTCGAGCGCGCCAGCGCCTTCCGCGGCTACATGCAGCGCGCCGGCTCCATCACGCCCGACTTCCAGAACGGCGACCAAATCCAGGCCTCGCTGAAGGTCGGCGTCGGCTACGAGCAGAAGCACTTCCTCAGCGGCGCCATGTCGTACGGCGCGGTGCTGGCCCTGCAGGACCCGACCTTCGTGGCCTCGGTGCGCGCCTTCGCCGCCGATCCGGCCCAGCGCCAGCAGGTCATCAACCAACTGATCGCCGACCCGGCCTACGCCGTCGGCTTCAAGGGCAGCGACACCGCCGCCGCCCGCATCATCGACACCCTCGGCGCCGACGGCCTCAAGGTCTACGACGCCGGCAAGAAGGTGAAGCAGGCCGCCTACGACGTGCAGCGCGCGACCTGGTCGAAGGCCGCCGTGACCGATCGCGACGGCCGCCTGGCCTACGCCAAGTCGGCCTCGGCCACCCCGGCCCTGGCCGACACCGCCGACGTGGCCCAGCTGCAGCAGGCCTCGCTGGCCACCGTCAGCGCCCCGCCGCCGCCAGCCGCCGCCCCGGCCGTCAGCCCAGCCGCCAGCATCGACGCGGCCCTGGCCTCGACCGTCCCGGCCGGCCCGCGCTCGGCTCCGCCGCCCTATCGCCCGCTGGTCATCCGCAGCCTGGCGGTCGCCGCACTCGCGGCCTTGGGCGCCGCCGGCGACGAGAACCTGCCGACCATCGAGGCCATCATGGCCGAGCCCAACGCCGGCTCGTGCCTGAACATGGCCAAGCTGAACCTCTATCAGTGCCTGGCCGTGTCCAAGCCGCACTACGAGGACATCTTCTGCCTTGGCCAGCACATCATGATCGACACCGGCGCCTGCGTGATCAAGGCCTCGGGCGCGCCGATGCCGGTCGAGCCGCTGCCGCCCCCGCCGCCTGAAAAGTCGACCGCCAAGAAGAAGCCCGCCGCCAAGCCCGCGGTCGCCAAGAAGAAGAAGGCCTGATCCTTCAGACCTTTCCAGCCGAACAAGAGGGCCGCCGGATTGCACCGGCGGCCCTCTTCGTGTATTGGGCGCCCTCCTGAAAACGTCGACCGAGCGGGGCAATCTGGTCCTGTGCGGCGATTTCGCATTTCGAGGGCATTGGCCCTCAAGAGAGAACTGACATGGCCGAGATCATCCTGAACGTTGAAATCCGCGACCGCGCCGGCACCGGCGGCGCTCGTGAAACCCGCCGCGCCGGCCTGGTCCCGGGCGTGCTGTACGGCGGCGACAAGGATCCCGTGAACGTCGCGGTGAAGGTCAACGAATTCCGCAAGGCGCTCTACACCGGCAAGCTGCTCGGCCACCTGGTCACGCTGCAGCACGGCGAAGACAAGCAATCGGTCATCGCCAAGGCCGTGCAATTCCACCCGGTCACCGACGAGCCGGTGCACTTCGACCTGTACCGCGTCAGCGAGCACCAGCTGATCAAGATCGAAGTGCCGGTGCACTTCAAGAACCACGAAACCTCGGTCGGCCTGAAGAAGGGCGGCTCGCTGGAAGTCATCCGTCACACCGTCGAGCTGGCCTGCCCGGCCGACCAGATCCCGGAAGAGCTGATCATCGACCTGGCCGACCACGACATCGGCGACACCATCCGCATCTCGGAAGTGAAGCTGCCGGAAGGCGTGAAGCCGGCCGTGGACCGCGACTTCGTGATCGCGACCCTGAAGGCCTCGGCCTCGGCCCAGTCGGGCGCCGGCGACACCACCGTCGAAGGCTGATCCGGGCTCGGTCTTCCGACCGAACTGATCTAGGAAGCGGGCGGACCTTCGGGTCCGCCCGTTTTCGTTTGAATACGTGAGCACCGCGCGATGCTGATCCTCGCCGGCCTCGGCAATCCCGAGCCCAAGTACGAGAAGAACCGCCACAACGTCGGCTTCATGGCCGTCGACGCCCTGGCCCGCAAGTGGGGCACGGCGCCGTGGCGCGCGCGCTTCCAGGGGCTGGCCTGCGAGGGCCAGGTCGACACCCCGAACGGGCCGGTCAAGCTGCTGCTGCTCAAGCCCAAGACCTATTACAACGAGAGCGGCCGCGCCGTGGGCGAGGCCATGAAGTTCTTCAAGCTGAAGCCCGCAGACGTCATCGCCTTCCACGACGAGATCGACATGGCGCCGGGCCGCTTCCGGATGAAGGCCGGCGGCGGGGCTGCCGGCAACAACGGCATCCGCTCGATCACCAGCCAGATCGGCGACGCCTTCCGCCGCGGCCGCATCGGCGTGGGCCATCCGGGCGACAAGGACATGGTCATGCACTACGTGCTGGGCGACTTCCACAAGGTCGAGCACCAGTGGCTGGACCCGCTGCTGGACGCCCTGTGCGACGCCCTGCCCTTCGCCGCCGCCGGCGACGACGAACGCTACCAGGCCGAGGTGCTGCGCCTGGCCCCGTCGCCCAAGGCGGACCCGAAGAAGCCGCGCGGGGCCTAGCCTCCCAACCTCCCGTCATTCCCGCCCTTGTGGCGGGAAACCCTCCTTCAACCGCAAGGGCGGATGAGGCGGCGGGCTCAGCACGCCGCTTGCATCTCACGTGAAAGCGGAACCAGGGGTTCCCGCCACAAGGGCGGGAATGACGGGAGTAAAGGGGGCGAGGCGGGCGCTTGAGCCCGCCCCTCCTTGGAGGTCTCTAGAACCGGTACTGCAGCCCCAGATTAAACTGCCGGCCCGTGTGGGTGTAGACGAAGGTGCTGTCGCGGTCGGAGTCGATGTACTGCCGATTGAAGCGGTCGAAGATGTTCAGGCCTTCCAGCGACAGCTTGAACTTGTCGTTGATCTGGTAGGACGCGGCCATGTCGAAGGTCAGGTTGGCGTCGTAGCCCTCGACGTCCTGGTAGGGGTTGTTGGCCGGCAGGGCGACGATCGACTTGTCGCGGTACGACGCCGACAGGCGGGCGCTGAACTTGTCGTCCTCGTAGTAGATCGTGGCGTTGTAGGCGTTCTTCGACAGGCCCACGAGGTCGTTGGTGGTGACGCTGCCGTCAGCCAGGAAGTAGTCGATGGTCGAGTCGACATAGGTGTAGTTCACCAGCGCGCCGGTGTGGCGCAGCAGGCCCGGCAGGAAGGTGAAGGCCTGCTGGTAGTTGATCTCGAAGCCCTTCAGCGGCCCGCCGGGCGTGTTCACCGGACGGGTGACCGTGAACAGGGTGTTGTCCGGGTCGAGCTGCGAGGTTCCCAGCAGGCTCAGCGGCAGTCCCGTCTGGCGGAAGCTCATCTGCTGCGACTGGTTCTGCACGTAGGTGTCGATGTCCTTGTAGAACAGACCCACGCTCAGCACGGACCCTTGCGAGAAGTACCATTCGCCGCCGATGTCGAAGGTGGTCGCGCGGATCGGATCCAGGTCCGGGTTGCCCGAGGTGATCGACGGCGTGCCGGTCAGGTTCAGGCTGCCGCCGGGCGACAGGAAGGTCAGGTCGGGCCGCGACACGACCTTGGCGGCCGAGAAGCGCAGCACTAGGTCGTCGCGCAGGTCGAAGGCCACGTTCAGGGCCGGCAGCACGTCGAGATAGTCGTTCTCGGCGGTCACCCGGGTCGAGCCGATCTGGTAGCCGCGCGCCCACAACTCGGTCTTGGCGATGCGGAAGCCGATGTCGCCGCGCACCGGCAGGCCGCCGATCTCGGTCTTCAGGTCGGCCTGCAGATAGCCGGAGGAGACCTTCTCCTCCACGCGCCGCGTGCCGCCCGTATTGGGGATCAGGGCGTACATGCCGGTCTTGCTGTAGAGGTTCTGGTCGGCGACGAACTTGTCGTAGTCGATGGTCGCCCAGCTGCTTGGGAACACGCCGCTCTTGATGCCGTGGCCGCCGAAGCCCTCGACCACCTTGGTCACGGCCTGCAACTGGGCCGTGGTCAGGTTGGGCACCAGGAAGTTGTTCGAGCGCTGGAAGGCCGAGGTGTCGAACGAGAACTCGTGGATGTGCCCGCCGAACTTGATGGTCAGGTCGTCGTCGGCCCGCCAGGCGAGGTTGGCCTCGGCGGTCTTGTAGATGTTGGTGGTGAAGATCTGCGACAGCCGCACCTCGGCGTTGCCCGTGCCGAAGGTGTAGAGGCTGGCGTCGGCGACGTTGAAGCCGTGGGTGATGGTCGGCTGGTCGCGATCCTCGCGGAAGTCGACGGTCATGCTCGTGTTCGGACGCTGGAACATGATCGTCGTGGTGATCGGCTGGTCGTAGTCCGACTTCGAATAGCCGATCAGGCCAGTGAGCGTGATGCTGTCGGTCAGCTCGTGCTTGCCGGTGAAGGTGTACTGCTGGAAGACGTTCTGGAACTCGTCGTGCTGGGTGTCGGAGCGCACGTCGACGCCGTCGAAGCGGCCATAAGCCACGTCGTAGACCGTCTTGCCGAAATTGATCCCGGCGGTGCTGCTGGTTCCGGCGTTGCGCAGGATCAGCTCGCGGATGGCCGTCTGCGGCTTGCCGTTCTGGCTGATGGCGCGGGCGAAGGAGAAGCCTTCCAGCCAGTTCTCCTCGCGCACCACGTCGTACTTCGAATAGAGGGCGTTGAAGCCGAACGAGGTGCGGTCGTTAGGCTTCCATTGCAGGGCCAGGGTGGCGCCGGTGCGCTCCTGGTCGTGGTGGAAGCGGCCGTAGCGCGGCAGGCGCGGGAAGAAGACGGTGGTCTGGTTGCCCAGGTCGTAGAGGGTGTCGTTGGCCGCCGGGCGCGCCACGCCGGTGGCGCAGTTCAGGGCGTCGGCGCCGGTGGCCGGGTCGGTGGCCGGGTTCTGCGCCGTGCGGCCCACGGGCGTGCAGAAGCCGCCGTCGATCGTCGCCGGGTTCCAGCCGCCCGAGCCCCACTGGTCCTCGAGGAACTTGCGCTTGCTGAAGGCCAGAGAGGCCTGGGCGCCGAACTCGCCCCAGGCGGTGTCCCAGCGGTCGCCGGCCACGGCGGTGAACTTCTTGTCCATCTTCTCGGACAGGTCGTTGTAGCCCAGCGAGCCGCCCAGCACGAGCGTGCGGCCCTTCTGGTCGAGCGGCTTGGCGATGTCGAGATCGACCGTGGCGCCCAGCGAGCCCTCGATCACCTCGGCCTGGGCCGACTTGCGCACGGTGATGCCGCTGAACAGCTCCGAAGCGAAGGTGTTGAAGTCGAAGCCCCGGCCGAGGTTCGCGCCGCGGTCGCTGGTGGTGGCGCCGCTGGTCGACTGGGCCTCCATGCCGTTGATGCGCACGCGGGTGAAGCTGGGCGGCAGGCCGCGCACGGTGATCGTGCGTCCCTCGCCCGCCACGCGGGTGATCGACACGCCCGGCACCCGCTGGATCGACTCGGCGAGGTTGGCGTCAGGGAAGTCGGCGATGTCCTCGGCCTTGATGGCGTCGACCACGCCCGAGGACTGACGCTTGACCGAGAGGGCGCTGCGCAGGCTCTCGCGGAAGCCGGTGACGATCACCTCCTCGACGGCGTTCTCGGTGGTCTCGCCGGCGGGCGGGGCGGCCGTCTGGGCCTGAGCGTTCACCGCTCCCAAGGCCGCGACCGCCAGGACGGCGATGGACACGCCCGCACGCAGGTTACGCAAGGATGATGACGACATAGGTCCCTCCTGACGGCGGCGCCGCTCGGCGGCCCGCCTTATGTTTCCAACCCAAAGCGCCGGTTTTCCCGGTCTGCTTATGTCAGCGGAGAGCAAATCCCATCTTTTGGGATACCATCTCGCAATATAGGGAGAATACTGTGACAAGACTGAAGTACAAGTCCCCGCCTGCCGGTTAGTCCCCAGATTGCCCATCAAGCGGCAGCGCACACCCGCGCGTCCTGGACGGCCATCCCACCGATTGACGCGGCGACGCTTGCGCCACACATAGCCGGGACGTCCTGGAGCCCTTTCGATGATCCCGCTTTTCGGCCTGTCGCTGATCTTCTCGATCGCCCTCTGTGTTCACGTCGTGCGCTCGGGCCAGGCCATGTACTGGCTGTTCATCATCCTGATGTTCCAGCCGCTGGGCGGGATCGTCTATCTGCTGGCCATCGTCGCGCCGGAGTTCATGGGCGGGACCAAGGCCCAGCAGATGAAGGCCGCCGCCCGCCAGGCGCTGGACCCGCAGCGCGAATACCGCGAGGCCAGCCGCGACGCCGAGGACGCGCCGACCGTCACCAACCTCTCGCGCCTGGCCGCCGCCGCCACGAGCCTGGGCAAGCACGAGGAAGCCGAGCGGATCTACGCCCAGGCCCTGCAGGGCCACTATGCCGACGATCCGGCCCTGATGCTGGCCCGCGCCAACAGCCTGATCGAGTTGGGCCGCGCCGCCGAGGCCCTGCCGCTGCTGGAGGCCCTGGGCGAGCAGGGCGTCAAGAGCCGCACGCCGCAGACCGCCCTGGCCCTGGGACGGGCCCAGGCGGCCCTGGGCCGCACCGAGGAGGCCGACGTCTCCCTGCGCTGGGCCGCCGCCCACCTGCCGGGTTTCGAGGGCATGGCGCGCTACGCCGTGTTCCTGGGCGAGACCGGCCGCAAGACCGAGGCCCGCGAAGCCCTGGCCGAACTCGACAAGCGCCTGTCCAAGACCCACCCGCGCTTCCGCAAGGAGGCCAAGGGCTGGCGCGAGATGGCCGCGGCCGCTTCTTCCTGACCCCTCCCCCCTTGCGGGAGAGGGTGGCCCGCGAAGCGGGTCGGGTGAGGGGTCGCACGAACAGAAACGCCGCGACGGCCGTTCAGCTGTCGCGGCGTTTTGCGTCTGAGAGACCCCTCATCCGTCATCCTTCGGATGACACCTTCTCCCGCAAGGGGAGAAGGATCAGCGGACCTTCTCGATCAGCGCCTTGGCGCCATGCGGCGCGTTCACCTTGCCCTCGTGGATGATGAAGGCGAAGACGTCGCGCTTGTCGGCGACGGGCGCCGCGTCCTTGTCGATGCGCGACAGGTCGCCGGGGCGCTCGCCCCGCGACCAGGTCTTCAGGCGAGAGGCCCAGTCGTCGAGCTCCGGTTCCGGATAGGCCGTGGCCACCTCGTCGGAGCCCGTCTGCAGGCGGGCATAGACGAAGTCGGCCGTCTCGTCGGCGAACTCCGGATAGTCGAAGTGCTTGGCGTAGACGCCGGCCACGCCGTGCGCCCTCAAAAGCGCCGGGAAGGCCGGGGTCATGAAGGTGTCGTTGCGCACCTCCACGGCGTGGCGCAGACGCACGCCGTCCTTCTCCTTGGGCAGCAGGGCCAGGAACGCCCCGAAGTCGGCCTCGTCGAACTTCTTGGTCGGCATGAACTGCCAGAGGATCGGCCCCAGCTTGTCGCCCAGCTCGGTCAGACCCTGGTCGAGGAACTTGCCGACCGACTCGCCGCCTTCGGCCAGCACCTTTCGGTTGGTGGTGAAGCGCGAGGCCTTCACGGCGAACACGAAGTCGTCGGGCGTCTCGTCGCGCCACTTGCGCCAGCTGTCGGGCTTGAAGCTGGAATAGTAGGTGCCGTTGATCTCGATCGCCGTCAGCTGGCGGCTGGCGTAGGCCAGCTCGTCCTTCTGCTTCAGGTCGGAGGGATAGAAGTGGCCGCGCCAGGGCTCGAAGGTCCAGCCGCCGATGCCGATGCGGATGTCGCCGCTCATGCACGTTCCCCTCTTGTTCTGGAGGCGAAACCTAGGCGAGCTTCCGGCCCTCGTCGAGAGGGCAAACAGGACTCCAGGCAAAACAAAACCCGCGCCGGTCGCCCGGCGCGGGTTTCGTCTGTTTTCGGGTGCGTGGAACGCGGAGGCGCGAAGATCCGCGCCTCGACGGCGCTCTTAACGCGTAGCCTTCTTCGGCATCGGCAGCAGGCCTTCGCGCTGAGCGCGCTTGCGGGCCAGCTTGCGAGCGCGACGGACAGCTTCGGCCTTTTGACGGGCGCGCTTTTCCGAGGGCTTTTCATAATGCACGTGACGCTTCATCTCGCGGAACGAGCCTTCGCGTTGCATCTTCTTCTTCAGGGCCTTGAGGGCCTGATCGACGTTGTTGTCGCGGACGAAAATCTGGACCAGGGGTGACTCTCCATTCGACGGCCCGACCAATTTCCCAAGTCCCTCTTGAGGGGCCGGGCGGGCGAATAAAAACCTTACGCCCTGGAAGGGGTGCTTCCGGGCGACGAGGGGCGGCAGATAGCAGAGGCGAGGGCGCGTGTCCATGCGCGACGAGCGCTAAACACCGGTGTAGACTCGGATTCATGAGCGACGCCGCGACCAAAGCCACGCAGGACTGGGCCGACAAGGCCGAACAGAAGGTGCTGGACGAGGCCCTGCGCCTGTCGCCGCGCCTTGGCTGGAACGCGGCCCTGACCCGCGCGGCCGCCGCGGCGGCCGGTTTGTCGCCCGGCGAGACCGATCTTCTGCTGCCCCAGGGCCCGCGGGATCTGGCCGCCCTGCTGGCCCGCCGGCACGACGCCCAGGCCATGGCGACGCTGGCCAAGCTCGATCCGGCGGCGCTGAAGATTCGCCAGAAGATTCGCGAGGGCGTCATCGCCCGCATCGACGCGGCCGCCCACGACAGCCAGGCCGTCCGCCGCTGGGCCGCCTTCCTGGCCTTCCCGACCAATCTGCCGCTGGCGCTCACCTTGTTGTGGGAAAGCGCCGACCAGCTGTGGCGCTGGGCCGGCGACGTGGCCACCGACGAGAACCACTATTCCAAGCGCGCCATCCTGTCGGGGATCCTGGTCTCGACCCTGGCGGTCGATCTGGCCTCGGGCCGCGACTCGGCCCTCAAGCACCTGGACGCCCGCATCGACGGCGTCATGGCCTTCGAGAAGTGGAAGGCCGGCGTGAAGGCGCCGAACCTGGCGGCGGAATTCCTGACCGCCCTGGCCAAGATGCGGTACGCCAAAAGCTGATCCCTCTCCCCTTGCGGGAGAGGGTGGCCCGCGAAGCGGGTCGGGTGAGGGGTCGATAGCCCTGTCCGCCGCGACAGCGGAACGCCTGGGCGCGGCGCCTTGCTTTTGAGAGACCCCTCATCCGTCGGCTTCGCCGACACCTTCTCCCGCAAGGGGAGAAGGACCTAGCCGCCCAGCGCCCGCTCCACGGCCGCCAGTGCGTGCAGGGTGGTGGTGTCGAACACAGGGACGGGACTGTCGCCCTCCCCGACCAGCAGCATGATCTCGGTGCAGCCCAAGATGATCCCCTCGGCGCCGGCTTCGACCAGCCGGGCGATGACCTGGCGATAGGCCTGGCGGGACTCCTCGCGCACCACGCCGGCCACCAGTTCCTCGTAGATCACCCGGTGGACCAGGGCGCGGTCCTGCGCCTCCGGAACCAGCACCTCCAGCCCGAAGCGCTCTTCCAGCCGTCCGCGATAGAAGGCGTGCTCCATGGTGAAGGCCGTGCCCAGCAGGCCGACCTTGCGCAGACCCGCCGCCTGGATCGCCGCGCCGGTCGGGTCGGCGATGTGCAGCAGCGGCAGGTCGACGGCGGCCTGAAGCTCTCCGGCCAGCCGGTGCATGGTGTTGGTGCAGAGGACCAGAAAGTCGGCCCCGCCCCGCTCCAGCGCCTTGCCGGCCTCGACCAGACGGTCGGCCAGCTCGCTCCAGCGGCCGGCGTGCTGCAGGGCCTCGATCTCGGAGAAGTCGAACGACCACAGCAGGCACTGGGCGGACGCCGTCGGCCCGCGCCGCGCCCGCACCGCCTCGTTGATCAGTCGATAATAGTGCGCCGAGCTTTCCCAGCTCATGCCGCCGATCAGGCCGATGGTTTGGGTCATGGGATCTCGCTAGGGCTGGGCGGATCCAATGCAGCGAAAACCTCGTCCTTCGACAAGCTCCGGATGAGGTTTTCGGTTCAGCCGTCTTCGCATTCGTCCTCATCCTGAGCCTGTCGAAGCATGCCCTAGGGCGGGCCGCGCCAAGGCGCGTCCCGAGGGGATAAGGACGCCCCCGTCAGCCCTCCAGAGGCCGCAGGCGGTTCACATGGCCCATCTTGCGGCCCGGCCGAGCCTCGCCCTTGCCATAGAGGTGGATGCGGGTCTCGGGCTCGGCGGCCAGCTTCTTCCAGGCGTCGACCTCGGGACCGAGCAGGTTGGTCATCTCCACCCGGGCCAGCGGCGCGGTCGGGCCCAGCGGCCAGCCGGCGACGGCGCGGATGTGCTGCTCGAACTGGTCGACCTCGCAGCCGTCCTGGGTCCAGTGGCCGGTGTTGTGCACCCGCGGGGCGAACTCGTTGACCAGCAGCTTACCGCCGGCCAGTTCGAACAGCTCCACCCCGATCACGCCCACATAGTCGAGGGCGGTGAGGATCTTGGCGGCGATGGATTCGGCCTGGTCGCGCTCGGCCGGGGTGACCTTGGCCGGGGCGATCGTGCGGCGCAGGACGCCGCTCTCGTGGTGATTGTCCGACAGCGGATAGCAGACGATCTCGCCGTTGCGGCCGCGCGCGGCGATCACCGACAGCTCGCGGCCGAAATCGGCCGGGGCCTCGAGGATGGCCGGCTGGCGGCCGATCTTCTCGAAGGCGGCGACGGCGTCGCCTGGACGCTGGATCCAGGCCTGGCCCTTGCCGTCATAGCCCTCGCGGCGGGTCTTCAGCAGGCTGGGCGCGCCGATCCTGGCCACGGCGGCCAACAGGCTTTCCTCGTCGTCGACGGCGGCGAAGGCCACGGTCGGCACGCCGATCTCGGCCAGGAAGGTCTTTTCGACGACGCGATCCTGCGCGGCGGCCAGGGCAGCGGCGCCCGGCGCGACCTCGCAGCCCAGGGCCGTCAGCTCGGCGACGGTGTCGGCCGGCACGTTCTCGAACTCGTAGGTCACGACCTGGCAGGCCTCGGCCAGGCGCTTGAGCGACCAGCGGTCGTCATAGGCGCCGACGATCTGGCGGGCGGCGACGCGGCCGGCCGGGCTGTTCTCCTCGGGATCGAGGATCACGACGTCGAAGCCGAGCCGCGAGGCGGCCTGGGCCAGCATCCGGCCCAGTTGCCCGCCGCCGAGGATTCCGAGGGTGGAGCCGGGGGGCAGGGGAAGAGCCGGAGAGGCGGTCATGATCTTTAGTCCTCGACGCTTTCGGCGACGCTGTCGGTCTGGGCCGCGCGCTGGGCGTCCAGGCGGGCGGCGAGCGCGGGATCGGCCAGCGACAGGATCTGGGCCGCCAGCAGGCCGGCGTTCTTGGCGCCCGCCTCGCCGATGGCCAGGGTCGCCACGGGGATGCCGCCGGGCATCTGCACGATGGAAAGCAGGGAATCGAGGCCGCTGAGGGCCTTGGACTGCACCGGCACGCCCAGCACCGGCAGCGGCGTCATGGACGCCACCATGCCCGGCAGGTGCGCCGCGCCGCCGGCCCCGGCGATGATCACCTGGAAGCCGGCCGCCTTGGCGCCGGTGGCGAATTCGACGAGGCGCTGGGGCGTGCGGTGGGCCGAAACGACCTTGGCCTCGTAGCCGACGCCCAGCTCGTCGAGGGCGTCGGCCGCCTTCTTCATCGTCGGCCAGTCGGAGCGGCTGCCCATGACGATGGCGACAGGCGGCGCGGACGTGGTCATCGGCGTCTTCCTAGAACGACGAAGGCGCCAGGGCGGCCCCTTGAATCGCGCGCCTTATAGCGGGTCGCATCCCCAGGCCAAAGCCCGTTCTCGGACGTTTTTCATGTCGCTTCCGCAGGTTGCGCGGAGTTTGACGCGCCCGGGGCGCGCCCGATCGCCCCGCCCCTCGCCTGCGGCGTATTGGCGCCGGCCCCGGCCCGCCATTGTCATGGTTAACGAGAAAACGCAGATTTCCATTCAGCTTGACCGAAAGTGATTCGCTGCACCTCCGATGAAGATCTCAGGCGCCCGCACCGAAACCTTCTCCGCGATCCGCCGCCGGGCGCTCGCCGACGCCGCCGGCGTGTCCTCGGCGCCGCGCGGCAGCGTGGCCGTCGACAAGGCCGGCTTTCTCGGTCTGGAGCCCGCCGACCTGACGCCCCAGGTGCAGGCCGCCCTGCAGACCCTGATGACCGAGATCGACGATCTTCGCTCGGAAGTCTCGCGCCTGAAGTATCGCCTGACCGAGGCCGAGACCCTGGCCGACATGGACGTGCTGGCTCCGGTGCTGAACCGCCGCGCCTTCCTGCGCGAGGTGCGCCGCGTCTCGTCCTTCGCCCAGCGCTACGGCTCGCCGGCCAGCCTGGTGTTCTTCGACCTCGACAACTTCAAGGCCGTCAACGACCGCTTCGGCCACGCCGCCGGCGACTCGGCGCTGAAGGCCGTGGCCGAGCGCCTGCTGGCCAATGTCCGCGAAAGCGACATCGTCGGCCGCATGGGCGGCGACGAGTTCGCCGTGCTGCTGGTCCAGGCCGACAAGGCCACCGCCGAGATGAAGGGCGAGAGCCTGGCCGGCGCGATCCGCAACACGCCCGTCCAGTTCGGCGAATGGAGCGCCCCGCTGCACGTCTCGTTCGGCGTGCGCGAGATCGAGACCAACGCCGAGCCGGAGACGGCCCTGGCCGAAGCCGACGCGGCCATGTTCCTCAAGAAGCGCCTGCGCGCGGCGAGCTGACGCCCGTTCCTTGGGCGCCAATGGACACGGCCGGGGCGCGACAATCCGCCTCGCCCCGAAAACCACCGGAAAACTTCAGCATTAACCGTTGTTAAACGGCGCCCGGGCTCTTGTGGCAGGCGAGCGGAGACGTCCGCGCAAGCCTTCCAATTCCCGGGGATTTCCTGATGACCGACCAAGCCGAACCGGCCCTGGAGCTGATCTCCTTCTGCATCGGCGAGCAGGAGTTCTGCATCGACGTCAAGACCGTCCGCGAGATCCGCGGCTGGACCCCGGCGACCCCGATCCCGCATGCGCCGGGCTTCCTGAAGGGCGTCATCAACCTGCGCGGCGCGATCATGCCGGTCATCGACCTGCGCAACCGCCTGGGCCTGGGCGTCACCGTCCCGGAAACCCGCCACGTCATCGTCGTCGTCGAGTGCCACGACCGCCTGGCCGGCATCCTGGTCGACGCCGTGTCGGAAACCTTCACCATCACCCGCGACCACCTGCAGCCGGCCCCGGACATGGGCGCCGACGAACTCCGCTTCGTGCAGGCCATCCTGTCGGTCGACACCCGCCTGATCACCTATCTGCGCATGGACGACGTGTTCCCGCCGCAGGTCAGCCAGGCGGCCTGATCTCCTTCTCCCCTTGCGGGAGAAGGTGTCGCCGTAGGCGACGGATGAGGGGTCTCTCAGAAATCAAAAACGCCGCGAAAGCTGATCGGCTTTCGCGGCGTTTCTGTTCGTGCACCCCCTCACCCGACCCTGCTCCGCAGGGCCACCCTCTCCCGCAAGGGGAGAGGGATCAGGAGATGGCCGCCTGGGCCTTGAGCTTCACCACCATGTCCGACGACAGGTAGCCGTCGGCGGGCAGCTGGCGGCTCTGCTGCCAGGCGCGCAGGGCCTTGCGGGTGCCCGCGCCGATCACGCCGTCGGCGGGACCGGGATCAAAGCCCAGGCGCGCCAGGGCGATCTGGGCAGCCATGCGGTCGGCCAGCGACAGCGGCTGCTCCACCGGCCAGGGCGCGACCAGCGGCCCGCCGCCGCCGAAGCGGTCGGCCAGCAGGCCGATGCCCAGGGCGTAGGAGGTGGAGTTGTTGTACTTGCGGATCGCGAAGTGGTTGGGCAGGGCCAGGAAGGCCGGACCGGCCGCGCCGGCGGGCAGGATCAGCCCGGCGGGCGATGCGGCGTCAGCGGCCGTCCAGGGCAGGCCGTCGGCCCTTTTGACGCCCTTGGCTTCCCACCACGACGGAACCTCGCGCGGGCCCTCGGCCAGGCTGTAGTCGAAGCCGGCCGGCAGGATCACTTCCTTGGCCCAGCCCACCCCCGGTTTCCAGCCGCCCTTGGCCAGCAGATTGGCCGCCGAGGCCAGGCTGTCGGCGTCGCTGCCCCAGATGTCGCGGCGGCCGTCGCCGTCGAAGTCGACGGCGGTGGAGAGATAGCTGGACGGCAGGAACTGGGTCTGGCCCATCGCGCCCGCCCACGAGCCCTTCAGCTGGTCGCGGCGATCCTCGCCCGAGGCGATGATCTTCAGCACCGCGATCAGCTCGCCCTCGGCCCAGGCGCGGCGGCGGCCGTCGGCGGCGAGGCTAGCCATCGAGCGGACGACGTCGAAGTCGCCCTGGATCTTGCCGAAGGCTGACTCCATGGCCCAGACGGCCAGCAGGATGTCGCGCGGCACGCCGTAGCGGCTCTCGACGGTGGGCAGGAACGGCAGGGCGTCGCGCTTGGCGCGGCCCACGGCCACGCGATCGTCGCTGATCACGCCCTTGATGTAGTCGCCGACCGGCTTGGAGAATTCCGGCTGGCGGCCGTCCAGCGAGATGACGCGCGGGTTCGGCGTCAGGCCGTCCAGCTCGCGATCGACCACCGCCTGGGGCACGCCGGCGGCGACCGCGCGAGGCTTGAAGTCGGCCAGCCAGGCGTTGAAGGCGGCGACCTGGCCGCCGGTCTCGACCGCCGTGACGGCGCTCGGCTGGGTCGGGGCGGCGGGCGTGGAGACCTTCGGCGGCGGGGCGACCGGGGTCGACGGCGCCAGCGGCGCGTTGACGGTCGTGTCGGCGCAGCCGGCCAGCAGCAGAACGAGGAATACGCGTTTATCCATGCGGGCAGGCTACCGGGGTTCGTGCGAAAGCTTCAATCACAAGGACGCCAGGACGCGGTGAGTTCCCTTTCGGGCATGGTCAAGCTGACTCCCGCCGTGCCAGGCTGGCCCCATGAGGATCGTCGTCCCCACCCTGCTTTCGTGCGCCGCCCTGCTCGCCGCGGGCTCCGCGCTCGCGGGCGACCGGCTGGTGGTTCGCGACCGCGCCTACGGCCCTTCGCAGCGCATCACCGGCGTCTATTTCAGCAACTGGGAAAACAGCACCCTGACCGCCTGCCCGGCCAAAGGCGCGCCCTGCAATCCTCCCGGGGCCGCCGAGCCGGAATGGCTGGAGTGCGCGCCCGACGCCTGCGCCGAACTCGAACGGCGGATCAAGGCGCTGGGCGGCGACCTGCGGGCGGGCGTGAGGGTGGTGGTGGCCTTCGAGGGACGCCGCGCCGTCCAGCGCAAGCCCAAGGCCTACTTGCACGACACCGAAAGCCGGCTCTATGCCGAGCGCATCTTGAGCGTCGCGCCGCTGCGCCGCTGACCGCCCATCCAGGAGATCATCGCCGTGCATTTGCTGAAGGGCCGGATCAACCGCGCCACCTATTGGATCATCGTCGGCGTGGCCATCGCCGCGGCCCTGATCTCGGGCGTGGTGTTCAAGCGGCCGATGCCGGCCGCCCAGGTGGTGCTGCTGATCGCCGCCGTGCCGCGCCTGCACGACCTGGGACGCAGCGGCTGGTGGGCCGGCGGCTTCTTCATCCCCGAGACGGCCCTGATCTTCGGCGGCGGCTTCGTCCTGTCGCCCCAGCCCTATCAGAGCGCCCTGGGCGTGGCCGTGCTGCTGCTGGCGGGCCTGCTGATCGCGCTGGGCGCCCTGCCCGGCAAGGCCGCCGACAACCGCTTCGGCCCGCCCCCGCCCAAGGGCCTGTCGTTCAAGCCGGCCCTGGCGGGACCCAAGACGGAGGCCTGAGAGCCACAGCGCGCAAACGCCGCGCGGGAAAGGCCCCAGGTCGATTGACTCTCGCCCGGGTCTTGCCTATACGCACGCCCTCCGAAACATCCGGATGTTCCGGCGAGTCTCTTGGCGCGCCCGAACCTCTCCGCTGAAAACAGAGACGGTCATGAAGGTTCGCAGCTCGCTGAAGTCGCTGAAGGGTCGCCACCGCGACTGCAAGTTGGTGCGCCGCAAGGGCATCATCTACATCATCAACAAGACCGACCCGCGCTTCAAGGCCAAGCAGGGCTGATGACCCTGCCCGCGTCTCCCAGGGCCATGCTCTGGGACGTCGGCAATGTCATCGTGCGCTGGAACCCGCGCACGCTCTACGCGAAGATCTTCAAGGAACCGGCCGATCTCGACCGGTTCCTTTCGCATGTCGGGACCCTGGACTGGCACAGCGAAACCGACCGGGGCCTGACCTTCGGCGAGAACATCGCCCTGCGCGCCGCTCGGTTCCCCGAGCACGCCGAGCATCTGGCCGCCTGGTGGGACCGCTGGGACGAGATGTTCTCCGGCGCGATCCCCGAGACCGAGTCCCTGATCGAGGACCTGGCCGCCGCCGGCGTGCCGCAGTTCGCCCTGACCAACATGTCGAGCGAATCCTGGCCCGGCGTGCAGGCCATGAGCCCGGTCTTCCGCCACTTCCGCGACGCCGTCGTCTCGGCCGAGGAACGCACCATCAAGCCCGAGCGCCGGATCTACGAGATCGCGCTGGAGCGCACCGGCCTGTCGCCCGCCGACCTGCTTTTCGTGGACGACAGCGCGGCCAATATCGAGGCGGCGCGGGCGATGGGCTTCCACGTCCACCACTTCGTCGACCCGGCCGCCCTGCGTCCGGCGATTCAAGCCCACGGCCTGCTCTGAATCGGCTTTCCCTCGGGCGCGTCCCGAACTAGTTTCCGCGCCTCCAGTTTCCAGCCCTTTTCGCGAGAGATCTCCATGGCCGACGACGCCATCCCGCACGCCGACGTTCTGAACTCCACCGCCCAGGGCCAGCTGAAGTCGATCATCGAGCGCGTCGAGCGCCTCGAAGTCGAGAAGGCCGAGATCATGGAGCAGATCAAGGAAGTCTACCTCGAAGCCAAGGGCAACGGCTTCGACGTCAAGGTGCTCAAGAAGGTGGTCCGCCTGCGCAAGACCGACCGCGCCAAGCGCCAGGAAGAGGACGCCATCCTCGACCTCTACCTCTCGGCCATCGGCGAGATTTGATTTTGAAAAGGCCCTCTCCCCGGAGAGGGCCTTTTTGCTAGGCTGGCCTCATGCGCGCCAAGCCGCCCGATCCCCGCACCCAGGCCAAGAAGGCCGCGCTGAACGCCCTGAAGAAGGCCAAGCGGATGGCCGACAAGGGCGGGATCGAGCTCTCCGACTGGGAGGGCGAGTTCCTGGGCTCGGTCGCCCAGCGCATCGAGACCTACGGCCGGGCGTTCGGCGATCCCGAAAAGGGCGGCGCCGGCCAGGCCCTGTCGGTCAACCAGACCATCAAGCTCAAGGAAATCACCGCCAAGGCCAAGGGCGAGCGCAAGCCGATGCAGCGCGGCAAGGGCTTTGCCCGCCGCGGTCGCCAGCCCGAGCCCGAAGCAGCGGAAGAGGCCGAGGACTGAACCTCGCCCCAGATTGCCGAACGCCGTTCGTCGCAATAGCCTCGCCGCCGGGAACGGGGAGGAACCGTCCAATGACCACCGACAGCCGCGCCGCCGGCGCGCGTCCGCTCGTGCTCGTCGTCGCCGTGGCGACGCTGGTCGCCGGCACGCTCGACATCACCGACGCCTTCACCTTCTGGGCCGTGACCAAGGGCGTGCCGCCCGAGCGGATCCTGCAGTCGATCGCCAGCGGCCTGCTGGGCAAGGCGGCGTTCCAAGGGGGAACGGCGACGGCGGCCCTCGGCCTCGTCCTGCACTATTTCATCATGTCGGTGATGGCCGGGCTCTACGTCGCCGCCGCGCGCCGGCTGCCGGTGCTGGTCCGCCGGCCGCTGCTGATGGGCCTGGCCTACGGGGCGGCGACCTATGTCGTGATGAACTATGTGGTGCTGCCGCTCAGCGCCGTGGCCCCGCCGGCCGCCTTCGCCTGGCCGCGCTTCATCAACAACCTCGGCGCCCACCTGGCGCTGGTAGGGATCCCGATCGCGCTCGTGGCGCGGTGGGGCGCGGGCGAGGCCGCGAGGGAAGCCTCCTAGGAGGCTTCCTTCACGTCCACGTCGATGCCCTGCTCGCGCACCTTGCGATAGAGGGTCGAGCGGCCGATGCCGAGGCGGCGGGCCACCTCGCTCATGTGGCCGGCATAGACTTCGATGGCGTGCTGGATGAGGTCGCGCTCGATCTCCTCCAGGGTCCGCAGGTGACCGTGGCCGTCGAGGATGCGCACCGGCGCCTCGCCGATCGGGCCGTCGACGAAGACGGCGGCGGCCTGGATCATCTCCGGCAGGGCCTCGGTGGGCGAGGCTTCCAGCGGCGGGGCCATGACGCCCGAGATGGCCGGGAAGTCGTAGGGCTGGAGGTAGGGCGCGTCGGCCAGGACGATGGCGCGATAGACCGCGTTCTCCAGCTGGCGCACGTTGCCGGGCCAGTCGAAGGCGCAGAGGATCTGCAGGGTCTCGGGCGAGGCCCCGACCACGCGCTTGCCTTCCTCGACATTGAAGCGACGCACGAAGGCCTCGACCAGGGCCGGGATGTCCTCGCGGCGTTCGCGCAAGCTGGGCGCCTCCACCGGGAAGACGTTCAGGCGGTAATAGAGGTCCTCGCGGAACAGCCCCTGCTTCACCGCGGCCGACAGGTCGCGGTTGGTGGCCGAGACGATGCGGACGTCGACCTTGACCGAGCGCTTGGAGCCGATCGGATCGATCTCGCCCTCTTGCAGCGCGCGCAGCAGCTTGACCTGGACGTCGAGCGGCAGCTCGCCGACCTCGTCGAGGAACAGGGTGCCGCCGTCGGCTTCCTTGAACTTGCCCGAGTGCTTGTCGGAGGCGCCGGTGAAGGAGCCCTTCTCGTGGCCGAACAGGATCGACTCGACGAGGTTCTCCGGAATGGCGCCGCAGTTGACGGCCACGAACGGCTTGCCGGCGCGATCGGACGAGCCGTGCACGGCGCGGGCGATCAGTTCCTTGCCGACGCCGCTCTCGCCGGTGATCAGCACCGGGATCGAGCTCTTGGCGGCCCGCTCGCCGATACGCTTGACCATGGTCATGGCCGGCGACGAACCGATCAGGTCGGCGAAGGTGGTGCGGCCCGAGACGCGCTTGTTGAGGCGATCGACCTCGCCCTTGAGGTCGCCCATGGAGAGGGCGTTGCGGATCGACACGGTGATCCGCTCAGGGCTGGCCGGCTTGATGAAGAAGTCGGTGGCGCCGGCCTGCATGGCCTTCACCACGGTGTCGACGCCGCCGCTGGCGGTCAGCACGATCACCGGCTGGGCGTAGCCGCGCGCGCGCATCTCCTTCAGCGCCTCCTGGCCCGGCAGGCCGGGCATGACGAGGTCGAGCAGGATCACGTCGGCCGGCGCCCCGGCCGCCAGATGGGCCATGGCCGCGTCGCCGCTTTCGGCGTGGGAGACGGCGAATCCTTCGCGCTCCAGCACCGCCTGGATCAGTCGACGTTGGGTCGGATCGTCGTCGACGACGAGCACCGTCTTGGTCATTGAAGGCCATCCACCAGAACCGGCCGCGCCCGACATGGAGCGAGGCTCTTGTTGGTTCAGAGTGGTACAGCACGGGGGTAAACACCGGCTTTCGGAGAGGTGTCGCAGACCTTAACAGCGAGCCTTAACAACGGTTTACGCTATTTGACCAAACCGGCTCCTCGCCCGTTGCACGGGGCGGGAGAAAAGCGCTTCATCTCTCCATGGTCGACGATGAAACCCTGCGCGCCCTGGCGATCGCCTTGCCGGAGGTGGTGGAAGCCTCCAACGGCGAGCAGGTCGCCTACGAGGTGGCCGGCAAGGGCCTGGCCTGGGGCTATCTCGCCCGGCCCGCGCCCAAGGCCAGGCGCGTGCTGGTGCCCGGCGTCATCGCCGTGCGCTGCCTGATCGAGACCAAGCAGATGCTGATCGAGGCCGCCCCGGAGCGGTTCTTCGACGACTCCCACTATCTTGGCTATCCGGCGGTGCTGGTGCGGCTGGCGGCGATCGACGCGGACGAGCTGGCGGGCCTGCTGCGCATGGCCTGGACGCTCGTGGCGCCGAAGGCGTTGGTGAAACGGTATTCCTGATCCTTCTCCCCTTGCGGGAGAAGGTGTCGGCGGTAGCCGACGGATGTGGGGTCTCTCAGACCTGAACCACCGCGCCGGCTGACACGTTTCCGCAGCTGTCTTGTCCTTCAACCCCTCACCCGACCTCCTTCGGAGACCACCCTCTCCCGCAGGGGGAGAGGGGATTTCCGCCCTTCCCGATTGCTTCATCCCCGCCAGACGCCATATCCCTTCCAGCCATGAACGCGCCCTTCAAGCCCGACGCCCTTCCCGAGTGGAACCTCGCCGACCTCTATGCCGGCCGCGAGGATCCGAGGATCGAGACCGACCTGGCCGCCGCCAAGGCCGCCAATGACGAACTGGCCTCGCTGGAGGGCATGTTCCTCGAAGCGCGCGGCGAGCCCGGGCGGCTGGGCAAGCTGCTGGATCGCGGCATCCGGCTCTATGAGGAGGCCACGAACGGCCTGTGGGGCGTGGGCGCCTATGCAGGCCTGGCCGCCTCGACCGCCCGCGACGACCCGGCCTGGGCCAAGTTCGAGGCCGATCTTCGCGCCCGCTCCTCGCAGATCGCCGCCGACAGCCTGTTCTTCTCGCTGGAGCTGAACCAGCTGGAGGACGCCGAACTGAACGCGGCGCTGGACGCCCACGAGCCGGCCCGCCGCTGGACGCCGTGGCTGCGCCGCCTGCGTCTGTCGCGCCCGCACGAGCTGTCGGCCGAGCTGGAGCGCTACATCGTCGATCGCGGCCCGGCCGTGGCCAACTGGGTGCGGCTCTATGACGAGACCCTCGCCAAACTCAGCGCCAAGGTCGGCAAGGAGCAGCTGACCCTGCCCGAGGCGCTGAACCGGCTGTCGGATCCCGACGTGCGCCGCCGCAAGGCCGCCGCCGACGGCCTGGCCCACGCCCTGCACGAGCGCGCCTCCACCCAGGCGCTGGTGATGAACACCCTGGCCTTCGAAAAGCAGGTCGAGGACCGCTGGCGGCGCTATGACGACCCGGCCCACTCGCGCCACCTGGCCAACGAGGTCGACGCCGACGCGGTCGACGCCCTGGAAGCCGCCGTGGTCGAGGCCTATCCGCGCCTGTCGCACCGCTATTATGCGCTGAAGGCCAAGGCCATGGGCCGCAAGAGCCTGGACTACTGGGACCGCAACGCCCCGCTCGACGCCGCCCAGCCCCGCACCTATCCCTGGAACGAAGCCAGGGACGTGGTGCTGGAAAGCTTCCAGGCCCTGGCCCCGAAGTTCGCCGACACCGCCGAGACCTTCTTCACCCAGCCGTGGATCGACGCCCGTCCGCGGGCCGGCAAGCAGTCGGGCGCCTATTCGCACCCGGTGACCGCCGACCGCCACCCCTACGTCTTCATGAACTACATGGGCGAGCGGCGCGACGTGCTGACCCTGGCCCACGAGCTGGGCCACGCCGTGCACCAGACCCTGTGCGCGCCGCTGGGCACCCTGTTGGCCGACACGCCCCTGACCCTGGCCGAGACCGCCTCGATCTTCGGCGAGGGCCTGGTGTTCGACCGCCTGCTGGCCGAGGCCACTCCGGCCGACCGCAAGGGGCTCCTTGCAGGGAAAATCGAGGACGGGCTCAACACGGTGGTCCGCCAGATCGCCTTCCACCGCTTCGAGCGCCGGTTCCACGCCGCCCGCCAGGAGGGCGAGCTGTCGCCCGACCAGATCGGCGGCCTGTGGCTGGAGACGATGGCCGAGAGCCTGGGCCCGGCCGTGGTGCTGAACGAGGGCTACGAGCACTACTGGGCCTATGTCAGCCACTTCGTGCACGCGCCGTTCTACGTCTACGCCTACGCCTTCGGCGACCTGCTGGTGCGCGGCCTGATGGAGAAGCGCCGCGAGGATCCGGCGACCTTCGCGCCTCTGTACGAAGACCTGCTGGCCGCCGGCGGCACCCGGACCTATGTCGAGGCCCTCAAGCCGTTCGGCCTGAACCCGCGCGACAAGGCCTTCTGGGCGGCGGGCTGCAAGCAGCTGGAACGGCTGGTGGACGAGTTCGAGGCGTTGGTGTGAGGACCCCCTCAGTCGCTCCGCGACAGCTCCCCCAGAGGGGGAGCATCTACGCCGCGCCGACCAGATCCTCCCCCTCTGGGGGAGGTGGCCCGGAGGGCCGGAGGGGGTTTCCCGCGTGACGAATGACCCGGAACGCGACCGCCTGTCCGGCCGCCTGGCCCGCTTCGCCAAGGTCGGCGCTGGCCTCTCCGGCGCCGCCGTCAGCTACGGCGCCAACAGCCTGTTCGCCGGCGACGACGCCAGCGCCCGCAACGCCAAGGCGCTGAAGGCGGCGCTGGGCGGGCTGAAGGGTCCGCTGATGAAGGCGGCGCAGATGTTCGCCACGGTGCCAGACCTCCTGCCGCCGGAGTTCGCCAAGGAGCTGGCCGAGCTGCAGACCAACGCCCCGGCCATGGGCTGGCCGTTCGTCCGTCGGCGGATGGCCGCCGAACTGGGCGCCGACTGGGCGAGCAGGTTCACGAACTTCGAGCACGAGGCCGCCGCGGCCGCATCGCTGGGCCAGGTGCACCGCGCCACGGCGCCGGACGGCCGCGCCCTGGCGGTGAAGCTGCAATACCCGGACATGCAGAGCGCCGTCGAAAGCGACCTTGGCCAGCTGCGCGCCCTGATCGCCCTGCTCAAGCGGATGGACGGCTCGATCGACCCGACCGAGATGATCGAGGAGATCGGCGACCGCCTGCGCGAGGAGCTCGACTACGAGCGCGAGGCCCGAATGATGACCGTCTATGGCGGCTTCTTCGCCGGCCGCGACGACATCCGCACGCCCCTGCCCGCCCCCGAGCTTTCGACCAGGCGCCTGCTCAGCATGACCTGGCTCGACGGCCAGGGGCTGATGGCCTTCAAGACCGCGCCGCAGGAAACCCGCGATCGCATCGCCGCCCTGCTGTTCGAGGCCTGGTGGGGGCCGATGACCCATATCGGCGTCATCCACGGCGATCCGCACCTGGGCAACTACACCTTCGGCGGCGGCGAGGACGGGGCCGCGCACCTCAACCTGCTCGACTTCGGCTGCATCCGGGTGTTCCCGCCGCGCTTCGTGGCCGGGGTGGTGCGGCTCTACCGCGCCCTCTCCGAAGACGACCGCGCCGGCCAGATGGAGGCCTATCGCAGCTGGGGCTTCGCCAACCTGACCGACGAGCTGGTCGACGTGCTGAACGTCTGGGCGCGGTTCATCTACGGCCCGCTGCTCGACGACCGCGTCCGCACCGTGGCCGACGACGTGCCGCCCGGCGAGTACGGGCGCCGCGAGGCCTTCAAGGTGCGCCAGGCGCTGAAGTCGGTCGGCGGCGTCGTCATCCCCCGCGAGTTCGTGTTCATGGACCGCGCCGCCATCGGCCTGGGCGCGGCCTTCCTGCACCTAGGCGCCCGCCACAACTGGCGCGCCCTGTTCGAGGCCTCGCTGGAGGGGTTCTCGGAGGACGGGCTGGCGGAGCGGCAGGGCAAGGTGCTCGGGGCGGCTGGGATCGCATAACCACTCCTCCCCGTGCAACGGGGGAGGGGGACCACGAAGCGGTGGAGGGGGCGAGACTGGGCGCTGAGCTTGCGGTCGCCCCCTCCGTCACGGCGCTGATAGCGCCGCGCCACCTCCCCCGCTTCGCGAGGGAGGAGTAAGGAGTTCGCATGACCACCCGCACCATCGCCCGCCTGCACGCGGCCTATCGCGACGACATCGGCGACCTTTCGACCCGTCGCCCCCTGCCCGGCCCGGCCATCGACCAGCTGGACCCGTTCCTGTTCCTCAACCACCACGGTCCGCAGACCTACCGCCCCGGCAATCGCGGCCTGCCGTTCGGGCCGCATCCGCATCGCGGCTTCGAGACTGTGACCTTCATCCTCGAAGGCCAGCTGTCGCACCTGGACAGCGGCGGCCACGAGAGCGTCATCGACGCCGGCGGCGTGCAGTGGATGACGGCCGGCAGCGGCCTGGTGCACGCCGAGCTGTCGCCGGAGAGCTTCAAGCGCAGCGGCGGACCGCTGGAGATCCTGCAGCTGTGGGTCAACCTGCCCAGCCGCCTGAAGATGACCAAGCCGCACTATGTCGGCCTGCAGGCGCCGGACATCCCCAAGATCCAAAAGGACGGCGCGACCATCGAGCTGATCTCGGGCGAGATCGACGGCGTTAAGGGTCCGATCGAGTCGCTGACCGGCGTGGCTATGAGCGTCGTGCGACTGGACGCGGGCGCGGCCCTGTCCCTGCCGATCCCGGCCGGACGGGCGGTGTTCCTCTATGTGGTGGGCGGGTCGATCACGGTCGGCGATCGGACGGCGGGCGCCGCGAACCTCGTCGAGCTGACCGACGGCGAGGGCCTGGACCTGGCCTCGGCCGACGGCGCGGTGCTGCTGCTCGGCCACGCCGACCCGATCCGCGAACCGGTCGTCTCGCACGGGCCGTTCGTGATGACGACGCGCGAGGAGATCATCCAGGCGATCCAGGATTACCAGGCCGGCAAGTTCGGCGAGGTTCGGGCGTAGGTAAGACCCCCTCAGTCGCTCCGCGACAGCTCCCCCAGAGGGGGAGCATCTTCCTGGCGCGACGTCGCTAGATCCTCCCCCTCTGGGGGAGGTGGCCCGGAGGGCCGGAGGGGGACCGTTTTCAGCTTCCGAATAGCTGGACGGCTTCAGCTACTCCCCTCTCCGTCGGCTTCGCCGACACCTCTCCCACAGGGAGAGGGGAGCCGTCCTCAAAGGAAACTTGCTCACCGGTTCAAACGACCGTTAGACTTCCCCCATGTCCGACGACCTGACCGAGGCCCAGAGCGCCGCCATCCCGCCCGGCTACGCCCAGCTGAACTGGACGCGCGGCTTCGGCCGACAGATCGGGCCGCTGTACGAGCGCGCCGACGGCCCAGGCGAGGCCACGCTGGGCTTCCGGGTCGAGGAGCACCACACCAACGGCCTGGGCAACTGCCACGGCGGCATGCTGATGAGCTTCGCCGACATGGCCTGGGGCCGGATCATCTCGCTGCAGAAGTCCTATTCGTGGGTGACCGTGCGGCTGATGACCGACTTCCTGTCTGGCGCGCAGCTGGGCGAATTCGTCGAGGGCCGGGGCGAGCTGCTGGCCGAGGAGGACCTGGTCTTCACCGTGCGCGGCCGCATCTGGACCGGCGAGCGCACCCTGATGACCGGCGCGGGGATCTTCAAGGCGCTCTCCCCCCGCAAGCCCCGCCCTGGCGAGGTCGCCTTCCGCGAGGAGGGCTGAGCCATGGCCGACGACCACGCCCCCGCCTCGCTGCTGGCCCCGTTCCACGGCGCGCCGCCGCCCGCCCCCGCCTGGTTCGACGCGGCGATCGCGCACCAGCCCGAGCGCTCGACCATCGACGTGCTGGGAACGCCCATCGAGCTTTTGACCTGGGGCGAGGTTGGCAAGCCGGGCCTGCTCTTTTTGCACGGCAATGGCGCCCACGCCGACTGGTGGAGCTTCATCGCGCCCTCCTTCGCCAAGGACTGGCGGATCGCCGCCATCTCCTGGGCCGGCATGGGGAGCAGCGGCTGGCGCGAGGCCTACAGCGCCGAGACCTTCGCGGCCGAGGCCTTCGCCACGGTCGAGGCCGCCCAGCTGGAGGCCGGCGGGGTGAAGCCGATCTTCGTCGGCCACTCGTTCGGCGGCTTTCCGACCCTCTATTGCGCCGCCCGCCACCCAGAGCGCCTGCGCGGGGCGATCCTGGTCGACACCAGCATCCAGCCGCCGGAAAAGCGCTGGAAGGGCCCGCCGCCGCGCTCGGGCTTCGGCACCAAGGTCTATCCGACCCTGGAGGAGGCCCTGGCCCGCTTCCGCCTGGCTCCGCCCCAGCCCTGCGAGAACCTCTACATCGCCGACCACATCGCCCGCCGCTCGCTCAAGGAAGTCGAGGGCGGCTGGACCTGGAAGTTCGATCCGGCGATCTGGCAACGATTCTCGATGCCGGATCTTGGCCAGCTGCTGACCGAAATCGCCTGCCCGGCGGCGCTGATGTGGGGTGAGCGCTCGGGCCTGATGCACGCCGAGACCCTGGACTACATGATCGCCCAGATGCCGGACGCGGTGCTGCGCCTGCCCGTGCCCGACGCCGACCACCACGTCATGCTCGACCAGCCGCTCGCCTTCGTGGCCGGACTGCGCGGTCTGCTGGCGGCCTGGGAATAAATTGGCCTGGGAAATTGGAACGTCGTTCTGCGTCATGGCGCCGCCCCAGCTTGAGCCCCGGGCAGGCTTGATATACTTCGGCTGTGGAAAAAAATTCAGGGAGAGGCTCCTCGATGGGCAACCAAGCGTCCGACTACCACCGCGGTGAAATGGACATCCACGAACAGGCCGCGACCTATGCGGCGTTCGGCAAGATGACCAAGTGGGGCTCGCTGGCGATCGCTGTCGCCCTGACCTTCTTTACCCTGCTCTTCTGCACCCCCGCGGGCTTCATCGGCGCGGCCGGAACGGCTGTCGTGCTGGCCGTCGTCGGAATCCTGGCCCTTCGCGAGAAAGCCGCCCCGGCTCACTGACACCGGTGGACATCGGCAATTTTTTGCGCCCGACACGCGGGTATTTCTCGACAAGAGGCAAGAACCTCCCCTAAAGAGCGGCTCAAGTTGCTGGAGCGGCGTTAGGCGAAAGTGTCAGCGGCATCAACGCTGAACGCCGCTCCAACTTTAGGATCCCGTGCCTGCGAGACCTCGCGGGCTCGGGGAGCGAACAACGCTCACGGGGGAGGTATGCCGATGGCCGTCATCGCCGTCACGAAAGAGACCCGCGCCAATGAGACGCGGGTCGCCGCGACGCCCGAGACCGTCAAGAAACTGACCGCCGCCGGCTTCTCGGTGGTGGTCGAGGCCGGAGCCGGAACGGCCGCCTCCTATCTCGACGCCGACTACGAAGCGGCCGGCGCCAAGCTGGCCAAGACCGCCAAGGACGCGATCAAGGACGCCGACGTCCTGTTCAAGGTCCGCGCGCCCGAAACCGCCGAGATCGCGGCCCTGAAGAGCGGCGCGATCGTCGCCGCCGCCCTCAATCCCTACCAGGACAAGGACACGCTGAACGCGCTTGCAAAAGCGGGCGCCAGCGCCATCGCCATGGAGTTCATCCCGCGCATCACGCGAGCCCAGGTGATGGACATGCTGTCCTCGCAAGCCAACCTCGCCGGCTATCGCGCCGTGATCGAAGGGGCCGAGGCCTACGGCAAGGCCCTGCCGATGATGATGACCGCCGCCGGCACCGTCGCCGCGGCCAAGGTGTTCATCATGGGCGTCGGCGTCGCCGGCCTGCAGGCCATCGCCACCGCCCGCCGCCTGGGCGCCGTGGTCACCGCCACCGACGTCCGCCCCGCCACCAAGGAGCAGGTCGAGTCGCTCGGCGCCAAGTTCCTCGCCGTCGAGGACGAGGAGTTCAAGAACGCCCAGACCGCCGGCGGCTACGCCAAGGAGATGTCGGCCGAGTACCAGGCCAAGCAGGCCGAGCTGGTCTCCAGCCACATCGCCAAGCAGGACATTGTCATCACTACCGCCCTGATCCCGGGCCGCCCGGCGCCGAAGCTGGTCAGCGCCGCCCAGGTGGCGTCGATGAAGGCCGGCTCGATCCTGGTCGACCTGGCCATCGAGCAGGGCGGCAATGTCGAGGGCGCCAAGCTGGACGAGACCGTGGTCACCGCCAACGGCGCCAAGATCCTCGGCCACGCCAACCTGCCCGGCCGCATCGCCGCCGACGCCTCGGCGCTCTATTCGCGCAACCTGTTCGCCCTGTCGGCCCTGTTCCTGACCAAGGAAGGCGCCTTCGCCCCCGACTTCGAGGACGAGATCCTCAAGGCGGCCGTGGTCACCCGCGGCGGCGAGATCGTCCACCCGAACCTGAAGACCGCCTAACCGGCATAGAAAGGGAGGCTCCCATGGAAGCTGTCGACCCCACCGTGTTCCGCCTGGCGATCTTCGTGCTCGCCATCTTCGTCGGCTACTACGTCGTCTGGAGCGTGACGCCCGCCCTGCACACCCCGCTGATGGCCGTGACCAACGCCATCTCGTCGGTGATCATCGTCGGCGCCTTGCTCGCCGCGGCCGCCCACGGCGCCTCGGGCGAGGCCGCCGCCGGTTCGGTGTGGATCTCCAAGGGCGCCGGCGCGCTCGCCGCGGCCTTTGCGGCGGTCAACATCTTCGGCGGCTTCCTGGTCACCCAGCGAATGCTGGCCATGTACAAGAAGAAAGAAAAGAAGTGAGCGGCGAGAGCCACTTGGGGGAAATGACATCATGAACGCCAATCTCGCCGCCATCCTCTACATCGTCTCGGGCGTGCTCTTCATCCTGGCGCTGCGCGGGCTGTCCAGCCCGGTGACCAGCCAGACCGGCAACCGCAACGGCATGATCGGCATGGCCATCGCCGTGGCGACCACCCTGGCCACCCTGTGGACGCAAGGCGCGCTCGACATCGTGACCCTGGGCCTGATCCTCGGCGGCGTCGCCGTCGGCGGCGCGGTGGGCGCGATCATCGCCCGCAAGGTCGCCATGACCTCGATGCCGCAGCTGGTCGCCGCCTTCCACTCGCTGGTCGGCATGGCCGCCTGCCTGGTGGCCGTGGCCGCCATCTACACCCCGGCCGCCTACGGCATCGTCGGCGAGAACGGGGCGATCCACCTCAACAGCCTGATAGAGCTGTCGCTGGGCCTGGCCATCGGCGCCATCACCTTCACCGGCTCGGTCATCGCCTTCGCCAAGCTGAACGGCAACATGGGCGGCGCGCCGATCCTGCTGCCGGCCCGCCACCTGCTGAACATCGCGATCGCGGCCGCCATCGTCGCCCTGGTGGTGGTGCTGGTGATCAGCGGCGGCCAGGCCAAGTGGGCCTTCTGGGGCATCTTCGCTCTGAGCCTGCTGATCGGCGTCACCCTGATCATCCCGATCGGCGGGGCCGACATGCCGGTCGTGGTGTCAATGCTGAACAGCTATTCGGGCTGGGCCGCGGCGGCGCTGGGCTTCACGCTCGAGAACACCACCCTGATCATCACCGGCGCTCTGGTCGGCAGCTCGGGCGCGATCCTGTCCTACATCATGTGCAAGGGCATGAACCGCTCGTTCGTCTCGGTGATCCTGGGCGGCTTCGGGGCCGACGCCGCGGCCGCCGGCCCCGGCGGCAAGGTCGAGACCCGTCCGGTCAAGCAGGGCTCGGCCGACGACGCGGCCTTCATCATGAAGAACGCCAGCAAGGTGATCATCGTCCCGGGCTACGGCATGGCCGTCTCCCAGGCCCAGCACGCCCTGCGCGAAATGGCCGACAAGCTGAAGGAAGAGGGCGTGGAGGTGAAGTACGCCATCCACCCCGTCGCCGGCCGCATGCCGGGCCACATGAACGTGCTGCTGGCCGAGGCGAACGTCCCCTACGACGAGGTCTTCGAGCTGGAGGACATCAACTCGGAGTTCTCGACGGCCGACGTGGCCTTCGTGATCGGCGCCAACGACGTGACCAACCCGGCCGCCAAGACCGACCCGACCAGCGCCATCTTCGGCATGCCGATCCTGGACGTCGAAAAGGCCCGCACCGTCCTCTTCGTGAAGCGCGGCATGTCGTCGGGCTATGCCGGGGTCGAGAACGAGCTGTTCTTCAAGGACAACACGATGATGCTGTTCGCCGACGCCAAGAAGATGGTCGAAGGCATCGTGAAGGGGCTCTGAAGCCTTCTTCCTCCGCCAGAAACGCGAAAGCCCCGGTCGCAGGACCGGGGCTTTTTCGTTTGATCCTCCCCCTCTGGGGGAGGTGGTCCGCAGGACCGGAGGGGGTCCTCCAGCAAAGGCCCCGGTTCTACCGGGGCCTCCGCGGCGGATGGCTTTGCATGCGGGGCTCAGCGAGCGGCCACCGCCATCGGGGTCGCGCGGGCGGCCGAGGCCAGGGCCTGGCGCTGCTTGTCCGAGAGCTTGTCGTTGATCTCGTCACGGACGTCGATCTTGCAGGCGCGCTGCGACATCAGGTCGAGACGCTCGTGGTTGGCGCGGGCGCGGCAGAAGCGCTTGGTGGCGTCGGCGGCGCGGGTCTCGAACTCGGCGGCGTCGGCCGGGTCGGCCAGGTTCAGGTCGCCGACGCGAACCGTGACCGGCGCGGCGTGGGCCGCCTGGGTCAGGCCGATCAGCGGCACGGCCGCCAGGGTCAGGGTCGCGATCGAGGTGAGGCTGATCATGAACTTGCGCATTGGAATTTTCCCTCTGTTCCCGGGCGCGTCCGCCGCGCCTCCATGGACAAAGGTGTACTGAACGATACTTGAAGAGTCCCGTTAAGTGTCGTTCATGACTCCGTATTCATAGTATTGACTGGATTTAATATTCTAAAATTCGTGTAATGTTTGACAAATTCGCGACAGCGATCGGCCAAGCTCTGATGAACACCACGGCTCAGCTGCCGCCTTTCCGCCCGATCAGGCGGGCAAAGAGCCGCGTTCACGATCGCGAAAGGCCAAGCCCCTAGAACCGCCCGGCCCGCGATCCTCGCACATGACCGATCCACGAGGTTCCGTTCTTGGCGCCAGACACCCAGGCCCCGCCCGCCCGCAATCTCGCCCTGCCGCTGACGCTGGGCTTCGCCGTCGTCGTGGCCGCCGCTTCCGTGCCGGCCGCCCGCGCCCTGGCCGACCTGCTGGCGCCCGCCCCCATCACCGCGCCCGTCGTCCAGGCCGCCGCCGAACCCGCGCCGCCACCCCCGCCGCCCGCCTACGTCTTCGACGCGCCCCTGCCCGGCCGCGACATCGCCTCGCCCTTCGGCCTGCGCAAGCTACCCTGGGAAGAAGGCGGCCGCCTGCATGAAGGCGTCGACATCGCCGCCCCCTCCGGCACGGCGGTGAAGGTCGCCGCCGACGGCGTCGTCCTGCGCACCGGCGTCGACGCCGGCTACGGCCGCTTCGTCGAGGTCCGGCACAAGGACGGCTTCACGACGCTCTATGCGCACCTGGGCCGCAATCTTGGCATGAAGAAGGACGTCTTCGTGCGCCGCGGCACGCCGATCGCCCTGGTCGGCGACAGCGGCCGCTCGACCGGCTCGCACCTGCATTTCGAGATCAGCCGCAAGGGCCGGCCGCTGAACCCGGCCCTGTTCATGGACAAGACCTTCGCGCAGGCCGACGACCTGCCGCTGAAGGCCGCCGCACGCGTGCCGCGCAAGGTGCGCCTGGCCCAGGTGTCGCGCTGGCCCGAGGGCATGAAGGAAAAGGTCGCCGCCCGCCGCGCTGCGAATGGCGGCGTCGGCGTCGCCACGCGCGGCGAGGACGGCCGCGTGCGCGTTCGGATCCAGGTCGCCGACGGCTAGAACTTCAGGCTCATTCCCGCTCGGCGCCTTCGCCCAGCAGCAGGTGGCCCAGCCAGCTGACCACGCCGATCACGATCGCGCCGAAGACGCCGGCCCAGAAGCCGTGAACGACCAGCCCTCGCAGCAGCATCGCCACCAGGCCCAGCATGGCGGCGTTGACCACCAACAGGAACAGACCCAACGTCACCAGGGTGATCGGCAGGGTCAGCAGCACCACGATCGGCCGCACCACCGCGTTGACGATCCCCAGCAGCACCGCGGCGATGGCGATCGTCTGCCAGCCCGAGGCGCTGATCCCCGGCACGATCCGCGACGCCAGCCAGAGCCCCAGCCCCGCGAACAGCGCGCGCAGAAGAAAGCCGGTCATGCGGATGGGTCTCCCGAAAAAAACAAGCGCGACCGTGACGCTCTCGAAAGATGCAGACAAGCCCTGTTCGCGTTGTCGTGGGCCAAATGTCGACAAGACGACGGTCAGCCTGTTCAATGCGACGTACTGTCAAGCACCGGCCTAGGCCGTCTGGAGCCGCCGCCGTGACCGTAGCTTTCCCGTCGCACGCCCCCATGCTGGACAGGCTTGACGCATGACGGCCGCGCCGACGCCCGAGCAGATCCAGGCCTGCGATCGCGAGCCGATCCACATCCCCGGCGCCATCCAGCCGCACGGCGTGCTGCTGGCGCTGGACCGCGACGGCCTGACCGTGCGCGCCGCGGCCGGCGACGTGGCCGGCCTGCTGGGCGTCGGGACGTGGCTGGACCAGGCGGTCGGCGCCGTGATCGGCGACGACCTGGCCGGCCAGGTGGCCGCCATCTCCAATTCCCGCCCGGCCGGCGGCTTCGTCGGCGTGCTGCACCGGAACGGCCGCAATCTCGACCTCAGCGCCACGGTGCAGGGCGAACTCGTCCTGCTGGAGATCGAACCCGGCCTCGAGCGGCCTATGGCCGGCTCGCAGATCCTGACCCACCTAGAAGCGGCCGCGGCCGCCTTCGAGCGCTGCCCGGGCCTGAAGACGCTCTATGACCGCGCCGCCCTGGAGTTCCGCCGCCTGACCGGCTTCGACCGGGTGATGATCTATCGCTTCGGGGTCGAGGACGACGCAGGCGAGGTGGTTGGCGAGGACCGCGCCCAGCACCTGAAGAGCTTCCTCAACCACCGCTTCCCCGGCTCGGACATCCCCAGGCAGGCCCGCGCCCTCTATGTGCGCAACCTGGTGCGGGTGATCCCGGACTCGGCCTACACGCCCGCCCCGCTGGAACCGGCGCCGGAAGGCCAGCTCGACATGAGCGACCTGGCCCTGCGCAGCGTCTCGCCGGTGCACCTGCAGTATCTGCGCAACATGGGCGTCGTCGCCTCGGCCTCGGTGTCGATCGTCAAGGACGGCCGCCTATGGGGCCTGGTGGCCTGCCATCACAATAGCCCGCGCCTGCTGCCCTACGAGATCCGCGCCGCCTGCCGCGCCCTGGCCGGCGGGCTGGCCCGCCAGATCAAGGCCAAGGAAGAGGCCGAGACCTGGCGCGAGAAGCTGCGCCTGCGCGCCCTGGGCGACGACCTGGCCTCGGTGCTGTCGCAGTCCGACATCGGCGACCTGGCGCTGGAGGAGCACGTTCCCGACCTGGTCGCCCTGGGCGACGCCGACGGCGTGGCCCTGTTCCGCGACGACCGCATCGAGACGGCCGGCAAGACCCCGCCGCACACGGCCCTGGCCATGCTGCGCGACTGGCTGCTGGACGTCGACGCCGGCGGGGTGATCGCCACCGACCGCAGCGCCGCCGTGTTTCCCGGCGCCAGCGCCTTCAAGAGCTGGGCCTCGGGCCTGATGGGCGTGGTGGTCGAGCGCTCCCCGCTGCTGGCCGTGCTGTGGACCCGCGCCGAGGAGGTCGAGGTCGTGCACTGGGCCGGCGATCCCTACCGCACCGCCAAGGCGGCCGGGGGCGACGGGGCGCTTACGCCGCGCGCCTCGTTCGACGCCTGGAGCGAGACGGTCCGCGGCCGCTCGCGCCCGTGGAGCACCTCGCAGACCGAGGCCGCCCTGCGCCTGCGCCAGGACCTCCTGGACCTGCGCCGCGCCCGCCGCACGGCCGAGCTGAACAGCCAGCTGCGCGCCACGCTGGACGACAAGGACGACCTGCTGCGGCAGAAGGACTTTCTGCTGCGCGAGGTGAATCATAGGGTCCAGAACAGCCTGGCCCTGGCCGCCGGCTTCCTGACCATCCAGATGAAGACCATCGAGGATCCGGCCGCCCGCGCGCCGCTCGAAGAGGCCAGCCGCCGGCTCACCGCCGTGGGCCTGGTCCACCGCCGGCTCTATCGCGGCGACCAGCTGGAGACGGTGTCGCTCGACCGCTACCTCGTCGAGCTGGCCGAGGAACTGGTGGAATCCCTGGGCCAGGAGTGGGCGCGGATGCTGCGCGTCGACGCCGCCCCGGCCACGGTCTCGACCGACAAGGCCGTGACCATCGGCCTGGTGGTCACCGAGCTGGTGATCAACGCGGTGAAGTACGCCTATGGCGGCCGGCCGGGCCGCATCGATGTCGGCCTGGTCGAGCACGGCGGCCGCGTGCGCATCTCGGTCGCCGACCAGGGCGGCGGCAAGCAGGGCCCCCGCGTCGGCTTCGGCAGCAAGATGATGGACGCCATGGTCCGCCAGCTGGCCGGAACCCTGGCCTATCACGACAACAATCCCGGCGTGCGCGCCGAACTGGACGCGCCGGCGGGGTAGGTGATCCTTCTCCCCCTGCGGCAGAAGGTGGCGGCGAAGCCGTCGGATGAGGGGTCTCTCAGACATCCGACGTCCTCCCCAGCCTGCCCGCCACTCGCAGCTTTGAGTTCTGAGAGACCCCTCACCCGACCTCCCTCCGGGAGGCCACCCTCTCCCGCAAGGGGAGAGGGGCGCATTCAAGCCTCTTGCAATTTTGAGAATGATCGTTCATTTTTTTGAGAATGAACGTTCATTCCGCCATCGAAATGTCCAATACCTGAGCCACGGTGTCGGACATTACATTTGCGTTATCGACCTTACCTTCGCCGCAACCCGTACCTATCTCACCCATTCGAAAGTGGGCCTCGGGAGCCACGTTGGCTTCGGGCCCAGGGGATGTTGAACTCATGGCAGTGAATTCCTTGTCGGTGATGTCGCCGGACGGCGGCCTGTCGCGCTACCTCACCGAAATCCGCAAGTTCCCGATGCTGGCGAAGGACGAGGAGTTCATGCTCGCCCAGCGCTGGAAAGAGCATCAGGACAGCGACGCCGCGCACAAGATGGTCACCAGCCACCTGCGCCTCGTGGCCAAGATCGCCATGGGCTATCGCGGCTACGGCCTGCCGATTGGGGAAGTGATTTCCGAAGGCAATGTCGGCCTGATGCAGGCGGTCAAGAAGTTCGAGCCCGAGAAGGGCTTCCGCCTGGCCACCTACGCCATGTGGTGGATCCGCGCCTCGATCCAGGAGTACATCCTGCGCTCGTGGTCGCTGGTGAAGATGGGCACGACCGCCGCGCAGAAGAAGCTGTTCTTCAACCTGCGCAAGGCCAAGAGCCAGATCGCCGCCTTCCAGGACGGCGACCTGCGCCCAGACCAGGTCAGCTACATCGCCACCAAGCTGGGCGTGCTGGACAGCGAGGTCATCTCGATGAACCGCCGCCTGGGCGGTCCCGACGCCTCGCTGAACGCGCCCCTGCGCGCCGACGGCGAAAGCGAGTGGCAGGACTGGCTGGCCGACGACGACCAGGTTTCGCAAGAGACCGTGGTCGCCGAGAACCAGGAGAAGTCCATGCGGATGAGCCTCCTGGAAGAGGCCATGGTCGAACTGACCGACCGCGAGCGTCACATCCTGACCGAGCGCCGCCTGAAGGACGACCCGACCACCCTGGAAGACCTGGCCGCCCAGTACGGCGTCAGCCGCGAACGGGTCCGCCAGATCGAGGTCCGGGCCTTCGAGAAGCTGCAGAAGTCCATGCGCGAGGCGGCCCTCGCCAAGAACATGGTCGAGGCGTAAGGCTCCCCCCTTCGCCGCAGAAAGAAGGCCGCCGCGCTCCCCCGCGGCGGCCTTTTTCATGCGTGGACCGGACCCGGATCAGGCCTTGGGCGCGCACTCCCGCACCAGCCGCCGGAAGCCCTCGGAGCGGCCGCCCGGATACTCGTTCGACGGACCGTTCTCGCCGTAGAGCGAGATCATCGGCGCCGTCGCCACGGCGCGGGCCAGGGCCGGCGTCAGCGCCAGCCGTCCGACGATGCTGCGGGCCTTCGGCTCGCCCTTCAGGACCAGGTTCTGCTCACGCTCCGTCGTCGGGTCCCGGAGGATCAGCAGCAGGTCCCGCAGATCCTTGTCCCAGGCGCGCGGATCGCCCTCGTCGGTGAAGAACTCCAGCCGCAGCGTCGCGCGCTCGCAGGTCGCGCGGAAGGGAATGCCGCCTGGAGCGGCGATGAACTCGGCCACCGCGCCGCGACCGTTCCGTCCGGGCGTGTAGCGCCACAGATCGTAGGCGTCGGCCGCGACCGCCCAGGGCAGCTCGTCCAGGTCCGCGGCGCGGCAGGCGGCCTTGCTGAGCGTGAAGCGGCCATAGTTGACGGCCTTGGCCGGCGACGGCGCCAGCGCCTCGCCCCGTCGCGCCAGGTCGATCTCGACCTCGTCTCCGGACCGTCGGACACGCGCCCTCGCCGGCGCGCCCCAGTTGTCCACGAACCGCACCGTCCCGGAGCCGTCCGCCGCCAGGGTCAGGAATTCAGGCGAGAAACTCAGCACCTCGCCGCCCGGCTTCAGGCGGGAGTCGAAGGACACGAACGCCTTCCCCGGGCCGCTCGACGGCGTCCGCCAGACCAGCACGGCCACGCCGTCGCCCGGCAGTTCGGCGTCGGCGGCCTGCAGGCAGAAGCGCTCCTCGACCGGCTCGACATAGCGCGCCGCGCTGGGCGGTGAAGCGGCCTCGGCCATCGAGGCCGTCATTGACGCCACCAGCCCGAAGACCGCCAGCACCACCCCGATCCGCCGCACGCGCATCTCCCCCAAAAGTTGAGCGCGAACTTGACCGCGACGCCCGCGCATCGTCAATCGCCGCCTGGGGTTGGCGCGACTTGCTGCTATGATGCCGCTGGTTTCCTCGCCTGCGCGTCACGGCCCGGTCACAAACCGCCTTTTCCTCGCCGCCGACGCGCTCTAAGAGCGTCGCCTTCGATTTTTCCGGCGCTTTCGGGCGCCAATTCAAAGACTTTCCATGACCCGTCACGAACTGAAGACCTGGCCGCAGTATTTCGCCGCCGTGCGCTCGGGCAAGAAGCGCTTCGAGATCCGCCGCAACGACCGCGAATTCAAGGTCGGCGACGTGCTGGTGCTGCGCGAGTTCGATCCCGATCAGGACGTCTATACCGGCCAGATCGAAGAGCGGCAGATCACCTTCCTGCTGTCGGAAGAAGACTACGGCGTCATTCACGGCTTCGTGGCCATCGGCTTCGGCGACGTGGTGCACCATCCGAGCGCCGCCGAGGACCACCCGCTGACCGCCGGCGAGCTGGCCGAGTGGCACGAGACCGCCGCCGCCAACGCCGCCCTGCGCGGCGAGGAAGCCCGCCGGGTGTCGCAGTCCTACACCACCACCGGCATGAGCGTCGCCGCCGACCGCCATGGCGCCGTGGCCAACCTGGCCGAAACCGACGCGGCCTTCCACGCCGCCGCTGCGCGGATCATCCGCAAGGGGTGAAGGCTGACGGGCGGGGCTACACCCCGCCCTCGTCGCCGCGTTCCAGGCCGGCCAGGGTCGCCTCGCCCGGCGTCTCCTCGTCGCTGACCTTGCGCAGCACGGCCTGGCGCAGGGCGTAGGCCAGCATGGCCGCCAGGATCAGGGCGTTGAGCACGAACGGGGCCCAGCGCACGGCCTCGTAGAGCAGCACGAACAGCGGCGCGACCACCACGTTGAGGCCGTTGATGGCGGCGATGGCGCCGGCCGCCCCGGCCTGGTCCTTAGCCTCGACCGACAGCGACGCTCCCGCCGTGAAGCCCGGCCGCGCGAAGCCGTAGCCCAGCGACGACACCGCATAGCCGATGGCCACGGCCGCATAGTCCGGCGCGAAGGCCACGACCACATTGCCCAGGGCCGCGACCCCCACGCCCCAGCGCATCAGCTCGCGCGGGCCCATGGCGAACATCCGGATCAGGCCCCACTGGGCCAGCAGGCCCGCCACCGCCCCAGCCGCCATGGCCAGGGTGATGAAGCCCTGGGCCTTGACCGGCGCGACGCCCAGCTTGTCGATGATCAGAAAGCCCAGGGTCTGGGTCTGGGCCGTCTGGCAGGTGGCCACCAGGAAGCCGAAGATCAGGAACGGCATGAGGCGCGGGTCGCGCCACAGGCCGTCGCCCCGCCGCAGCGACGGAAAGGCCAGGCGCGCGCGCGGCTGGACCTCGCCCGCGCTGGCCGGCCGCCTGGCCTCCTCCAGACCCCGGTGCACGATCCACATCATCACCGCCGCCAGCCCGGCGAAGGCGAACATCGGCCCGGCCAGGCCCACCACCGGCAGCACGAACAGCGGCGCCAGCAGCGGCCCCACCACCGTGCCCAGGCCGAACGCCCCGGCCAGGGTGGCCATGGCCTGGGTGCGCTCCTCGCGCTTGGTGCGCTCGGCCAGATAGGCCTGGGTGGCCGGATTGGCGGCCGAGCCGAACAGGCCAAACAGCGCCCGCGCCAGCAGGAACAGCACGAAGACCAGCATCGGCGGAAAGAGGTGGTGCAGCCCGGCGCTGACCACGAAGGCGCACAGGGTCATCGACACGCAGAACCCGCCCAGCCCCAGCAGGATCAGCGGCTTGCGCCCTCGCACGTCCGACCGCTTGGCCCAGAACGGCGAGGACAGCGCCCACAGCAGGGCCGACAGCGAGAAGATCGCCGCCACCATGGCGTCTGGGATGCCGATCTGCCGGCCGATGGCGGGGAGGACGGACAGCATGCCCGTATTGCCCAGCGCCGTGGCCGCCGACACCCCGAAAAGGATGGCGAAGGCCCGCCGGTTGACCTGTTGATCTTGAGCGGCGGCAGACATCGAACAAACGTTAGAGTGGGTTCGTCGTCAGGGGAAGCCCAAGGAAATCCCAAGCGATACCGGGACGCTTTGCCGCAACCCTGGGACGCCCAAATTAAGGGTCCGCTCATGGCGCGGACGCGTACTGGGGCCATGCTGCGTCACATCTCCGTCCCCCACAAACTGCTGCTGGCCTTCGCGGCCATGATCACCATCTGCGGCGCGGCCAGCGCCGTGGTCGCCCTGGACCTGTGGTCGCTGCGCAAGGCGACCGAGATGACCGACGACTCCATGGCCCTGACCATGGCCAGCGCCCGCATGCAGGCCGCCGCGCTCGAGCAGCAGAACGCCATCCTCGGCTATGTCGCCTCGGGCGCCAGCGAGCACATCAAGCGCTTCGACGCGGCCGAGAAGGCCCTGGAGGCCGATCTCGACGCCCTGCGCAACGCCGACGCGGCCGGCGACTACGCGACCGCCGCCGCCAAGCTCTCGGACGCCCGCAAGCAGTACAAGGCCGAGGCCCAGGCCCTGATCGCCATGGCCGCCACGCCAGAGGGCCGCGCCCAGGCCGCGACGCGGACGGGCGCCAACGACCGCCTGGCCGACCTGCGCAAGGTGCTGGCCGAGGTCGAGGCCCAGGAGCATCGCGACGAGGCGGTGCGCTCGGCCAGCCGCGAGCGGGCCTTCGGCCGGGCTTTCCTCGGCATCGTGGTCGGCGGGATCCTCGGCCTTCTGGCCTCGCTGGGCCTGGCCTGGCTGCTGACCCGCGTGCTGGGCCGGCCGGTCACCGCCCTGACCGGCGTCATGACCCGCCTGGCCGGCGGCGACAACGGCGTCGAGGTGCCCGACGTCGACCGCCGCGACGAGATCGGCGCCATGGCCAAGGCCGTGCTGCGCTTCAAGGACGCCGCCATCGAGAAGATCGCCGTCGAACGCCAGGTCGAGATCGAGCGCCAGGCGGCCGAAGCCGCGCGCCAGACCGCCGAAGCCGAGCGCGAGGCCGCCCGCGTGCAGCTGGAGGCCGTGGTCGACAGCCTCGCCGGCGGCCTGCGCGCCCTGGCCCAGGGCGACCTGACCCGCCGCGTCGACATCGCCTTCCCCGCCGAATACGAACGCCTGCGCGCCGACTTCAACGCCGCCATCGCCCAGATGGAGGACGCCCTGAAGGTGATCGTCCGCTCGGCCGGCGGCATCGAGGCCGGCAGCGACGAGATCGCCTGCGCCGCCGACGACCTCTCCCGCCGCAGCGAGCGCCAGGCCGCCAGCCTGGAGGAGACCGCCGCGGCCCTCGACGAGATCACCGCCACCGTCCGCCGCAGCTCGGCCGGGGCCAAGAGCGCGGCCATCGTGGTCGGCGCGGCCCGCAGCGACGCCCAGCGCTCGCGCGTCGTGGTCGGCGACGCCGTCGGGGCCATGACCCGCATCGAGGCTTCCTCGCGCGAGATCGGCCGCATCGTCGGAGTGATCGACGAGATCGCTTTCCAGACCAACCTTCTGGCCCTCAACGCCGGGGTCGAGGCCGCCCGGGCCGGCGACAGCGGCAAGGGCTTCGCGGTCGTCGCCATGGAAGTGCGGGCCCTGGCCCAGCGCTCGGCCGAAGCGGCCCGCGAGATCAAGGTGCTGATCGCCACCGCCGCCCGCGAGGTCGAGCAGGGCGTGTCGATGGTCGGCGAGACCGGCCAGGCCCTTCAGGCCATCGCCGACAAGGTGGGCGAGATCGACGGGCTGGTGGGCGAGATCGCCGCCTCGGCCGCCGAGCAGTCGGCCGGCCTGTCGGAGGTCAACGGCGCCATCAACCTGATGGACCAGACCGTCCAGCAGAACGCCGCCATGGTCGAGCAGTCCACCGCCGCCAGCCACAGCCTCAAGACCGAGGCCGCCACTCTTTCCCACCTGATCGGCCGCTTCCGGGTCGGCGGCGCGGCCCAGGCCCGCAAGCCGGCGCGCGCGGCGTGACGGCGCGGCCTGCGCTCAGCCGCCGCACGGACCTGCAAACCGCCGATACCTTGGATTAATCATTAACAGCCATGATGCGGGCTGAATTCTTCGGGGCCTCCTGACGTCATGTTCCAGATCATCGGCATCGTGCTGCTCTTCGGCCTCGTGTTCGGCAGCTACCTGATGGGTGGCGGCAAGATGGACGTCATCATCGAGGCGGCCCCTCACGAACTGATGGCCATCCTCGGCGCGGGCGTCGCCGCGTTCCTGATCTCGAACTCGATGACCGTCATCAAGGCCACCGCCGGCGGCTTCGGCAAGATCTTCGCCGGTCCCAAGTGGAAGGCCGGCGACTATCGCGACCTGCTGGCCCTGCTGTTCCTGCTGACCAAGACGATGAAGTCCAAGGGCGTCATCGCCCTGGAAAGCCACATCGAAAAGCCGCACGACAGCTCGATCTTCTCGCGCTACCCGAAGATCTCGAAAGACCACTTCGCCGTCGACTTCATCTGCGACACCCTGCGGATGATGACCATGAACCTGGAGGATCCCCACCAGGTCGAGGACGCGATGGAAAAGCAGCTCGAAAAGCACCACCACGAGGCGCTCGAGCCGGCCCACGCCCTGCAATCCATGGCCGACGCCCTGCCCGCCCTGGGCATCGTCGCCGCCGTGCTGGGCGTCATCAAGACCATGGGCTCGATCACCGAACCGCCCGCCGTGCTCGGCGGCATGATCGGCGGCGCCCTGGTCGGCACCTTCCTCGGCGTGTTCATGGCCTATGGCCTGGTCGGCCCGATGGCCGCCCGCCTGCAGGCCGTCGTCAACGAGGACGGCGCCTTCTACAAGATCATCCAGGCGGTGCTCGTCGCCCACCTGCACGGCAACGCCGCCCAGATCAGCGTCGAGATCGGCCGCGGCAACGTGCCCAGCGTCTGCCAGCCCAGCTTCGTCGAGCTGGAAGAGGCCCTGTCGCAGATCCCGGCCGAGGGCTGAGCCCGATCCTTCCGTCCGCGTACGGCCAGATCACGCGCCCGTGATCTTTGTCTTGCAACGAGGCGTGAAAAGCGGTTCCTTGCCACCATGGCGCCCGGCTCCCACGCCGGGCGTTTCCATTTAGACGTCGCAAGGGATGCCCCGATGACCACCCAAGTCCTCCGCAAGATCCTCATCGCCGGCGCGGCCATGACCGCCCTGTCGCTGGCCGCCTGCGGCAAGAAGGACGAGGCTCCCGCCGCCGACGAGAAGGCCGCCGCGGCCGCCGCCGCCGGCGCCAGCGACGTGACGGCCGCCGACGCCGGCTCGGCCGAGGACCAGGCCGCCGCCGACGCCAACAAGGCCGCCGCCGACGCCGCCGCCGAACCGGACGCCGTCTCGGCCGCCGAAGGTACGGCCCCGGCCGCCGCCGCAGCTCCTGCCGAAGAGAAGAAGACCGAAGGCCACTGAGCCTTTTCAGGCCTTTTCGAGCTTCGACTATCCGAAGGGCCGTCCGCGAGGGCGGCCCTTCTTCTATGATGGCGCCATGACTTCCGACTCTTCAGACACCGCCCCGGGCTCCCCGCTGATCTGGCGCGAGGACGGCCTGCCGCAGTCGCGGCTCTATGGCGACGTCTACTTCTCCAGCGCCGACGGCCTGGCCGAGACCCGGGCGGTGTTCCTGGAAGGCTGCGGCCTGCCGGGCGCCTGGGCGGGGCGCGACCGTTTCGTGGTCGGCGAGCTGGGCTTCGGCACGGGGCTGAACATCGCCGCCCTGCTGGACCTGTGGCGGCGAGAGAAGGCGCCGGGAGCACGGCTCAACATCTTCTCGATCGAGGCCCACCCGATCACCCGCGACGAAGCCGCCCGCGCCCTGGCCGTCTGGCCGGAGTTGGGCGAGGCCGCCCAGGTGCTGCTCGACCATTGGCCCAGCGCCGCGCGCGGCTTCCACCGCATCGACCTGCCCGGCTTCGACGCGGTGCTGGATCTGGCCGTCATGGACGTGACGGAGGCGCTGGAGGCCTGGAGCGGGGCGGCCGACGCCTGGTTCCTCGACGGCTTCTCGCCAGCCCTCAACCCGGCCATGTGGAGCGAGGAGATCCTCGCCGCCGTCGCCGCCCGCACCGCGCCGGGCGCACGCGCCGCGACCTTCACCGTCGCCGGGGCCGTGCGCCGGGGCCTGTCCGCCGCCGGCTTCTCCTGGGAAAAACGCCCCGGCTTCGGCCGCAAGAAGGAACGGCTGGAGGCGACCTTCCCCGGCGAGCGCCCCGCGCCCCGCCGTCCGAAGAGCCTGGCGATCGTCGGCGGCGGCATCGCGGCGGCCAGCCTGGCCCGCGCCGCCCGGGCCGAGGGCCTGGCCGTGACGGTGATCGACGCCGGCCGCGACCCGGCCTCGGGCAATCCCGCCGCTCTGGTCACCCCGGCGCTGGACGCCGGCGGCGGTCCGCGCGCGGCCTTCCCGGCCCAGGCCCTGGCCCGCGCCGCCGCTCTCTACGAGGCTCTCCCCGACGCGGTGCTGGCGCGCGGCGTGCTGCGGCTGGCGACCGGCCCCAAGGACCCCGACCGCTTCGCCGCCGTCACCGGCCAGGAGCTGTTCGCCGCCGGCGAAATGACCGTCCTGGACGCCGGGACGGCGAGCACAGCCCTGGGCGAGGCGGCGAGCGGCGCGCTCTCCATGGCCCTGGCCCGCGTGGTCGAACCCGCCGCCGTCCTCGTCGCCTGGCGCGGCGAGGCGATCGCCGCCGAGGTCGTGCGGATCGAGCCCAGCGACGACGGCTGGCGCCTGCTGGACGAGGCCGGCGCAGTCCTGGCGACCGCCGACGCCGTCGTGCTGGCCGGCGGCGCCGACCTGGTCCGGCTCTGGCCCGAGGCGCCCATCCGCCCGGTGCGCGGCCAGACCAGCTGGACCGGCCCTATCGACACGGCGATCACCCCCGCCGCCTTCGGCGGCTACGCCGTTCCCACGCGCGAGGGCGGCGTGCTGTTCGGCGCCACCCACGACCGGGGCGACATGGCCGTCGAGCTTCGCGAGGCCGATCACGCCCGCAACCGCGCGGCCCTGGCCAAGGGGCGGCCGGACCTCGCCGCCCGCCTCGCGGCTGCCCCGCTCGACGGCCGCGCCGCCGTGCGCGCCACGACGGCCGACCACCTGCCCCTGGCGGGCGCGGTTCCCGGCGCGCCGGACGGCCTGTTCGTGCTGGGCGGCCTGGGCGGGCGAGGCTTCACCACCGCCCCGCTGCTGGCCGAGCATGTGGTCGCCCTGATGCTGGGCGCGCCGTCGCCGCTGCCGCGGGCGCTGGCGGGGTTGGTGGAGCCTGGCCGCTGATCCCTCTCCCCTTGCGGGAGAGGGTGGCCCGCGAAGCGGGTCGGGTGAGGGGTCGAAAGCCCTATCCGCCGCGAAAATCCGATCGGCTGGGTGCGGCGTCTCACTTCTGAGAAACCCCTCATCCGTCGGCTTCGCCGCCACCTTCTCCCGCAAGGGGAGAAGGCCACAAAGCAAAAGGCCCCGGAGTTTCCTCCGGGGCCTTCGCATTTCGTCGGGAAGCGTGAAGCCTCCGTCCGGGATCCGATCTTAGAAGTTGATCGAGATCGTCGAACGACGGTTCAGCGGTTCCTTCACGCCGTCGCCGGTGGCGACGGCCGGGGCGCTTTCACCCTTCCAGTCGACCGCCAGGGTCGTGGCGGGGACGCCGGCGCCGACCAGACCATCGGCCACGGCCTTCGCACGACGTTCCGACAGGCGGACGTTGTACTTCGGCGAGCCCGAGGTGTCGGTGTGGCCCACGACCGTGATCTTGGTCGCGTTGCCGCCCTTGGCGTAGTCAGCGGCCTGCTGCACCACGGCCTGGGCTTCCGGCGTCAGCACGTACTGATCGAACGGGAAGTAGACCACGAACTCGCGGGCCTCGTAGGCCGGCGGAGGCGGCGGCGGGGGCGGCGGAGCCGGGGGCTCGGGCGGCGGAGGCGGCGGGGGAGGCGGCGGCGGGGGCGGAGGCGGCGGGGGCGGCGGCGAGCCGAAGGTGTAGCGCACACCCAGGGTGATCGAGCTGTCCTTGTAGTCGCCTTCGAAGTAGCCGAGCGAGGTCGGGGCCGGACCGGCCGCGCCCACGTTCGTCGAGACCGAACCCCAGGTGACGTTCTTGGCGGTCAGGTAGCGGCCCGTCAGGTCGAGCGACCAGTTCGGGGTGATGTCCCAGGCCAGACCCAGCAGGCCTTGATAGGCGAACGCCTGATCGACGTCGTCGATGCTGAGGTTCTGGTAGGGCGCCGCGCCGGTCGGCACGCCGCTCAGTTGGCCGTAGACCTTGTTGTGCACCCAGGCCGTACCGACGCCGACGCCGACGAACGGACGCCAGGACGAGTCGGGCAGGAAGTCATAGATGACGTTGGCCATCAGGGTGGTGGCCTTCAGCTCGCCGTTCGGCTCGCCGCAGGTCGGGCTGGTCACCGTGCGGATCGGACCGGCGGTGCAGAGACCCAGCGGCTGCGGACGCGAGCCGTCCTCGGAGCGGACGCCCTTGATGTCGCCGCCGCGATAGCCGTATTCGCCTTCGACGCGCCAGTTCGGCGACAGACGGTAACCGAGGCGCGCGAAGCCCGCCCAGTCCTTGTCGGTCGAGAAGGTCCAGTCGTAGGGACGGCCGTCGGAGGCGTCCACCGACGAACTCGTTTCGACGCCCTCGGTCGAGTGGTAACCGACGTCGCCGGCCACGTACCATCCGCTCAACGCGCTTTGGGCGGAGGCGCCTGACGCCGCGCAAAGCGCGACGGCTGCGACGCCAGCCAGCAACCCGAATTTCATGTGAGAACCCTCTTTAAATTAGCCAGGACGCCCCCCGCGGGGCGGCTTCCACGACGACAAACGCGTGACCTCGCAAATCGGCTGTGGCGCTGGCGCCACAGTGAGCGAGTTTCGTCGATATCTCGACAGAACCTCCTCTGAAACGATCGGTCCACGGACGTCGTGATCGCCTCGCGCCGGTCTTCGCGCGAGCCGGGAAATAATCGCCTTGTTCGCAATCAGCGTCCAGATCAACCCAGGCGATTATTGGCAGAACGGTGGATGGTGAGCGCTGTTTGATCAGCGGGGAGGCGACCAGCGGCGCAGAATGCGCGTCGCTGGTCGCGGACCGGGCCGCGGATCGCCCCCACGACCCTGCAGCCAGGCCACCCTCTCCTCTTCACCGCTTGGAGGAAGCGGCGAAGGCTGTCGTCGTCCGGGCGCCGATCATCGCGGCCGCGGGCGAAATCTCGTCGGGTCCGTCTCGACGCCGCCGACCGCTTGTGGAGTGCGTGACGACGTCGAGCCGTCCCCCGGCAGCGTTGCGGCGGGGATCGAGGGATCGACGGGCCCGGCCAGAACGCAGGAGACGCTCGTCGCTTCCCTCGCCATGCGACGGAAGCGCTCGAGGGCGACGGCTAGCACCCGCTCCGGGGAATTGTCGCGTCCCAAACCTGGAACATTCCGCGACACGGCGCGCCGCGAAGGGCTGGACAGTACATGCGGTTGCGTTAACTACGACTTCGCGCGGGGGAAACAGTGCGCTCCCGGAAAGCTTTCAGAGCCCGATGTCAGAGCGCGTACGGCAGGGCCCGGATGAAGGCCCGCTTCTCGAATTCCCAATCGTCCTGCTGCTGGCCGCCGGCCATTTCATGGCCTTCGTCGACCGGGCCGTGCCCAGCGTCTACGCCCCCGCCCTCAAGGCCGGCTTCCAGCTGACCGACACCCAGCTGGGCGCGCTGCAAGGCCCCGCCTTCGTGGCGCTCTACACCATCGCCACCCTGGTCACCGGCCATCGCGGCCACCGCCTGCCGCGCGGACTGCTGCTGGCGGGATCCGCCGCCCTCTGGACCCTGGCCACCATGGCCATGGCCTTCGCCCAGACCTACGCCGCCCTGTTCGCCTCGCGCCTGGTGCTGGGCCTGGCCCAGGCGGTGTTCGCGCCGACGGCCCTGGCCGTGATCGTGGCCGGGGCCCCCGCCGCCCGGCTGTCGCGCTGGGTGTCGGTGTTCACCTCGGGATCGTCGATGGGCCGCAGCGGCGCCCTGCTGGCCGGGGGCCTGGCCCTGGGCGCCTTTTCGGCGGGGATCTTCCAGGCCTTCGGTCACGCGCCGTGGCGCGCGGCCATCCTCCTGCTGACCCTGCCCAATCTGGTGCTGGTCGCCCTGCTGGCCTGGCGTGTGCGCGGCCGCGACGAGGCCGTTCCCCGGGGACAGGGCCTGACCCAGGCGCTGGCCCATCTGGCCGCGCGGCCGGCGGGCCTTGGCCTGCATTTCCTGGCCGCCGGCGCGGTGATCCTGCTGGTGCAGGCCGCCGCGGCCTGGGCGCCGTCGATCGTCAACCGCGCCTGCGGCCTCACCCCGGCCGCCAGCGCCCTGCTGGCCGGCCTGGTGGTGCTGGTCGCCGCCCCGGCCGGACATCTGGGCGGCGGCTGGCTGCTGGACCAGCGGCGCAAGGCCGGCGGCGGACCGGCCCTGGTCGTGACCGGCGGCGCCCTGCTCGCCGTGCTCGGCGCCCTGCTGCTGAGCCGCGCCGGCTCGCCGGCGACAGCGGCGGCCGCCCTTTTCCTGATCACGGCCGGCGGCGGGGCCGCGGCCCTGGCGGCCCTGGCCGGCCTGCAGCCGCTCAGCCCGCCGCATCTGCGCCCGGCCATGAACAGCCTCTACCTGGCCTTCGTCACGGTGGCGGGCCTGGGTTTCGGCCCGCTGCTGACCGGCCTGCTGAGCGACCGATTGTTCTCCGGACCGCACGGCCTGGCCATGGCCCTGGCGGCGGTGATGACGGCGGCGGGATCACTGGCCGGGCTCGCCGCGTTTCTCGGGGCGGAGCCCTGGCGGCGGCTGGCGCAAGAGACGAGCGGGATGGCGCGCGCCTAGATGTCTGCTTCAGTGACCGACAGCTTCCATTTCTCGAGCGACGAGCACCCGGCCGAGGAGGCCTTCGCGCTCTATGCGACCCTCTATTCGCGCGGCTCCGACGTCAGCCGCGGCGAAGGCCCGTTCTTCGCCCAGGTGCGGGCCTGGCGGCTGGACAAGATCCTGCTGTTCGAGCGCCGGCTGTCGGGCGTGGTCCATGCCCGGCGCGAGCGGATCGCCGGCGACGGCTTCGATCATTTCGTCCTGACCCACGTGGTCGAGGGCGAGGTGCGGTTGGACGCGCCGGGGCCGCCCCGGACCCTGGGACCAGGCGAAGGCGTGCTGCTCGACACCCGCCGGCCGATGCGCACCGACCACCGCGACGCCGTGATCCTGACCGCCAGCATCGCCCGCGACGTGATCGAGGCGGCGCTCGGCCCGGCCGGACGGCTGCACGGCCAGATCCTGATCCCGCCGGACAATCTGGTCCTGGCCGACTTCCTCTCGTCCCTGGCCCGGCGCGGCGACGGCCTGGCCCCGACCGCCCTGCCCGCCCTGGGCCGGGCCTTCATCGACATCCTGTCGTCGATCGGCGGCGACGCGGCCCGCGCCGGCCGCGAGGACCAGCGCCGCGACCTGGCCCGCCGCGAGAGCGTGCGCCGCTTCGTCCTGCCCCGCCTGGCCGACAAGGCCCTGTCGGTCGACGCCATCAGCGCCGGGGCCGGCATCTCGCGCTCGTCGCTCTACCGGCTGTTCGACAAGCAGGGCGGGGTGGCGCGGTTCATCCAGCTGATCCGCCTGGACGCCCTGCGCGCCGTGCTCGACGCCCAGGGCCACGCGGCGCCGGGCGAGGACGAACTGGCCGAGCGCCTCGGCTTCGGCGGCGTCCCGCAGATGGAGCGGCTGTTCGCCGAGGTCTATGGCGCCGGCCTGCAGGCCTATCGCGAGGCCGTGGGCGACAAGCCCCGCAACGACCCCGACCTGGCCAAGCGGCGCTGGGAAGGCTGGCTGAACGAGCTGGACTAGACCGCGAGGCGCCTTACGGCGCCTTTGGCGGTCGCCCGACCAGCACGCCGCGACCGTGCGGGGCGATGTAGACGACGCCGTATTCCAGCAGGTCCCCGGCCACGCCCTGGATGTCGCCGAATTGGTGGGCGTCGTCGTTGATCCGCGTCCAGGACGCGCCCTCGTCGTCCGAGCGCCACAGGCCGCCACGCCCGTCGACCTTGCCGTAGAGATAGACCGCCGGGTAGCCGTCCTTCTCCCTGGGCGCGCCGAAGCTGACCGACCAGGCCGCGTCGACCTTGCGGGCCGGCTTGAACGGCGCGCCGGCGTCGCGCGAATGCAGCAGGCCCGACGGTAGGGCGATCCACAGGTCGCGCATCCGGGTCGGCACGACGGCCAGCTGGGCGCGGTCCCAGTGCTGGGTCGCCGGCAGGCCCGAGGCGATCGGCGTGAAGGTCAGGCCGCCGTCGACGCTGACCAGCACGCGGCCGCCGGCCCGGTCGTGCACGTAGAACACCCGCTCGACCACCTTGTCGGCGACCGGAACCAGGGTCTGGTCGCCGGCGGCGGGCCAGCCGGCCGAGGCCGTCCAGGTCTTGCCGCCGTCGAGCGAGGCGTAGCCGACGTCCTTCTCGGGCGCCCAAAGCAGGGCCGAGCCCTTGGCCGACACCGCGATCGCGCCCGGCCCGCGCCAGGGCTGGCCTTCGCCGGGGACCTTGTAGGGCTGGGCCGGCATCGGCCGCCAGTCGGCGCCGCCGCTGGTGGAGTAGAAGGCGTTGGCCTTGCCGTTGGCGGTGCGGACGATATAGCCGGGCTTCTGGCCGGCGTAGTCGACGCTCCAGTTGCTCTCGGTGTTGGGGCGGAAAAGGCCGTTGGCGGGCGGACGGGCGACATCGTCCCAGGCCGCCCCGGCGGTGTCGCCCATGGCCGCCAGCAGGGTCGCCCCGCCGGTGGGCGACACCAGTTGGGTGACCGCGCCCTCTTCCAGATTGTCGATCCGGGCGTCCAGCGCCACTGGTGCGTCGCCGCCGGCGGCGGTGAGGTTGCGGCTCATCCACAGGCCGCCGCCGTGGCCGTAGATCAGCTCGTCGGCGTTGAACGGATTGACCCGCAGGGCCGAGATCCAGCCGCCCATCTTGCGCTCGGGATTGGTCTCGGCCAGCCACGGATAGGCCCCGGCCGAAAAGCCGGCCTGGCGGCTGAGCGCGCTCCACTTGGCTCCGCCGTCGCGCGAGACGAAGATGTCGTCGTTGGGCCACCAGCGGTCCAGGGTCGAGACCACCAGCGCGCCGTCCGGCCCGACGTCGATCCCCGAGAAGCCGCCCTGGCGGGCCTCGCCCTTCAGCGGGGAGATGTCGCGCCACTTGCCCGAGGCCGGGTCGCGCTTCTGCACGCTGCCGCCCTTGGCGTGGCTGGGATTGACGGCGAAAGCGCTTCCGTCCCCCTCGGCGAAGGCGACGTAGAGCGTTCCGTCGGGAGCGAACACGGCCCGCTGCGGCAGCTGGGCCGGCGCGCCCGCCACTGGCTGGAACGAGGCGCCGCGATCATGGCTGACGAACAGCCCGCCCTTGCCGTCGGCCCCGCCGACATAGAGGTCGCCGCTCTTCGGCTCGAAGATCACCAGATTGATCGCCCGCGCAGGCGAGACGGCGACCTTGGTGAAGCTGACACCGCTGTCTGTGCTGCGCCAAAGCCCGTCCTGGTTGGAGCCGAACCAGATGGTCTTCGGGTCGCTGGGATCGACCATCAGCCGCTCGCCCGCGCCACGGCCGTCGGCGTTGCCGCCCACCCGGATCGGCAGCTCGGTCTTCTTCCAGGTCGCGCCGCGGTCGTCGGAGCGCAGCACGGCGCCCTTGCGCCCCCAGTCCTGCAGATAGAGGCCGCAGACCGCATAGAGCTTGTTGGGATCGGCCGGATCGACCGCCAGGCTCAGCACGCCCATCAGGTCGGCGTCCTCGCGCGGCAGGTGGTCGAGCAGCGGGATCCAGCGCTTGGCCGCGTAGTCGTAGCGATAGGCGCCGCCGACGTCGGTGCGGGCGTAGAGCAGGCCCTTCTCGCGCGGGTGATAGACGAAACCGTCGATATAGCCGCCCGCGCCATAGGGCACGCTGGCCCAGGCGTAGGGCTGGTCGGCCGCGCGGGCCTGGGTCGCCGGGCCGCCCACGGCCAGCATCAGGGCCAGGGCCGCGCCGCCCAGGGCCGGCCCCAGGACAGGCTTCATCCGATCGAAGAACATCTGGTTTCCCCCGCTGCGCTCTGGACGATCCTCGGGCCGGAGCCGGGGTCGTCCTTGATATTGTGAGCGCTACCATACTGAAGACGATTAATCCTACAATACGGGATTTCACGGTTATGGGGATAAGGGCGTCAGCTTGGATTCCGCCGTCGCGGGGAGGCGCGGAGAGGCGCCGGCCTCAGGCCCGTTCGCGCATGCGCTTGAAGATGTCCGAGAGCCGGTTGTCGCCCGGCTGCGTGCTGGCGGCGGCGGAAACCGGCGCGGGCTTTTCGGCGTAGGCTTGCAGGAAGCCGATGTCGCAGGCGACGACGTCTTCGTTGGCGGCGGCCGGCGGGCAGCCGAAGAAGCCTTCCAGCGCGCGGACCATGGCTTCGGCCTCGGCCTGCAGCGAGGGGCGCCCGGGCTCGGGTTCGAAATCGGCCTCGGTCTCCGCCGTCTCGAAGATCTGATACGGCAGATTGATCTGGTTGATCATCGAGAAGAGGCGGTTGACGTCGCCGGACATGTCGTGGCTCCACCGCAAGGCGGTTCGGGGTTCAAGGTCGTCTGGCCCGCCTTTCCTTCCCCGCCATTTCGGCGAGCAGGACGAGGGCGGACGAGTAGTACGTGCGATCCGGCGGCGTCCCCCGAAGCCTCTGGATCGACGGGTCGTTCAGCGCCAGGGCGGCGATGTCGACACCCCCGCTAGATAACGGAAAGTCGGCTTCATGACCGTCGGACATATTGACCCATGCCGGCGGCCTTTTTTGGGCTTGAATGTTTCCGCGCCAGTAGTCCGCGGTCTCCGCCGCGAGCGAATCCTGGCCGCCCCAGGCCAGGTAGAGCGGCGCCCGGATGGCGTCGAAACCGAACAGCGGCGGCTTGTCCGGGGCCGGCGCCAGGCTGCCGTCGGGACGCACCAGCAGCCAGTCGGGCGGAACCTTCCGGGGTCCGAACCGGCCGTCGCGCGCCAGGGTCACGCCGTCGGCGATCAGGGTCCGCCACGGCGCCTCGGCCCCGTCGGCGGATGCGAAGTCCTGGAAGGCCGGCAGGATGAAATAGGACGGGTTGACGATCACTCCGGCCGGGCCGCGAAAACCCTCCAGCCCTGGCAGCAGCACCGTGCGCCCGCCGACCTCGACCACCAGCCGCTCGGCGATGGCGTCGCGGATGGCCTTGGAGGCGACGAGGTAGCCGTCGTCGCGCCAGCGCCGCCCGGCCCGCAGCAGCGCCCAGGCCGCCAGGACGTCGCCGTCGGCGGCGTTGTTCTGGTCGGCGACGGGCGGCCTCGCGCGGGGGTCGTAGCGCCAGGCCAGCAGCGGCGCGTTCTTTTGGACCAGGTTGGTCCGGGTCCAGTTCCACGCCCGGTCGAAGGTCTCGCGGTCGCCGTGGCCCTCGGCCAGCAGCATCGTGTAGCCCTGGCTCTCGCTGTGGCTGACGCCGCCGTTCTCGGGATCGATCGTGCGGCCGTCGGGCTGGACATAGGCGGCCTTGAACGCGGCCCAGCCCTCGGCGGGCGGCCTGGCGCAGGCGCCCGAGGCTCCGGTCGCGGCGATCACCACCGCCATCAGCAGCCTAGACCCGGTGCTCGAACACCAGCGGCGAAGCCGAAGGATCGCGGCAGGTGGTGACGCCGCCGGGGCTGCCCTGGGCGGCGAGCCAGGCGCCGTAGGCCCCCGCCAGAACCTCGGCCATGAGCGGCGGCCATGCCCGCCTGTCGTCGTCGTCGAGCGCATTGGGACAGGCCCCATGGGTGATGAGGATATGATCGTCCGCCGCCGCCAGCCGGGTCCAGCCCCAGTCCATCCCGCCGAGCACGACATTGAGCTGCGTCTCCAGCTCGTCGAGCGTCTCGACGGTCGGCAGGGCGAAGCGGCGGGCCATGCGCTCGCCCGTGGCCCGCAGGAAGCGCCGGGCGGCGGTCGGGTCGGCGACGGCGGTCAGTTCCCCGGCCAGGGCCGCCAGGAACGGCGACCACTGCGGGCTGACGCGGCGGCGGTTCAGGTAGTCGAGGTCTCTGGCCCGGGCGTCATCTCCGCTCATCGGCCGCCCTCCCCGCCCAGGGTCTGCTTCACGCCCACGCTGACGGCGGTCTCGTTGTAGACGCCGAAGGTGTTGAAGTTGACGGCCCCGCCGATGCTGGCGCCGGGCCGGAACTGGTAATCGGCCGACAGCCCGCCCGATATGCCAAAGCCGCTGGCGCTTTCCGCCAGATAGCGCGGGAAGACGTCGCTGTCGGCCAACGCCAGGGTGTTGAGCTCGGTCTGCAAGGCGACGTCCATCGGGAAATAGGCCGCCCCGGCCTGGTTGTAGGTCTGGTAGCCCGGCGCGATCGCGCCCTTGAACTTCCACGGCCCCTGGCGGCCGGTGACGCTGATCGGCGCGGTCAGGCTGGTGAACGACTTGGGGCTGAAATAGCCGCCGTGGCCCAGGCTGAAGAAGTTCTGGTTGTTGTCGAAACCCTGCTGGTTGAGGTTGAAGCCGACCTGCACCTCGGTTTCGCCGCGGCGATACGGACGGATGTAGCCGCCCAGATTGACCTGGTAGCTGTCGTTGTCGGCCACGTGCTCGCCGTCGTAGTGGCCGTAGCTGGCGTCGCCATAGAGCCCCGAGGCGCCATCGTCGTAGGACAGGCTGACCCCGCCGCCGGTGCGCATGACGCGGCCCCAGCGCTGGCCGGTGACCGGGTCGCGGGCCCCGGCATAGGCTGCGACGCTGTCGGTGACCGGGCGGCGCTCGATCCACAGCTTGCCCTGGCCGTTGGCCCCCAGGCGCGGCGAGAACGCCACGCCGCCGGTGACGTCGATGTCGCCGAAGCCGATCGGGGTCGTGCCGATGTCGGCCGACAGGGGTCCCGCCGCCATGGCCAGGTTGATCGCCGCCCCCGAGGCGCTCTGCGGCGGGGCGGCGGCGTAGACCGGCGCGAAGGCGCCGACGATGGCGCGGGCGTTGATGATCTGGTTGGCGCCGTAGCGCTGCTCGGCCGAGCCCGAGGGCGTGCCGCCGTCGATGCTGACCGGCGAGATCGAGGCGGTGAACCGCACCTCGCCCAACGACGCCGAGGCCGACGCCCTGGCCGACAGCTCGTGCAGCCGCCCCAGGCCCGCCTCGCCCGAGCGGGCGCGGATCTGGGCCGAGCCGGACACCTCGGCGGCGGTGCGGGCGGTGATCTCGGCGATCTGGCGGTCGATGTCGCCGACCACCGGGTCGCGCGCGGCCGGAGCCACGAACGGATTGCCCGGCGACGGCGAGACGGTGGACGTGGGACGCGGCGAGGCGGCCTCGCCCGCGCGGCCGTTGCGGCCGGTGAACGGGAAGGCGACGCCGGCGAAGCCGCGTTCGGCGGCCGTTTGGGCGGTCGGCGCGGGCGCCGCTGGGGTCAGCACGCCGGCCAGTTGGTCGCCGCCGGACGCGATATCGACGCCGGTAAGGGGCGCGGCGGCGGCCGAGGTCATCAGGTCGTATCGGCCGGCCGCCACCGGCAGCACCGCCGCCCGCGCTGGAACGCCGCCGGCCGTGAACGGATTGGGGCCGAGGCCGCCGCCCGGGGTGGCGTTGGAGCCACCCGGCGCCAGCACGGCGTCGAGACCCGAGCCGAAGGTCGGCCGCCGCTCGCGCAGGGTGCGGGCCATGCGCAGGGCCTCCAGCGCCGCCTTCTCGTCGCCGGCCTGGCGCTCGACCCGGGCCGAGGCGAGATAGAGGTCGGCGTCGCGCGGGCTGGCGGCGATGGCCTGGGCGAGCGTGCGGCGGGCGCTCGCCACGTCGCCCTTGGCGGCCGAGGCGTCGGCCAGGCCGATCAGGGCCTCCTTGTCGCCGGGCTTGGCGCGCAGCAGGACGGCGAAGGCCTGGGCGGCCTCGTCGTACATCCGGCCGTCCTGGTAGACGCGGCCCAGCGGAGCCAGCAGGCGGGTGTTGCGGGGGGCCACCGCGAAGGCGGCCGACAGCACGTCGAAGGCGCTGGCCAGATCGCCGGCCTGGCGCAGGCGGTCGGCCCGCTCGGCCCCGAGGGTGGCGGTCAGGTCGGCGACCGCTCGAACCCCGTCCGGCGAAGCGCCGGAACGCGAAGAAGCCTGGCGGATGATGGCGGCGGCCTCGGCGTCGCGCCCGGCCTTGGCCAGCACCGCGACCATGCCGTCATAGCCGGCCGGCGCCTCGGTGACGCCCTCCACAAGGGTGCGCTGGGCCATGGCCAGGGCGGTCTGGCGGTCGCCCAGGTCGTAGAGCGCCGAGGCCAGGCGGCCCTGCGCCGCGACCGGCAGCGCCGGACGGGCGGCCAGGGCGCGCAACGAGGCGACGCCGCCGCCCTGTCTGGCCTGGTCGATGGCGGCGTCGATCTCGAGCCGGCCGCGCAGGGCGGTCATTTCCGGCGTCATCTTGCCCACGGGCGCGCGGTCGAGCAGGGCCAGGGCCTCGGACGGACGGCCCTGCTGGTCGGCGAAGACGGCGGCGGCGTGGATCTGCTCGGGTTGGGTTCCGGCGCCGACCGGGGCCATCAGCCCCTCGGCGGCCTGGGCCTCGCCCTGGCCGGCCAGGAAGCGGGCGAAGTCGAGCCGCACCCAGGGATCGGACGGGGCGGCGGCCAGGGCGCTCTCGAAGGCGGCGTTGGCGCCCGACAGGTCGCCGTTGGCCCACAGCTGGCTGGCGCGCTCGTGGTCGATGCGGCCGCGCAGCACGTTCTGGCCGCTGGCGTCGGGCTGCAGGGCCGGCGAAGCGGCCGCCACGGCGTCGGCCTCGGCCGTGCGGCCCTGGTCGAGCAGCACCTGGACCAGCCCCTGCTGGGCCTCGGCCTGGTTGGGCGCGGCCGCCAGCACGGCGCGATAGGCGCTCTCGGCCTCGGCCGCCTTGCCCTGGCGGCGCAGCGCCTCGGCCAGCAGGCCGCGCGCCAGCAGCCGGTCGGGATAGGTCTCGGCGGTCAGCGGCCGCAGCGTCTGCTCGGCCTTGATCACCTGGCCCTGGTCGAGGGCGGCCTGGGCGTCCTGCAGGCCGGCGTAGAAGCGGGCGCTGGTCAGGGCCTCCTTCCAGCGGCCGGCGCTGGCCGGGTTGGACCGGCTGGCCCGTCCCAGAAGGTCGGCGGCCTCGCCGAACCGCTGGGCCTGGAGCCGCACGAGGCCCAGCCCGCCCAGGGCGTCGGCGTCGCCCGCGCGGCGGGCCAGGGCCGCCTGGAAGCGCCGTTCGGCCTCGGCGACGTCGCCGCCCTGCAAGGCCTCGAAGCCCTTGGCCCGGTCGCCCGCCGACGGATCGACGGCCGCAGCGGCCGGAGCCTTGGGCGCGGTGCGGGCCGCGGCCAGCTTGCGCGAGATCTCGGCGTCGTTGGGACGGGCCGCCAGGTAGTCGCCGAACAGGTCGGCGTTGCGCGGGCTCTCGTCCATCCAGGTCAGGGCCTGGCGCCAGGCGCTGGCGGCCTTGCCGGCGACGGAACCGCCGCCGCCCGCCAGGCGGGCCAGCAGGGCCACGCCCTCGCGGCGGGTGCCCTCGCGATAGGTCAGGGCCTGGCCGAGCGCCAGCTGCACGTTCTGGTCGCCCGGCTTGCGGGCCGACAGCGCCCGCAGACCCGTCTGGGCCTGGGCGACGCCGCCCGGCGCGCCGGCCAGGGTCTGATAGTATTCCAGCGCGACGGCGTCGGGCGGCGTGGAACCACCGAACGCCTGGCGGTAGGCCGCCGCGGCGGCCGCGTTCTCGCCCCGCTGGGCCAGGCCCCGGGCCTTGGCCAGGTCGGCGCCGCCGGCCGAAGTTCCGCCCACGGGCGCTTTCGCCCCGCCGCCCGGCGCGTCGAGGGCCGCGAGACCCCGCTTGGCCGCCGCGTTGTTGGGATCGGCCGCCAGGGCGCGCTTGTAGGCGTCGGCCGCCAGGTCCTTGCGGCCCTTCTGGCTCCAGAAGTCGCCCTGGCGCACCAGGGCGCCGACCGCGGCGCTTCCGCTCTGCGCCTGGGCGACGGAGGCCGTCCCGCCCGCCAGCAGGATGGCGGCCAGGGCGGCTTCCACGGACATGCGACGCAGGGACTTCACTTGGCGCTACCTTCGAGACGGCGTCGCGCGATGGCCTTCAGCGCGACGATGAGCGGGAACGACAGGGCCAGGCCGACGCCGAAGATCGACAGCGCCAGCAGCAGCGGCCGCTGGCTGAGCCACCACATGCCGTAGACCCACCAGGGCAGGTCGCCGGTGTGGAACACCTTGCCGACCTGGAAGCTGGAGAAGCCCTCCTCGGTGACGATGGCCAGGTCGCCCTGGATGCGGGCGTTCTGGGCCGGGTCGTCGAGACGGGCCACCACCGCCGGCAGGCGGGTCGGGTCGCTGGCCAGCACGGCCACCACCGCCCGGCCGCGATCGAAGGGCGAGCGGAAGCTGACCAGGCCCTCGAAGCCCTCGCCGGCCACCAGCAGGTCGTCGGCGTGGTCGCGGCCGGCCGAGGCCTCGCCGTCGGCCATCAGGAACAGCCGCTCGATCGGCGCGGCCAGCTTCAGGCGCAGGCGGTCGTCCTCGAAGCGCACCGGCGCGCCGGCGAACAGCGCCCCGAACCGGCGGACCATGTCGGGACGGCCGATCAGCAGCACGTCGCGGCCCTTCAGCGCGGCCGCGTCGGCGTCGCGCGCGATCGCCACCCGGGTGACCGGCGCGCCGGTGACGTCGCCGAACCGGCCCATCAGCGCCAGATAGGCCTCGATGTCGGCCGCTCCGGGATTGGCGTCGAGCACGACGGTGGTCTTGTCGAGGTCGGCGTTGCGGGTGAACGGAAAGCCGGCGCTGGCGAAGAAGGCCAGGTTCGGCAGGGCCGCGAAGTGACGTCCGCCGCTGAGGTCGATCGAGGTGTCCGGGTCTATGCCGCTGTGGACGTTGGTCGGCAGCTGGCCCTGGCAGGCCCCGGTCTTGTTGCTCTTGATGTCGAAATAGAACTGCAGCTGGCTGGCGCCGAACAGCAGGTAGGGCGGCAGGTCCAGGCTGTGCTCGTTGCGGGCGAAGCGGTTGAACAGGCCACGCACCTCGGCCGTGCGGTCCTGGGCGCTCAGCCGGTAGGAGCGCAGGTACTGGCCGTTCAGCGACACGTCCAGGCGCGACTGCTCGCGGTCGAACCACGGCCCCTTCGGATAGCGGTAGCGCACGCGCAGCGGCGCGCCCTGCACCGGCCACAGGAAGAGATCGGGCGCGACGCGGAACGGCACGGACACCGGGGCCGGCGACAGGCCCGGCGCCTGCAGAAGCTGGGCGTCGACCAGCTCGCCCAGGCGGACCGGACGATCCATGCGCAGCCAGCGCGGGGCGTCATAGGCCGCGCGCGGGGCGATCAGGGCGGTGTCGACCTGGGCCATGGCGCCGTTCAGCCCGCCCTGCGAGATGCTGAGCGCCAGGGCCGCGCGGCGGATCTCGGAGGTGTCGCGGCCGATCACCAGCAGAAGGCGATGGTCGGGGGCCTGGGGGTTGGCGACCACGGCCAGGGTCGGGCCGTTCACCTGCGGCAAGGTCAGGCCGCCGATCGTCTGGCCCGACTGGCCGAACACCACGCCCTCGCCCTGCGGCAGGGCGCCGATCAGGGTCGGGAAGGCAAAGCCGCGATAGCTGGCCCGCATGCCGAAATAGGAGGCCGCCGCCCCCGCCCCGCGCAGCACCGCGTCGGAGGGGGTCTCGGCGAACACGAATGGCAGCACCAGCTTGCCGCCGCCCTTGTCGAAGAACGGCCCGGGCAGCATCGCCAGGTCCGGGCTCGCCGGCAGGCGTGAGACCGTCAGCTCCAGGCGCGAGCGCTGGTTGCTGAGCGTCATCCACAGCGACGAATGCTGCGGGTCCTCGCAGGCGCGGGTGTAGTGGCCGATGAAGCGGAGGTTCAGATTGTTGTCGCGCAGGAACAGGGCCGGATCGATCGGGATCGACCACTCGGTTCCGGCCGCCCGGTCGGGGGTCAGCATGACCGCGCCGGCCGGCTCGCCGTTCAGGGTCACGGCCAGCTGCGACAGGTCGCCCAGCAGCGACGGCGAATAGGCGCCCGAGACGACGAGACGGGCGGCGGTCACCACCTCGTCGCGGCGCAGGGTGAAGTCGACGCCGGCCTCGCCCTGCACGCCGCGCAGGCGCAGGGACTGGCCAAAACCGAGATCCTTGAGGGTCAGCACGCGGGTCGAGCCGGACGGCGCCGCCGCGACGGGCGCGGGATCCTGCGCCCTCGCCTGCCCGCTCCAGCCCAGGCCGCCGGCCAGCAGCAGGCCCGCGACGATCACCGCCGCCCGGCCGCCGTCGGGTCCGCCGCCCGTGCGCGAGCGCGGCGCAAGGGCCGCGGGCTTGGCCGCCCGCCACCAGAACAGGATGCTGGCGCTGGCCCGGACCAGGCCCGCCAGGGCGGCCAGGGGACGCACCGGCGCCCAGTGGGCGTTGGGCACCCAGGCGTCGGCGCGGCCGACGACGTTGCGCACCAGGTCGCGGCGTTCGGCGAAGCCGAGCGGCAGGAACTGCACTCTCAGGACCCCCTTGTCGAACATGATGGACCGCGCCTTGAACGGACGGGCGCGCTCGTCCTGCAGGAACTCGACCGTGTCGAGCTGGCGCTCGTCGCCCCAGAAGCCGTCGGGAATGATCGCCGACAGGCCGCCCATCGAGACCTCCAGGGTCTGGACTTCCAGCACCTCTCCGTTGGTCAGCCGCAGGCGGGCGGGCAGGGAGGCCTCGATGCGGACATGCTGGCGCACCTGCCGGGTCTCGCGGCCGACGGCGATGGCGGTCAGCAGCACCAGCAGGCTGAACAGGGTCCAGAAGGCGTTGAGCACCAGGGTGCCGACCAGCACGAAGTCCGGCTCGGCCGTCGCCAGCCGCCACATGGCGAAGCAGAGGCCGGCGATCAGCAGGCCCGCGACCACGATGTGCGGCCACATCAGCGACCAGTCGAAATAGCCCTTCTCCAGCCGGCCGCCCTTGTCGGTGACGTTGAACTTGCCGTGCTTGGGCGCGAACAGGGTGACGATCGTCGGCCCCAGCAGGTGGAAGGCCAGCAGGGTCTCGTAGATCTCGCCCCAGAACGCCATGCGTTCCTCGCCCTGCATGCGGTTGTTGGTGACGATCGAGTGCACCAGGTGCGGCAGGGCGTAGGCCAGGATCATCGGGGCCGAGGCGCTGATGATGTTGAACCCCAGCAGCAGGAAGACCAGCGGCGAGGTCAGGAACACGATGCGCGGCAGCGGAAACTGGAAGTGCAGCATCGCATTCAGGTAACAGAGCCGTTGGGCGACGCTCAAACCCTTGCCGAACAGGGGATTGTCGATCCGGAAGATCTGGGTCATGCCGCGCGCCCAGCGGATGCGCTGGCCGATGTGCAAAGCTAGGCGCTCGGTCGCCAGGCCCGCCGACAGCCGGATTTCCAGGAAGGCCGTGTTCCAGCCCCGGCGTTGCAGCTTCAGCGCGGTGTGGGCGTCCTCGGTGACGGTCTCGTGCGCGAAGCCGTGGGTCTCCTCCAGGGCCGCGCGACGGATGATGGCGCAGGAGCCGCAGAAGAAGGCGGCGTTCCACAGGTCGTTGCCCGGCTGGACCACGCCGTAGAAGAGGTCGCCCTCGCCGGGGATGTCCTTCACCGTCTGGATGTTCCGCTGCACCGGGTCGGGCGAATAGAAGTGGTGCGGCGTCTGCAGCAGGGCCAGGCGCGCGTCCTCCTGGAACCAGCCGACGGTCATCTGCAGGAAGGCGCGCGTGGGGATGTGGTCGCAGTCGAAGATGCAGACCAGCTCGGCCTCGGTCTGGCCCAGGGCGTGATTGAGATTGCCGGCCTTGGCCCCGAAGTTGTCGGGCCGGGTCATGTAGATCGCGCCGGCCTTCTCGGCGAAGGCCTTGAACTCGGGTCGGCGGCCGTCGTCCAGCAGGTACACCTTGAACCGGTCGCGCGGGTAATCCATGCCCAGCGCCGCCAGCACCGTGTCCTGCACGATCTCCAGGCTCTCGTTGTAGGTCGGGATGTAGACGTCGACCCTGGGCCAGGACGCCGGCGCGCCGGTGATCGGCCGCACCGGCCGTTGCAACGGCCAGGCGGTCTGCAGGTAGCCGAGCAGCAGGATCAGCCAGGCGTAGATCTCGGCCAGGTAAAGGCCCGTGCCGAAGAAGGCCTCGCCGAGATTGCGGAAATGCAGGGTCTCGGTCGTGCGCCACCACAGATAGCGGGTGCTGACGATCACCGAGACCACGCACAAGGCAATGGTCAGGTGCTTGGACTGCGACAGGCGATTGGCCGCGATCACCCCGACGATGGTCGCCAGCGCGAACAGCGCCTGGTCCTTGAAGCTGAGCGGGATGACGATCGCGACGAGCGCCACCGCCAGGACGGCGGCGATCAGCAGCGCGACGCCCACGCGCGAGACCAGCCGCGCCAGCAGCGACCCTGAAGCCGGCCCCGAAGCAGAAGGCGACGTCACAGCGTCCATCGGCCCAACCCTCCGGTCGACGGCCCAGGCCGCGCTGCGGTCATCGTCGCTGGATCTCTCGTTCGAACAGTCAAGCTTTCACCAAGTCTTCGCCGCCGATGCTAGCGGCCGGCGCTTGCGACCCACAAGCGTGGCTGTATGACTATTCTCGTCCTCGTTCCAGGCTCGCCGCCGCGACCAAAAGCCGCATTACTTCCCCATAGCCGCCCCTCACGATTCGAAAACCATCATTTTACAAGCACCAAGGCGGCGTTACTGCGTGGAAGCTTGAACGCCGCGCATTGAAATACATTGCACGGCCAGATCGAATTTCATGGCGCCGCCGCAGCGCGGATCGAGCCGCGGTCGCCGAGGCCGCCTCGACTCGGCGGCCAGACGCTCGTCCACCCCCTCAAATGTTCCAATGTTGGAACACGACGGTCACCGAGCGCGGTGCTAGCGGTCACACTTGCAACAATGGCGCGCCAACGCGCCAGACGGGGCCGTGATGCCGGATCGCGGTCCTTCGGGGGACTGAGACCACATGAAGAAGACCAACGACCGCCTGTCGCGGACGATGATGACGAGCGCCTCGATCGCGGCGCTGTGCGCGCTCGCACCCAGCCTCGCCGGCGCCCAGGCCGTGCTGAACGGCGCCCCGGGCCAGGCCCTGACCGCCGGGACGATCACCACGACCACCAGCGGCGGCATACTCGACGGCGGCACGGGCAGCGGCGTTTCGGTCACCACGGGGGTCAACGGCCAGGTCGGCGTCACCGACGCGGTGATCGCCGTCACCGCCAACACCTGGAACGGCGTCAGCGTCTCGTCGCTCGACACCACCGCCGGCCAGATCCTGGTCACGCTTGACGGCGTCAACAGCATCCAGGGCGGCTCGGCCGCCGTATCGGTCTACACCGACACCCAGGACATCCTGCTCGACGCCAGCGGCGGCTTCGGGACCTATGTGGGCGCGGTCGCCAACGGAACGGGCCTGAGCGCCAGCTCGCTGAACGGCTCGGTCGCCATCCTCAACGGCGCCAACACCATCAGCGGCGGCGCCGTCGGCGTGCTCGGCGCGACCTACCGCACCGGCGACGTCTCCATCGACTCCAAGGGCGGAACGATCGTCAGCGCCGTGGGCGTGCGCGCCCTGTCCTACGGCGGCGACGTGACCGTCGGCGCCGACGGCGGCGTGACCACCGCGATCACCGCCACGTCCGCCGGCTCGGCCATCAACGCCACGACGTCGGGCGCGGGCGGCATCGCCGTCACCACGGCCGCGGGCGGCAAGCTGGAAGGCGGCGCCAACACCGTCTTCGCCGTGACCGACGGAACCGGCGACGTCCAGGTCACGCTCGGCGACACGGTCGGCGCGACGACGCGCAGCGCCTATGCGGCGATCTACGCCCAGTCGGCCGGCGGCGACGTCGGCGTCGAGGCGACCGCGGCCATCCGCGCCGGCGCGGGCGGGATCTCGACCAACACCTCGGGCGCGGGCGACATCACCCTTTCGACGGTGGGCGTGGACAGCGCGTCCAGCAACGCCGTGTTCGGCCGCACGACCGGATCGGGCGACATTTCCTACACCCTGAACGGCCCCGGCGCGGTCACCGGCGCCACGGGCGTCTACCTGACCTCCTCGGGCGCGGGCGCGCTCAGCGTCACGGCGACCGACGCCGGCTCGTCGTTCATCGGCACGACCGGCAACGGCGTCGACCTGCGCGGCGCGGGCGGCCAGATCGACGTCGACGTGGCCGGTTCGATCCGGGGCGACGGCGTCGGCGTCTATGTCGCCACCGGCGGCGCGGGCGCCATCACCGTCCATGCCGGCTCGGTCAGCGCCCGCACAGGCAACGCCGTCTCGGCCAACAACTCGACCGTCGGCGGCGCGGGCACGGTCAGCGTCGGCACGGCCGACCGCCGCCTGGGCTCGGCGACCAGCACCAACGCCACGGCGATCTTCGCCTCCAGCCAGGGCGACGTGAATGTCTACGCCACCAGCGTGACCGCCGGCACGCGCGGCATCGTCGCGGCCAGCCAGGGCACGGCGCCGAACGGCGACGTCGTGGTCGATGTCAGCGGCGCGATCAACGCCGGCTCCTACGGGATCATCGGCGTCAACTACGGCGAGGCCGTGGGCAACGACCTGACGATCCGCACCGCGGGCGCGATCACCGCCGGGACCGGCACCGCCATCAGCGCCGAGGCCGTCAACGGCGACATCTCGATCACCGCCGACGGCGCCCTGAAGTCGACCGGCAGCAACGGCGTCTGGGCCAAGAGCTACGAAGACGGAAACATCAGCGTCGTCACCAACGGCGCGGTCAATGGCGTCTGGGCGATCTACGCCAACGCCACGGCGGCCACGACCGGCGGCGCGATCGACATCACCGCCACCCAGACCGTCACCGGCAAGTACGAGGGCGTCGGCGCGGAATCCACCGGCGACGGCAAGATCACCCTCGATCTGGCTGACGTGATCGCCACCGAAGGCCACGGCGTCTTCGCGAGCGCCAAGCGCGACATCTCGATCTCGACCGGCGCGGTGACCGCGACCGGCGGCGGCGCGATCACCCTCGACGCCTTCAACGACGCGACCGGCGTCACCGGCGCGGCGGGCTATGCGATCAACGCCACCTCCTCGCTCGGCGCGGTGGACGTGACCTCGACCGGAACCCTGACCGGCGGCGCGGCCGGCGGTCTCTATGTCCGCTCGGCGGCCGGCGACGGCGCCGGCGGCGTCACCCTCGACCTCGCCGACGTCACGGCCGGCGCAGGGCGCGCGATCGAGGTCAACTCGGCCAGCGGCCCGGTGACCGTCACCGCCGGCGCCATCACCGCCGCCACGGACGGCGTGCGGGTGCGCGGCTGGGGCGACGGCGCGACGGCCGGCGCCATCACCGTCGGCACGGCGAGCGACCGCATCGGCGCGGTCAACGCCGCCGGCGGCACGGGCCTGTTCGCCACCGGCTCGGGCGACGTCAGCATCTACGCCACCAACGTCACCGCCGCCACGCGCGGCGTCCTCGCCTCCAGCCAGGGGACCAATCCCGACGGCAAGGTGGTGATCGACGTCAACGGGACGGTCGTCGCCAACGGCAGCTACGGCGTGCTGGGCCTCAACAACGGCGTGCTCGCGGCCAACACCGTGAACATCACCACCGGCGCGGTCACCTCGACCGGCGGCTCGGCGATCAGCGCCCAGGCCAACGCCGGCGACATCACCGTCGTCGCCAACGGCGCGATCCGGGCCAACGCCTCGCAGGCCACCGGCTCGTGGGACGGCGTCTATGCCGAGGGCTATGACGACAACAATATCTCGATCACGACCCACGGCGCGGTCACCGGCTCGTACAATGGGATCGAAGCGTTCCTGCGCAGCGCCGTCGACCACGGCGCGATCGACATCACCGCCGACGCCGCCATCCAGGGCCAGACCGGCGTCGTCGCCATCTCGACCGGCAAGGGCGGCATCGACCTCGACCTGGCGGCCGTGACCGGCACGAGCGGTCCGGGCGTCTTCGCCAGCGGCGCGGGCGCGGTGTCGGTCTCGACCGGCGCGGTCACCGCCACCAATGGCGGCGGCGTCTCGCAGAACGGCCTCAGCGACGTCACCGGCGTCAACCAGACCGGCGGCTACGGCGTCATCGCCCTGTCCAGCGGCGGCGCGATCGACGTCACGACCGCCGGCCTGGTCACCGGCGGCGCGGCCGGCGGGATCTTCGCCCAGACCACCGGCGGAACCGGCGCGATCACCGTGGCCACGGCCGACGTGACCGCCGCGAGCGGTCGCGCGGTCGAGATCCAGAGCGCCGGCGGCGCGGTCAGCGTCACCACCGGCGCGATCACCGCCCAGACCGACGGCGTGCGGGTGCGCGGCGGCGCGGCCGCCGTGTCGCTCGGCTCGGCGACCCAGCGCATCGGCGCGGTGACTTCGGGCGGCACGGGCCTGTTCGCCACCGGCTCGGGCGACGTCAGCGTCTACGCCAGCACGATCGACGCCGGCACGCGCGGCGTCGTGGCCTCCAGCCAGGGCGCCAACCCCAACGGCAAGGTGCTGATCGACATCGGCGGCGACATCGACGCCGCCTCGACCTTTGGCATTGTCGGCCGCAACAACGGCGTCCTCAACGTCAACAGCCTGACCATCCGCTCGGCCGGGACCGTCACCTCCACCGGCGGCTCGGCGATCAGCGCCCAGACCGTCGGCGGCGACATCGTCATCGACGCCAATTCAGCGATCGCCAACAACGGGACCGGCGGCTCGACCTGGGACGGCGTCTACGCCGAAAGCGACCAGGCGGCCCTGATCTCGATCCTGACCCGCGGCGCGGTGTCGGGCGGCTACAACGGCGTCGAGGCGATCTCGGGCGTCGGCGGGGCCAACGGCGGCGTGATCGTCGAGACCCGCGGCGACGTGACGGGCGGCCAGGCGGCCATCCGCGCCCAGGTGCGCGGCGTCGGCAACATCAACGTCACGACGGCCGCCGGAACCACGCTGAAAGGCGCGGTCGGCGTCTCGGCCGCGACGGTCGGCGCCGGCGACATCACCATCGCCAACAACGCCGCCATCGTTACGGCGGGTACGGGGATCCTGGCCACGACGGAGGCCGGCGACATCGCCGTGACCACCGGCGCGACCGGGACCATCTCGCCCGGCGCGGCCGTCGGCATCAATGCGAGCACCGCCACCGGCTCGATCACCATCAACCAGGCCGGTTCGATCGGCGTGGCCGGCGACAACGGCTGGGTCGGCACGGGCATCCGCGCCGAGATCCTCGGCGGCTCGCAGGATCTGGTCATCAACTCCAGCGGCGGCATCTATGTCGCCCCGGGCTCGGGCCAGCAGAGCGCTGGCATCTACGCCGTCAACCACGGCACGGGCGCGGTCGTCGTCACGACCAGCGGGATAATCGATCCCGGCGCCTACGGCGTGGTCGTGGAAGGCGCGGGCGACGTCACCTACACCGCCGCCGGCGGCGTGGCCGAGGGCGACATCGGCGCCTCGGTGGTCTCGACCGGTTCGGGGACGGTGACGGTGACCACCGCCGCCGGGGCCGTCGTGCGCGGCTTCGACGGGGCGGGCTTTGTCGTCTCCTCGGCCGGCGGCGACGTCAGCGTCGTCAACGCCGGCTCGGTCAGCGGCTCGACCCAGGGCCTGGTCGTCTCGACCAGCGGCGCGGGCTCGACCAGCCTGACCACCACCGGCGCGGTGAGCGGCGCCTCGGGCGTCGGCATCGCGGCGACCTCGGGCACGGGCGGGCTGGAGCTGAACATCGGCGGCAGCGTGATCTCGGCCAGCGGCCCGGCCATCCAGGCCGTCTCCACCGGCGGCGGCGTGATCAACATCGCCTCGGGCGCGGTGATCGCCGGCAAGATCGACAGCGCCAATTCGGCGGTCATCACCCTCGACACCGCCAAGGGCGAGCACTCGACGCTCAACGTGGCGTCGGGCGCGACGATCCAGTCGGTCAGCGGCTCGGTCTACGACGTGGCCCTGCGCGCCACCGGCGGCTCGGTCGTGGTCAACAACAGCGGCACGATCGCCGGCCGGGTCGACTTCTCGGCCCTGACCGGCGCCGACAGCGGCCAACTGGTCAGCGCCGCCGGCACCAACTTCGAGACCGGCGGCGAGTCGATCTTCGCGGCCGGCGACGACGCCTTCGGCAACTCCGGCAAGCTGATCACCCTGGGCGCCCTGACCACCTTCGACTTCGGCGGCGGGACCAACGTCCTGACCAACAGCGGCACGGTCTATGTGGGCTTCAACCCCGTGGCCGTCGGCGGCTCGAGCTTCGTCCTCAAGAGCCTGACGCGGTTCGCCAACAGCGGCGTGCTGGAGATGGCCAACGGCGTCGTCGGCGACAGCATCGTGGCGACGGGGTCCAGCTATGTCGGCTCGGGCGCGGCGCTGCTGTCGATCGACGCCGCCCTCAACGCCGGCGGCAAGGCCGACACCCTGACCGTGGGCGCGTCCTCGGGCGTCACCAAGGTGCGGGTCGCCGACCGGGCCAGCGGCTTCGGCGCGCTGAACCTGACCGGAACGGCCGTCGTCGTTGGGACCACCCACGCCGGCGACTTCGTGCTCGACAGCGGCTCGTCCTGGTACAACGCCGCCATCTTCGGCGGGGCGATCGACAAGCCGGGTCTGTTCTTCAGCCAGCTGGCCAACGCCTCGACCGGAACCGTGCTGGTCAGCGCCCCCAAGACCCAGGCCTACCAGTTCGCCACCCTGGCGGCCCAGGCCCAGGGCCTGTGGCACGGCGCGGCCGACCGTACCGCCCGCAACGCCGAGCTGCGTGACGCCCTGGACCCGGCGGCCAAGGCCGACGCCCCGTCCGCCAAGACCGGCTTCTGGTTCAAGGCCGACGCCGCCCGCGCCGAACGCCAGACCGGCCAGTCGCTGACCGTGCTGTCGAACACCTACGCCTACGACGCCTCCTACAAGCAGGACTCCACCAACGCGACGATCGGCTTCGACGCCGTCAACGCCGCGTCGGACGGCGGCCTGGCCTGGGGCGCGGCGCTCGGCTACGCCCAGGCCAAGGCCCGCTTCGACCAGTATGACACCCTGACCAAGCTGCAGGGCCCGGTGCTGAGCGGCTACGCCAGCTGGCTGTCGGGCGGGACCTTCGTCTCGGCCACGGTCGCGGCCAGCCAGCTGAACGCCAAGCTGGCCGCCTCGCAGCTGGCCGGCTGGACCCAGCAGAAGGCCGACGTGACCTCGCTCGGCGGCGCGGTCGAGGCCGGCCTGCGCAGGCCGTTCTTCGGCGGCGCGGTGATCGAGCCGAGCCTCGGCGTGACCTATGTCGACACCAGCATCGACGACGTCTCGACCGCGGGTACGACCTTCCGCTTCGAGGACGCCAAGAGCGTGCGGGCCAGCCTCGGCGCCCGCATCACCGGCGTCCTGGCCCCCAGCGAGGCCTGGACGACCCGCTACGCCGTCTCGGTGCGGGTGGTCGACGAACTGAAGGGCAAGAACGACGTGACCCTGCTCAGCGCCGGCGCGCCGTTCAAGATCACCGACAAGGCCTTCGACGGCGCCTATGGCGAGTTCGGCTTCAACCTGTCGAGCCGCAGCAAGAGCGGCTGGACCGGCTTCGTGGACGCCAAGCTGCGCGCCAACGACGCCTACAGCGAAGCCGGCGCGTCGTTCGGCCTGCGCCTGCGCTACTGACGACCGGAGCGACGCGGCGCGCAGGCGCCGCGTCGTAGCCTACGACTTGAGACCGGGCCGCCCATAGCGACCCACGGAAAGCGCCGCCGAAACGCGGCGCTTTTTTCTTGCCGCGCGGCGGTCGGCGCTTCAGGCGGAATGAGTGCGGAGAATAACGGCTTCATTCTACGCACGATCTGCGGAGATCAGCACGGCCCAAGCGGCGCGATCGAACGCGGCCGCGCGTCAGCGCGCTCGGCGCAAGTCTCTGATTTTAAAGAGAGGGGATGGTGGACGCGACAGGGATTGAACCTGTGACCCCTACGATGTCAACGTAGTGCTCTCCCGCTGAGCTACGCGTCCGCCGAAGCGATCCGAAGCGCCTCGTTGAGGCGTCCCGGCCGGGAAGGTGTGGGGGTATAGCGGCGGCTTGGCCGGGGCGCAAGCCGCCGAGGAAACTTTTTCGGAGAAGTTTCGCGGAAGGCTGTGGAGCCTTACGCAGCCATCATCTTTTCGACTTCGGAGACGAGGTCGCGCAGGTGGACGGGCTTGGACAGCACCTTGGCGCCGGCCGGGGCGCGGTCCTGGGCCGACAGGGCCACGGCGGCGAAACCGGTGATGAACATGATGCGCAGGTCCGGGTCGCGGGCGGCAGCCTGGCGCGCCACCTCGATGCCGTCCATGCCGGGCATGACGATGTCGGTCAGCAGCAGGTCCCACGGGTGGTCGAGGTGGCCGACCGCCTCTTCGCCGTCGGCGCAGGCGGTGACTTCGAAGCCGGCGCGTTCGAGCGCACGGGCGAGGAAGCCGCGCAGCGAGTCGTCGTCTTCGGCGAGGAGGATGCGGGCCATGTCGCTTACGTGTCCGTTGGATCTCGTCTCTGGAAAGCCGAATCTAGGCCCGGGACGGTAAATCGCCGGTGAACCGACGCGGACCGTCCACAGATACGACAGGGCGCGAGGACATTTGACCGCAAGCCCGGGGTTCTCGACTATGTGACGCATGAACGCATGGGACCCGATCACCCCGGACACCGCTTCGCCCCAGGCCGGCGCGACCGCCGCCCAGGGGCGCGAGCCGGCGTACGAGGCCGTGCGGGCCGCGCCGGAGGGCCAGAGCGCCCCGACGCCCCTGGTGTTCGCCTCGCCCCATTCGGGTGCCCTGTATCCGCCGGAAATGATGGCCGCCGCCCGCCTGCCCGAGAACGTGCTGCGCGGCTCGGAGGACGCCTTCGTCGACCGGCTGATCGCCAGGGCCCCGACGCAAGGGATCTCGACCATCCGGGCGCGGCTGGCGCGGGCCTATATCGATCTCAACCGCGACCCGTGGGAGATGGACCCGGCGATGTTCGACGGCGACCTGCCGGAGTTCGCGCGCGGCCGCACCGCCCGGGTCGCCGCCGGCCTGGGAGCCATCGCCCGGGTGGCGGACGGGCGGCCGATCTACGCCCGCAAGCTGACCTTCGACGAGGCCAAGGCCCGGGTCGAGCGCGCCCACCGCCCCTATCACGACATGCTGACCCGCCTGCTGGCCCAGGCGCGGGCCGCCCACGGCCTGGCGGTGCTGATCGACTGGCACTCGATGCCGGCGGCGGCGGCGCGCGGTTCGCGGGCCCGCGGCGGCGGCCCTTGCGACATCGTGCTGGGCGACCGCTTCGGCGCGGCCTGCGCGCCCGAGCTGACCAAGCTGGTCGAGCAGGCGCTGGAGGAGATGGGATACAGGGTGGCCCGCAACGCCCCCTATGCCGGCGGCTACACCACCGAGCACTACGGCCGTCCCGCCCGGCGCACCCACGCCCTGCAGATCGAGATCAACCGCTCGCTCTATATGAACGAGACGACCCGCGAGCCGACCGAAGGCCTGGCGACACTGACGGCGCATGTCGAAAAACTGACGGCCCTGCTGGCCGGGGCCGACTGGTCGGGCCTGAAATAGCGCCCTCGCGGCCTGCAAAAACGGCCATTACAGGCCAAGAAGTCCGCAAACCGCCGCAAAGGCTTGCAAAATCGCGCCTCGCCGGCTTCGGGCCAAAAAAAAGCCCGGCGGTAAGGCCGGGCTAGTTCATTAGGGAGGAAACGCCCAGGAAGGGCAGAAGCGGCAGCGCCGCCTCACACCTTCTTTATAGGGTGCGCTGCGAAATCGGGCAAGCGGAAAGTTGGACAACGTTGTCGAATTTTCTGCGACATCCGGTAGCAACCCTTTGCACAGCAAGGATCGGAGAACATCGATCTCCAAGCTTGACTATAAAATAGGCATTGCTGCGCTGCACAATTAGTTGCCCAAGAAACGACAACCGCCAGAAACCACCCCAAACCCGGTAGGAATAAGGGTTTGCGGCGTGACACCGGTAACCGCGACATAAGGCGCCGTTTGGGCGGGGTGGATAAACGCAGCGCAGTCGCGTAAAAGCCGCGCGCCTGACGCGCGCAGCGTCTCATCCGATTTTTCTCCGAAAGCCCGCCGTCCTCCCATGTCCATGCGAAATATCGCCATCATCGCGCACGTCGATCATGGCAAGACCACCCTCGTCGACCAGCTGCTGGCCCAGTCTGGCGTGTTCCGCGCCAACGAGGCGACGACCGAACGCGCCATGGACTCCAATGACCAGGAGCGCGAACGCGGCATCACCATCCTGGCCAAGTGCACCAGCGTCCTGTGGAACGGTGAAGCGGGCGAAACCCGCATCAACATCATCGACACCCCCGGACACGCCGACTTCGGCGGCGAGGTCGAACGGATCCTCGGCATGGTGGACGGCTGCGTCCTGCTGATCGACGCCGAAGAAGGCGTCATGCCGCAGACCAAGTTCGTGCTGACCAAGGCGCTGAAGATGGGCCTGAAGCCGATCCTCTGCATCAACAAGGTCGACCGCGCCCACGCCGATCCGGACCGCGTGCACAACGCCGCCTTCGACCTGTTCGCCGCCATCGGCGCCACGGACGAGCAGCTGGACTTCCCGCACATCTACGCCTCGGGCCGCGCCGGCTGGGCCACGCTGGACATGAACGTGCCCAGCGACAACCTCGGTCCGTTGTTCGACCTGATCGTCCGCCACGTGCCGGAACCCAAGCAGATCGCCAAGAAGGACGAGCCGTTCCAGATCCTGAACGTGCTGATCGAAAGCGATCCGTTCCTGGGCCGCCTGCTGACCGGCCGCATCGAGAGCGGCAAGGCCGTCCCCGGCATGGCCATCCACGCCCTCGACCGCAACGGCAAGGAAATCGAGCGCGGCCGCATCACCAAGGTGCTGGCCTTCCGCGGCCTGAAGCGTCAGCCCGTCGATGAAGGCGCGGAAGCGGGCGACATCGTCGCCATCGCCGGCATGTCCAAGGCCACCGTCGCCGACACCCTGTGCGCGATGGAAGTCACCGACGCCCTGCCCGCCCAGCCGATCGATCCGCCGACCATCTCGATGACCGTCTCGGTCAACGACAGCCCGCTGGCCGGCCGCGAAGGCGACAAGGTCCAGTCGCGCGTCATCCGCGACCGCCTGCTGAAGGAAGCCGAGTCAAACGTCGCCATCAAGGTGACCGAGACCAGCGAAGGCGACGCTTATGAAGTGTCGGGTCGCGGCGAACTGCAGCTGGGCGTCCTGATCGAGAACATGCGTCGCGAAGGCTTCGAGGTCTCGATCTCGCGTCCGCGCGTCGTGTTCCAGACCGATCCGGAAACCGGCAAGCGCCTGGAGCCGATGGAAGACGTCATGATCGACGTCGATGACGAGTTCTCGGGCATCGTCATCGAGAAGCTGTCGCTCCGTAAGGCCGAGCTGCGTGACATGGGTCCGTCGGGCGCGGGCAAGACCCGCATCCAGCTGACCGCTCCCTCGCGTTCGCTGATCGGTTACCAGGGCGAGTTCCTGACCGACACCCGCGGCTCGGGCGTGCTGAACCGCGTGTTCAGCCACTACGAGGGCTACAAGGGCGCCATCGACCAGCAGCGCAAGGGCGTGCTGATCAGCAACTCGGACGGTGAAACCGCGGCCTACGCGCTGTGGAACCTGGAAGAGCGCGGCACCATGTTCGTCGGCGCCGGCGAGAAGACCTATCTCGGCATGATCATCGGCGAGAACGCTCGTCAGGATGACATGGACGTCAACCCGATGAAGGCCAAGCAGCTGACCAACGTCCGCGCCTCGGGCAAGGACGAGTCGATCCGCCTGACCCCGCCGCGCAAGATGACCCTCGAGCAGGCCATCGCCTACATCGAGGAAGACGAGCTGGTGGAAGTGACCCCGAAGAACATCCGCCTGCGCAAGCAGATCCTGAATCCGTCGTTCCGCAAGAAGCGCGTCAAGGAAGACTAGTCTTCCTGGCCCTTCGGGGACTTCCGGACATGAAGAGGCCGCCGACCCCAGGGTCGGCGGCCTTTTTGTTTGGCGGCCCCTTTGGCGAGCGCCTTGCCGCTAGAGCCCGGCGAGGTCCCGATCCAGCGCCGCGCCGTCGAAGGGCACGACGATGATCTTGCTGCCATGGCCGTTGCTCCCCGTCTGGTCGTCCTTGGGCGTATCGACGACGGCGAAGGTCATGGCCACTACATGGCCTTTGTCGATGACCACGCCGGGGCGCTCCAGCTTGTTCCAGTGGTTCGCCGCGCCGTCGGCGTAGCGGATGAAGTCGGCGCCGGGCTCGTAGGCCAGCCCCTGGACCTTCCACTGCGTGATCCCATCGCGCGAGATCAGGTGGTAGGCGCGGCGCTCGCGCCAATGATTGACGACGATGTGGCACCATCCGCCGCTGAACCACACGACGGGATCCTCGAAGGCCCTCAGGTCGTGCTGGGGAATGCCGCTTAGGCCGCGATAGACACTGTCGCCCATCACCTTGTACGGGCCGAGGATTCCCGTCCTGCTGATCAGGATCTGGCCCGAGCGCGGGACGATCTGATAGGCCCCGTCGGGCCGCAGCATGACGCTGAAATTGGCGGGGCGCGCGGGCTTCGCCGCCGGATCGCCCCGGACGGCGACGTCGCCCGGCGTCTTGACCAGCTGGAAGAGGCTCTGATCGAAGCTGATGGCGCCCAGCTGCCGCCATGGCCCGTCGATCGACTTCGAGACGAAGACGTCGCCGGCCCGCGTCTCGCTCACCACCACGGCGTAGCGCTTGTCGTGCATCCGAAGGACGGTGACGTTGTGGCCCCGGCCGCCCTGGTTATCGGGCCAGGTCAGCCCCCTGTCGCGATACGGCCCGAACAGGGTGTCGCTGACCGCGCTGACGGCCAGGGACTCTCCCCAGGCCTTGTGGCCGAGCGCCTGGTCCCATCGGCTCGCGAACATGCGGTACCCGCCGTCCGGCCCCTTGAGGATCTGACCGTCCCAGTAGTTCCAGCGCGCCATCCCCGCATCTTCGAGGCCATTGCTCTGATCGCGCGGCCCGACCTCCTTCGCGCCCCAGGCCGTCGTGGACAGCCTGGCGGGCGGCATCGGCTTGAAGTAGGCGATGAAGGGCTTGGGCCCGAGCGTCGGCACGGCTTCGGCGCCGGCGTCGCGACCGGCAGCGCCTTGCGCCGCCACGACATGGGGAGAGGCCTGAAGAAGCAGCAGGCCGGCCAGGGCCGCCGCGGCGAGCTTGCTCGAACGCAAAGACATGCACTTCCATCCCCGTCCGCAGGGAGGCGCGCTTTCGGCGCCTCTTCGTGCCGGACCCTCTCGGCTAGGCGACCCACCGCCAAGCCCAATATATGGACAATAGTCCTATTAATTGGATGATTGAGGGCGTGCGGGATTTTGTCAAAGGTTTCCGGCGCGGGAAGACGGCGACGCGGGTGATCGGAGGGACGCCTTACCGCCCGCTCACCCGCCAGATGACGTTGCCGACGTCGTCGGCGACCAGCAGCGCGCCCTTGGCGTCGAAGGCCACGCCGACTGGGCGGCCCAAGGCCTCGCCCTCGTCGTTGAGGAAGCCGGTCAGCACGTCGCGCGGCGGGCCGGACGGCTTGCCGCCGGTGAAGGGCACGAAGATCACCTTGTAGCCGCTGTGCGGCCGGCGGTTCCACGAGCCGTGCTGGCCGATGAAGGCTCCGCCCTTGAACGGCGCCGGCAGGGCCGAGGCCGCATCGAAGGTCAGGCCCAGCGAGGCGGTGTGCGGCCCCAGCGCATAGTCGGGCGCGATGGCTCGGGCCACGAGGTCCGGCCGCTGCGGCGCGACCCGCTTGTCGACGTGGGCGCCGTAATAGCTGTAGGGCCAGCCGTAGAAGCCGCCGTCCTTCACCGAGGTCAGGTAGTCGGGCACCAGATCGCTGCCGATCTCGTCGCGCTCGTTGACCACGGTCCACAGGGCGCCGGTGGAGCCTTCCCAGCCCATGCCGTTGGGATTGCGCAGGCCGCCGGCGAACAGGCGCTTGGCGCCGGTGGCCAGGTCGATCTCCCAGATCGCCGCCCGCCCCTCCTCGGCCGCCATGCCGTTCTCGGCGACGTTGCTGTTGGAGCCGACGGTAGCGTAGAGCCGCTTGCCGTCGGGGCTGGCGATCAGGCTCTTGGTCCAGTGGTGATTGCGCGGCCCGGCCGGCAGGTCGGTGACCCGCACGCCCTTGGCCGTGATCGTGGTCTCGCCGCCCTTGTAGGGAAAGCGCAGCACCGCGTCGGTGTCGGCCACGTAGAAGGCGTCGCCGACGATGGCCATGCCGAACGGCGAGTTCAGCCCCGACAGGAAGGTCGCCCGCAGGTCGGCCACGCCGTCGCCGTCGGTGTCGCGCAGCAGGGTGATGCGGTTGGCGCTCTTGGTCGCCGCCCCCGCCCGCTTCATGACGACGGCCTCGATCTTGGCCTTCAGACCCTTGCTGTCCTCGGGCTTGGGCGGAGCGTTGGTCTCGGCCACCAGCACGTCGCCGTTGGGCAGGACCTGGATCCAGCGCGGATGGTCCAGCTTGTCGGCGAAGGCCTTGACCGCCAGCTCCTGCGCCGGCTTCGGCGTCACGCCTTCCGGCCAGCCCTTGGCCGGCGCGATGTTCAGCGTCGGCAGCAGGGTCTTCTTCGGGGCCGGCAGCTGGGGATTGGGACCCGTGCCGGCGGCGACGTCGAGCCTGGCCCGCTCGCCGCAGGCCGCCACGCCCAGCAGGGCGAGGGCCGCGGCGGCGGTCAGGACGCGTTTCATGCCAAGGCGCGCCACCCTCAGGCGCGTCGGCGAAAGAGACCCAGCAGCGCCAGCAGCACCACCGCGCCGATCGTCGAGATCACCAGGCTGCCCAGCCATCCAGTCGCCCCCAGACCCACCATGCTCGCCAGGAAGGCGCCGATCAGCGAGCCTACCAGGCCGACCACCAGATTGGTCAGCAGCCCATGATCGCGCTTCATGATCTTCTCGGCCAGCCAGCCGGCGAAGACGCCGATGATGATCGCGCCGATGAAACCCACGCCGTTCATGCCGTCGTTCTCCTGTTCGCCCTTCGGGTGTCAGGAAAATGCGTAGGGTGCGGCAGAGGTTGCCTGCCGCCTGCGGCGACCCCCTCAGTCGCTCCGCGACAGCTCCCCCAGAGGGGGAGCATCTGGAGCGATAGATCCTCCCCCTCTGGGGGAGG
>NZ_JBXAQX010000007.1:0-303460 GCF_058807655.1 Caulobacter sp. GW821-FHT12A07
CCCGACCTGCTTCGCAGGCCACCCTCTCCCGCAAGGGGAGAGGGATCAGTTGTTCCGCTTTCGCGGGGATTTTACGGGGGAGGGCGGTTAGCGCTTCAGAAGCTGAAAACGGCCCCCCTCCGTCGCTCCGCGACACCTCCCCCAGAGGGGGAGGATCCCTATTCCGCCGGCAAACCCGCGCCCGCCGCGTTGATCCAGCCGACGATGTCGCCGATGACTTTCGCGTTGGCCTGGTCGAAGGCGGCGACGATGGCGCCGACGCGGTTGTCGGAGGCTTTCACCCTGGCTTCGAACAGCTGGTCGCCGACCAGGGCGCGGTCGCCGGTGCGGTTGATGACGCCGCGCACCTGGACGACGATTTCGGGGGGGGCCTTGGGGCCGTTCACATAGGCGGCCTCGAAGGCGCGGACCTCGAGCCGGACCACCATCTGGGCCTTGGCCACCTCGCCGCGGCCGATCAGGCGGGCGCGGCCGGGATCGGCGTCGAAGGCCCGGGCGATCGCCTCGTCGAACTGCACGCTGGCCGGGGCGATCCAGCGGGCGTCGGCGACATAGGCCGCCTCGCCGCCGGGGCTGGTGGTCAGGATGCGGTCGCCGGCCGAAGGGCGGGTGAAGACCGTGGGGGCCTTGAGCACGCCGAACATCGCGCCGGGCGGACCCTTGGCCGCCGCCGGGGGCGTGGTTCCGAAGCGGTACATGCCGGACGGCTTGGCCTTGGGGAACACGCTGATGCAGGCCGAGAGGCTGAGCGCCAGGCCGAGGGCCGCCGCGCCGGCGACCAGGGTCTTGATCCGGAATGCGCTCACGGCTTGATCTCCACTTCCTTGGCCGGGGCCTTGCCCACCAGGCCGCGCGGGTTCTGCTCCACCTCGCCGACCAGGCGGTCGAGCGACTCGGCGGCCGACTGCAGGGTGACGATGGCCGAGGACAGCTGCGGCAGGCCGGTGGAGGCGAAGTCGCTGGTCGGGCCTTCCAGGTTGCTGACCATGGTCCGCACGTCCTTGGCGGCCGCCTTGATCTCGTCGGCGGCCGCGCCGAGGTCCTTGATCGCCTTGCGGCCGTCGCCGTCGACCACGCCCTGGGTCGAGCGCGACAGGTTGGCGATCTCCTGGGCCGTCGTGTCGATGCTCTGCAGCGCCTTCTGGGCGTCGGCGATGATTTCCTTGCGCTCGCGCAGTTCGGCGGTGACCGACTGGACGTCGGACAGGCTGGCGCTGAAGGTCTTGATGTTGCGATCGGAGAGCACGCGGTTGACGCGGTCCAGGGCCTCGATCGTGCGGGTCAGCACCGTGCCGCCGCCTTCCAGCAGGTCGGAGAGGGCGCTGCGCTGGCTACGGATGATCGGGATGTCGCCCTTCTTCACCGTTTCCTTCAGCAGCGGCTTGGTCGAGGTGCCGGCGGTCAGCTGGATGTAGTTGACGCCGGTGATGCCCTGCGGCTCCAGCGTGGCGTAGCTGTCGACGCGCACCGGCACGTCGGAGGTCAGGCGGGTGTGGGCGATGACGCGGTTGGGGTCGGCCTTGTCGAGCTCGATCTTGGTGACCTCGCCGACCTTGATGCCGTTGAAGTGCACCTCGCCGCCTTCCGACAGGCCGCGCACCGCGCCGACGAACAGCACGTCGTAGAGGTCGTAGTCCTTGTTGAACTGCAGCTTGGCCAGCCAGACCACGAACACCACCAGACCCATGAACAGGATCAGGCAGGCCGCGCCGACGAGGGCGTAGTTGGCGTTTCTTTCCATCAGCGGCTCCTCGCCGTAGCGCCTTTCCCGGCCGCGCGTCCGCGCGGGCCGAGGAAGTATTCCTGAATCCAGGGGTGGTCGGAGTGTTCCAGCTCCTCGACGGGGGCCTGGGCGATCACCTGCTTGTCGGCCAGGACGGCGACGCGGTCGGTGATGGCGTAGAGGCTGTCGAGGTCGTGGGTGATCATGAAGACGGTCAGGTCGAGGCTGTCGGACAGGTCCTTGATCAGCTCGTCGAAGGCCGCCGCGCCGATCGGGTCGAGGCCGGCGGTCGGCTCGTCGAGGAACAGCAGTTCGGGATCGAGCGCCAGGGCCCGGGCCAGGCCCGCGCGCTTGCGCATGCCGCCCGACAGTTCGGCCGGCTTCAGCGAGCCGGCACGGGCGGGCAGGCCGGTCAGGGCGATCTTCAGGTCGGCCAGTTCGAGGATCTCGCTCTTGGGCAGGCGGGTGTGCTCGAACAGCGGGGCGGCGACGTTCTCGCGCACGGTCAGGTTCGAGAACAGCGCGCCCTGCTGGAACAGCACGCCCCAGCGGCGCTCCAGCGCCGTCCACTTGCGGCGCGAGGCCTCCTGCATGTCCTCGCCGAACAGGCGGATGACGCCGCCGTCGGGGGCCTTCAGGCCGATGATGCTGTTGAGCAGCACCGACTTGCCGGTGCCCGAGCCGCCGACCACGCCCAGCACCTCGCCGCGCTCGACGGTGAGGTCGAGGTTGTCGTGCACGGTGTTGTCGCCGAAGCGCGAGACCAGGCCGTCGACCTGGATCGGCGGGGCGGCCTCTTCCGGTTTGGTCGCTTGAGCGTGAGCGGCGGTCATATGTCGAGCTCCATGTAGAGCAGGGCGAAGACCGCATCGATCAGGATGATGGCGAAGATGGCGTGGACCACGGCGGCTGTGACCCGGCGGCCCAGCGACTCGACGTCGTTGCCGACCTCCATGCCCTGGCGGCAGCCGATGGCGGCGATGACCATGGCCATGACCGGGGCCTTGGACATGCCGATCCAGAAGTGGGTGGCGCCGACATAGTCGGTCATCCGCTGCAGGAAGAAGCTGGGCGAGAGGTCGAGCACCACCCAGACCACGACGATGCCGCCGGCCAGACCCGCCAGGGTGGCCACGAAGGTCAGCAGCGGGATGGTCAGCAGCAGGGCGGCGAAGCGGGGCAGGACCAGGGCCTCGTAGGGATCGACGCCGATCACCTGCATGGCGTCGATCTCCTGGTTCATCTTCATCGAGCCGATCTCGGCCGCGAAGCTGGAGGCCGAGCGGCCGGCCAGGAGGATGGCGGTGATCAGGATGTTGAACTCGCGCAGCACCGACACGCCGATCAGCTCGACGCTGAACACCTGGGCGCCGAAGTCGGTCAGGAGGTTGGCGCCCAGCAGGGCGACGACCGCGCCGATGAAGAAGGTGGTGGTGGCCACGATCGGCATGGCGTCCAGGCCCGCGCGCTCGGACAGGGAGATGATCGGGGCCCAGCGGATCTTGCGCGGATTGACGATGCAGCGGCCGATGGCCGTCAGCAGGTGGCCCAGGAACACCAGCGTGCCGTAGCCGTCGTGCAGCAGGTCGAACAGGCCGCGGCCGATGCGGTCGAGCAGGGCGACGAAGCCGTGCAGGCGGTTGTCGGGCGGGCACTCGACCTGGATGGCGTCGCCGACCAGTTCCAGCAGGCGCAGGGTCTGCTTGCGGGCCTTGATGTTCCCGGCCGTCAAGCGGCCGTCGGCGGCGCGGATGATGGCGTAGGCGCCGGCCGTGTCGCAGCGGCTCATGCCGGTCAGGTCGAGGTGGAACTTGTCCGAACCCTTCATCGCCTCGGCAAGGCGCAGGCCCGCGTCGGCCATGCCGCGCGCCGTCCAGTCCCCGGACAGGACGACCGACTTGCCGTCGTCCTTGTCTTCCAGGGTGAATTCCGCCCGTACGCCCATATACCGCGCTGATCCCTAGGTTGCTGACTCAGCCTAACAGGGACTGCGCCGCCGGCTCAAACGCGTCAAGGCGCAGCTTGTTGCGTCGTAATCGTGGCGCGGCCCGGATGATCGGTCTTGCAGCTTTATGCGGCGCCGCCGCAATGGCGCCGTCAAACCGCGTTAATTCGCTGTACGGTTCGTAGCGCCGAAGCGGCGCGCGGCATAGAAGGGGCCGCATGGAATTCGGTACGTTTAGCCGTCGCGGCGCGCTCGGCGCGCTGTCTCTCGGAGCTCTGGTCGCCATGCTCCCCCGTCTTGCCGCAGCGCAAACCGACACGGGATCGGCCGGCGAGCCGTTCTCGCCGGACATCCTGCGCGACATGGCCCAGGCCCTGGCCAAGAAGCCCTACCGCGCCCCGGCCACGGGCGGGAGCAAGGGCCTGGCCGGCCTGTCCTACGACGACTATTTCCGCATCCGCTTTAGGGCCGAGCACGCCCTGTGGGCCGATCGCCAGCCGCCGTTCCGCGCCGAGTTCTTTCCGCCGGCCTATCTCTATCCGCGCGTCTTCCCGATCCATGAGGTGCAGGACGGGATCGCCCGGCCGGTGCCGTTCGATCCGGAGATGTTCGACGTGCCCGGCGAGCACGCCGGCGCGGCCAAGGCCATCGGCGGCTTCTCGGGCCTGCGCCTGCTGTGGCCGCTGAACCGGGCCGACAAGCTAGACGAGATCGCCGTCTTCCAGGGCGCCAGCTATTTCCGCAGCCTGGGCCGCGACCAGTTCTACGGCCTGTCCTCGCGAGGCCTGGCCATCGGCGCCGGCGAGCCCAACGAGGAATTTCCCAGCTTCGAGCGCTTCTGGCTGGAGCGTCCGGCCGACGACGCCGAGACCGTCACCGTCCACGCCCTGATGGACAGCCCCAGCTGCACCGGCGCCTACAGCTTCCTGATCCGGCCCGGCCAGTCGGTGGTGTTCGACGTCACCGCCACCATCTTCCCGCGCGTGCGGATGACCAGGATGGGCGTGGCCGCTCAGAGCAGCATGTTCCTGTTCAACGTCTCGGACGGGCCGCGCGGCGACGACTTCCGCACCGCCGTGCACGACAGCGACGGCCTGGCCATGTTGACCGGGACCGGCGAGCAGATCTGGCGGCCGCTGACCAACCCGACCGCCCACCGCCTGTCGTACTTCCAGGACGAGAACCCCAAGGGCTTTGGCCTGGTGCAGCGCGCCCGGCGGCTGGAGGACTACGGCGACCTGGAGGCCCGCTACGACCTGCGCCCCAGCCTGTGGGTCGAGCCGCTCGGCGCCTGGGGCAAGGGCGCGGTGGTGCTGGCCGAGCTGGCCACCCGCAAGGAGAGCGACGACAACATCGCCGTCTTCTGGCGGCCGGACGCCCCGTGGGAGGCCGGCTCGCGCGTCGATCTTTCCTACCGCCTGCACTGGGGCGGCGAGCGGCGGGGCGACGGCGAGGCCAGGGTGGTGCGCACCCGCACCGGGGCCGACGCCCAGGCGGGCCTGCGGATGTTCACCATCGACCTTTCCGGTCCGATGCTGGCCGACGGGCTGGACGGGGTGAGCCTGCAGATCGAGGCCAAGGGCGGCCAGACGACCTGGAGCAACATCACGCCCTATCCGCGCGAGGCCACGGTGCGGGCCGCCTTCGGCCTGAAGCCGACGGCCAGCCAGGCCGAGCTCAGCCTGCGTCTGGTGCGCGGCGACACCCCGATCTCGGAGACCTGGCGCTATCTCTGGATGGCGTGAGCGCCGGCCCGGAAACTGGCCCGAAAAGCGACCTTCCGCCACACCCCGCGCAAGCTTTAACGGCTCGACAGGCGGTCATTTGCGGCTGGACCGCCCGGGTTTCAATCTTGGTTAATGAATTGCCGTCACGGCTCTCCTGACCAGGATTTTCAGTGACTCGGGGTGACGGCATGAGCGCGCAGAACCAGCTCGACCAGCGCATGAGCTTCATGCGGTTCGACCACAAGGACCGCGCCGCCCTGCGCGCGGCCAAGCCGCTGATCGACGCCGAGATTAACGGGGCGCTCGACGCCTTCTACAGCCAGGTCCGGGCCTTCCCCGAGACCCGCAGGATGTTCTCCAACGAAGCGCACATCGGCAGCGCCCAGACCCGCCAGTCCTCGCACTGGCGCCGTCTGGCGACCGCCGAATACGGCGCCGACTACCAGCAGGACGTCGCCCGCATCGGCAAGGCCCACGCCGTCATCGGCCTGGAGCCGCGCTGGTACATCGGCGGCTACGCCCTGGTGGCCGAGAAGCTGATCCGCGCCATGGTCGAAAAGCGCGCCAAGGGCCTGTTCGCCAGCGCCAAGAACGACGCCGAGCTGGCCGACGGCCTGGTGGCCCTGAGCAAGGCCGTCATGCTCGACATGGACCTGGCGATCTCGACCTATCTGGAACTGCTGCAGGACGAGCGCGACCAGCTGGAGGCCGAGCGCGCCAGCGCCGAGCAGCGTCAGGCCGACGCCGTGCGCGCGGTCGGTGACGCCCTGTCGCGTCTGGCCGCCGGCGATCTTTCGGCCCGCGTCGACGGCGCCCTGTCGCCCGAGTTCGTCAGCCTGAAGTCCGACTTCGACCAGGCCGCCGCCGCTCTTGCGGAAGCGATGGGCGCGGTAGACCGCGCCACCCGCGGCATCCGCTCGGGCGCCGACGAGATCGCCTCGGCCGCCGACGACCTGGCCCTGCGCAGCGAGCAGCAGGCCGCCACCCTGGAACAGACCGCCGCCGCCGTCGAACAGCTGACCTCGACCGTCGCCAAGACCGCCCAGAGCGCCCGCGAGGTCTCCACGCGCGTCGGCGAGGCCGCCACCGAGGCCCAGCGCTCGGGCGCCGTGGTCACCCGCGCCGCCGAGGCCATGAGCCAGATCGAAAGCTCGTCCAACCAAGTCAACCACATCCTGGGCGTGATCGACGAAATCGCCTTCCAGACCAACCTCCTGGCCCTCAACGCCGGCGTCGAGGCCGCCCGGGCCGGCGACGCGGGCAAGGGCTTCGCGGTCGTGGCCCAGGAAGTCCGCGCGCTCGCGCAGCGCTCGGCCGATGCCGCCAAGGAGATCAAGAGCCTGATCTCCGACTCCAGCCGCCAGGTGGGCGAGGGCGTCGAGCTGGTCCGCCAGACGGGCGACGCCCTGCGCGGCATCGTCGACAAGGTCGGCGCCATCGACAGCCTGGTCAACGAGATCGCCGCCTCGGCCAACGAACAGGCCACGGCCCTCAACGAGGTCAACAGCGCCGTCGGCCAGCTCGACCAGGTCACCCAGCGCAACACCGCCATGGCCCAACGCTCGACGGACGCCACCCGGGCGCTGCGGGCCGAAGCGGCGGACCTGGCCAACCACGTCGGCGGCTTCAGGATCGGGACGCACGCCGCGCCGACGCAGCGCTACGCCGAGCCGGAGCACCCGGTGCACGCGGCGAGAGCCAAGGTCGCGGCGTTCGCCCGACCGGGGCGGTGAGGGCGGTTCTAGACTGCAGAGGTTTTGAGAGGGGCGCGGCTGTGGGCCGCGCCTTTTTTCTTTGGGTCACGCCCGTTTGCCGTGATCCGAGATCCGAACGGCTTGTTGTGACTCATAGGCGACCTTGGGAAGGTCTGCTGCCGGGCAGCGGCCACGATATCGGGCCGCGACCGGGAAACCTGTTCCTTTCCGACCTTGGAAAGGTCCCTTTGTGCCGTTGGCTCTACCAATAGCGAGCTGCTGTCATTCTCCTACCGGTTCTTATCCCCGTGTTGCTCCGGCCCCGATAGAGCTTCATCCAGTGCCGGGAACTTACGATATTAGGTAGCAAACTCAGGAAGGCGCTCGATCGCTGCCACGAGTTGCATTAACTCTACTTATCAGTGAACTCGCCGATTAAAAATCACGACTCACGCACTTGGAAGGCAAGAATCACCGCGCTTCTTGCGGTTCAAAGCATGCGTTCTCCGGCATGGGTGCGCCTAAGAAAGTATTAATTACCAAGTGCCCGATACTTGCACAGAGTCGCCCTAAACCTTTTTGCGAGTCGAGATTTGGGGCCAGCTTTTTATCCCCTAAATCGCTACATATGTTGTGGATAACCATGTTGGCCACTATCCCTAGCGGCTTGTACGAAGGGGGAAGACGCGTCAGCGTGCCAATAGTGATGGTGCGCTAGGCACTGCTAACAGATGAGGCCCACCGGCTAACCGCCACGACGATGATTTTAGGGAAGAAGGCTGGGACCATGAGAGGCGCGATGCGCTCGGGTCTTGGATCGGAGAGGAGAGGTCATTCCCTCGGTCGGCAAAACTTAGGCGACCCCTCCACTCCTGGCACCATCGGCTTTGTGAACCGACGATAGCGGGAAGCTATGTCGCCGTGTGCGCGCTTGGCAACTCCGAAATCGTCATTTCAGTTCGCAAAGCCATCAAATTTCGCAACCGAAATTGATGGGTTTTTTGAACATGGCACTTCGATATCAAGTCACCTGCATTACCCCGGACGGCTCCGACTCCGATCAGCGCATCGATGGTATCGGGGGCTCCGGATTCCGCTACCTGATCGACGACGCCATCCGCAAAATCGAGGCTGGAGCCAACGAGTTCTGGACCTGCGCCGGTGGTCGGGCGACCGACGTGGTGGTTGCTAAGCTGGCCAACGGGCGGAAGTACCTGAAGACGGTCGCTGATGGCGTAGGGCCCAACAACCTCCTCGCTCTCCCGCGCTGCTAGCCGCAACAGATGATCAATGTGGCGGGGACCGGTCCCCGCCACACCTTTCCAGCTTCGCCTACTTGGGACTGGAAATATCGTTCGCCGTCTACCTACTCCATTGACGGACTACTTCATTGAGTTATTCTGAGGCCGTTACGGGAAATCAGGCCTCGGTTTCTAACCGCCCTGAAGGGATGGATGATGTTCAACGCGGATCAATATTGGATCACGGTCGCCGAGGTGAAGGGTTTCACGAAGGCAGCCAAAGATGCGCTCACCGACCACGAGTGGGATGCCTTGATTCAGCTAATCTCCCTCGACCCGGCAGTGGGTGAAGTCATTCCTGATACGAATGGCGTTCGCCTTCTTTCTCTTCCTGCCAAGTCGCAAGGTGAAAAGGGACGCGTTAGGATCATCTACTATTTCCGTGACTTGAATGCGCCAGTTTATCTACTGGCGCTGTACAAGAAGGGGGAGCGGATGAATTTGAATCCGGCGCACAGGAGCTTGATCCGAGAATTGGTTGACGAACTGGTCAACGCTTATGCGATCAAGTGGGCTGCTAATGACGCTGCGCACACAGGCGCAGCGTAGAAAGGAGCAACGGAGACTGGATATGAGTAACCCAAGCAAAATTGCAGACGGCTTGCGTGATGCTATCGCGCACGCCCAGGGAGGTATGGTTGGGGTTCGTGAACGTAAAGTCAGGGTCCCTGACAATATCAATGTGCAATCTATCCGTCATAAGCTTGGCCTCACGCAGCAGGAGTTCGCGCTGCAATTCGGGTTTAGCCTCTCTACTATCCGTAATTGGGAGCAGGGAACTCGTGTTCCGCCCGGACCATCCCGAGTTTTGCTGACGGTAATCGACAAGGAGCCTGAAGCTGTCCGTAAGGCGCTTGCCGCAGCGTGATTTTCTTTCTTCGGTGCGGCGTAAGCACCAAAGAGCCTGGAGTAAGTTTTATGATTGACTGACCCTAGAATGATGAAGCCGCCACGGAGTGGAGTCCATGGCGGCCTCGGAGTTCTAGGAATTCCGCAAACCTCGGACGAGCAGCGGATACCTGTCTTGTAGACAGCGCGGACCATGGGTCCTCGTAGATAGGGAGTCAAGCTCGGCCAAATGCCACTATAGGAGTGAACCTGTGGCCAAGCCTCCCTCAAACCACGGCAAGCCGTGGGATGCCAAGCAAGATGCGGCGCTACGCCGCGAAGCTAGCCAGAACACGCCTACCCGCGTGATTGGGCTCCATCTGGGCCGCACCCCGGCCGCGATCCAGAGCCACGCGTCGGACATCGGCCTGTCGCTGAAGCCCACCAACCAAAGCCCCTACGGCACCAAGAAGCGGTAGGTGGGGCATGATGCATTCTCGCGAATATCTGCACGGTGGCGACGTCGTCGTTGTGGACTGCACCCACCAGTGCGACGTGCTGGTGATGGATGATGTGAACTTCAGCGCTTATCGGCGCGGAGGACGGGCAACGTACTATGGAGGGGGCTATCGATACCTCCCCGCCCAAATCCCCGTCCCTCATGACGGACATTGGAACGTAGTCCTTCAGGCCCCCCGTGGGGCTAGGTACGGAATGAGCGTCATCAAGAACTAAGGAAGAGCGGCCCGATACTATTTCGGGCCGCTTTTTTATATGCAGCTATTAACTGTATGCTATCATCCGCATAGTCCTATGGATGTGGCCGCGACATGTCCGTCGGCTTGAGATTGTCGCGGCGCGAGCGAGGTGCTTAGTCGCATCGGGGATAAATGACGATCCAAGTGGTTGTCATGCTTCGCGCACACCCGCATCGCTTCAACGACCTAAAGCGGCGTGTCGCCGGGATCTAGCAGCTGATGCTGACCTGAACGCTCAAAAGCCTGGAGCGGGACGGCATGGTCCTGCGCACTGTCACGCCAGCGACGCCCCAGGTCGAATACGCGTTGACGGACCTGGGCCTATCCCTGTCAGAAACAGTCAGACCTTTGCCCCAATGGGCGAGCGAGAATCTGGCGACCATTCACGACAATCGCCAAGCATATGACGATCGTGCCTGATCGCTTGATTGTCGTGTTTCCGGAGCCAGCCCAAAGGCAGCTCCTGGCGCAAATCCCCTCACCCCACCGGCGGCGGAGCCGTGGACGCCCGGTGGATCAGTTCGAACGGCAGCAGTTCGTCGATCGGCGCGGCCATCGCTCCCGCCGCGCCGCCCTTGACCTGGCCCTTGATCAGCAGGCGCGTGGCCAGTTCGGCCATTTCGGCGACGGGTTGGCGGACGGTGGTGAGTTGGGGGCGGGAGAAGCGGGCGCTGGGGCTGTCGTCGAAGCCGGCGACGGAGACTTCGCCGGGGACGAGGACGCCGGCCTCGGCGGCGGCGGCCAGGACGCCCAGGGCCATGTCGTCGTTGGAGGCGAAGATCGCCGTCGGGCGGTCGGGCAGGGCCAGGAGGGCCTTGGCGGCGTCATGGCCTGACTGGAAGGTGAAGTCGCCCTGCTTGACCCAGGCGGCGTCGACGGAGAGGCCGCGGGCCTCCATGGCGGCCATGTAGCCGGCCCGGCGGGCCTGGCTGGCGCCGTGGCGGGGCTCGCCGACCACGAAGCCGATGCGCTTGTGGCCAAGGCCGGCCAGGTGCTCGGTGACGTCGCGGGCGGCGGCGAAATTGTCCATGTGCACGCGCGGGCCGGGGCCGTCGGTCTCTTCCGGGCCGAGGCGGACATAGGGCGTGCCGGACTTGTTGAGGAGTTCCAGCACGATCTCGTTGTCGGAGCTGGGCGGGGTGAGGATCACGCCATCGGGCTTGAGGGCGGCCAGCAGGGCGCCGACCTCCTGGCGGATCTGCGGGGCCTCGTGGTCGATCAGCTCGACCAGCAGGTGGTAGCCGGCGTCGCGGCACTGGAGCGTGGCGCCCAGCTGGATGCGCGAGAGGTAGTCGGCGCCGCGCTCGCTGCGCCAGTGGTCGATGGTCAGGGCCGCGTCGACGAAGACGGCGATGACGAAGCTCTTGGAGCCGGCCAGGCTGCGGGCCGAGAGGTTGGGGCTGTAGCCCAGGGCCTGGGCGGCCTCGAGCACGCGCTCGCGCATGACCGGCCGCACGTTGGGCTCGTTGTTCATGACCCGCGAGACGGTCTTGATCGAAACCTCGGCGCGCGCCGCCACGTCGTAGATGGTCACCGACGCCATCGGTTTGCCGCTTCCCCCGCTAAGCACGACTGAACTGTCGTTTGGTCGGGCCGCTTGGACTCAACCGTTCTGACCAGCCTAGAACATTTGGCGTACCGAACGCGACCCCGGAGCTTACGAAAAAACTGGAGGAGGGGCGCCGGCGCCTCTTGCCGGGCCGCAACGGCGCGGCGAAGGTCGCCGGGCAGGCGAACGCGGCGGCAAGACCGCGTCGGTCACAGGGAGCAGTCATGTCGCATCGCGGCGCAAGCCGGCCGGTCGAACCGGTCCGGCCGAGTTTCATCGCCGCCTTCACCTTCGCCCAGATGGGCGCCTTCGTCAGCTTCATGCCGCTGATCCAGGTGCTGCTGCCGCTGAAGGCGGCCGCGCTCGATCCGGCCCAGAAGGCGCTGGTGCTGAGCCAGACGGCGTTTTGGGGCGCGCTGATCGCCAGCGTCGCCAACCTGCTGGCCGGCGCGATCAGCGATCGGACGACCTCGCGCTTTGGCCGGCGGCGGCCGTGGCTGCTGATCGGCCTGGTGGGCACCCTGGCCTCGTACGTGGCGATCATGCTGGCCGACAGCCGTTTCGAGCTGATCCTCGGCGTCATCGGCTTCCAGCTGGCCTTCAACATGATGTTCGCGGCGCTGCTGGCGCTGCTGCCCGACCGGGTGCCCGACGCCCAGAAGGGCAGGGTGGCAGCGTTCCTGAGCCTGGGCCATCCGATCGGGGCGGTGGCGGGGGCGGTGCTGGTCGGCGGCCTCCTGACCTCGGAAGGTTCGCGCTACCTGGCGATCGGCGTGGTGCTGGCCCTGGCCATCGCGCCCTTTGCATTGCGCCTGAAGGACACGCCGATCACGGCCGACGACGCCGAGCGCTTCAGCCTGGTCGGCTTTCTCAAGGGGCTGTGGGTCGATCCGCGCAAGCATCCCGACTTCGCCCTGGCCTGGGTTAGCCGGTTCATGGTGCTGGTCGCGATCACCCTGACCCAGTGCTACATGCTCTACTACCTGCAGGACGCGCTGCGGTATCCGACCCTGTTTCCGGGCCAGCGGGCCGAGCAAGGGCTGGCCCTGCTGACCACCGTGGCGACCGTCGCCAATGTCTGCTGCGCGATGATCTTCGGCATGCTGAGCGACCGGCTGGGACGGCGGAAGCTGTTCGCGGCCGGGGCGGCGATGATCCTGGCCACCGCGATGCTGACCTTCTCGCTGGTGCCGGGCTGGCCGGTGGTGCTGATGGGGTTCGTGGTCTTCGGCTGCGGGGCGGGCTGCTACTACGCCGTCGACATCGCGCTGGTCAGCCAGGTGCTGCCCTCGCAGGCCGACGCCGGCAAGGACCTGGGGGTGATCAACCTGGCCAACACGCTGCCCCAGGCGCTGGCCCCGGTGCTGGCGGTGTGGTTCCTGGGGCCCAGCCGCATGGACTATCATTCGCTGTTCCTGGTGGCGGCGGGGCTCGCGGCGGCTGGCGGTCTGGCGATCCTTCCGATACGGGGCGTGCGGTAGTCTTCCTTCGGATCCGCCGTGCCGCAGTTCGTCACCATCGCCGACCCCGCCGACCCGCGCCTGGCCGCCTATCGCGACATTCGCGAGCGCGACCTGGTGGGCCGGGAAGGGCGGTTCATAGCCGAGGGCGAGACAGTGCTGCGGGCCTTCGTGCGCGATGCGCCCGAGCGGGTGGAGTCGCTGCTGATCGACCCCAAGCGGCGCGACAAGCTCGCCGAGGTGTTCGACGGCCTGGCGGACGAGACGCCCGTCTATCTGGTCGAGCAGGCGGTGCTGGACGCCGTGGCCGGCTTCCACCTGCATCGCGGGGTGCTGGCCGTGGGGCGCAAGCCGCAGGCGACGCGGGCCGCCGACCTGCTGGCGCGCCTGCCGGAGCGGGCGGTGGTGGTGGCGCTGTTCGGCATCGCCAACCACGACAACCTCGGCGGCATCTTCCGCAACGCCGCCGCCTTCGGGGCCGACGCCGTGCTGCTGGACGCCGACTGCTGCGATCCCTTCTACCGCAAGGCCATCCGCGTCTCGGTGGGGGCGACGCTGAGCGTGCCGACGGCCCATATCGGCAAGGGCGAGGACGCTGTGGACTTGCTGGCCGGGGCCGGCTTCACGCCGCTGGCCCTGACGCCGTCGGCGGGGCGCACGCTGGCTGAACTCGATCCGCCGGCCCGGGCGGCTGTGCTGCTGGGGACGGAGGGGCCGGGGCTGTCGGCGGATGTCATCAAGCGGTCGGAAGGGATCGGCATTCCGATGGCGGGCGGGTTCGACTCGCTGAACGTGGCGACGACCAGCGGGATCGTGCTGCATCACCTGAGGTTCGGCGGAAGTCTGCCGAGCGTGAGCCGCTGATCTTGTCCACCGGTTACCGGACGCTCTAAGGTCCGGCCAAACAGTAGAGTTCGGGAGAAACGTCATGCCGCAACTGAACCGTCGGGGCGCCTTCGCCCTGCTGGCGGGGATCACCGCCCTGTCGACCGCGAGCATGGCCAGCGCGGCCCGCAAGCCGGCCGTTCCCGAGCCGAGCGAGGTGCGGCCGCTGTGGCCCAGCGATCCGCCGGGCTCGCAGGGCGTGACCGCCCAGGAGACGGTGACCGAGCGCAGCGACGGCAAGGGTCCGCGCGACCGCGCCGTGACCCACACCCGCAGGCCGACGCTCAGCCTGTTTCGTCCGCGCAAGCCCAACGGCGCGGCGGTGATCCTGATGCCCGGCGGCGGCTATGAGCGCGTCGTCATGGACAAGGAAGGCTTCGAGACCGCCCAGTGGCTGGCCGATCGCGGCTACACCTGCTTCGTGCTGCTCTACCGCCTGCCGGGCGACGGCTGGGGCGCGGGGCCGGACGCGCCGCTGCAGGACGCCCAGCGGGCCCTGCGCCTGGTGCGCTCGTGGGCGCCGGGGATGAAGTTCGCGCAGAACCGCATCGCCATCATGGGCTTCTCGGCCGGCGGCCACGTGGCGGCCAGCCTGACGACCCGCTTCGAGGCCGAGGTCTATGACCGCGTCGACGCCGCCGACGACCTGTCGGCCCGTCCGGACCTGTCGGCCCTGATCTATCCGGTGATCACCATGACCGCCGGCCTGACCCACGCCGGCTCGCGCAAGCAGTTGCTGGGCGCGGCCCCGTCGTTCGAGACGGTGCAGGCCTATTCGCCCGAGGCCGGGGTGGGCGGGCGCACGCCGCCGGTGTTCCTGGTCCACGCCGCCGACGACAAGGCCGTGCCGGTCGAGAACAGCCTGATGATGTTCGCCGCCCTGAAGGCCAAGGCGATCCCGGCCGAGCTGCACGTCTTCGAGGAGGGCGGGCACGGCTTTGGCCTGCGCTCGATCGCCGGCAAGCCGGTGGCCGCCTGGCCAGGGCTGTTCGAGACCTATGCGAAGAAGAAGGGGATTTAGCGCTTCTCGCCATTTCCCGTCATTCCCGCCCCCGTGGCGGGGACATCCGCCGCTACCGACAACCCGCCAGGAAGCGGACGGATTTGATGTTGGCTAAGGGTGGTGAGCGGTCCTCTAAGCCCGTCCCTTCCTGGGGTGACGAGGGTAGTGGACGCTTGCCATGTAAATGCCGACCAATCGACCGCGCCGCCGCACATCGCTAGAGGCTTCCTTACAACCGAACTGAATGCCGGAGTCGGAGCAGCCCAACTCAAGGCTATGCCCGTCACTCTTACAGCCGAACGGGAGCGCGGCGCCTCGATGCGTGCCCCGCGGGATGAACAAAGGCCCTTCAGCGGCCATTGCCCGATGGCTCCCCGATCATCGTGGCGAAAAGCATGAAGGAGGATGAGCCCGCCGAGATGCTGGTCGATTAAGTCGCGCGCCCTGGGAAATCGAACTCCTTCTTTTCCGACACATCGATCAGCGCGACGTCGTCTCCGCTTACGATGATGAAGTCGGCGTCGTTGGAGGACGGAAGCCCTTCGGCGAAACCACCATCGATCCGCTGCCCGTGAACTTCGAAGGTGATATCCTCGGCAATTACATAGGCGTAGCTGTCGATACCCAGGTTCGCAAGGCCTCCAGCCACGTGCGGATAATTGGAGTATTTTACGTCGTTATATTTCGTGTCCAGCATACGTATGAATGCCTTCTCAACGTCGCTAGTCAGATTGGCTTTGGGCACGCCCGTGTCACCCTTCGCCATCCGCTCAAAAAACTCTTCGGATATCTCGTCATCAGGTCCCCACGAACGCACCTGAAGCGGATCGATCTCGAAGAGGAAGAAGTAGACTTCGTCGGTAAGCCGCGCTTCCGCTCTCATTTGATATTCGTTGCTCAGAATGCCAACGCGCGCGTGATGGGGCGCCTTGATAAGCCGATTGTAAGCGCCGTCCTCCGACATTCCGATGTAGAGTAAACTGTAGGTCGAAAACGACCTCACATCGCCGTCAATTTCGATCCCCGGCTCTTTGCGCCAGTGTTGGTATAGCAGAGCGTCAGGGCTCGCGCCCCACACGGCCTTCCTCGTTCCACGCTCATCGATGTCAAGGACGTAGATCGTCTTACTGCCGCCGTTGAAGCCTAGGGAAGCGCAATCCGGATCGCCATATCGATCTGACAGGAACCAGACATTCACTCGACCAGATAGGCGCTTATCACCCATGACGAGATCGAAGCTGCAAATCCCTTCATCTTCGTCGAAATTGAGCTTGTCGAAGAAGATCTCACGCCGCTGCGCGATCATGTAAATTGACGCGTCGCCAAGCCGTTCTTTCAGGCTCTTTGCGCCCTTCGTCCTGATCTTCCGAAGGATGTCGGCATCCTGGTTGGACAGAGGAGCATGAACCAGCCGGAGCGACGCCGTGAGCGCATGATGTGCCATCTAAACTGCCCTAGATTGGTGCCTACCAAGCGCCACGCAAAGCGGAGAAGCTCGAAGCTCCACCTTAGGCGCCACGGCTCTTAACAATGTCCGCAACGGGTCGTGAACCGAAGTTGGTCCGCCGCCTGTTCGGGCGGTCAAATCAGCGTCGCGAGCGAGTGTCTGTTTCGGTCAACCTTGTGGCGGGACCCCCTCTGTCGGCCGCAAGGGCGTGTGTTCACCCAGGCCGAAACTTGCTCGCGGCGGCGAATGACTGTTCTTACAAACAATTAATGAAAATTACTGCATCCGAGCGCTGACCCCGGCGCCTCTACAGCATGTGCCAAGAACGATCTGCGCATCTCTCAATATATGCGCGCGTGGCATGTGAATTTATGTCTTGAGGCAGTCGGAGGGGGCTTATGAGTGGAGTAGAGATTTTTGCGCCGCGCACCGCCAAAAGTCGGCGTACGTGGACCGCCGCAGCGCTGATCCTGATCGTCGTTTTCTTTTTGGTCGGACAACTGACGACCATCTTCGCCATCTTGAAGCCCCTGGGGTATCACAAGGCGGACCTTGATACGCAATGGCAGCCACTGGCTATCTACCTGGCCGGCGGAGGCGTTACCATACTTCTCATCGTTGCCTGGGCGTTGCTGTTCGAGCGCAGATCACCGGCGGCCTTAGGATTTAACGGCAAAATAGCCGGCGCCTATTTGCGCGGGCTGGTCGTCGGAGGGCTTTGCCTCGGCGCCGTCGTCGGCGTCATTTTCGCCGCGGGGGGTTACAAGGCCGCCGGGAATTTGTCCTTGGGCTTGCTGGCGCCGGCCGTTCTGACGCCGTTTCTGGCCTTGTTCGCCGGGTATGTGATCCAGGGAGCGGCCGAAGAAACCATGTTGCGTGGCTGGCTGATGCCCTTGGTTGCATCCAGGCACGGATTGATCGTCGCCGTTCTTCTCAATGCCGGCTTTTTTGCTCTGCTCCATGCGAGCAATATCGATCCCTCGAAGGAGCTCGTGCTCGGGCTCTTCAACCTGTTTCTTTTCGCCGTCTTTCTTAGCCTCTACGCCGTCAAGGAAGGATCATTGTGGGGCGTGTGCGCCTTCCACACGGCCTGGAACGCCCTGCTTGGTACGGGTTTTGGACTGGAGGTCAGCGGCCAGAAGGTCGCCATCGCACCGATCGTGGTGGGTTTGGCGCCGGTCTCAGGCGCACCGTGGTGGCTTACCGGTGGGGCGTTCGGCCCGGAAGCGAGCGTCGCCACGACGATCGTGCTTGCTGGCGGCTCCGCCTATCTGATCGCAAAGGGGGCCTTGAAGGCGGCGTCCAACGCGCGGCCTAGAGCCGTTGCAGAAGCCCTTTCGTAGCCGCGCCCTTGTCGGTTGCGAACACAAGGCGGGCGGGAATGACGGGAGAACAGGTCGGGGCGGAGGGGAGGCTATGAGCCCCTACCGCCCCCCGATCGGATCCATCGTCGCCGCGCCCGGCACGTAGCTGTAGCCGCCGCGCTTCAGATCGGTCGACAGGGTCAGGGGGGCGACGCCGCCGCCCAGGCGGGCGCGGTAGACCATGGTGGTCTCCAGGGTGCGCATCACGTAGTTGCGGGTCTCGCTGAACGGGATGCACTCGATGAAGTCGAGCGGGTCGGTGCTGGCGCCGCGCGGATCGCCGCACAGGGTCACCCATTGCGGCGGGCGGCCGGGGCCGGCGTTGTAGGCCGCGGCGGCCATGATGTAGGAGCCGCTGAAGCGGTTGATCATGTCGCCCAGATATACCGAGCCCAGGCGCATGTTGTAGTCGGGCTCGAACAGGCGATCGACGGTGTGGCTTTCGCCCAGCTTGCGGGCGACGCCGGCGGCGGTGGGCGGCATCAGCTGCATCATGCCGCGCGCGCCGACGCCCGAGCGGGCGCGGGGGTCGAAATTGCTCTCCTGGCGCGAGATCGAATAGACGAACGCCGTCTCGGCCGCGCCCGGAATGGGCGTGAAGTGGTGGTCGAGCAGGGGGTAGCCGCGCTCGGGCAGGATGAAGCCGCGCTGGGCGGCGGTGCGGACCGCGCGCATGGCCAGGTCCTGGTCGCCGGTGTTGCGGGCGAAGTCGACCAGCAGGGCCTCCTCGGCCGCGGTCGGCAGCTGGTCGTCGATATAGAGCACCAGGGCGCGGAAGGCGTCGTTGGCCCCCACGTCGCGCAGCAGCTTGGCGGCGCGCACCAGCTCGCGGCTCTCGAAGCGGGCGCGGTCGGCCTCGGTGATCACCGGGTCCTTGTCGAGCCGGATCTCCTTGATGCCGGCCTTTTCGGCGGCCAGCTGGCCGTAGAAGGTGGTGATGTACTTGGCGCCGTCGCCGTAGAAGGCCTGGGCGGCGATGGCGTCCCCTTGCGCCTCGGCCGCGCGGCCCTGCCAGTAGAGGGCGCGGCCGCGGGTGATCGGAGAGGCGCCGATCTCGGCGATGCGGCCGAAGTGGTCGGCGGCGGCGTCGGCGTCCTTGAGGCGGGAGAGGGCGATCCAGCCGGCGAAGAACTCGGCCTCGGCCGCGTCGGCGCCGCCGGGCAGGCCGGCGTTGGCGGCGGCGTAGGCCCCGCGGCTGTCGCCGTTCTTGATCGCCGACATCACCAGCTGCTTGCGCTCGCGCCAGATGGCGCCGGCGACGTCGTCGGACGGCGGCGGGGCGGGGAAGTAGCGCACCAGCTCCAGCGCCATCACGTCCATGCCCTTGCGGCGCAGGGCCGAGGCGCGTTCGAAGGCCACGCCCGGCGACAGCTGCTGGGTCGGGGGGAGGGCGGCCACCAGGTCGTTGGCGTTGCCGGTGCCCGAGCGCAGGGCGATGCGGGCCAGGGCCGCGGCCTGCTGGTCGGCCGGCAGCAGGGCGATCATGTCGCGCGCGGCCGGGCCCTGCTGGCCGTAGAGCAGCACGTCGGCGCGGCGGGCGTGGTCGTCGGCGGTCAGCACCGCGCCGAACCGCGCCAGCATGGCCCGCTGGGCGTCGACCTCGAAGCTCTTGCCGCGCCAGAACCGGCGGATGAGGTTGGTCGCGTCCTGGGCGCGGCCGCTGGCCTGGTAGGCCGATGCGAGCGCCATCGCGCCTTCGGCCGTCAGCGGTTCGGATCCGCCGAACCAGGCGATGGTCTGGGCCGGCGTCAGGCCGGAGGTCGAGAGGGCCTTTTCCGCCGGCAGGTCGCGGCGCGAGGCGCGGGGCCAGCCGACCAGGTCGCGGCGGGCCTGGTCGAGCTCGAAGAAGCTCATGCTCTCGGCGCCGACGTCAGCCAGGGCCCAGAGGGCGATCTTGCGGGCCAGCGGGTCGGAGATGCCGGTCATGGCCGCGCGCACGGTGGCCGCCGAGCGCTGGCCCATGACGGCGGCGCGCAGGTTGGCCGCGTCGCTGTCGGACAGGCTGGAATTGTTGGCGGTGTAGGGCGTGCTGATCAGGCCGGGACGGGCCGAGCCGGTATAGGGCTGGGGCGCGGTCGGCAGGCCCTCTTCGTCGGTCTGGCCAGTCTGGGCGTCGGCGACGCCCGAGATCAGGACCAGGCTGGCGCAACCGAGGAGAAGCCGACGAATCCCAAAAGCCAAAACGCGGTCTCCTTCACGAGCGGGCCCTGGGCCCCTATCTTGTCTACGACGGCTTCGAGGGCCGATTTGGGGCCGGAACCGAGACGATGCACGCTCTATAGCCCGGTTCGCCGCCGGATCGACCCGTCCAGGCGGGCGTAACCCTCGAAAAGGTCAGCTCGGCCAGTTGCGGTCGGGCGGCGCCCGGACATATTGTCCGCCCCCACGTTTCAGCCGCAACTCTCGCGGCGTCTGCTCACGGCAAATTGCAAGTCATGGTCCATTCCCCGTTCAAGGGCGTCATCCCGGCCCTGGTCACCCCGTTCCAGAACGGCGAGGTCGACGAGAAAGGCTTCGTCGCGCTGGTCGAGCGCCAGATCGCCGGCGGCGTGCACGGCCTGGTGCCGGTCGGCACCACGGGCGAGACCTCGACCCTGTCGCACGACGAGCACAAGCGCGTCGTCGAACTGTGCGTGAAGACCGCCCGCGGCCGCGTGCCGGTGATGGCCGGCGCCGGCAGCAACTCGACCGACGAGGCCATCGACCTGGTGCGCCACGCCAAGACCGTCGGCGCCGACGCCGCCCTGGTGGTGACGCCGTACTACAATCGCCCGAGCCAGGAGGGCATGTACCAGCACTACAAGGCGATCAACGACGCCGTGGAGCTGCCGGTGTTCGTCTACAACGTGCCGGGCCGCACGGGCGTCGACATCTCCAACGACACCCTGGCGCGCCTGTCGAAGCTGCCCAACATCGTCGGCATCAAGGACGCCACCGGCGACCTGACCCGCATCAGCCTGCAGCGCATCACCTGCGGCGAGGACTGGGTCCTGCTGACGGGCGATGATCCGACGGCGCTGGGCTACATGGCCCACGGCGGCCACGGCGTGATCTCGGTGACTTCGAACGTCGCTCCGGACGCCTGCGCCACCTTCATGAACGCCTGCTTCAACGACGATTGGGAGACGGCCCGCTACTGGCAGGACCGCCTGATCAAGCTGCACAAGGCGCTGTTCCTCGACTCATCGCCGGGCCCGACCAAGTTCGCCCTGGCGCAGCTGGGCCTGTCCACGGAAGACGTGCGCCTGCCGATCACGCCGTGCAGCGAAGCCGTGCGTCCCGCGATCCTGGAAGCGATGCGCGAGGCGGGTCTGGTCTGATGACCAAGCCGATCGCCGAGAACCGGCGCGCCCGGTACGACTACTTCATCGAGGAAACCTTCGAGGCCGGCATCATGCTGACCGGCACCGAGGTGAAGAGCTTGCGCGTCGGCCGGGCCAACATCGCCGAGTCCTATGCGTCGGTCGAAGGGCGCGAGATCAAGCTGATCAACGCCGACATTCCCCCTTACGGCCACGCCAACCGTTTCAACCACGAGCCGCGCCGGCACCGGAAGCTGCTGCTGCACCGCAAGCAGATCGAAAAGCTGATCGGCGCGGTGCAGCGCGACGGCCGCACCCTGATCCCGCTCAAGCTCTATTGGAACGAGAAGGGCCTGGCCAAGCTGGAGATCGGCCTGGCCAAGGGTAAGAAGAACCACGACAAGCGCGAGACCGAAGCGGCTCGTGACTGGGCGCGCGACAAGGCGCGGCTGATGAAGGGCGACCGGGGGGATTGAGAACCTCCCCCTGTGGGGGAGGTGATCGCGAAGCGATCGGTGGGGGGAGTGGTTGCCGACCCCGCCGATGTCCCGGAAGCTGAAAACGGCCCCCCACCGGCCTTCGGCCGCCTCCCCCAGAGGGGGAGGTTCCTTGGTTCAGATGCTCCCCCTTCAGGGGGAGGGTTTTGATCCTGGCCCCAACCTTGCTCCTCCTTCCGCGAAGGAGTCCGCCCATGTCCGATATTGGTGCAAAACCGGCCAAGGCCGCGCGTCCGCTGTCCCGTGGCGGGCCGCTGGATGCGTTGCGGTTCTTCGCGGCCTTCTTCATCGTGGTCTATCACTACGCCGAGCAGGCGCCGGTCTCGCTGTTCTCGATCCATCCGGCGTTCGGGCGCGGCTATCTGGCCACCGACTTCTTCCTGATGCTGTCGGGCTATGTGCTGGGCCGGGCCTATGGGCCGCGGTTCACCGCCGGTCAGGTCGACGACCGCGCCTTCCTGCTCAAGCGCGTGGCCCGGGTGTGGCCGGCGCACCTGGTCATGATCGCCGCCTTCGTGGCCCTGGTGCTGGCGACCTCGTTCCTCGGTCTGCCGGCCCGCAATCCGCAGTGGTACCAGTGGGACCAGCTGCCGGCGCAGATCTTCCTTGTGCAGACGTGGGGGTTCCAAGGGCCGTCGGGCTGGAACATGCCGACCTGGACGCTGTCGGCCCTGCTGGTCTGCTACGCCCTGTTCCCGACCATCTGGCGGGTGTTCGGCAAGGTCCGCTCGCCGTGGCTGGCCCTGGCGATCGGCCTGGCGATCTTCGTGGCGGTGGACGCCTTCGCCCGCGCCGCCTTCGGCCTGCCGTCGTTCCACCTGCACCTGCGCAACGGCCTCTACCGCGCCATTCCGCTGTTCCTGATGGGCGTGCTGATCGCCCGCCTGGCCCGCGAGGTGGTGATCGGCCCGAAGCTGGCCGACGCCCTGGCGGCCTTCGCCATCGTCGGCTTCGTGGCCCTGAACGTGGTCGGCGAATACGCCTATCCGAGCCTGGCCCTGCTGGGCCTGCTGATCTTCGCCGCCAGCGGTTCGGCCCAGAACGGCTGGACCTGGGCCAAGACCGGCGGGCGCCTGTCGTTCTCGCTGTACCTGACCAACCAGTTCGTCGGCGTGGTGTGGTTCGCCCTGCAACGCATGCTCGACCAGAAGGTCGAGTTGCACCAGGCCGCCCACTGGGTGATCTGGGCCATGGCCTTCCCGGCCGCGATCGCCTTCGCCTGGGTGTTCGAGCGCCTGGTCGACGCGCCGCTGCAAGACTGGCTGAAGCCGTACCTGGAGCGGTTCACCGCCGGCTGGGGCAGGAAGGTCGAGCGGAACCCCAGCGCTCAAACGATGGTTACGACCTCACCTTGAAAAGGAGGGGCCTTGAAAACAAGGCCCTGAAATCGCCTTGCCGTTCGCGGCGAGATAGGCGACGAGGGATAAAACGCGCGTTCCAAACACTACGCGCATAGGGAGTCGTAACTGTATGCTCAGGACCGCCATTCTCGCCGCCGTCGCCAGCGCCGCCTTCGTCGCGCCGGCCATGGCCGCCGACATCACCGGCCTCTGGCTGACCGAGACCAACGGCGGCCAGGTCGAGGTCAGCCGCTGCGGCAACAGCCTGTGCGGCAAGCTGGTGACCTCCGACCACATCAAGACCGACCCGTCCAAGAAGGACGTCAAGAACAAGGACGCCTCGCTGCGCACGCGCCCGCTGAAGGGCATGCAGATGCTGTGGGGCTTCAGCGGCGGTCCCGAGAAGTGGACCGGTGGCAAGGTCTACAACGCCGACGACGGCGGCACCTATTCGGGCACCATCACCATGACCTCGCCCGACAAGCTGAAGCTGAAAGGCTGCATCGTCGCGCCGCTGTGCAAGACGCAGGTCTGGACGCGGTTGAAGTAGAACTCTCCTTCTCCCCTTGCGGGAGAAGGTGTCAGCGAAGCTGACGGATGAGGGGTCTCTCGGACGCAAAACGCCGCGAAAGCTGATCGGCTTTCGCGGCGTTTCTGTTCGTGCGACCCCTCACCCGACCTCCCTCCGGGAGGCCACCCTCTCCCGCAAGGGGAGAGGGGTCAGATGGGCTTACACACCTCTTCCAGCCAGGCCCGCACTTCCGGCTCCAGCCGCGGGCCGATCTCGCGCAGCACCCGGGCGTGGTAGGTGTCGAACTGGGCGACTTCCTCGGCCGTCAGCAGGGCCTTGTCGACCAGGCGGCGGTCGATGGGGGCGAGCGTCAGGGCCTCGAAGCGGTGCATCGGGCGGTCGCCGCCGCCGACGGTCTCGGCGGGCAGGACGACTTCCAGGTTCTCGATGCGGATGCCGTATTCGCCGTCCTTGTAGTAGCCGGGCTCGTTGGAGACGATCATGCCGGGCTGCAGGGCGACGGTGTTGGGCGCCTTGCTGATCCGCTGCGGGCCTTCGTGCACGCCCAGATAGACGCCGACGCCGTGGCCGGTGCCATGGTCGTAGTCCAGCCCATGAGCCCAAAGGGCCATGCGGGCGAGCGCGTCGATGGCCGAGCCGGTGGTGCCGGCCGGGAAGCGTAGGCGGGCGATGGCCAGATGGCCCTTCAGGACCAGCGTGTTGCGCTGGACCATCTCGGCCGTGGGCTCGCCGATGGCCACGGTGCGGGTGACGTCGGTGGTGCCGTCCAGGTACTGGCCGCCGCTGTCGACCAGCAGCAGCGAGCCGAGGGCCGCGCGTTCGTTGCTGCGCTCGGTCGGGCGGTAGTGGGGCAGGGCGCCGTGGCCGTTGGCCGCGCCGATGGTGTCGAACGACAGGTCCTTCAGCACGCCGGTGGCTTCGCGGAAGCTTTCCAGCTTGGCGACGGCCTCCTTCTCGTCCGGCGGGCTGACCTGGCCCTCGGTGGCCAGCCAATGCAGGAAGCGGGTCAAAGCGGCGCCGTCGCGGCGGTGGGCTTCGCGCGTCCCGTCCAGCTCGACGCCGTTCTTGCAGGCGCGGGGCAGGGTGCAGGGGTCCATGCCGCGCACGACCTTGGCGCCGGCGGTGGTCAGGGTGTCGAAGTACCAGGCCGAGGACTGGGCCGGATCGACCAGCACCGACTTGCCGGCCAGCTCTGCCAGGGCGCCTTCGAGGGCTTCTGGGGCCTCCAGCGAGACCTCGTTGCCGAGCCAGGCGGGCAGGTCGTCGGTGACCTTGGCCGGGTCTAGGAACAGGCGGGCGCTGCCGTCGGCGCGCAGCACGGCCTGAGCTAGCGGCAGGGGCGTGCGGATGACGTCGCCGCCGCGGATGTTGAACAGCCAGGCGATCGAGGCCGGGGCGGTGATCACCGCCGCGTCGGCGCCGAGGCCCGCGCCGACACGGGCGCGCTTGGCCGAGGATTCCTCGCCGGCGTACTGGGTGGGATGCGGAACCACCGGAGCTTGCGGCTGAGCCGGGCGCTGCTGCCCCCAGGCCTCGTCGAGCGGGTTGGCGGTGACGGGTTTCAGCGTGGCGCCGGCGCGGGCGGCGGCGGCCTTCAGGGCGTCGAGAGCCGAGGGGCTGTGCAGGCGGGCGTCATAGCCAATGACGGCGCCCGACCTGGCGGTTTCCAGATAGGCCGGGACGCCGCCCTCGACGAGGTCGCGGATCTCGAACACGCCCTGGTCGACCTGTTCACGCACTTGCAGCGTATAGCGGCCGTCGACGAAGACGGCGGCGCGGTCGCTCATGATGACGCCGGCCCCGGCCGAGCCCGTGAAGCCGCTGGCCCAGGCCAGGCGGTCGTTGGCGGCGGGCAGGTATTCGTTCTGGTGCTCGTCCTCGTGGGGCACGAGGAAGCCGTCCAGACCCTGACGGGCCATGGCCTCGCGGATCAGCGGAACGTGGCGCGGGCCAAAGCCCGGATCGGTGGATTCATCGAAGGTCTGGCGCATGGGCAACGATTTAGGCCCCATGCGCCGACCTGAAAAGGGGACTTATTGCAGGCGGTCGGGGTTGGGCGACGGCGCCGTGCCGTCGGTGGTGGCCCCAGTCCCAGGGGGGGCGTTGGCGGCGGCGTCGTGGGCCGCGTCGGCGGCGTTCTGGGCCTGGGCCTCGGTCTGGCGGCGGACGGCGTCGGCCGCGGCGGCGGCGTCACGGGCCGAGCTCTCGGCGGCGGCCTGGGCCTGCTGGGCGCCGGTCTGGAGGCCTACCTGCGCGCCTTCGATCAGGCCGGCGGCGCGGCCCTGTTCCTGGGCCTGGGCGATCTGGTCGGTGGAAGCGTCCATCGGCCGCGAGGTCAGCATGAAGGCCACGGCGATCACCGCCACGATGGCCACCACGCCGGCCACCAGCCAGCCCAGGGGACTCGACTCGCGGCGGACTTCCACGACGCGCTCGGGCTGTCGCTGGACCGGGGGGAGGGAAGGATCGGTATAGGTCATGGCTCTCGTCCTGGAACGTTGTTGTTCGAGGAAACGTGGAGCCAAGCGGAGGTGTTCCGCTCTGTCTCACCTCTCCCATGGGGAGAGGGAGGGGCCCATTGCGCAGCAATGGGAGGGGGAGGGGGTAAAACGGGTGAGGTTGTAACACCTCACCCTCCCACGCCTGACGGCGCGGGTCCCTCCCTCTCCTTATAGGAGAGGTGTTTTTATCAGGGCCGCTCGAGCACCAGCGTCGCCCAGGCGTCGCGGTGGATGCGGGTCTTCACGCGGAAGCCGCGCGACAGGTAGGCGGCCTTGACCATGCGTTCCTGGGTGCGCAGCAGGCCCGACAGGATGACCGTGCCGCCGGGGACCAGGGCGCGCTTGATGTCCTGCACCAGGCTGATCAGCGGGCGGGCCAGGATGTTGGCGAAGACGAGGTCGTAGGGCGCGTTGTCGGCGACCAGGCGGTGGCCCAGGCCCGAGGCGTGGACGAAGCGGGCGTTGGCCTTGTTGACCAGGGCGTTCTCGCGGGCGATGCGCACCGACGGCTTGTCGATGTCGGTGCCGACGGCGAGCTTCGAACCGGTGCGGGCGGCGGCGATGGCCAGCAGGCCGGTGCCGGCGCCGACGTCGAGCACCTTGTTGAACTTCTTGGCCTTGATCAGGCGGTCATAGGCCTGGAGGCAGCCGACGGTGGTGCCGTGGTGGCCGGTGCCGAAGGCGGCGCCCGCCTCGATGCGCAGGTTGACGGTGCTGGCCGGCAGGCGGCCGCGGTCGTGCATGCCGTAGACGAAGAAGCGGCCGGCGCGCACCGGCGGCAGGCCCGACAGCGCCATGGCCAGCCAGTCGGCGTCGGCCAGGGTCTCGCGCACGACCTTCAGCGGGAAGCCGCCCAGCAGCTCTAGCAGGCCGGCGTCTTCCTCGTCGGTGGTCGGGAAGGCGTCGATGCGCCAGATGTTCTTGTCCTCGTCCTCTTCCAGGATCGAGTAGGTCGCGCCTTCGAGGCCGGGCATGTTGTCGATGGCGTCGGCGGCTGCTTCGGCGTCGGCGCGGGCGCCGCGGGCGACGATCTGCTGGGGCGTGTAGTCGGTCATGCCGCTCCAATAGTCGTACGCGCCGCCAAAGGCGAGACCGTGCGTCGCCCGAAGACGGGGGCGGGGCTCCAAATTTCCGGGATCGGCTCGGGCGGGGCCAGGCGCCAGGTCAGCGGCGCCTCTTCTCGGGGGGCTCGCGCGGCCTTCGGTTCGGCGCCGCGGGCGAAGCCCAGGGCGGGGCCGAGCAGGCGCGTGGCGGCCGCGCAGGCCAGAGCCCAGGCGATGCCGTTACGCTCCAGGATGAAGCTTTCCGAGAAGGTGGTGATCAGGAAGATGACCAGGAACAGCGTCGCCCAATAGCCGTCGCGCACCTTGTCGAACCGGAACAGGGCGACCAGCAGCGGCAGGCCCAGCACCAGCGCCGACAAGCCCACGCCCACCCAGCCAAGTTGGGCCAGCACGTCGAGCCAGCCGTTGTGGGCGGTCGGCACGTTCCAGCCGGTCTCCTTGCGGATGAACATGGCCGGCACCGACTCGTCGCGCCAGAACACCGCATAGCCGTAGCCGGTGATCGGGGCCTTGGCCGACTGGCGCAGCAGGGCGTCCCAGATCTCGGTGCGGCCGGTCAGGGTGGGGTCCTTGCCCAGGGCCTTGAAGAGGAGTTCGGGGGCCAGCCACATGACCAGGGCCAGGCCGCCGACCACGGTGACGCCTAGCCAGACCATGGTGATCGCGGTGGCCGGACCGCGCCGCATCATGCCCAGCAGGCCCGAGCCCGCCAGGCCGATCATCAGCACCATCAGCGAGGTCTTGGACTTGCTCATCACGATCATGAAGGCGCAGAGCACGATGGCGGCGATGAAGAGCTTGCGGTGGCGCGTGCCGGCCAGGATGGCGGCCATCGAGGCCAGGGCGCCGTAGACCATCATCGCGCCCATCTGGTTCTTCTCGAACCACAGGCCGCGCCAGTCGCCGGCGTTGATGTCGTGCTGCACGCCCATCTTGGGATAGGCGATCGCCGCCAGCAGGCCGCCGGCGCCGAGGATCAGGAAGGTGGTCGCCAGGATCTCGGCCATGCGGCGGCCGTCGAAGCTGGCGGCGAAATAGAAGCCGAACAGGGTGGTGAAGGCCGCCGCCAGGGCCCGGCGGTTGGTGGTGCCCGGATCGAACGACCACGACGACGAGGCGAACACCCAGAAGACCAGCAGGCTGAGCACGCTCGCCGGCAGCCAGAACTTCATCAGGCGGGGCGCGCGCCACATCACCAGCCCCAGGATCAGGGCGTAGACCGGCAGCCACATCAGGCGAAGGAGCGGCATGTCCTCGCCGCCGGCCTGTTCGGGGTCGAGCAGCGGGCCGATCAGGGCGTTGGACAGCATGAACAGCACAAAGCCGCAGGCCCAGGCCTCCAGCGTGCGCAGGATCCCTCCCTCGTGCTCGTCCCGTTCCAGCGCCGCCGCGTCCATCTGCGTTCCCGTGTGGCGCGAAACGGCACAATGTCGCTTCGCTCGACGGGATGGGTGCAAGGCGGGGGCCTAAATCCCTCTCCCCTTGCGGGAGAGGGTGGCCTCCGAAGGAGGTCGGGTGAGGGGTCTCTCAGATCTCGACGCTGCGTGCGGCGGCTAGGTCTGGGCGAAGCGTTTGATGTTTGAGAGACCCCTCATCCGTCGGCTTCGCCGACACCTTCTCCCGCAAGGGGAGAAGGATCAGTAGCTCGACGCCGCCATTTCCGTTGGCGGGCCCGTCACCACCTCTTCCGGCAGGCGCTTGTCGAGGATGTCGCCGCTGGTCGAGGCGTAGCTGGCGCGGGGGGCGTCGGCCGGTTCGGCGGGGGCGGGGGGCTGGTCCATGGCGGTGGCGCCGGAGGCCGAGACGATGTCCTGATCGGCGGGCTCGTAGCTGGCCGGTTCGATCAGGCCCATCTCGGGGCCCATGCCGACGAGATCGGCCGAGGTCAGCACCACCGGCGTCTCGTCCTGCGGCGGGCGCAGGAAGTCCTGGCCGATGACGTAGTCGGGGACCTTGCCGGCCGGCCAGACCATGGGCGCGGCCTCGGCGTACTGGCTGCCGTGAACCTCGACATAGGCGCCGGGTTCGGCCTCCTGCGGACCGATCTGCATGGCGACGCCGGCCACCGCGCCCAGGGTCAGGGCGAGGGGGAGGCCGACGATGGCGGCGCGGGTTTTCAGGAGATCGAACGGCGTCATGCGAGGATAGCGCTTCAGCCGCCAATTCGTTCTGGCTAGCTTCCGATTCAGGGCGGAAGTCTGGGCGAAAGAACGAAGGAGCGGACATGACGAGCAGGAAGGGCGGCGGCCTGCTGCGGGCGCGCGAGGGCGGCCATGCGCGGGTGACCTATGTCGAGCTGTTCTTCGACCTGGTGTTCGTCTTCGCCATCACCCAGCTGTCGCATGGTCTGATCGGCCATCCGAGCCCGTTGGGCGTGCTGGAGACGGGCCTGCTGCTGATGGCCGTCTGGTGGGCCTGGGTCTACACCGCCTGGGTCACCAACTGGCTGGACCCCGAGCGCCCGCCGGTGCGGATCATGCTGTTCGTGGTGATGGCCGCGGGCATGGTGCTGGCGATGTCGATCCCGCAGGCCTTCGAGGGCCGGGGCCTGCTGTTCGCCCTGGCCTATGTCGGCATCCAGGTGGGGCGCAGCCTGTTCACCCTGTGGTGCGTGCGGCTCGACGAAGGGCTGCGGCTGAACTTCCTGCGGATCAGCGCCTGGCTCAGCGTTTCGGGCGTGCTGTGGATCGCCGGCGGCCTGCTGCACGACGAGTTGCGCCTGGCCTGCTGGGCGGCGGCGATCGCCATCGAATACGCCTCGCCGGCCGCCGGCTTCTGGACCCCGGGCCTGGGCCGGTCGAAGACCGCCGACTGGACGGTGGAAGGCGCGCACCTGGCCGAACGCTGCGCCCTGTTCACGATCATCGCCCTGGGCGAGTCGATCCTGGTGATGGGCGCGACGGCCGCGGGCCTGGACTGGACGCCGGCGGTGACGGCGGCCTTCGCCTCGTCGTTCGTGGCCAGTCTGGCCATGTGGTGGATCTATTTCTCGTTCACCGCCGAAGCCGCCAGCGAGGCGATCAGCCATTCCGACGATCCGGGGCGGGTGGCGCGGGTGGCCTACACCTACAGCCACCTGCTGCCGGTGGCGGGGATCATCGTGGCGGCGGTCGGCGACGAGTGGGTGATCCACCATCCGGTCGGCCACGCGGACCTCAAGACCGCCATGGCCCTGATCGGCGGGCCGCTGCTGTTCCTGCTGGGCGGGGTGCTGTTCAAGAAGGCGGTGTTCCGCATCTGGTCGCCGTCGCGGATCGCCGGCATGGCGGCGCTGGGGCTGCTGGCCCTTGTGGCGATGGCGGTCTCGCCGCTGGTGCTGTCGCTGCTGACGACGGTGGTGCTGCTGGCGGTGGCGGCCTGGGAGAGCCTGGCGATCAAGCGGCGGGGGAGGCACCTGGGGGCTTGAGGGGATTAGATGCTCCCCCTCTGGGGGAGCTGTCGCGGAGCGACTGAGGGGGTCTTTCGGCCGCGCCGGCCCCCTCCGGCCCTCCGGGCCACCTCCCCCAGAGGGGGAGGATTTCCCCTACCGCCCGAACGCCGCGTCCGTCGCCCGGACCAGGCCGTCGATGACGCCGGGCTCGGTCGAGGCGTGGCCGGCGTCCCAGACGATCTCGAAATGGGCCGAGGGCCAGGCGCGGTGCAGGGCCCAGGCGCTGGCGAGCGGCGTGACGACGTCGAAGCGGCCCTGGACGATCCAGGCCGGGATGCGCCGGATCGTCTCGATGTTCTTCAGGATCCAGCCGTCCTCGGGGAAGAAGCCGCGATTGACGAAGAAGTGGCTCTCGATCCGCGCGAAGGCGATGGCGAAGTCTTCTTCGTTGAACTTCGGCGGCCGGGCCTCGGGGCCGCGCAGCGAGATGGTGTCGCCCTCCCACTGGCTCCAGGCGTTGGCGGCCTCGGCCTGGACGCGGCGGTCGGGGTGGACGAGGCGCTTGTGATAGGCGGCCATCAGGTCGCCGCGCTCCTCGACGGGGATCGGCGCGAGAAAGCGCTCCCAGGCGTCGGGGAACAGCATCGAGGCGCCGTCCTGGTAGAACCAGTTCAGCTCCTTCTCGGTCAGCAGGAAGACGCCGCGCAGCACCAGCCCCTCGACGCGGTCGGGATGCTTGATGGCGTAGGCCAGGGCGAGGGTGGAGCCCCAGGAGCCGCCGAACACGGTCCATTTTTCGACGCCCAGGTGCTCGCGCAGCCGCTCGATGTCGGCGATCAGGCTCCAGGTGGTGTTGTCGTCGAGGCTGGCGTTGGGGCGCGAGCGGCCGCAGCCGCGCTGGTCGAACAGGGCCATGCGCCAGCGGCCGGGATCGAAGAACCGCCGCATGGTCGGGTTGATCGCCCCGCCGGGGCCGCCGTGCAGGATGACCGCCGGCTTGCCGCGCGGCGCGCCGCATTCCTCGTAATAGATCTCGTGCGGCCCGCCGACCGACAACCAGCCGAAGGAGAACGGCTCGACCTCGCGGAACAGGCCGCGACGGCCGATGGCGGACATGGCTGCGAGGGAAGCATGACGGTCCATGGACAGAACCTAGGCGGTTTGCTTGCCCCTGTGAACGCGCTTCGTCACGGTTCGGTCGTTGTCGAGGCGGGGCGGGAGTAAGCTTGACCGCGAGCAACCCTGGCGATAACGCCGCTGGAGCAGGTGGCGTACGGAGGGGACATGCGGCGGCGCGAAGTGATGGCGGCCCTTGCTGCGATGGGGGCGACGACGGGCCTGGCGACGCCGAGCCTGTCCTGGGCCAAGGGCAAGCAGGCGGCGGTGGGCGACGTCGCGCCGCCGTTCACGATCTCGACCTTCGATCACCAGGTCATCAAGTCGACCGAGATGGCCGGCGACGTCGTGGTGCTGAACTATTGGGCCACCTGGTGCGGCCCCTGCCGCGCCGAGATGCCGGCCATGGACCAGTTCATGCGCGAGCGCAGCGGGGCGGGCCTGCGGATCTACGCCATCAGCGTCGAGGATTCGCCGCCGGAGCGGGCCCTGCGCGACCTCGCCAAGGTGCTGGCCTTCCCGCTGGCCAAACGGCTGACGGGCAAGGGCTATGGCAAGATCGACAACGCCGTGCCGACCAGTTTCGTCATCGACCGCCAGGGCGTGGTGCGCCACGCCGACTCGGGCAGCTTCACCTACGGCAGCTTCGCCAAGCTGCTGAAACCCTTGCTGGCCGAGCCGCGCCCGATCGAGGCCAAGTCGGCGCCGGTCGCCTAGCGGCCGAAAGGTCTGCTATGTCGGGGCGCATGAGCAATACGCCTGAAGACTTCTCCGACGACGAACTGCTGGATCTGCTGAGCGACGACCAGCTGATCGAGCTGGACCAGTCGATCGCCGATATGTTCGGCGCCGAGGGGCTGGACCGGCCGGAGGCGCTGGTGGTTCTGGCGCGGGTCTACACCATGCGGGCGGCCGAGCGCGATGAAGCCTCGGCGCTGGCCCTGTTGCAACTGGCGGCCGCCATGCGCCGCCGCGCCGAACGGCTGAAGCCGCGTCAGTAGGGGCGGGCAGGGCGCCTTTCCGCGACATCGACAGCGACGCCGCCGGGCCGAGCTAGCGCTTCTGGCGTCGTCTTGACCGTGATGCGTATAGCTAGATATATAGCTTGCTATATATAATTCTGCAGGATGGCGCTGATGACCTCCGACACCCTCTCCGACCTTGGCGTGACGTTCCTGGGAAGTCGCCTCAAGCGCCTGGGCGACCGGTTGCAGACCGAGGCCGGGGCGATCCTGCAGGCCATGGACCTGCCGGTTCAGCCGGCCCAGCAGCCGCTGCTGGCGGTGCTGCGCCGCGAGGGGCCGCGCACGGTCGGGGCCATCGCCCAGCACCTGCGCATCAGCCAGCCCACCGCCACGCGCGCCCTCCAGGCGCTGATCGAGCAGGGGCTGGTCGAGGCCAGCAGGGAAGGGCGCGACCAGCGCCACAAGCTGCTGTCGCTGAGCCCCGCCGGCGAGGCCTTGATGGACAAGCTGGAAAACGACCTCTGGCCCCGGGTCGAGGCCGCCGCGATCTCGCTGTGCGGCGGGCGGCATCAGCAGTTGATGGACGCCATCGCCGACATCGAAGCCGAACTGGACCGCCGCTCGCTCGTCGATCGCACCTTGGCCGACCGCACCCTGGCCCCGTCGATGAGCGTGCGCGACTTCTCCGACGAGCTGGCCGAGCCGTTCCATCGCATCAACGCCGAATGGATCGAGGAGATGTTCGCCCTGGAGGCCAACGACGTCGACCTGCTGTCCAACCCGCGTGAGCGGATCATCGACAAGGGCGGGGCGATCCTGTTCGCGCAGACGCCCGACCTGGGCGTGGTCGGGACCTGCGCGCTGATGAAGGCCAAGGACGGTTGGTTCGAGCTGACCAAGATGGGCGTGTCGAAGTCGGCGCGGGGCCGCAAGGTCGGCGAGTTCCTGCTGGCCGAGGCGATCAAGCGGGCGAAGGCGATGGGGGCGAGCGAGAAGCTCTACCTGCTGACCAACACCAAGTGCGGGCCTGCCGTGCACCTCTACGAGAAGCTGGGCTTCGAGCACGACGCCGAGGTGATGGCCCTGTTCGGTTCGCGCTACGAGCGCTGCGACGTCGCCATGCGGTTCAGGGGCTGATCACCCGAGGGCTGAGAACGAAAACGCGGCCGGGAGTCGCCTCCCGGCCGCGCGTTCTTCAGTTTGAAGGCGGGCTTAGAACGCCTTCTTGATCGTCACGAAGCCCTGGCGGGGCGCGCCCGGCAGCAGGGTCATGGCCGTGCCGGCGGTGTCGTTGTTGACGAAGCCGCCCGAGCCGACGGTCGAGATGTAGTCCTCGTCGAACAGGTTGGTGATGTTGGCCTGGATCTCGAGGCCCTTGGTCCAGCCCTCGCCGTCGAAGCTGTAGCCGAGGGTGAGGTCGGCCACGGTGGCGCTGTCGACCTTCCCGCCGATGTTCTCGTAGGTGTAGTAGCGCTCGCCGGTGTAGCTGACGCCGAGCTTGGCGTAGAAGCCGGCCTGCTCGAACTTCACCTCGCCCTTGAAGATGTTCTCGGGCGTATCGACCACGGTCTTGCCCGCGGTGTGGGCGACGACGGCGCCGCTGCCGTTGATGACGTCGTCCTGGTATTCCGACTTGTTGTGGGTGTAGGCGGCGTAGACCGACCAGGCGTCGCTGACGCGGTATTCGCCGGCCAGTTCCAGGCCTTGGGTCTTCACCGAGCCGACGTTCGACAGAACGGCCGGCAGGCCCAGGATCGGCGAGGCCGTCGAGGCGCTGAGCAGGCGGTCCTCGAAGTTGACGTCATAGACCGCGACCACGCCCTGGAACGGACCCCGGTGATAGCGGGCGCCGGCTTCGAAGGTCCGGGAGCTTTCCGGGTTCAGGGTCTTGGCGACGTAGTCGACGACCGTCTGGCTCTGCGAGGCGAACGGGCCGGCCGTCGCCGCCGAGACGTAGGCGGCCATGTTCTCGGTGTAGCCGCCGAAGAACTCCAGGCCGCTGCCCAGGTCGTAGACGAAGCCGATCTGCGGCAGGAACGTGTCCTTGCTCTCGATCTTGCCCGCCAGCGCGCTGCCGACCACCGTCTCGACGCTGTTTTCGACCTTCACCGCCTTGAAGCCGAAGTTGACCTTCAGGGCCTCGGTGACGGTCCAGCTGTCTTCGATGTGGCCGGTCAGGGTCTTGGTCTCGAAGCGGTACTGCCACTGGGTGGCGAACGGGTTGGCCTGGAAGTCCAGCGGATCGCGCGACGGGGCCGAGGCGGTCTCGGCATAGAACCGGCGGGCCTGGTTGAAGTGGTTGGTTTCCGTCCAGAAGCCGCCGCTGATGGTGTGGGCGCCCAGTTCGACCGACAGGCCGGCGGTCAGGCCGCCGCGGTCGATGTCGTATTCGGTGGTGCGGATCGACAGCGGGGCGGCGTTCGAACCGGTCGTGCCGAAGCCGGGGCTGGCCAGGTACGGCGTGTACCAAAGACCCTGGCCCTGGTTCTTGTGCTGGTAGGCGGTGGCGTCGAACTTCACGCGGTCGCCGAAGGGCAGGCTGAGGCTGGCCCCGTAGAGATCGTCGTCACGGATGCCGGCGCCGGCGTAGTAGGCGTCGTCGACCGAGGTGAAGGGCGAGGGCAGGGCGGTTCCGGTCTGGTAGGCGCGGGCGGCGGCGATCGCCAGGGCCCAGTTGGGCTGGGTGTTGTCCCAGTCGCGGCCGAGACGCTTGATCATCTCGAACGACATGTCCTGGTAGTCCTGCTCGCGGCGTTCCGAGCGGTGGTAGAAGCCGGTCAGTTCGCCTTCGCCGATCGGCAGCACGGCCTTGGCGTCGTATTGGCGCTGCTTCTGCTCGCCGCCGCCCTTCCACTTGTCGCTCTTCTGGTCGGCGATCGAGACGTAGGCGCGCAGACCGCCCAGTTGCTCGATGGCGCCGGTCTCGAAGCGGCCGAACACCCGGTGCATGGCCTCGGAGCCGCCGGTGAGGTTCAGCTGGCCGCCGAGCGTCTCGGACGGATCGCGCGAGAAGAACTGCAGCGTGCCGCCCAGGTTCGAGGTCGAGGCGACGCCCAGCGCGCCGGCGCCCTGAGCCAGTTCGACCTTGCCGATGTTCTCGCTGGCGACGGCGCGGCTGATGTGCAGGCCGTTGTGGTTGCCGTAGCTCATGTCGCCCAGCGGCACGCCGTCGAGGGTGAAGCCCAGCTGGTTCTGGTTGAAGCCGCGGATCGAGATGCGGGTCGACCATTCGTAGGCGCCGAAGGCGTCGGCCGACTGGAAAGACACGCCGGGCAGCTTGGCGATCGCCTTCAGCGGGCTGGAGCCGGAGGCTTCCAGGGCCAGGGCGGCGTCGTTGACGGTCTGGACCTGGCGGCTCTGGCCCTGGCCGATGACGATGACGGCGTCGACCTCGGTGGCGGCGTCAGCCGCGGCCGGCGCGGGTTCGGCGGGCGTTTCGGCGGCCAGGGCGGGAGCGGCCAGCAGGAGGGCGCCGAAGGCGGCGCTCAGCAGAAGAGCGGATTTCATTTTCTATCCCCTGGTGCGCCGGGCGGGGAGATCGCCCAGGGCGCGTCTAGGGGGCTCGCCTAACGTTGATCGACGACACCGCCGCGACGGTTATTTGTCGTCTCGCCGACAGTCTGGCGACGAATGCGTGAAGGGGCCGCGATTGCGCAAACCGCCCCCAACCGCTATTTGAGCGCCCGACCCCCGCACCCCGACCCGAGAGACGAAAAGCCCCTCATGGCGCAGCAATACATTTTCCAGATGCAGGGCCTGACCAAGGCCTATCCCGGTGGCAAGAAGGTCTTCGAGAACATCTGGCTGTCGTTCTACTCCGACGCCAAGATCGGCGTCGTGGGCGTCAACGGCTCGGGTAAGTCCACCCTGCTGAAGGTGATGGCCGGCCTCGACAAGGAATTCTCGGGCGAGGCCAAGGCCGCCGACGGCATCAAGCGCGGCTATCTCCCGCAGGAGCCGGTGCTGGACCCGACCAAGGACGTCTGGGGCAACGTCATCGCCGACTGCGAAGACAAGCACGTCTTCGACAAATACAACGCCCTCGCGGTTCAGCTCGGTGAGGAATACACCGACGAGCTGATGGAGGAGATGACCAAGCTCCAGGAGATCATCGACGCCAAGGATCTGTGGGACATCGATTCCAAGATCGAGATGGCGATCGACGCCCTGCGCTGCCCGCCCAACGACAGCAACATCGAAAGCCTGTCGGGCGGTGAAAAGCGCCGCATCGCGCTGGCCCGCCTGCTGCTCAGCAAGCCCGACATGCTGCTGCTCGACGAACCGACCAACCACCTGGACGCAGAGTCGGTGGCCTGGCTGCAGCACCACCTGGAAGACTTCCCGGGCTGCGTCATCCTGGTGACCCACGATCGCTACTTCCTGGATCAGGTGACCAAGTGGACCCTGGAACTGGATCGCGGCAAGGGCATCCCCTACGAGGGCAACTACTCCGGCTGGCTGGAGCAGAAGCAGAAGCGCGTCGTCCAGGAGCAGTCGGAATCCGAAGCCCGCCAGCGCGCGCTCACCCGCGAACTGGAATGGGTCCGGTCCTCGCCCAAGGCCCGTCAGTCCAAGTCGAAGGCCCGCCTGGCGAGCTATGACGAAATGGTCGCCGCGCAGGAAAACGCCCGCGCCGCCCAGACCCAGGCCCACATCCAGATCCCGCCCGGCCCGCGCCTGGGCAACCTGGTGCTGGAAGTCGAGGGCCTGGAAAAGGAATACGGCGACAAGGTGCTGTTCAAGGACCTGTCGTTCCGCCTGCCGCCGAACGGCATCGTCGGCGTCATCGGCCCGAACGGCGCCGGCAAGTCGACCCTGTTCAAGCTGATCACCGGCCGCGAACAGCCCGACGCCGGCACCGTGAAGGTCGGCGAGACGGTGAAGCTGTCCTATGTCGACCAGTCGCGCGACGCGCTGGATCCGAACAAGACCATCTGGCAGGAAATCAGCGGCGGCACCGACGTGATGGTGGTCGGCAAGCGCGAGATCAATTCCCGCGCCTATGTCGGCAGCTTCAACTTCAAGGGCGGCGACCAGCAGAAGAAGGTCGGCCTGCTGTCGGGCGGTGAGCGCAACCGCGTCCACCTGGCCAAGACCCTGGCTACCGGCGGCAACCTGCTGCTGCTCGACGAACCGACCAACGACCTGGACATCGAAACCCTGCAGGCCCTGGAAGAGGCGCTGGAAGAGTTCGCGGGCTGCGCCGTGGTCATCAGCCACGATCGCTGGTTCCTGGACCGCCTGGCGACCCACATCCTGGCCTTCGAGGGCGACAGCCACGTCGAATGGTTCGAAGGCAACTTCGAGATGTACGAGGAAGACAAGAAGCGCCGCCTGGGCGCCGACAGCCTGATCCCCAAGCGGATCAAGTTCCAGAAGTTCGCCCGCTAAGGCGGGAGGAACGCCTCGAGATCGAAGCCCGCCGGACCGGATGGTCCGGCGGGCTTTTTCTTATTTGCTGGCGGGCTTGAGCAGCGAGCGCAGGTCGAACGGCGAGACCGACTGGTCGTCCTTGGCCGTCTTGGGCGTCGCGCCCCAGTAGGCCAGGTCGTGGAACTGCTGCTTCTGCTGCTCGGTCAGCTTGCTCTGATCCAGGTCGCTCAGCGCGTCCAGGCAGTCGAGGATGATCTGCTCGCGCTGGCTGGCGCGGCATTTGCCGATGACCGGCCCCGCCTCCTTGAACTTGTGCCCGCGCACCAGGATGCGGACGTCCTCGGGCAGGAAGTAGTCGTAGTCGCCGGTCTTGCTACGGCCTTCCGTCACGATCGTCTGGGCCTGGGCGAGGGCGCCGCGCTTGGCGTACAGCCTGGCCAGTTCGCGATAGGCGTCGGGCGACACGTTCGGCGAGGAGCGGGCGGCCTCCAGGTGGTTGACCGCGTCGCCCGGCCGGTTCTGGGCCAGGGCCACCCGCGCGGCGACCAGCCGGATATAGGCCTCGCGTTTGAAGGGCGTGTTCAGGGCGATCTGGATCTCGCTCGCGGCCTTGGCGTACGAGACCTGCGGATCCTCGCCCTGCACCGGGTCGAGGGCGTTCTCGGCGTTGCTGGCGGCGCGGGCGGCGCGCACCGCCTCGGCCAGTTCGGTCAGGCCCATCAGGCCGGTGGTCTCGGCGACGATCTTGCCGCTGGCGGGGGTGATCTGGGCCCTGTCGTAGGCGGCCTGGCGATAGCGTTCCATGCCCTCCGAGCGGGCCTTGGCCGAGCGGTGGTCGCGGCTCATCCAGTCGATGGCCTGGCTCTTGGCCTCCTCGATCAGGCTTTTCTTCAGGGCTTCGCCCATGGTGTTGGCCGCGGCGCTGAACTGACCCTGGTTGAGCGCGGCCTGGTACTGCGGATCGGCCAGCAGGGCGGAGGCCTTCTTGCTGAGCCCCGATTTGACGGCGTCTACGCGGTCGTCCATCGCCTTTTCGCCCAGCGCGAACTGGGTCGTGGAGTAGCTCCAGCGCGGCTGGTAGCCGGCCAGGGCGGCGACGTCGTAGCCCGCGGCGTCGGCCTCGTCCTCGAGCATCCGGCCCCAGAACGGCATGGCGATCTTGTCGACCAGGAAGCGCAGCCGGCGGTGGGCCTCCTTGGAATCCTCGATCCGTTCGCGCATGTCGGCGTTCACGCCGGGCTCGGCGTAGCGCATGTTGGCCTCCAGCACCGCGCCGCGCTGGTAGAGCGAGGTCATGCTCTGCAGCAGCTTGCGCTGGCCCTCGGCGGCCTCGTCGCGACGGCTGTGGCCCAGAGCCAGGTGGGCGTATTCGTGGCCCAGCAGCCAGTAGAGGTCGTTGTCGGTCAGCTGGTCGGTCAGGGTTCCGGGCGTGGTTCCTTCGAACACGCCCAGCCAGACGGTGAGCGTGTTGTCCGGCCGCGCCTCGGCGTTGTAGGCGAGGTTGGCGCTGATCAGCACCCGGGGACGCGGCGCGTTCGGATAGGGCCAGGCCTTGGCGAGGCGATCGACCATGGCCTGGAGGCGCGCCTGGGTCTGGTTCATCTGGAAGAGGGTGGGGCGCATGTCGCCGCGCACGTCGGCCTGGGCCGACAGCGACAGCACGGCTGGTCCGCCGCCGGGCGTCGTCGTTTTCGTGGCGGCCGGGGCGGGCTCGGGCCGGGCCGCCCGCTCGGTCGCCTGCGCGGCCTGGCCTGGCGAGCACAGGAAGACACCGTCGCGGCCGCTGATCGAGAACCGGTCGATCGTGGTGGAGCCGATCCGCGCCAGTCCGCCGCCGATCATGCCGCGCACGCCGCCCTTGGCGGGAGGCGGGGCCTTCAGCGCCTCGCCGCTGCAGACCGCCACCAGGCCCGGCTGGGGCGGCGGGGCGGGCGGTTGCGGCGGCGGGGGCGGCGGTTTGGGGGCGGCTGCGGCTTTCGCCGGGGGCTTGGCGGCGGGCGACTTGCGGGCCTGGGCCATGACGTCGCTCGCCGGGGCGCCCAGGCTCAGCCCCATAGCGAGCGCCAGGACGGCGCGCAGGCGCGGGGTCAGTTGTTGCATGCCGCCCCCTGCGACCCGGCCGTGGCCGTGGCCTTGGGCCGCTCGGCCATGCGCAGCCCGCTCTGGCACGGCCCCTTGCGGGCCGAGAGCGCGGCTTCCAGCACGTAGTAGCGAACCCCCGAGGCGTCCTTGAGGGTCAGGCAGCCGCCGCTGGCGGGGACCGCCGGATCCCGGGTCAGCGGCGGCAGCTTGCCGGCCGCGACCGTCTGCTTGGTGGCGAAGCAGTCGGGGTCGGCGTGCAGGGTCACGCTGCCGGTGCTGAAGGCGACCGGGACATCGCCGTCGGCGGCGAGCGCCGGGGCGGCTGCGGGCAGGAGCAGGGCGGCGCAGAACGCCGCGGACGCGATCGGACGGTTCATGATGAGGACGCCTCGTTCTCGGTGGCTCGGGGAGGGGGCGGGGAAGCGGGGCGGCGGCGCAGCAGGGCGCGCGCCTTCCGGACGCCGTTTCGCCAGGCGACGACGACGGCGTCGCGGCAGAGGATGGCGCTCCAGCTGAAGCCCTCGATGCTCCAGAAGCTGATCACGCCGTCCATGATGGTGAAGCCGAACAGCCCCACGATGTTGACCGGCTCCCAGTGTCGCGTCTGGGTGAAGATCACCGCCGTGGTCAGCACGACGCAGCTCATCAGGAAGAGGCCGGCGATCTTGCGAAGGACGTCGCGGCGGCGAACGCCTTCGGCTTCGACGCGCCGCCGGGTGTGCTCCACCAGGAAGGCGATCGAAAAGGCGCAGGCGAACTCCAGCACCTCGCCCCAGTCGAGGTTGAGGTCGCCGAGCAGGCCGTCCTCGAAGACGGGAGGCGGCGGCCGCTGCAGGTTCGGCCCCAGGCGGACCAGGTTGTCGTAGGCCATGGCGTGGAACTGCACGCCGGGCTGGCGGCCGTGGACGACGTTGCTGATCCAGTCGTTGTTGCCCGACTGCGCGGCGCCCACCATCACCGTGCGGCCCGCAAGGTAGCCGCGAACCTCGCCGGCGCGCGGGCCGGTCAGCTCGTCGCGCAGCACGGCGTAGTCGAAGGTGGGCGCGTAGGGGCAGGCGACCTTGGTGGCGGCCTCGTGTTCGCCGATCGCCGAACTCAGCTGGACGAAGCCGACGGAGAGCAGCCGCAGCGGCGAGCGGGTTTCCTTGTCGCAGTCCTTTTCTTCGTCGCTGACGGCGTAGATCTTCTGGTCGAGCGCCAGCTTTTTCGGATCGGGGCGCGATCCCCAGATGACCGAGGCTTTCTCCGCAGGAAGGCCGAGCCTGTCCAGCGTCTCGCGAAACGCCGGCCCTTCGGTCGGCAGCGCCCGCAGGGCCGCGCACAGGGTCTTGCCGTCATCCGGCCTGGCCGGCCCGCGCAGGCAGTCGACGGCGTAGGCGGCCATCGCCGGGGAGAGGTCGTATTGCGCGCCGCCGTGCCAGGCGAAGCCCGGCCTCGTGGCGTCGCCTGGGACCTCGATCGTGCGCAGGGCCTTGCAGGACGCCATCAGCGCCGTGGCCTGCTTGTTCTTGGCCGGGTCCCGCTTGTCGCCATAGGCGTCGTTCATGGCGGCCGCATAGTCCTGGCGGGTCAGGACGGGCCGGTAGGCGTCCGGCAGGTCGGGCCAGCCCAGCGGCGCCAGCAGGGCCACGCCGTCCTGGGCGATCATGTCCATGGACATGGTCCTGCCGGTGATCGGGCCGCACTGGTCGGGCGGAAACTGCTTGCCGAGGATCACCGGCACGCCGCCGGCCTGGACGATGCATTTCAGCTTGTGGAGCGGGGTCGAGCGGCAGTCGGCGCCCTTGGGCCAGTCGGCGACCCGGGTCACCTCGCCGACGGTCTGGATGAAGGCCTGGCGCTCGCTGGGCTCGCCGAACTCGGACACCAGCATGTAGTCGAGGAAGATCGCCGAGGGCCGTTCGGCGGCCAGGGTGCGGACGAGATCGCTGTAGAAGCCGCGCGGGGGAGGCCAGGGCGTGGCCATCTCCTGCAGGGTGGCGTCGCTGACGAGAACCACCGTGGGGCGATGGGGCGGCGCGTCGGGCTCGCCGCCGTAGAACGGCGCCGTCATGCGCCCGACCACGCCGGCGCTATGCCGGTCGGACGCCTCGTCCAGACCCATGGGATCGAGCACGGCGATGATCGCCGCGATCGCCGTCACGATGACGGCCACGACGAAACATGCCGCGAGCTCGCGACGAAGTTGCATATGCAGACCCCCCTGCCTCTTCACGATAGGGGCAGAGGGGGCTCATGGTAAAGCGAATAGTCGCGCTTTAGTTGCGCCTTGGTCGCCTGTCTACTTCGGCTCTTTCGGCGGCATGTTCGGGTCGGTTCCGGGCAGGTTCGAGCCGGGTTGCGGGGCCATGTCGTCGGGCGGCGTGCTGTTGGTCGGCGGCGTGGTCGGCATCGAGGCCGGGGCGTCGGTCATGGGTGGATTGACCTGAGTGCTGGCCGCGGCGTCACCGGACATCGAGCCGTTCATCGAATTGGCCGGGGACGCCGGCGGCATGGTCGCCGAGGTGTCGGCCTGCATGCCGGTGGCCGCCTCGCCGGCCCACCAGTCCTTGGTCGCGCGCTGCTTGGGCGAGGCCTTGGTATAGGCGTCGAGCTGGCTGTAGGGGATCGGCTGCTTGGGCGCGGCCACGGCGGCGCTGGCCTTGATCTTCGGATTGGCGACGGCCGCGCCGGAGACGATCATGGCGAGCGCTGCGCCCGCCAGCAGGGTTTTCGTCAACATGGGGAGCTCTCCCTAAGGCGCCGTGCTCGGCGCCAAGGAATAAAACCCGTTCGCGCTCAAGGCGTTCACAGCTTGGCATTGCCTGTTGCGGTGCGGGAACCGGTGGTCGGCGCGGCGGGTTGTCTGCGGCAGTCCGGCCGGGGCGAGGCGTTCGCGCAAGCCGCCGCCGGACGACTTCAGATATTCGTGCGTCGCGCGCTACGTGCTGGCGCCCGGCCGCCAGAAGAGTAGCTTGTCCTTTGGAGATGATCGTCCCGCGGATCGGCGACGGAGACCTTCCGCCGCGCGCCGGGACCGGAGCCGCCGCCAATGCCGCAAAACCCTGTCGTAAAGCCCCACATCGTTCTTTCGCACGAGATGCTGCTGCCGATGCAGCCGCTGCTGGAGGGCGCCTACGAGGTGCACCGCCTGTGGGACTATCCTGATCGCCTGGACTTTCTTGAAGGGCCGGGCGGGAAGGTGCAGGCCATCGTCCACGCCGGCGAGATGGTGCTGCCGCGCGACCTGCTGTCGGAAATGCCGCGCCTGGGCCTGATCGCCTGCGTCAGCGCCGGCTATGACGGCGTCGACGTGCCCTGGTGCCGGGCCCACGGGCTGGCGGTGACCCACTCGGTCGGCCTCAACGCCGGCGACGTGGCCGACCACGCCCTGGGCCTGCTGCTGGGCGCCTGGCGCGGGATCGCCGAGGGCGACCGGCGGGTGCGCAGCGGCCGCTGGAGCTCGATGGACCGCATGGGCGCGCGCCACGGCCTGCGCGGCCGCAAGGCCGGGATCGTGGGCCTGGGCCATATCGGCGAGGCCGTCGCCCGCCGCCTGGCCGCCTTCGACGTCAAGGTCGCCTGGTGGGGTCCGCGCCCCAAGGAGACCGAGTGGCCGCGCGCCGACAACCTGCTGGCCCTGGCCCGCGACAGCGACATCCTGGTGGTCTGCGCCCGGCCCGACGTGTCCAACCGCCACCTGATCAACGCCGGGGTTATCGACGCCCTGGGTCCGCAGGGCTTGCTGGTCAACGTCTCGCGCGGGTCGCTGGTCGACGAGGACGCCCTGGTCGAGGCCCTGAAGGCCGGCCGCCTGGGCATGGCCGCCCTCGACGTCTTCGAGCAGGAGCCGACCTCGCCGGCCCGCTGGGCCGACGTGCCCCACACGGTGCTGACGCCGCACATGGCCGGCGCGACGCTCGACAGCATTCCGGCCATGGTCAACCTGACCCTGGAGAACCTGCGCCGCTACTTCCTCGGCGAGCCCCTGGCGAGCCCGGTGGCGGCGTGATGTAGTTCTCCTCTGCTTTTCGCGGGTGGAGGGGAAGTCATGGCCAAGGTGCTCGGTCTGGGCGGCGTGTTCTTCAAGGCGAGCGATCCCAAGGCGCTGGCCGACTGGTACGCGCGGGTGCTCGGCTTCAAGATCGAGGACTGGGGCGGTGCGGTGTTCGAGCCTTCGAAGAAGCCGTTCACCGGCAATTGGTCGCCGTTCCCCGCCGACACCCGCTATTTCGAGCCGTCGGCCGCGCCGTTCATGGTCAACTTCGTCGTCGACGACCTGGAGGGCGTGCTGGCCAAGGCCGCCGCGGCGGGCGTCGAACCGACCGGCCGCCAGGACGAGGGCTACGGCAAGTTCGCCTGGCTGGTCGATCCTGAAGGCTTGAAGATCGAGCTGTGGCAGCCGGCCGAATAGGCGCGGGGCGGGCAGGGGAAGATTTATCCCCTGCGCCGTACGTTTGGAGAGCTGGCGGGGCTTTTTGATCTCCGTGCGGCGGGCTAAGGACGGTCTCTCAGCTTAGAAATCGCTTGCCAAATCGGACATAAAGATATCTTTATATCCCTATGGCGCTATCGAGCGAACAGGTTGTCGACGTTTTGCGCGCGGCGGGCGAAAGCACCCGTCTGCGCATCCTCGCGCTGCTGGCGGCGGACGAGCTTTCGGTGCTCGAACTGTGCCGGATCCTCGACCAGAGCCAGCCGCGCGTCTCCCGCCATCTGAAGCTTCTGGCCGAGGCCGGGCTGGTCGAACGCTTTCCCGACGGCGCCTGGGTCTTCTATCGCCTGGCGGGAACGTCGGGCGGCGGGGCGGTGGTCGCTTCGGCCCTGGGGCTGATCGACCGCGACGACGCCGTCATCCAGGCCGACTCCAGCAAGCTGGCCGCGGTGCGCGCCGAACGCTCGGCCGGCGCCCAGGCCTATTTCGCCCGCAACGCCGCGCGCTGGAACGAGATCCGCTCGCTCTATGTCGACGAGCAGGAGGTCGAGGCGGCCATCCTGCGAGCGATCGGCGAAGGGCCGTTCGACGAGATGGTCGACCTGGGCGCGGGCGCTGGCCGCATGCTCACCCTGCTGGGCAAGCGGGTGGTCAACGCCCTGGGCCTGGACCTGTCGCAGCAGATGCTGAACATCGCCCGCGACGAGGTGGCCAAGGCCGGGCTGACGGCCTGCGAGCTGCGCCACGGCGACATCTTCGACACCGGCCTGCCGGGCGGTTGCGCCGACCTCGTCACCGTCCACCAGGTGCTGCACTATCTGGGCGATCCCGCCGCCGCCGTGGGCGAGGCCGCGCGCCTGGTCGCGCCCGGCGGCCTGCTGCTGATCGCCGACTTCGCCCCGCACGACCACGAGTTCCTGCGCGAGGCCCACCAGCACCGCCGTCTCGGCTTCGCCGACGACGAGATCCAGCCCTGGATCGTCGCCGGCGGCCTGGTCCCGGAAGTCAATATCGCCCTGCCGCCGACCACGGCCGAGGGGCTCACCGTGAAGATCTGGACCGCCCGCCGCCCGGCGCAAGCGCTCGCCGAAAGGACCGCCGCATGACCCTGCCGCCCACCCGCCGCGTCATCGGTCCCGTCGCCCGCGCCGGCGAGCGTCCCGTCGGCGCCGTGCGTCCGCGCGTCTCGTTCGAGTTCTTCCCGCCCAAGACCGAAAAGATGGAAGCCAGCCTGTGGGAGGCGATCACCCGCCTGGCCCCGCTGGATCCGGCCTTCGTGTCGGTGACCTACGGCGCCGGCGGCTCGACCCGCGAGCGCACCCACCGCACCGTCAAGCGCATCCTCGACGAGACCAGCCTGAAGCCGGCCGCCCACCTGACCTGCGTCGGCGCCAGCCGCGCCGAGGTCGACGAGGTGATCCACGACTACTGGGACATCGGCGTGCGCCACATCGTGTCACTGCGCGGTGATCCGCCTCCCGGCGAGGGCGGCATCGGCGGCGTCTACGTGCCCCGCGAGGACGGCTACAAGAACGCCACCGAACTGACGGCGGCCCTGCGCGGCATCGCGCCGTTCGAGGTGCTGGTCGGGGTCTATCCCGAGAAGCACCCCGAGAGCCCCTCGCTCGACCACGACATCGAGGTGCTGAAGGCCAAGGTCGACGCCGGCGCGACCCTGGGCATCAGCCAGTTCTTCTTCGACATCGACGCCTTCCTGCGCTTCGTCGACAAGGCTCGCGCCGCCGGGATCACGATCCCGATCGTGCCGGGGATCATGCCGGTGACCAACTTCAACGGCCTGAAGAAGATGTCGGTGGCCTGCCAGACCTCGGTGCCGTCGTGGCTGGCCAACCTGTTCGACGGGCTGGACGAGGATCCCGAGACCCGCCGCCTGATCGCCTGCTCGGTGGCCGCCGAGATGTGCGCCAAGCTGCAGGAGCAGGGCTTCAACGACTTCCACTTCTACACCCTGAACCGGGCGGACCTGGTCTACGCCATCTGCCGCGTGCTGGGCGTGCGCGAGACCGCGCCGGCCCCGGCGGCGGAGGCCGCGGCATGAAGCGGATCCTGACCCTCGCCCTGGCCCTTGGGCTGGCCGGCCTTTCCCCGGCCGGCGCGCAGGACAACGCCTCCTGGACCAAGCCGAACCGGCCCTACCGGGTGGTGGGCAACATCTATTACGTCGGCTCCGAGGGGCTGTCGGCCTGGCTGATCACCTCGCCGGAAGGCCATGTGGTGCTTGACGGCGGCCCGTCGGCCGAGGGCGGCAAGCTGATCGAGCGCAACATCCAGTCGCTGGGCTTCAAGCTCACCGACGTGAAGGTGCTGATCAACACCCACGCCCACTTCGACCACGCCGGGGGCCTCGCCCAACTGAAGGCCGACACCGGCGCCAAGGTCTGGGCCTCGCGCGCCGACAAGCCGGCCCTGGAGAAGGGCCAGCACTTCGGCGACAACGCCAACGGCCTCACCCAATTCCCGGCCGTGAAGGTCGACAAGGCGTTCGGCGACGAGACCAAGCTGAAGATGGGCGGGACCACCCTGGTCGCCCACCTGACGCCCGGCCACACCGTCGGCTGCACCACCTGGACGATGCAGGTGGTCGAAAAGGACCGGCCGCTGAACGTGACCTTCCCGTGCTCGCTGTCGGTGGCCGGCAACGTGCTGGTCGGCAACAAGACCCACAAGACCATCGTCGCCGACTATCGGGCCAGCTTCGCGACCATGCGGGCGCTGCCGACCGACGTCATGCTGCCCAGCCACGAAGAGCAGGGCGGCCTGCTGGCCAAGCGCCAGAAGCAACTGCGCGGCGACGCCGACGCCTTCATCGACCCGACCGAGCTGGGCCGGTTCGTCAACGCCTCCGAGACGGCGTTCAACAAGGAACTCGCGCGCCAGCAAGGAGCCGCGAAATGACCGACCTGACCATCCGCGCCAACCGCGTCGCGGCCCTGAAGGCCGCCGCCAAGGAGCGCATCCTCATTCTCGACGGCTCCTGGGGCGTGATGTTCCAGAAGAAGAAGCTGAGCGAGGCCGACTATCGCGCCGAGCGCTTCGCCGACTTCGACGGCCAGATGAAGGGCAACAACGACATCCTGTGCCTGACCCGGCCGGATCTCGTGGCCGAGCTTCACGACGCCTATTTCGCGGCCGGCGCCGACATCTCCGAGACCAACACCTTCTCGGGCACCACCATCGCCCAGGCCGACTATCGCCTCGGCGAACAGGACGTGTGGGACATCAACCTGGAAGGCGCGAAGATCGGCCGCCAGGTCGCCGACCGCTGGAACGCCGAAAACCCCGACCGTCCGAAGTTCATCGCCGGCTCGATCGGGCCGCTGAACGTCATGCTGTCGATGTCGTCGGACGTGAACGACCCGGGCGCGCGCAAGGTGACCTTCGACCAAGTCTACCAGGCCTATCGCCAGCAGGTGGACGCCCTCTACCAGGGCGGGGTCGACCTGTTCCTGATCGAGACCATCACCGACACCCTGAACTGCAAGGCCGCCATCAAGGCGATCCTCGACTGGCGCGACGAGGGCCACGAGGAGCTGCCGATCTGGATCAGCGGCACCATCACCGACCGCTCGGGCCGCACCCTGTCGGGCCAGACGGCCGAGGCGTTCTGGAACTCGATCAAGCACGCCAAGCCGTTCGCCGTCGGCTTCAACTGCGCCCTGGGGGCTGATCTGATGCGCCCGCACATCGCCGAGATGGCCCGCATCGCCGACACCCTGGTCGCAGCCTATCCCAACGCCGGCCTGCCCAACGCCATGGGCGAGTACGACGAGGAGCCGCACGAGACCGGCCACGCCCTGCACGAATGGGCCAAGGACGGTCTGGTCAACATCCTGGGCGGCTGCTGCGGCACCACCCCCGACCACATCCGCCACGTGGCCGACGAGGTGCGCGGCGTCGCCCCCCGCGCCATTCCCGAGCGCCCGAAGGCCATGCGCCTGTCGGGCCTCGAACCCTTCGAACTGGCTTGATCGAGTACGAGTCTGATGCGCACCACCATCCTCTTCGGCGGCCCCAGCCGCGAGCGCCTCGTGGCCGTGGCCAGCGCCCAGAGCCTGACCCGGCAGCTGCCGGACGCCGACCTGTGGTTCTGGGCGCCGGACGGCCAGGTCTATCCGGCCAGCCAGGCCGTTCTGCTGGGCCATGACCGTCCGTTCGAGCTGGACCTGCCGACCGAAGGCGCGCCGATCGGCGACATCGAGACGGCCCTGGGCGTCGCCGCCCGCGAGGACCGCGCCCTGCTGCTCAGCCTGCACGGCGGCTTCGCCGAGGATGGCGGCCTGCAGAAGCTGTGCGAGGCGCGCGGCGTGGCCTTCACCGGCTCGGGCTCGCACGCCAGCTGGCTGGCGTTCAGCAAGACGCGCGCGAAGGACGTGGTCGAGAAGGCCGGCGTCTCGGTTCCCCAGAACATCGCTTCGGAGGACGCACAGGCGGCGCTGGCCAAGTACGGCCGCCTGATCGCCAAGCCGTCCGAGGACGGCTCCAGCTACGGCCTGATCTTCGTCGATACGCCGGCGGACCTGGACGCGGCCCTGAAGGCGGCGACCGAGCAGGCCTATGTCATCGAACCCTTCGTCCAGGGGCTGGAATCGACCTGCGGCGTGCTGGAACTGGCCAGCGGCGAACTGATCGCCCTGCCGCCGGTGGAGATCCGTCCGTCGGCCGGCAAGTTCGACTACAAGTCCAAGTACCTGGCCAAGGACACCGAGGAAATCTGCCCGGCCACCTTCGCGCCGGAGATCAACGCGGCCCTGCAGGACCAGGCGCTGAAGGCTCACAAGGCCCTGGGCTGCCGGGGCTATTCGCGCTCGGACTTCATCGTTTCCGAGCACGGCCTCGTCTATCTGGAGACCAACACCCTGCCGGGCCTGACCGCCTCGTCGCTTTATCCCAAGGCGCTGAAGGCGCAGGGGATCGAGGTCGCCGACTTCCTCCAGGGGCAGCTGGTCCTGGCCGAGGCGCGCGCCAAGCAAGCCGCGACGGCGGCCTGATCATGGCCTGGGACACCGGACCCTTCGAAAACGACGAAGCCGCCGACTTCATCGCCGATCTGGCCGAAGCGCCCGACTGGCGCGCGGTGGTGCTGATCCTCGACCACGTGACCAAGGCCGCCGGCTATCTGGAAGCGCCCGAGGCCGAGATGGCCGTGGCCGCCGCCGCGGTGGTCGCCGCCGCCTTGAGCGAAGCCGCGCTGCTGCCGGCCGACCATCAGGGCCTGAAGGCGGAACTGGGCGCGCCGCCGGAAGGCGCGGCTCGCCTGGCCAAGGCCGCCCTGGCCCGCGTGGTCGGCCCGGCCTCCGAACTCGACGAACTCTGGCAGGAAGGCGACGGTCACGACGGCTGGCTGACCCACATCGCCGGCCTGCAAGCTATTCTGAGCGCATCCCAATGAGACCTGTCTTCGTCAACATCGGCGAGCGCACCAACGTCACCGGCTCGGCCAAGTTCAAGAAGCTGATCGTCGAGGGCAATTTCAGCGAGGCCCTGTCGGTCGCCCGCCAGCAGGTGGAAGCCGGCGCCCAGGTCATCGACGTCAACATGGACGAAGGCCTGCTCGACAGCGAGCAGGCGATGGTCACCTTCCTGAACCTGATGGCGGCCGAGCCCGACATCGCCCGCGTGCCGGTGATGATCGACAGCTCCAAGTGGGAGGTGATCGAGGCCGGCCTGAAGTGCGTGCAGGGCAAGGCGATCGTCAATTCGATCTCGATGAAGGAAGGCGAGGCCAAGTTCATCGACCAGGCCAAGCTGTGCCTGCGCTACGGCGCGGCCGTGGTGGTCATGGCCTTCGACGAGGTCGGCCAGGCCGACACCGCCGCCCGCAAGATCGAGATCTGCGAGAAGGCCTACCGTATCCTGGTCGACAAGGTGGGTTTCCCGCCCGAGGACATCATCTTCGACCCCAACATCTTCGCCGTGGCGACGGGGATCGAGGAGCACGACAACTACGCCGTCGACTTCATCGAGGGCACGCGCGAGATCAAGAACCGCTGCCCCTGGGCCCGGATCTCGGGCGGGGTGTCGAACGTGTCGTTCAGCTTCCGCGGCAACGAGCCGGTGCGCCGGGCGATCCACTCGGTGTTCCTGTACCACGCCATCAACGCCGGCATGGACATGGGCATCGTCAATGCCGGCGACCTGCCGGTCTATGACGACATCGACCCGGTGCTGCGCGAAGCCGTCGAGGACGTGATCCTCAACCGTCCGCAGCGCGATCCGGTGCAGAGCAACACCGAGCGCCTGGTCGACATGGCCCCGCGCTACAAGGGCGAGAAGGGCGCGGCCCAGCAGGTCAATCTGGCCTGGCGCGAGGGCACGGTGGGCGAGCGCATCACCCACGCCCTGGTCAACGGCGTCACCGAGTTCATCGAGGCCGACACCGAGGAGGCGCGCCTGGCCGCCGAGCGTCCGCTGCACGTCATCGAAGGCCCGCTGATGGACGGCATGAACGTCGTCGGCGACCTGTTCGGCGCGGGCAAGATGTTCCTGCCGCAGGTGGTCAAGTCGGCCCGCGTGATGAAGCAGGCCGTTGCCTGGCTGATGCCGTTCATGGAGGCCGAGAAGGAAGGCCAGGTCCGCAAGGCGGCCGGCAAGGTGCTGATGGCCACCGTCAAGGGCGACGTCCACGACATCGGCAAGAACATCGTCGGCGTCGTGCTGCAGTGTAACAACTACGAGGTCATCGACCTGGGCGTGATGGTCCCGGCCGACCGCATCCTCGACGAAGCGAAAAAGCACCAGGTCGACATGATCGGCCTGTCGGGCCTGATCACCCCGTCGCTGGACGAGATGGTGTTCGTGGCCGCCGAGATGGAGCGCCAGGGCTTCAACATCCCGCTGCTGATCGGCGGGGCCACCACCAGCCGCACCCACACGGCGGTGAAGATCGAGCCGGCCTATCGGCGGGGCCCGACCACCTATGTCGTCGACGCCAGCCGGGCGGTCGGCGTGGTCTCGGGCCTGCTGTCGGAAAGCGAGCGCGACCGGATCATCGGCGAGACCCGCGCCGAGTACGTCAAGGTGCGCGAGCAGTACGCGCGCGGCCAGACGGTCAAGGCCCGCACCGCCATCGGCGAGGCCCGCAAGCGCAAGTACGCCATCGACTGGAAGGGCTATGCGCCGCCCAAGCCGCTGTTCACCGGTACGCGGGTGTTCGAGCCGAGCCTGGCCGAGCTGGAGCCGTTCATCGACTGGTCGCCGTTCTTCGCCAGCTGGGAGCTGATCGGCCGCTATCCGCAGATCCTGGACGACGACGTGGTCGGCGAGGCCGCCCGCGACCTCTATCGCGACGCCCGCGTGATGCTCGACAAGGTGATCGCCGAGAAGTGGTTCGGGGCCAAGGGCGTGATCGGCTTCTGGCCGGCCCAGGCGGTCGAGGACGACGTGGTGCTGTACAGCGACGAGACCCGCACGGTCGAGATCGCCCGCCTGCACACCCTGCGCCAGCAGATCGACAAGGGACCGGGCGAAGGCAAGGCCAACCTGGCCCTGTCGGACTTTGTCGCGCCCGTGGGCGGCCCGGCCGACTATGTCGGCGGCTTCGCGGTGACCGCTGGTCACGGCGAGGATGAGATCGTCAAGAAATTCAAGGACGCCGGCGACGACTACTCGGCGATCATGGCCTCGGCGCTGGCCGACCGCCTGGCCGAAGCCTTCGCCGAGTGGCTGCACCACAAGGCTCGAGTAGAGCTCTGGGGCTATGCGCCGGAAGAGGGCTTCGACGCCGATCGCCTGATCGCCGAGAAGTACCAGGGCATCCGTCCGGCCCCCGGCTATCCGGCCCAGCCCGACCACACCGAGAAGGGCACGCTGTTCCGCCTGCTCGACGCCGAGGCCGCCACCGGCATGGCCCTGACCGAGAGCTTCGCCATGAGCCCGGGCGCGGCCGTGTCGGGCCTCTATTTCAGCCATCCGCAGAGCCACTATTTCGGGGTCGGCAAGATCGACTTCGACCAGGTCGAGGACTACGCCCGCCGCAAGGGCTGGGACCTGGCCACGACCGAGCGCTGGCTGTCGCCGATCCTGAACTACGACCCGCTGGCTAGGGCGCGGGGGGCGGCGGCGTAAGACGGTATCCTCTTAACTCCCGTCATTCCCGCCCTTGTGGCGGGAACCCCTGGTTCCGCTCGCAGGTGAGGTGCAAGCGGACTGCTCAGCAGTCCGCCCCATCCGCCCTTGCGGCTGACAGAGGGTTTCCCGCCACAAGGGCGGGAATGACGGGAGTTTTGGAGAGGGCGGGGGCAGGTCTACGCCAGCCGCGCGTAAAGCCACACCATCGACGCCACGAGCGCGCCGGCCCCCAGCGCCCAGCGGGTCCACACGCCCGCCGCCTTGCGCCTGAGCACGAACACCACCGGCGCCACCGCCGCGACGATCAGCAGCTGCACCAGCTCGATCCCCAGATTGAAGCCCAGCGTCGCCGCCACCAGCTGGCCGGTCGAGAGCTGCAGCGCGCTCAGCGTCTCGGCGAAGGCCAGGCCGTGGACGAGGCCGAAGCCGCCGGCGATCCAGGCTTCGCGCCGGGGGAAGATCGGCCGCAGGGCGTGCAGGGCCGAGATCCCCACCGACAGGGCGATCAGCGCCTCGACGACCTTGCCGCCCGGCGGCAGCCAGCCTAGGGCCGCGCCCAGCAGCGAGATCGAGTGGCCGACCGTGAAGGCGCTGACCCGGGCGAAGGTGGCCCACAGCGCCTTGCGGGCGTCGCCGACCGGCCGCCAGCGGCCGTTCTCGGCGACCAGCGGCGCGGTCAGGATCAGGGTGACCAGGAACAGCAGGTGGTCTGCGCCCTCCAGGATGTGGCGCGCGCCCATGACGACCATGCTGGTCCAGGCCGGCCAGGGCGAGCCCTGGACGCGGTCGATGCGGATCTGCCGGGTCTCGGCTCGCAGCGTTCCCAAGAGGCGCGGCTTGTGCGGCAGCACGTTGCGCGCCCAGTCCTGCTCCAGGGTCAGCACCGCCGAGTGGGTGGCGATCTCGCGGACGATGACCTCGTAGTCCAGCATCAGGGAGTCCGGCGCCGGGCCGGGCGGCGGGGTCAGGTCGACCTCTACCGTCCATTCGTCGGTGGGGAAGGGGACCTCGTCGACGCTGAGCACCTGCACGCCCCAGGCCGCGCCATTTGGCGAGCGCGGCTGGACGCGGTCCTGGACGTAGGCCGCCACGCCCGCCGCCGTCAGGGTGGGGCGTCCGTCGCCGAGCGGCTTGGGAACCAGCCCGGCCTGGAGGAAGGCGACCTCCAGCCGGTCGGCCGGCAGCCGCAGATGCAGCCGCCAGGCGTGGTCGAGCACGCGGATCTGGACGAAGGACTTGGCCATCGGGTGGGCGATGGCCAAGCCCGTGGTCAGGAGGGCTATCGTGAGAACAGCCATCCATGCCGCGAGACGGGGGAAAGAGCGCACTCCCTTCCTCCCGTCATTCCCGCCCCCCGGGACCAGCCGAAGGCTGGCCCGAGGGCAGGCCAAGTGGCGGGAAACCCTGGTTCCGCTCGCAGGTGAAGCGCCAGCGGACCACCGGCGGTCCGCCCCATCCGCCCTTGCGGCTGACAGAGGGGTTCCCGCCACAAGGGCGGGAATGACGGGAGTGGGGGGAGAGGCGGCGTTAGTCATTGGACGGGCTGCCTCAGAACGTGAAGTTGCCGCCATAGTCCGCCGTCTTGTCGCGCCAGATGCTGTGGTAGTGGTTGGCGCTGAACACGACGCCGCTCTGGACGCTGAGTTCGATCCAGACGCGCGGGCCGTCGATGCGGACGTAGGAGCCCTTGGTCGATAGGTCCGAGTAGGACGCCCACGAGATGTAGGTCGAGGCCAGGGCCGTGTCGGTCGTGTAGGCGTCGGCCTGGCCCGTGCCGTTGGCGTCGGCGGCGTAGGCGTTGATCGCCGCCTTCACCAGCGCCTGCTGGGTCGAGCTCAGGCTCGAGACCGCCAGCCCCGACTGGGTCGAGGGGAAGTCGCCGTCCTCCTGCGGGCCGACCAGCACGTCGTCATAGGCCTGGGACAGCTTGGCCGAGGCCAGCTGGGTGGACGACAGGCCGCTGAGCATCGCCGCCAGGGTATCGTGCCGGGTCTGCATCGGCGTGTAGGCCGTGCCGCCGTAGGTGAACGACAGCGGCTCCACCCCGACGAAGTTGGGGGTCATGCTGACATAGTCGCCGGTGACGCTGGCCATGAAGGTGTAGTGGTGGCCGGAGAACTCCAGGATCCACGGGCTGGAGGTCGAGGGCGTGCCGAGGAAGGCGACGTAGTAGAGGTTCTGGCCGTAGCCGCTGGCGGCGGTGGCGAGGTATCCGTCGGCGGCGCGCAGGCCGGTCATGGTCGACTGGCCCTGGGTGGTCAGGGCCGCGGCGATCAGGGCCTCGGCGGCGGTCTTCTGGTCGGTGCTGAGCGCGCTGAGCGCCAAGCCCAGGCGGCTGACCGAGCCGACCGGCAGGTTCGACCAGTGGTCGGTCGCGTTGGACGAGGTCAGGCTGTAGCTGACCGAACTGAGCTGGCTGCTGCTGAGCGTGGCCCGGAACACATTGGCCAGGCAGACCAGCTGTGCGCCTTGGGTGCTCTCCGAGCAGGACGTCGAGGCCGTGCTGCTGGAACTGGAGCTGCTCGAGCTGCTGCTGCTGGACGAGCTGCTCGACGAGGAACTGCTGCTGGAGCTGCTGGAACTGGAGCCGCCGCCGCCTCCGCAGGCGGCCAGGCCCGCGGTCAGGGCCATGGCGACGACCGCCGCGACCAGGGCTGAGTTTTTTCGGGCGCCTTCGAGGGCCATGGGTTCTTCCCAAAATGCGATGTTCTGGGACCCAGGGGTGAACGCCGTTCTTTCCCGACCTATGTCCGGCCTGACAAAATGTACGGCGGTTGAAGTGACAAAATCGCGGGCTGGCCAAGTATCCGGTTATAGCTGCATTGTTCCCCCAACGGAGGTTGTGAACCTCCGATCCAAAGCTGGGGGTGGAGCGTGGATCAGGCGGGCATGAGCCGTCGGGCGCTGGGCGCGTTGGCGGTCGGCGGAGCGACGGCGGGGTTGTCAGGGTGCGGGACGCAGCGGCCCGGCGACGTGCAGCCGAAGTCGCGCGATTTTCCCAGGGACTTCGTCTGGGGCACGGCCACCGCGGCCTTCCAGACCGAGGGCTCGCCCGACGCCGACGGGCGCGGCCCCAGCGTCTGGGACGTGTTCCAGGACCTGCCGGGCAAGATCATCGACGGCTCGAACGCCAAGGTCGCCACCGACAGCTATCGCCGCTGGGCCGACGACGTGAACCTGGTGGCGGGGGCGGGGCTGGGCGGCTACCGGTTCTCGATCTCGTGGTCGCGGCTGCTGCCCACCGGGGCCGGAGCCGTCTCCCAGGCGGGGATCGACCACTATTCCCGGCTGATCGACGGCCTGCTGGAAAAGGGCGTCACGCCCTACGCCACGCTGTTCCACTGGGACCTGCCCCAGGCCCTGCAGGATCGCGGCGGCTGGGCGGCGCGCGATACGGCCCAGGCCTTCGCCGACTACGCCGCCCTGGTCGGCGAGCGGCTGGGCGACCGGCTCAAGCGGATCATCGTGCTCAACGAGCCGGCCGTGCACGCGGTGTTCGGCCACGTCACCGGCGAGCATGCGCCGGGCCTCAAGGACGTCGCCCTGCTGGGGCCGGTGACCCATCACATGAACCTGGGTCAGGGACTGGCGATCCAGGCCCTGCGGGCGGCCAAGAGCGACTTTTCCATCGGCACCACCCTGGCCTTACAGCCGTGCCGGCCGGCGGGCGGCGGGCTGGCGTTCTGGAACCGGCTGGCGTCGGACGGGCTCGACGCGCTGTGGAACCGCGCGTGGTTGGATCCCCTGCTGAAGGGCGAATATCCCGACGCCATGAACGAGTTCCTGGGCGACCGGGTGCGCTCGGAGGATCTTTCGACCATCCGCCAGAAGGTCGACTTCATGGGGGTGAACTACTACGCGCCGGCCTATATGCGCCTGGCGCCGCTGTCGCCCGGCAAGATCGCGCCGGCCGCGCCGCCCAAGGGCGTGGAGCTGGACGCCTTCGGCCGCCATGTCGATCCGTCGGGCCTGGCCGAGGTGCTGGGACGGCTGCGGACCGAGTACGGCAACCCGCCGGTGTTCGTCACCGAGAACGGCTGCTCGGACCCGTTCGGCGACGGGCCGGGCATCCAGGCCGACACGTTCCGTATCGCCTTCCTGCGCCGGCACCTGCAGGCGGTGAAGGCGGCCATGGAGGCCGGCTCGCCGGTGAAGGGTTTCTTCGCCTGGTGCCTGATCGACAACTGGGAATGGGCGCTGGGCTACCGCTCGAAGTTCGGCCTGGTGACCCACGACCGGGCGAGCGGGGTGCGAACGCCCAAGGCGTCGTACGCCTGGTACGCGGCCCTGGCGCGGAGCGGGGTGTTGCCAACGGCGCCGTGAGGACCGCCGTCTTTCTATCCGCCCGTCATTCTCGCCCTTGTGGCGAGAACCCCTCTGTCAGCCGCAGGTGCGGATGGGGCGGATCGCTGGCGATCCGCTTGCGCTTCACGTGCGAGCGGGTCCAGGGGTTCCCGCCACAAGGGCGGGAATGACGGGAAGAAAGGGAAGCGAGCTAAATCCTTAGTCCGGCTTGCAGATCAGCACGTCCTTGCCGCCGCGCTTGGCGGACAAGAGGCTGCCGGCGCAGGCCTGCGGGTTGGCGGGATCGATGATGATCTCGCGGCCGGCCGGGATCTTGGCCGGGGTCGCGCCGATGGGGGCCAGGGGCTTCTTGACCGCCGGGGCGGCCACGGGCTTGGCGGCGACCGGCTTGGCCGCCGCGGGCTTCTGGACGGCCGGCTTCTGCACCGCGGCCTTGGGCGCCGGCGCGGGGGCCGAGACCTCGACCTTGGCGGCAGGCGCTTCGGCGGGCGCGGCGGGCTCCTCGACGGGCGGCGGCGGGGCCGGTTCGGGCGTTTCGGCCTGCGGCTCGGGCTGGGCCGGCACGGCGCTTTTCACGTTGTAGTTCAGGGCCTGGCCGAACAGGTTGGACTTCTTCTCCAGGGTCTTGGCGCGGGTCTCGCAGTCGCCGGGCGGCGACCAGCTCATCCACACCTGGGCCAGGCGCGCCTTGTCGATGGTTTCCGAGCCGCCCCAGATCGAGCGGCCCTTCTTCATGGCCGCCGCGCCGTATTCCGAGATCGGACGCGGGCTGGCCTTTTCGGCGGCGGTGATGGCCGAGGCGTAGATCCTGAGGTCTGAGCGCGCCTGGGTGCGCATCGCCGGATATTCCTTCAGCGCCGCGGCCGCGCCGTCGGGGCCGGGGAAGGCCTTCTCGATCCGCGTCACCTCGGGCATGACCCGGTCGTACAGGTCGATGTAGCCGCCGAGCGCGCCATAGCACCAGGCGATATAGCCGTACTCGTCGCTGGGCGGCGTGGCCGCGGGCTGGGTGCGCGGCGGCGGAGCGGCGGTGGTCACGGGCGCGTCCTGCGCCATCAGGGCGAGGGCGAAGAGAAGAGCGGTCGCCATACGGCCGGGAATCCTTTCGGTAGCGTCAGCGGACTGACTAGATCATTTCGGGCCGCAATGGGACCGCAGCATGGCGCCGGCGGGACCAACCCGCGCTCCAAGCTCGACCATAACGACGCAAGCGCCGGATGGCTCCGAAGTTCGCGGCGATTCTGAACAAGTTTACATGTGCGGCGCAGCAATCGCCGGGTGGGTGCGCCGCGAGGCGTGTGCTATGAGGCGCTTCCGGAGCGTCATCCTGGAGACGTTCGGATCCGTATCTCCCAGGACCGGCCGGCTTTTAAGACCCCTCCGCATGACCTTCTGGCGCAACATCGCAAGCATCGCGGCCCGCCGTCTGGACCTGGCGGAGTGCGCCGAGTGTCCGCCCGGACCGCCGGGACAGGATCCGGCCTTCTCGACCGCGGTCACGGCGCTGGGCGCCAAGCTGGCCAAGGCCGACGGCAGCGCCGACGGCCACGAGTTCGCGGCCTTCTCGCAGGTCTTCCACCCGGATCCGGCCTCCGAGCAGAACATCCACCGCCTGTACGACCTGGCCCGCCAGACCACCCACGGCTTCGAGAGCTACGCCAAGCGGCTGGCCAAGCGCTATCGCTCGTGCCCGCAGCTGTTGGAAGACGTGCTCGACGGCCTGTTCCACATCGCCAAGGCCGACGGCGCGGTGACCCAGGACGAGCTCGACTACCTGGAGCGGGTGGCCGAGCTGTTCGGCCTGTCGCCGCTGGCCTTCCGCCGTCTCAGCGCCACCCACCTGGGGGCGGGGGCCGACGATCCCTATGTGATCCTCGACGTGGCGGCCGACGCCGACGACGCCGCCGTGCGCAGCGCCTGGAAGCTGGCGCTGTCGGACGCCCACCCCGACCGGGCCCGGGCCCGCGGCCTGCCGGCCGAGTTCATCGAGGTGGCCGAGGCCAAGGCGGCCGCGATCAACGCCGCCTTCACCACCGTCATGCGCGAGCGCAGGGAACTCGGACTGGCCGCCGCGGGTTGAGCGGAAAAGTCTTTGTGATTGAACCCAATGGGTGTTCAGTTGACGTTCAGACCTCCGAAGCCAACCTAAGGGGCGAGGACGGAGATTCTGGGCGCTTCGGCGCCGATCGAGGACGACGATGACCATGACCCTGGGCGCGAACATCGGCGCGACGCAGTCTTCGGCTTGGCGCGGCCTGGCTGGAGTGATCGGCGGCGTGGCCACGGCGATCGCCGTTTCGGTGGCCGCCATCGTCGCCGTCGTGTTCGCAGCGACCCTGGTGGTGGTGGGCTTCATGGCCACCGCGCTGCTGGGCCTGGCCGCCTTCGCCCTGCGCGGCCGCCGCCACGCCCACGCCAAGGCCAACGCCGATCCCAACCTGATCGAGGCCCGCAACGTCGGCGGCCACTCGTGGGTCGCCTACGGCTGGAACGAGCGGCGCTGACCTGATCCTGGGCTTCGGTCCGACCGCCGCGCCGTGCTCGAACGCATTCCAAACTGGGTTCCAGCGGTGTTCACCTGTGCGGTGATCGCCAACCTGATCGCTTTCGCCGTGGTTTGCGGCCGTTACGGCTGGGCGCTCGGCGGCAAGGTCGAGGCCGGGCGCTATTTCCTGAACAACCACGGCCTCTATACGCGGGTGAGCCAGCAGGTCTTCGTACTCGACGCGGCTTGGTCCTACACGTCCCTGCTCGGGATTCTGTCCCTGTACGCCCTGGCGAAGGCCCATAAGCGATCCGTCTCCGGGACGAGCTTGTAACTTCGCTCGTGCTCGTCCAACCTGCTTTTCAAACAAACGTTGGGAGGCGAGCATGATCGGCGTGGTGGCGACCCTGAAGGTCCAGCCGGACAAGACGTCCGAGTTCGAAGCGGTGTTCCTGGGGCTGGCCGCCAAGGTGAAGGCCAACGAGCCGGGCGCGATCGTCTATCAGCTGACCAAGTCCAAGACCGAGGCCGGCGTCTACAAGGTGCTGGAGCTTTATGCCTCGGAAGACGCCCTGAAGCATCACGGCGGCACCGACTATTTCAAGGCCGCCGGCGCGGCCATGGGGCCGTTCATGGCCGGCCGTCCGGAGATCGAATATCTCGACGCGGTGGAGTAGGGGCCAACCCCGCGCTTGACGGGCGGCCCAGGCTTCGCGCATCCCGGCGGCGAAAGTCGTTTGGAGCAAGACCTTGAGCCGTTTCTGGAGCCCGCTGGTCCACAAGCTGTCGCCCTATGTGCCGGGCGAGCAGCCGAAGATCGCCGACCTGGTCAAGCTGAACACCAACGAAAGCCCCTATGGGCCTTCGCCCAAGGCCGTCGAGGCGATCGCGGCGGCGGCGGGTGAGGCCCTGCGGCTCTATCCCGATCCGACCTCCAGCGCGCTGCGCGAGGCCCTGGCCGCCTATCACGGCGTGGCCGTGGAGCAGGTGTTCGTCGGCAACGGCTCGGACGAGGTGCTGGCCCACGCCTTCCGCGCCCTGCTGGGGCACGATGCGCCGCTGCTGTTCCCCGACATCACCTACAGCTTCTATCCGACCTATTGCCGGCTGTTCGACGTGGCCTACGAGACCGTGCCGCTGGCCGATGACCTGTCGGTGCGGATCGAGGACTATCGCCGTCCGGCCGGCGCGATCATCGTCGCCAACCCCAACGCCCCGACGGGCGTCGCCCTGACCCGCGCCGAGATCGCCCGCCTGCTGGCCGAGCATCCTGACAAGCCGGTGGTGATCGACGAGGCCTATGTCGATTTCGGCGGCGAGAGCGCCATCCCGCTGGTCGCCGACCATCCCAACCTGCTGGTGGTGCAGACCATGTCGAAGTCGCGGGCCCTGGCCGGCCTGCGGGTCGGCTACGCCATTGGCGACGCGGCCCTGATCGAGGGGCTGACGCGGGTGAAGGACAGCTTCAACTCCTATCCCCTTGGCCGTCCCGCCCAGGCCGGCGCGCTCGCCTCGATTGAGGACGAGGCCTTCTTCCAGGAAAGCTGCGCCAAGGTGATCGCCGGCCGCCGTCGCCTGGTCGAGGGGCTGGAGGCGCGCGGCTTTACCGCCCCGGCCTCGTCGGCCAACTTCGTCTTCGCCCGCCACGCCTCGCGGCCCGGCGCCGAGCTGGCGGCGGAGCTGCGCAAGCGCGGCGTCATCGTTCGTCGCTTCGACGCCCCGCGCATCGGGGACCACCTGCGGATCACGGTGGGGACGGACGGCCAGATCGACCGTCTGCTGGCGGCGCTGGACGAAATCCTGGGATAGGGGTTTTCTTTCCGAACGGGCCACACCAGATACAACGACCGTTGCAGTATTTCTGCATGGCGGTCGCTCCGAACAAGTGTTTGGATCGCATCGGTTCATACTCCTGCTGGAGCGCCCGCATGGCCCTCGACGCCCTCTTCAAGCCCTTCGAGTTCAAGTCGCTGAAGCTGCCCAACCGGGTGGTGATGGCGCCGATGACGCGGTCGTTCTCGCCCGGCGGCGTGGCCACCGACGATGTGGCGGCCTATTACGCCCGCCGCGCGGCCGCCCAGGTCGGCCTGATCGTCACCGAGGGCACGGGCGTGGCCCGCGCCGCCTCGCTGAACGACGCCAACATCCCGCGCTTCCATGGCGAGAAGGAACTGGCGGCCTGGAAGAAGGTGGTCGACGACGTCCACGCCGTCGGCGGCCTGATCGCGCCGCAGCTGTGGCATGTGGGTTCGGCCAAGGGCAAGGACGTGCTGGGCAAGATCGACAGCCCCTCGGGCGTGTCCAAGGCCGGCGGCTCGCCGTTCACCGAGCCGATGACCGACGCCGAGATCGCCGACACCATCGCCGCCTTCGCCACGGCCGCCGCCGACGCCAAGCGCCTGGGCTTCGACGCCATCGAGCTGCACGGCGCCCACGGCTACCTGATCGATCAGTTCTTCTGGAACGGCACCAACCTGCGCGACGACGGCTTCGGCGGTCCGACCATCGCCGAGCGCAGCGCCTTCGCGGCCGAGATCCTGAAGGCCGTCCGCGCCGCCGTCGGCCCGGACTATCCGGTGATCATCCGCCTGTCGCAGTGGAAGCAGCAGGACTACGCGGTGAAGAACGCCGAGACCCCGCAACTGCTGGAAGCCTGGCTACAGCCCCTGGCCGACGCCGGCGCCGACATCTTCCACTGCTCGCAACGCAGGTTCTGGGAGCCGGAGTTCGAGGGCAGCGACCTGAACTTCGCCGGCTGGACCAAGAAGCTGACCGGCGCCCCGACCATCACCGTCGGTTCGGTGGGCCTGTCGGGCGAGTTCATCGCGGCCTTCGGTGGCGAGGGCAGCCAGCCGGCCTCGATCGACGGCCTGCTCGAGCGCCTGGACCGCGGCGAGTTCGATCTGGTCGGCGTCGGCCGGGCGCTGCTGCAGGATCCCGAGTGGGTGGTGAAGATCCGCGACGGGCGCGAGGACGAGCTGCAGAGCTTCTCGCGCGAAGCGCTGGGGGTTCTGTACTGATCTTCCCGATCCCTCTCCCCTTGCGGGAGAGGGTGGCCTCCCGGAGGGAGGTCGGGTGAGGGGTTGCACGTGCGGAAACGCCGCGACAGCCGATCAGCTGTCGCGGCGTTTTGCGTTTGAGAGACCCCTCATCCGTCGGCTTTCGCCGACACCTTCTCCCGCAAGGGGAGAAGGATCATTGATTGAAGTTCAGCCTCAGCCCCGGCCGCTCCCACCGCCCGCGCCAGAGCTTCCCGGTTCCCGACCCGGTGATCCACACGTCCCGCAGATCCGCCCCCCCGAAGCAGAGGTTGGTGACGATCACGTCCGGGACCGCAACGTGCTGGGTCGTCCCGTCCGGCGAGAAGGCCGTGATCCCGCCGTTGATGATCGTCGCGACGCACACCCGCCCATCGGCCTCGACCGCCAGGCTGTCGAGCAGCTGGTAGCCCGGCAGGTTGCAGACCACGCGGCCGGGGTGGAGCGGGGCGGGCGGGGCGAGCTCGCCGGGGGCGACGACGTCGAAGGCCCATAGGCGGCCCAGCATGGTGTCGGCCACATAGACCACGTCCTGCGCCGGCGACAGGCCCACGCCGTTGGGCGAGATCAGGTGGTCGCGGGCGCGCACGATGTGGCTGCCGTCGGTCCGGGCGTAGTACAGCGCGCCGTACTTGCGACCCTCGGGCGTCGAGCAGCCGTGATCGGTGAACCAGAACCCGCCCTGCCTGTCGAAAACGAGATCGTTGGGGCCGACCAGCCGCTTGCCGTCGCAGGCCTCGTAGAGCGTGGTCACCGCGCCGGTGGCAAGGTCCACCCGCTGGATCGAGCCGCCCTGGTGGCTGGCAGGCGTGGGGCCGGGGATGTTCAGCCCGCCCATGTCGAAGAACTCGAAACTGCCGCCGTTGTTGGTGACATAGACCGCGCCGTCCGGACCGATCGCCGCGCCGTTGGGACCGCCGGGCAGGTCGGCGACGGTGGTGCGGGTTCCGTCCGGCGCGATGCGGGTCAGGGTCTGGCGCTGGATCTCGACCAGCAGCACCGAGCCGTCGGCCATGGCGATCGGGCCTTCGGGGAATTGCAGGCCTTCGGCGACGAGGGTCAGGTCCATGTCGTCTCGCTCCCTGGATGCGCGTCTCTGCTGGACGCTGCAGGGGAGTAAACGGTCGTTTGAACCGGGCCGCAACCCACTCAGGCGTCAGCGAGCAGCCGGGTCAGCTCCTCGGCGTTGAGGCCGCGCGGGGCCAGGCGCGCCGACTGGCCGGCCCAGAGGTTGGTGAAGTCGGCGTTGGTCCCGTCCTGGCGCAGTGGTGTCAGGGCGCCGCCGGCCAGGGGGAAGGGCGGAACGACTTCGCCGCCGATCGGCCCGGCCTCAAGCATCAGCCGGTTGGCGACGCCCCGGGCCGGACGGCCGGTGAAGAGGTCGGTGATCATGGTGTTGTCGTCGCGGGCCTCGTCCAGGGCGGCGCGGTGGGCCGGCGGGATCCTGGCTTCGGGCGTGAAGAGGTAGGCCGTGCCGACCTGCACGCCGGACGCGCCCAGGGCCCGGGCGGCCGCCACGCCGCGCGCCTCGGCGATGCCGCCGGCCGCGATCACCGGTACGGAGACGGCTGAGACCACCTGCGGCAGCAGGGAAAAGAGGCCGGGCTGGGCGGCGCTGTCCAGGCGGTTGTCGATCGTCTTGTCGATCCCCTGGCCGAAGCCCGGCAGGAAGACGGCGCGATGGCCGCCGGCCTCGGCCCCCATGGCGATCACCACGTCGGCGCCGTTGACCTCCAGCCACACGGCCTCGGCGACCGTGGTGGCCGAGGACAGCACCTTGGCCCCCGTCGCCTTCACCCGGTCGAGCAGCGCGGGCTCGGGCAGGCCGAAATGGAAGCTGACCACCTCGGGGTGCAGATCCTCGACCAGGGCGCAGAAGGCCTCGTCGAAGGGCGCGCGGCCGCCGGCGGGCGGCGGCGGGGCCGGATCCAGGCTCGCCTCGACATAGTAGGGCGCCAGGCGGGCGCGCCAGGCCATCATCCGTGCCGGATCGGGCGCGGGCGGGGTGTGGGCGAAGAAGTTGAGGTTCAGCGGCGCGTCGACGGCGGCCCGGAACTGGGCGATCGCCTCGCGGGCCTGGTCGGGCGTGTATTGCGCGCAGGGCAGGGAGCCCAGGCCGCCGCCGCGGGCCGCGCCGATCGCCATGGCCGGCGTGCTGGCTCCGGCCATCGGCGCCTGGAGCACCGGCGCCGCCACGCCCAGAAGGTCGATCAGCCGCCGGTCGGTCCAGGAGGTCATGGGCGCTCTCAGTTCAGGTCGAACAGGTCGTAGGCGATCAGCTTCAGCCGCGCGTCGAAGAAGGCCCGGCCGTAGCTGGAGCGCTTGAGGGCGGCCTGATCGACGCCGTGCTCGACGTCCGAACCGCTGGCGCCGGGCGCGGCGCAGGGCACGTAGAGGCGCAGGGTGCGGCCGACGGCCAGCTTCACCCCCGGCTCGGCCCGATAGACCTTGGCGACGACGTAGCAACGGCCGCGCACGCCGCGCGGTACGCCCACGTGCTGGACCTGGACCACGGCGATCTCGGCGGCCTTGTCGCGCGCGGCCTGACGGGCGTCCGCGGGCGAGGGCGGCGCGGGCGTCGCCGCCTGGGCCAGCAGGACCGCCGCGATCAGCGGGCCGCTCATTTACGTTCCAGCACGCGGAAGACGAAGGGGAAGTCGTCGCCCTCGCCGGCCGGGCGCTCCTCGCGCCGCACCTCGGTCCAGGCGTTCTCGTCGAAGGCGGGGAAGTGGACGTCGCCCTCGACCTCGGCTTGCACTTCGGTGACGTAGATTCGCTTGGCGCGGGGCAGGGCGAGCTCGAACAGGGCCGCGCCGCCGATCACGCAGACCTCCTCGACGCCGTCCTCGGCGGCCTGCTCCTTGCCGATCTGGACGGCCTCCATCCAGGTGTCGCAGACCACGGCGCCCTCGGCCTCGAACTTGTGGTCGCGGGTCAGGACGATGTTCAGGCGGCCGGGCAGGGGCTTGCGGGGCAGGCTGTCCCAGGTCTTGCGGCCCATGATCACCGGCTTGCCCAGGGTGGCGGCCTTGAACATCTGAAGATCCGACTTCAGCCGCCAGGGCAGGTCGTTGTCGCGGCCGATGACGCCGTTGAGCGAGCGGGCCACGGGGCCGACGGTAAGGATGGGGGCGGTCATGGGCGACTCTTAGCCGCCCGCAGCCCGATCCGGAAGGTCGGGTTTCAGACCGAGACCGCCGCCTTGATGTGCGGGTGGGCCTCGTAGCCCTCCAGCTGGAAGTCCTCGTACGCGAAGGCGAAGAGGTCGGTCTTGTCGGCGATCTTCATCGTCGGGAACGGCTTGGGCTCGCGGGTCAGCTGTTCGCGGGCCTGGTCCAGGTGGTTCAGATAGAGGTGGGCGTCGCCGAAGGTGTGCACGAACTCGCCGGGCTGGAGGCCGACGACCTTGGCCACCATCAGGGTCAGCAGGGCGTAGCTGGCGATGTTGAACGGCACGCCCAAGAACACGTCGGCGCTGCGCTGGTAGAGCTGGCAGCTGAGCTTTCCGTCAGCCACGAAGAACTGGAACAGGCAGTGGCAGGGCGGCAGGGCCATGTCCTCGACGTCGGCCGGGTTCCAGGCCGAGACGATGTGGCGGCGGCTGTTGGGATTGGTCTTCAGGCCCTCGACCAGGTTGACGATCTGGTCGATCGAACCGCCGTCCGGGGTGGCCCACGAGCGCCACTGCTTGCCATAGACCGGGCCGAGCTCGCCGTTCTCGTCGGCCCACTCGTCCCAGATGCGCACGCCGTTGTCCTTGAGCCAGGCGATGTTGGTCTCGCCCCTCAGGAACCACAAAAGCTCGATGATGATCGAGCGCAGGTGCAGCTTCTTGGTGGTAAGGACCGGGAAGCCCTTCGACAGGTCGAAGCGGATCTGGCGGCCGAAGACGCCCAGCGTGCCGGTGCCGGTGCGGTCGCCGCGTTGCACGCCGTTCTCGAGGATGTCGGCGAGCAGGGCCAGGTACTGGCGCTCGGGGTGATCGGCGGCGGCTTTCGGGGCGTCGAGGACGGCGGTGGTCATGGGGCGCACAATCGCGACGAATCGAGCTCGTGGCCAATCACAAAAACGCCCCGCGCGGCGAGCCGGCGGGGCGTTCTAGCTCAGGTGGCGAAGACGCCTATTTCGACGGTTCGAGGCCGGTGTTCAGCACCCAGCCGACATTGTCGTTCTCGTCGGCCACTTCCCACCACAGGTCCTGCTTCTTGCCGGTCGGGTAGACGATGGCGCCGGCGGGCAGGGCGCGGATCAGCTTGCCGGCGGCCACCGGGGTGGCGCGCATGTTGACGACGCGGGTGGCCACGAAGGTCTTGGCCGGGGCGTTCTGGGCCGCCGCCGGGCTGTCGCCGACCAGGCCAAGCTCGCCGACCATCTTCGAATAGGAGTTGATGAAGGCCAGGGTGATGATGCGGCCGATCTCGGTGTCCTCGTAGCCGCCGCCGACCGCGCCGCCGAAGCCGATGCCGCCGCCCGCGCCCCAGCCGATGTCGTTCTTCACGGCGTAGCCTTCCTGCACGGCCACGGTCTCGGTGGTGCGGACGTTGGTCAGCGACAGGACGGTGTTGGCTTCCAGCTTCTTGGTCTTGATGCCGCCGACCAGGGCGCCGGCGCGGCCGCCGATCAGGCCGCCGATGGCGCCGGCCACCGCGCCGCCGCCGGCGTTGCTGTCGCTGGCCTGGACCTCGGCCACCAGCACGTAGTCGGCGGCCTTGATCTGGCCCTGGCCGACGTTGGAGCCGCGCTGCAAACCGAGATTGCCGCCGATGTTGCGCTCGATCTGGGCGGCGTTCAGGCCCGCGCCGCGATCGACCAGATTGAAGCAGCCCGACTTCTGGACGATGGCCCGCAGCAGCTTCTGCGGCGAGGCGAGGTTGTACTGGGTCCAGCCGCGCGGATCGTCGCCGTCGATGATCGACAGGGTGCCCAGCTTGCGCGAGCAGCGCGGCACCTCGGTCACCGCCTGGGTCTGCATCTGCTGGGCCTTGCTGGCCTTGGCCTGGGCGAAGGCCTCGACCGGAACGACGGCGCAGACGATCGCGCCCGCCGCCAGCAGGCATTTCTTCATCGACATCAACTTGGCCTCCAGAGCCCTCGAAAACTGCGTGCGAACACTACAGTACCGATTGCACGCAAGCCAAGCTCGCCCGGAGGCTGATCCCCAAAAGTGGGGAGCAATTACAATCTTCGGGCTCTGCGGATCGTGGAGAAGCCTATCCGGCGAAGCCGCCTTCGTCGAGGAAGGCCTGTTCGGCCGGGGTTGTCTCGCGGCCCAGGGCGATGTTGCGATGGGGGAAGCGGCCGAAGCGGGCGATGATGTCGCGGTGGATCAGGGCCCACTTCATCGGCCCCTCGTCGCCGGTGTCGGCCTGCAGGCCGGCGCACAGCTCGATGCACAGCTCCTGGTCGGCCAGGGATTCGGAGTGCTCGAACGGCAGGTAGAAGAAATAGCGAAGTTCGGGGGCCACCTCCTGGTCGAAGCCGGCGGCGATGGCGACGCGGGCCACGGCGCGGGCCTTGCCGTCGGTGGCGTAGCCGTGGCCGCTGCGGCGGTAGAGGTTGCGCGGGAACTGGTCGAGCACGATGACCAGCGCCAGGGCCCCCTCGGGGCTTTCCAGCCAGGCGTCATAGTCGCCGCGGGCGGCCTTGTGGTGGGTGGGCTCGTACTTCAGGCGGATCGCCTCGTCGAAGGCGTGGTTCTTCTCGAACCACTTCTTGGGCCCCGCCTGGGTCCAGAAGCCGAGAATGTCCTGGGGCTGAGCGGCCATCGAATCCTCGCTGCGGGTTTCGTTCAATTGCGGTTCATGCACCGAGCGCGACACTGTCATCAAGGGATGAGCCACGGGCCGGCGCAAGGCCTATTGGAGCTAGAAATGAAACGTCTGATCACCGTCGCCATGATCCTGTCGCTGACGGGCGGCGCGGCGGCGCAGGCTGGCAACGGGGCGTTCGCCGTCGCCCAGCAAGAACAGAACGATCGCGGCGATCGCCCCGCGCGCCAGGATCGTGGCTCGCGCGGCGGCGAGCAAGGCGGCCGCGCCCAGCAGCAGCGTGGCGGCGATCAGGCCGCTCGCCCCGAGCGCGCCGACCGCCAGGAAGGCGGCTGGCGCGGCGGCGGCGGCCGGGTGAACGACGGCGCGCCCCAGGCGCCGCGCGCCGCCGAGCCGCGTCCGGCTCAGCAAGCGCCCCAGGCGCCCCAGGCCGATCGCGGCCAGGACCGTGGCGGCCGTGGCGACCGTCCTGATCGCGGCGGCTGGCAAGGCGGCCAAGACCGCGGCGGCCAGGATCGCGGCGATCGCGGTCCCGACCGAAACGACCGCAATGATCGCAACGACCGTCCCGGCGGGCAGCCCGATCGTCGTCCCAATGACGGGCGTCCCAATGATGGCCGTCCCAATGACGGTCGCCCCAATGACGGTCGTCCCGGCGGCTGGCAGGGCGATCGCGGCGGCTCCCGCCCCGGCGCGCAACGCCCCGGCGACCAGCGCTGGCGCGACCGCGACAACGGCCGTCCGCAGTACGACCAGCGTCGCTGGCGGCCCAGCTATCGCTCGGCCCAGCGCTATCGCGCCCCGGCCTACCGCTATCCGCGCGGCTGGTACTCGTTCCGCTGGAGCTTCGGCGATTACCTGCCGGGCGGCTGGTACGGCAGCTCGTACTATCTCGACTGGTACCGCTACGGCCTGCCCATGCCGCCGATCGGCTGCGAATGGGTGCGGGTCGGCGGTGACGCCGTCCTGGTCGATGTCTGGTCCGGCCAGGTGCTGAGCGTCTACTACGACCTCTTCTGGTAAGAGGCCCAGTTCTGGTAAGAGGCTCAGGCCTCGCCGGTAGAAAGTCGAAAGCCGCGCTTCCGGAAGGAGGCGCGGCTTTCTCTCTTTCTGAGCGGGGGAGGAGCTCAGGAAGCGGTGATGGTCGGATCCCAGACGAAGTAGCCCAGCACCTGCAGCGAGCCGGAGTGGTACTGCAGCACGGCGAACGAGACGTTGTAGTTGCCCGTGCCGCTCTGGACGATGTCGGCCGTCAGGTAGAAGTCGTACTGCGGCGTCACCGAGTAGGTCGGCGGCAGGGCGATGTTCCCCGGGGTGGTGCCGGGCACCGGGGTCTCGACGTTCAGCAGCTTGCCGCCCGTCGTGGAGGTCACCTGCGTGCCCGAGAAGATCGCGATGTTCTGCAGGTCGGCCGAGTAGCTGGTGTTGCCCGACTGCGAGACCATCCGCCAGCGCACGGTGTCGCCCACGTCGGCCGAGATCGACAGGTCGCCCGAGGCCTGGCCGCTGCGGACATATTCGTTCGGCGCGACCATGTAGGCGTAGTTGTGCCCGATCGGGGTCGGGGCGTTCTGGTTCTGGCTGGGGTTCTGGACGCTCGCGATCAGGTTCGCGGTGTCGACCACGATCTGGATGTCGATGATCTCGCTCATGGGGATGCCCTCCCGTTCTCGCCTCCGGGTGTGGAGGCGGGTTGAGGGTGTTGTGTATGCAACTTTGAGTCAATTTGACTTATTTATATATCTGAGGTTGTTTTTGCACATTCTTCGCTGAAGGCGAGGCGAGAAAAGGCTTCGTCGCGATCCGCCTTGCCTTTCCGGGGGCTTTTTCGCCTCAGTCGCGGTATTAAGCGTCGCCGATCATCGCTCATGGGCGCGCCCCGCCTTGACGAGGCGGCAAAAAAACGCTCAAACGCCGGCCTTTCCCGCCTCCAGCTTGCGTGAGGCGGGCAGATTGACCAGTCCTGGAGAAGAAATCATGCGCGTCTACTACGACCGCGACGCCGACCTCGCCCGCATCCTGGACCGGAAGATCGCCATCGTAGGCTATGGCAGCCAGGGCCACGCCCACGCGCTCAACCTTCGTGACAGCGGCGCGTCGAACGTGGCCGTCGCCCTGCGCCCGGGTTCGCCCAGCGCCAAGAAGGCCGAAGGCGAAGGCCTGAAGGTTCTGTCGGTGGCCGAAGCCGCCGCCTGGGCCGACCTGATCATGATCCTGGCGCCGGACGAGCACCAGGCCGCGATCTACAAGAACGACATCGCCCCGAACATCCGCGACGGCGCGGCTCTGCTGTTCGCCCACGGCCTGAACGTCCACTTCGGCCTGATCGAGCCGAAGGACACCATCGACGTCCTGATGGTCGCCCCGAAGGGCCCGGGCCACACGGTCCGCGGCGAGTACCAGAAGGGCGGCGGCGTGCCCTGCCTGATCGCGGTGCACCACAACGCCACCGGCAACGCGCTCGACCTCGGCCTGGCCTACGCCTCGGCCATCGGCGGCGGCCGTTCGGGCATCATCGAGACCAACTTCCGCGAGGAATGCGAAACCGACCTGTTCGGCGAGCAGGCCGTCCTCTGCGGCGGCACGGTCGAGCTGATCCGCGCCGGCTTCGAAGTGCTGGTTGAAGCCGGCTACGCGCCGGAAATGGCCTATTTCGAGTGCCTGCACGAACTGAAGCTGATCGTGGACCTGATCTACGAAGGCGGCATCGCCAACATGAACTACTCGATCTCGAACACCGCCGAGTACGGCGAGTACGTCACCGGCCCGCGCGTCGTGACCGCCGAGACCAAGGCCGAGATGAAGCGCGTGCTGGAAGACATCCAGTCGGGCAAGTTCGTCCGTGACTTCATGCTGGAAAACGCCGTCGGCCAGCCGTCCTTCAAGGCGACCCGCCGTCGCGCTTCCGAGCACCAGATCGAGGAAGTCGGCGCGCGTCTCCGCGGCATGATGCCGTGGATCGCCAAGAACAAGCTGGTGGACGTCACCAAGAACTAAGCTTCCGCCTCACGGCTGAAGACGGAAACGGCGGGCTCGCAAGGGCCCGCCGTTTTTCGTTTGGGCTACCCCTGCTGCTGGGCCGCGTGGCGGATCCTGATCACCTCGACCGTGCTGGCGCGGATGCGATAGCGGATCAGATAGGGGCGGACGATCAGGAGTTCGTGCAGCCCGCGCGCCACGGGGCGGCCACGCTGAGGGTGACGTTCCAGCGTCTCGATGGCGGCGAGGAAGCGGGCCGCCATGCGTTGGGCGGCCAGGGGCGCACCTTGCGCATGGATGTAGGTGCAAGCCTCTTCCAGTTGACGAAGCGCCAAGCTGGAAACCGCGACTTTGTAGGCTTCGGGCGAAGAGCTCATGCGCCGATCTTGGGTCTCACGACGTCGGCGCTCTTAGTGGATCAACCGCCGACGCGCGGCGTGGGCAGAACCTTGTCCGTTCCCCAGGAGCGAAGCCACTGCTTCACCGCTTCGCCGGAAATCACACGTCCAGCCTCGATATCGCTCAGGCCCTCGGCGTCGGCGAGGGCTTCGGCCTCGTCGTCGATAGGGGCGATGGGAGAGGGCTCGGGCTTCATGCCGACAGGATAACACACTGTCGGAAGCATGGGAGGCGTCCGTGCGCTCGCCTCAGTGTGCAACTATCTGGTTGCGCATGTAGCGGTTTGGAGTCATCAATCTAGCAACCAGAAGGTTGCTGAAATGACCGACCGCATCGAGAAGACCATCGTGTTGAACGCGCCGCTGGAGCGCGTCTGGAACGCCATCGCTGATCACGAGCAGTTCGGCGCCTGGTTCCGGGTCAAGCTGGACGGGCCGTTCGTGCCGGGAGAGGACTCGACCGGCCACATCACCTATCCAGGCTACGAACACATCCAGTGGCGCGCGCAGGTCGTCGCCGTGGAGCCCATGCGGCGGCTGGCCTTCCACTGGCATCCCTACGCCATCGATCCGGCGATCGACTATTCGGGCGAGACCCCGACCCTGGTGGAGTTCCTCCTGACGCCGGAAGGCGACGGCGTGCGGCTGCTCGTGATCGAGAGCGGCTTCGACGCCGTGCCGGCCCATCGCCGCGAGGAGGCCTTCCGCATGAACGAGGGTGGCTGGGCCCAGCAGGTCGAGAACATCAAGGCCCATGTCGAGGCTTGAGGCCGGGGCGCCGGACGCCCCTGATCCCGCCGTCGTGTTCGCCGCCCTGGGCGATCCTACCCGCCTGGCCCTGCTGGACCGGCTCAGCGACGGCCGCCCGCGCTCGATCTCGGCCCTGGCCAGCGGCGGCGACATCACCCGCCAGGCCGTGACCAAGCACTTGCGGGTTCTGGAGGGCGCGGGCCTGGTCGCCAGCCTGCGCGAAGGCCGCGAGAGCCGCTTCGCCTACCGCCCCGAACAGGTGCGGCAGGCGCGGGCCTGGCTCGACACCGTCTCGGCCCGCTGGGACGACGCGCTTGGGCGGCTGAAGGCGTTTGTGGAGGGGTAGGGGCCGTTGCGGGGCGCCACGGGCTGCGGCATCTCGCGGCGATGATCGGTTCAATCCTCGCCGCCGCCCTCGCGATCTCGACGCCGGACGCCCCCGATCCGCCGAGCCGGACGCTGCGGGGCGCGCTGGTGACGTCGGTCGCCCCGTCGCCCTGCAGTTCCGGGGTTCTGGCCTGCTACGCCCGGATCACGGTGAGCGCCAAGGATCAGCCGTCGCAGGACCTGTTCCTTATGGCCGAGCCCAACGGCCGGTTGCCGGCGCTGGGCGCGACCTGCGACTTCGAGGTCCATCGCGGGCTGGTCGGCGGCGGCCAGGGCGACCGCCTTCCGCGTTCGGCCGACCGGCTGGAGATCGACAAGCTCTCGTGCGCGACCGCCGCGCCGAAGTCCTGAACGAGCTACCCCAGCACCACCACCGGCCCCCACGCCACCTGATAGCGGTGCGCGCCGCTCGACAGGTGGGGGCGCAACTGCCAGGCGCCGGGCGGGATCGCCACCGGCTGGGGGCGTTCGACATAGGTCTGGGTCAGCACCTCGCCGCCGGGATCCGACAGCGAGAACTGGTCGATGCGCGGGCTGGCGCGGGAGAGGGCGGCGGCGATGGCCTCGACCGAGGGGGCGCGCAGCGGGGCGGGGGCGGCCAGGCGGGCCGAGACCTCGGCATAGACGCCCACGGCGATGACCTCCGGCCCGTCGCGCAGGGCCGCGTAGCCGACATGGGTCAGGCCCGGCGCCAGCAGGTTGGCGCGATGGCCGGGGCTCGACTTCCACTGGCCCATGATCTGGTCGGGGCGGACGGCGCCCGAGGCGTTGCGGCGCATGGCGATATTCTCGGCCGGGGCGCCGACCATGTCGCGGGCCAGCAGGCCGACGCGGGCGGCGGGGCCGAAGCCTTCGCGGGTCATGTGGTCGTAGATGCGGGTGCGGGCGATGTCGGCGGCGTGGGCGCGGGCGGCCTGGGCCAGGCCGGGATCGAAGGTCAGGGGCGACAGGCGGCGCGCCTCGCGGAAGGCGTCGCCCTGGTCGAGCAGCTCGCGCTCGAAATCGGCGTCGAAGTCGCCGCGGCGGGAGGCCAACTGGTCGCGCAGGCGACGCTCGTAGGCCAGCCAGGTCTGGGCCGGGGCGGCTTGCGCGAGACCGGGCAGGAAGAGGGCCGCGACGCCAAGGCTGAGGACGGTTCGGCGGGGAAGGGCGGTCATCGGGGCGGGCTCTGATCTCCAAGACGGTTGACAGGACAGGCCGGTCGTCCGCTCTAAGGCCGGATGCGACCCGTCCGTTCCCTTTGGCTGGCCGGCCCCGAGGCCTGGCTCCCCGATGCAGAAGCCCAAGACCTGCGGCGCAAGGCCCTGTGCCTGGACGCCGGCTTCACGGCCTTTTCCGGCGCCCAGCCGGCGCCGGGCGACGAGTTCAGCTCCGAGATCCAGGCCCGTGAACTCTACATGGAGCGCATGGCCCAATTGCGTCGGGCCGACGCGGCGATCGTCAACCTGACCCCCTGGCGCGGGCCGTCCTGCGACGCGGCCACGGCCTTCGAGGCCGGGGTGCTGGCGGGGCTGGGCAAGCCGATCTTCGCCTATCTCAACGTCGAGGACGAAAGCCTGGCGGAATATGTCGACCGGGTCGACGTGCTGGTCGGCGCCGAGCGCGGCGAGGACGGGATCTGGCGCGACGAGCACGACTGCGTGGTCGAGGACCTGGGCCTGCCCGAAAGCGTCATGCTGTGGGCCGAGGCGCGGCGGCTGTTCGTGATCGTCACGCCCGAACCGCTGCACGACCTGACCGGGCTGGAGATGTGCCTGCAGGCCCTGCGGCTTTACGCGGAGTAGGGGGAGAGAGCCCCCTCAGTCGCTCCGCGACAGCTCCCCCAGAGGGGGAGCATCTGGGCGCTCGAGATCCTCCCCTCTGGGGGAGGTGCTCCGGAGGACCGGAGGGGGCTCGCCGCCCCTTGCCCTCCCATCGCGCATCGGCCACCTTCCGGCCCCGTTTCGAAAGGCCCTTCCATGTCGCGTCCCGCGGCCGCGCCGGCTTCCGGGAAGTCGCGCGGCGTCATCGCCTCGGATCTGATCGAGCTGCTGCGCCTGGCCGGGCCGGTGGTGCTGTCGCGCCTGGGCATCATGGTGATGGGCCTGACCGACGCCATCGTGGTGGGGCACTATTCGGCCAGGCAACTGGGCTTCCACGCCATGGCCTGGGCCCCGACCTCGGTGTTCGTCACCGTGACGGTCGGCCTGCTGGTCGGGACCCAGGTGATGGGCTCGCGGGCGCTGGGGGCGGGGCGGCTGCACGAGGCGGGCGCGGTGCTGCACCGGGGTGTGAAATATGGCCTGTGGCTGGGTCTGGCCGGCTCGGTGCTGCTGGCCCTGGCCGCGCCGCCGCTGCTGCACCATGTCGGCATCGACAAGGCCCTGGCCGACGGCGCGACCGCGCCGCTGATCGTCTTCTCCCTGTCGCTGACGCCCTACGCGCTGAGCGTCGCCTTGAGCTTCTGGCTCGAGGGGCTGGGCCGCCCCGGCCTGGTGACGGTGACGATGTGGATCGCCAACCTGATCAATCTGGGGGTCAACCTGCTGCTGGTGCCAGGCGTCATGGGCCTGCCGGCTCTGGGCGCGGTCGGCGCGGCCTGGGCGACCTTCGTGGCCCGCACCGCCTTCACGATCATGCTGGCGGTGGTCATCGTCCGGCTGAAGGACGCCCGGGCGCTGGGCGTGTTCGACAAGCCCGGCCGGGATCGCGCCGCCGAGAAGGACCAGCGTCGGGTCGGCTACGGGGCCGGCGCGTCCAACCTGTTCGAGGTGTCGGCCTTCGCCGGCATGAGCCTGGTGGCGGGTTGGCTGGGCGGGCTGAACGTCGCGGCCTGGGCGGTGGTGCTGAACGTGGCCGGGGTGATCTTCATGGTGCCGCTGGGTCTGGCCACCGCCACGGCGGTGCAGGTCGGCCGGGCGCATGGCGCGCGCGATCCGGCGGGCATGAGCCGCGCCGGCTGGATCGCCTTCGGCGTCACCGCCGTGTTTTCGCTGATTGTGGCGCTGCTGCTCTATCCGCTGCGTCACCTGGTGGCCGGCGCCTACACCGCCGATCCCGCCGCCATCGCCCTGATCGCCCCGGCCCTGGTGCTGACCTGCCTGTTCCTGGTGCCCGACGCCGTGCAGGTGGTCTGCGCCCAGGCCCTGCGGGCGCGTGGCGAGGTCTGGATTCCCGCCTGCACCCACATGGTCGCCTACGCCCTGATCATGGGCCCGCTGGCCTGGTGGCTGGCCCTGCCGATGAAGATGGGCGTCAACGGCATCGTCTGGTCGGTGATCGTCACCAGCTTCGCGGCCGCGGCGATGCTGCTGGGGCGGTATCGGATGCTGGATCTGAAAAGCTGATCCTTCTCCCCTTGTGGGAGAAGGTGTCGTCCGAAGGACGACGGATGAGGGGTCTCTCAGACGCAAAACGCCGCGACAGCTGACCAGCCGTCGCGGCGTTTCTGTTCGTGCGACCCCTCACCCGACCCCGCTCCGCGGGGCCACCCTCTCCCGCAAGGGGAGAGGGATCAGATGCTGGCCCCGAGGATCCAGCCTTCCTGTGTCTGCACGTCCTCGACCAGTTCGGCCGGCGCGTCCTTGCCCGGACCGAACAGCGCGGCCAGCTTGCCGGCCTCGTCGAGCTTGGCGAAGTGTTCGGCCAGGGTGCGCACCTGGGCCAGGTCCTTGATCTCGCCCGGACCGGGGACGGCCTTGACCAGCGAGGGATAGACCTCGGCGGCCACGACCTCGACGCCGTCGAGATCGGCCTCGGTCAGGGTCTTGAAGCCGGTCTCGAACGGCCACACGCGAACGGTCTCGCCGCGGGCGTCCTTCAGGCGGCGCACGGCCGGGATGCCCATGATCGCCTGGCCGCCGACCGAGCCGTTGTAATAGAGCTTCCAAATCGAGTGTGCGCCTTTCGCGGCGACATCGGCGTGGCGGAACTCCGGCAGGTCGTCGGGGCCATGCTCGCGGGTGCGCTTGGGCTGCAGGGTGGTCAGGGCGTCCTTGGGCGGGCAGCCCCAGAACGGGAACGGCCCGCCGGTCAGGCGGCGGTTGATCTCGGAACCGACCCCAAAACGATTGTTGGTGTTGTCGGCCTTGTCCTTGACCATCTTGTTCAACTGGTCCCAGACCGCGCGCCAGGGCTTGTCGCCCGGCAGGTTCAGGGCCTGGGAGAAGCCGCGCGGGAAGCCCAGCGGGAAGTCGAAGCCCAGCAGGGCGCGCTCGCCGCGCTTCTTCAGGTCGTCGAGGATGACGGCGATCTTGGCCTCGGCCTCCTGGCGGGTGGCCGGATTGAAGCTCTCGAAGGTCAGGCGGAAGCGCACGTCGCGCTTGAGCACGCCGATCCAGACGGAATCCGCGCCCGTTGTGGGCTTGGCCGCCGCGCTCCAGTCGACGATCACATAGGCGCTGAAAAGCCGCGACACGGCGAAGGCTCCGTCAAATCCAAACGAAGCGCGCTTCTACTCCCCCGGAGGGCGAGCCGCCAGACGTTGCGAAGCTTGAGTAGCTGTTTCTGGCCGGCCGAAAACAAAAAGCCCCGCCGGTGAGGGCGGGGCTTTTCATATCGGGGCGAAGAGTGATCAGGCCGCGTTCTGCTCGGCGGTCGCCAGCGGCGCGGCCGGGGCCTTGCCGACCTTCCAGCGGGCCGGCGGTTCGCAGACCGGGCCGAGGGCGGCGCGGACGATGGCCGGCGGGGTGCGCTCGTCGGGGGTCATGAACAGGCCGTTGGCCTTCAAAGCGAGGCCGGCGGCCTTGCTGGCGCCCAGCATGGTCAGTGGCACGGCCAGGATCAGGCCGGCCAGGATCGGGGCGGTGGCGGTCAGCAGGTCCGGCGTGAACCAGAACATCGCGGCCAGGCCCAGGCCCGTGGCGCTGATCCAGCCCATGGCGGCGCAGGCTTCCTTGAAGGCGACCTTGTCGGCGTCGCGGCGCTGGGCGCTCCAGCCGCCGACGCGGCCAGCCAGGATCTCGACCAGGGCGCGGGTCTGGGTGAACATCAGCATAGGGGCGACCAGGGCCGAGAGCAGCATCTCGACGCCCAGGCCGGCCATCACCCGGCGACGGCCGCCGAAGCCCTTGATCTCGTGCTTGCGCATGAAGATCAGGGTGGCGCCCATGATCTTGGGGCCGAACAGCAGCACGAAGGTGATGATCATCGCCCAGGCGGTGGCCTGGATCTCGCGCCAGTCGATCAGGGCGTGGGCGGCGGCCTGCAGGTCGGCCATGGTGAAGGCGGCCTTCTTGACCTCGGGCATCAGGGCCCGCGAGATCACGCCGGCCGACAGGGCGACGAACCAGATCGGCGACAGGGCGTAGCTCAGCACGCCGATCACCAGGTGCAGGCGGCTCATCCAGTGCAGGCCCGGCAGGCCGATCAGCGGCACGTGCTGGACGTTGCCCCGGCACCAGCGACGGTCGCGGGTGGCGAAGTCGAGCAGGTTCGAGGGGCTTTCCTCGTACGAGCCTTCCAGATAGGGGGCCAGGTGCACGGCCCAGCCGCCGCGGCGCAGCAGGGCGCTTTCCAGGGCGTCGTGGCTCATCACCTCGCCGCCGAAGGGCTTGGGGCCGTTCAGCGAGGGCAGGCCGCAGGTCTGGGCGAAGGCCTTGGTGCGGATGATGGCGTTGTGGCCCCAGAACGAGCTTTCCGAACCCGACCACCAGGCCAGGCCCGTCCAGGCCACGCGGCCATAGAGCTTGGTGGCGAACTGCAGGGTGCGGGCGAAGATGGTCTGGCCGTTGATGATCGTCGGCATGGTCTGGATCAGACCCACGCCCGGGTGACGCTCCATGGCGTCGGCCAGGCGGACCATGGCGTCGCCGGTCATCAGGCTGTCGGCGTCGAGCACCAGCATGTGCTCGTAGTCGCCGCCCCAGCGGGCGACCCAGTCGGCGACGTTGCCGGCCTTGCGGCCCGCGTTGTCGGGGCGGCGGCGATAGAAGGCGTGGCTTGAGGCCTCGCGACGGAAGCGGGCGAAGCAGGCCTGCTCGGCCAGGGCCACGGCGGCGTCGCGGGTGTCGGAGATGATGAAGATGTCGAAGGCGCGGCTGTTTCCGGTCTCGGCGATCGAGGCGTCCATGGCCCGCAGGCGGGCGAACACCGCCTGGGCGTCCTCGTTGTAGACCGGCATCAGGATCGCCGTGCGGGCGCGCGGCTTGGGCATGGGCTTGCTGCTGTCGATGCCCAGCGGATCCTTGGGCGTGCGCAGCAGCACCACGAAGCCGGCGACGGCGGTGACGAACCACAGGGCGAGCGCCAGGAACAGCGGGGCCAGCAGGGTCAGGCAGACGGCTTCCAGGCGGGTGACGCCGCCCAGGGCCACGGTGTCGAAGGTGGCCTTCCAGCCGGCCGCGCCCATGATGGCGGTGGCGATGAACACCACCCAGCGGCGCATGACCGTTTCCGAACCCGGGGTGCTGACGGCGCGAGCCGCGCCCTGCCAGAAGCCCAGCGGCTGGACCGGCATGGCCAGCGGCGCCTCGGTCGGGATTTCGACCCGGTCGCGCGGAGAGATCACGGTTTCGAAGGCCACCGGGGTGGAGGTGGCCAGGTCGAAGAAGGCGCCGCGTTCGGTCATCGGTTCCGTCTCGGTGATCCGACCGTGGTCGGACGAAATGCAGAGCTTCGATTTCACGCCGAACGCCTTCACGGGACGCCTCCGGTCCGCTAGGGATCGGTTGCGTTCAGGGAGGGGTCTGGCGTTGCACGAAGTCCGGCGGAGGAACCGCCGACGCATCTAGAGTAAAACTTCGATCACGAAATCGCTATCGAAAATGTGATCGATTTCGCAGGTGCGGTGAAAAATCTGTGCAAATGCGCGCAATGGCGCGGCCGGAAGTCGCTATGAGATTGGGTAAGGCTATGAAGTTCAAGGCAGTTTTGGCGTTTCTCGCGGTTGCGAGCCTGGCCGCCTGCGGGCCGGCTTCGAAGGGCGACAGCGCCACGCCGCCCGCCGCCCGGCCCGCGCCGCCGATCTCGATCGCCCCCGAGCACGAGACTCAAGGCGTGATCGCCACGGTCGACGGCCAGGTTCTCACGCTCGATCACGACGGCGCGAGCGCCGCGCCGCTGCCGGCCGGCCGCACGACCTTCCAGGCCTATGGCGACGTCCTGGCCGAAGCCCCGCTCGAACCCGGCGCGCGGGTGACGTTCAAATTTCGCAAGGTCGCGGTTGGCGAAGGCTGGGAACTGACGGAGATGCGGGGGCGGTGAACCCCCTCCGGCCCTCCGGGCCACCTCCCCCAGAGGGGGAGGATCTAAGCCGCAGATGCTCCCCCTATGGGGGAGCTGTCGGCGAAGCCGACTGAGGGGGCCTTCGCCCCCCTACAGCTTCACCAGCATCTTCCCGAGGTTCTCGCCTGAGAACAGCTTGATGAACGCCTCGGGCGCGCGGTCGACGCCTTCCAGCACGGTCTCCTTCCAGGTCAGCTTCCCCGAACCGATCCAGTCGGCCATGTCGCGCACGAAGGCGGGGAACAGGTCGTAGTGGTTGGAGACGATGAAGCCTTCGAGGCGAAGGCTCTTGCCCACCGCCTGGATGATGTTGGCCGGGCCGGTCGGGCGGCCGGTGTCGTTGTACTGCGAGATCATCCCGCACAGGGCGAAGCGACCGAACGGCCGGGCCGAGTTCAGGGCCGCCTCCAGGTGCGCGCCGCCGACGTTCTCGAAATAGACGTCGATGCCCTTGGGGGCGACCTTGGCCAGTTCCGCGACCACGTCGGGCGTGGCCTTGTAGTCGATCACGTGGTCGACGCCGATCGACTTGAGGAAGGCGACCTTCTCCGGTCCGCCGGCCGAGCCGATCACCGTGTGGCCCTTGATCTTGGCGATCTGGCAGACGACCGAGCCCACCGCGCCGGCGGCGGCCGAGACGAAGACGACGTCGCCTTCCTTCAGCCCGGCCACCCGCAGAAGGCCGGCATAGGCGGTCATGCCGGGCATGCCGGCCACGCCCAGGAACGCCTGGGGCGGCATGCCGTGGGTGGAAAGCTTCATGATCCCGCCCATCGGCCCGGCGGCCGCCAGGGCTTTCGGATGGGCGTTGTAGGCCTCGCGCCAGCCGAACATCGAGCTGACCAGGTCGCCGACCTTGAAGTCCGGATCGTTGGAGGCCGTCACCTCGCCGACCGCGCCGCCTTGCAGGGCCTTGCCCAGCTCGAACGGCGGCACGTAGCTCTTCCGGTCGGTCATGCGGCCGCGCATGTAGGGATCGACCGACATGTAGAGGTTCTTGACCTGGATCTCGCCGTCGCCGGGCGGGGGCAGGTCGACGCTGGCCAGTTCGAAGTTCTCGGCGGTCGGCACGCCGACGGGACGGCTCTTGAGGCGGATCTCACGCGACGTGGTCATGGCGACCTCCCTTTTCTGGCTTTTGGGCCTTTGTGTTCTGGTTCAAACGAATGTTTAGCGCTGGTCCGCGTCGCCCGCCAAAGCTTTTCGCGGCATCCCGAAGCGGCTAGAGACAGCGCCCATGACCCAAGATGCTCAAGTCAAAGCCCTGAAGGCCGGCGTTGTCGGCGCCGGCGTGTTCGGTGGCTACCACGCGAAGAAATACGCCGAGCTGCCGGGCGTCGATCTGGTCGGCGTGTTCGACATCGACCTGGCGCGCGCGCAAGCTCTGGCCGGCCCGTTGGGCGCCAAGGCCTATGACGACATGGACGCCTTCCTGGCCGCGGTCGACGTCGTCACCGTCGCCACCCCGGCCGTGCACCACGCCAAGGCGGCGCTGGCGGCGCTGAAGGCCGGCAAGCCGGTCTATTCCGAAAAGCCCCTGGCCGTGTCGCCGGAAGACGCCGACGCGCTGATCGCCGCCGCCGCCAAGTCCGGCGTGGCTCTGGCCTGCGGCCACCAGGAGCGGGTGGTGTTCCAGGCCATGGGCCTGCTCGACATCCCCGAGCAGCCGCTGCGCCTGGAAGCGGTGCGTCGCGGCACGCCGTCGGACCGCAATCTCGACGTCTCGGTGGTGCTCGATCTGATGATCCACGACATCGACCTGGCCCTGGCGCTGTGCGCCGCCGATCCGGTGGCCGTGGAAGGCGAGGGCGAGGCCGCGCGCGGCTACGGCCTGGACTGGGTGAAGGTCGAAGCCACTTTCGCCAATGGGTTCACCGCCGTGTTCGACAGTTCGCGCGTGGCGCAGGCCCGCGAGCGGACGATGAAGGTGGTCTACCCCTCGGGCGAGGTCGAGATCGACTTCCTCGCCCGCACCTTCCGCAACACCACGCCGTTCCCGCTGATCGAGGACTTCACCGAGACCCCGGCCGGCAAGGACCCCCTGGGCCAGAGCGTCGCCGGCTTCCTAAAGGCCGTGCGCGGCGAGGCCCCGCGTCCGGTGGTCACCGGCGAGGAAGCCGCCCGGGCGCTGGACCTGGCGCTGGCGGTCGAGCACTCGGTGGATTGAGTTCCACCTGCGTCGTCATCCCGGCTCTCCGCTACGCGCTGCGGCCGGGATGACGACCGTGGGGTAGGCGAGATGGAATTCAGCCCTTCCGCCCCTTCAGGCTCGTCACCTGCAACACGCTGGCCACCGCCGCCAAGCCCGCGCCCATCAGGGCCACGCTGCTCCAGCCGCCGAGGTTCCAGGCAGCGGCCGCCGCCGCCGAGCCGGCCGCGCCGCCCAGGAACATCCCGCCCATGAACAGGGTGTTGAGCCGCGCCCGGGCCTCGGGCCGCAGCGCGTAGACGAGGTGCTGATTGGAGACCAGCGCCCCCTGGATGGCGAAGTCGAGCAGGACGACGCCCGCGATCAGGCCGGCGATCGAGATCCAGGTCCCGAACAGGATCCACGAGGCCAGGGTCAGCACGGCGCCCAGGGCGATCGTCAGGTGCGGACCGCGCTTGTCGGCGACGCGTCCGGCGATCGGGGCGGCCAGCACGCCGACCACGCCGACGATGCCGAACAGGCCGGCGACGTCCGCGCCCAGGTGAAAGCGGGCCTGAAGCTGCAAGGCCAGGATCGTCCAGAAGGCGGTGAAGGCGGCGAACAGGCTGGCCTGGGTCAGGGTCGCCAGGCGCAGGGCGGGGAATTCGCGCCACAGCTTGCCCAGCGAGCCGAGCAGACCGGCGTAGGTGAGGTCGGCGTCCGGCTTGCTGCGCGGCAGGGCCAGGGCCATCAGGCCGGCGGCGGCCAGGGCGATCGGCGCGCCCAGCCAGAACATCGCCCGCCAGCCGCCGTGCGCGCCGACGAAGCCGGCCAGGGTGCGCGACAGCAGGATGCCGCACAGCAGGCCCGACATCACGACGCCCACGGTCTGGCCGCGCCGCTCGGGCGCCGACAGGTGGGCGGCGAAGGGCACGATCTGCTGGGCCACGGTCGCGCCGGCCCCGACCAGCAGCGAGGCGACCAGCAGCAGGCCGGTGTTTGGCGCCAGGGCGGCGGCGACCAGGGCCAGGGCCAGCACCAGGAACTGCACGACGATCAGGCTCTTGCGCTCCACCCGGTCGCCCAGCGGCGTCAGCAGGAAGAGGCCGGCGGCGTAGCCCAGCTGGGTGGCGGTCGGCACGAAGGCGGTCAGCGGGCCGGGCAGGTCGCGCTCGATCAGGCCCAGCATCGGCTGGTTGTAATAGATGTTGGCCACGGCCAGGCCCGCCGCGGCGGCCATGGCGAAGGTCAGGCCCTTGCCCAGGGCGTGGGTGTTGGACGTGTCGGCGGGAAGGGCGGCTGTGCTCATGATCGGCTCCAGGCCGCCCGGCGAGGGGGAGGGGGCGGCGTTCCGTGTCAGTCGCCCGGCTATATAGAGTATCCCCGATCCGTTTATAGTACGGTCTTGCGTTAAGTCGGCATAACGGAATTCGATAGAATGGATCTCGCGGACGTCGGCGTCTTCGTGGAGGCCGCGCGGGCCGGCAGCCTGGCGGGCGCGGCCCGTCGGTTGGGCGTCACGCCCATGGCCGCCTCGCGCCGGATGGCGGCCCTGGAGCAGGAGGTCGGGGCGCGCCTCGTCCACCGCACCACCCGGGCCCTGTCGCTGACCCCCGAGGGCGAGGCGTTCCTGCCCCACGCCCAGGCCATGCTGGAGGGCGAGGCCGCCGCCCGCGCCGCGATCCGGCCGTCCGACGCCGGGGCCTCGGGCCTGTTGCGCGTCACCGCCTCGGCCGCCTTCGGCCGCAAGGTCGTGGCCCCGGCGGCGGCGGCGTTCATGCACGCCAATCCCGAGGTCAGCGTCGACCTGCTGCTGACCGACAGCGTGGTCGACATCGTCGCCGCGGGCCTGGATCTGGCCATCCGCATCGCGCCCCTGCGCGACAACTCGCTGGTCGCCCGCCGGCTGGCCGGCAATCCCCGGGCCCTCTACGCCGCGCCGGCCTATCTGGAGCGTCGCGGGGCGCCGGCCCGCCTGGCCGATCTGGCCGAGCACGAGTGCCTGGCGATGAGCGGAACCACCCACTGGTCGTTCGAGGCCGGCGGCCGGGCCGTGCAGCAGAAGGTCGCCGGCCGCTTCACCGCCTCGGGCATCGAAGGCTTGCACCAGGCCTGTCTCGGCGGGCTGGGGATCACCCCGCTGTCGGCCTGGGACGTGCGCGACGAGGTCGTCGACGGCCGCCTGGTCGAGCTGCCGCTGGCCGACGCCGCCTTGCCCGGCTGGTCGATCTGGGCCGTCTATCCGACCGCCCGCCTGGCCCCGCTCAAGGTCCGCCTGTTCGTCGCCGCCCTGGCCGAGCGGCTTGGTGAAGGCCTGGGCGAAGGTTTGGGCGAGGCCTGAACCGTCAGTCGCCCTTGGCGGCGGGCGCCAGGCCCGCCTCGTCCAGTTCGTCGCCGGCCTTGGCGCTCAGGGCCTTGGCGGCGGCGATGTCGCCGCGGCCGCCGGCCTCGTCGCCCCGGCGCAGCTTCACCAGGCCGCGCCCATAGAGGCTGGCGGCCTGCCGCGGCGCCAGCTTCAGGGCCTGGTCGTAGCGTTGCAGGGCGACGTCGAAGCGGCCGTCGCGCAGCGCCACCAGGGCGTAGCTGTCCCAATAGGCGGCGTCCTTGGGCTCTAGCTTGACCGCTTCGGCGCAGTCGCTCTCGGCGCCCTTCAGCTCGACATTGGCCAGGGCGCGCTCCCAGCAGCGGCTGTTGAGGGCCCAGCCGTCGCGACGACGTGCGATCGAGGCGTCGTACAGCGCGGCCGCTTCGGCGCCGCGGCCAGCGGCGCGCAGGGCCAGGGCCTTGGCGTCCAGGTTGTCGATGTCGACCGGGTTCATCCGCAAAGCCTCGTCGAGATCGGCGAGGGCCTCGTCGGTCCGGCCCAGGCGACGCAGGGCGTAGGCCCGGTTGCGCAGGTTGATCGGGTCCTCCGGCTGCAGGCGCACGGCGGTCTCGAAGTCGGCGAGCGCGGCCTCCATGTGGCCCAGCTGGATGTTGAGCGCGGCCCGGCGGCGCAGGGCGACGATGTTGTCGGGCGCCAGTTTCACGGCCCGCTCGGCGCCCTTCAGCGCGAGGTCGCTGCGGCCCACGGCCTGGGCCGTATCGGCGAAGGCCTCTGCGACCTCCAGCTCGTCGTCGCGCGACGCCAACGTCGCCTCCATCGCCGCCAGGCCGGCGTCGGTCTGGCCAAGACCGGCCAGGATCCCGCCGCGCTGGATCGCCAGCACCGGGTCGTCGTCGGTCTTCAGCGCCTTGTCGACGAAGGCCAGGCCCTTGGCCGGCGAGGTCGTGGCGATCGCCAGGGCCTTGAGGCGGACGGCGGGGCGGAAGCCGGGGCTCTTGGCCAGAGCCTTGTCGGCCGCGGCGAGCGCCTTCTCCGGCTTGCCCGTGGTCTGGTAGTAGGCGCCGATCCCCACCAGGTTGGCGGGATCCTGGGCCGTCTCCTCGGCCGGCCTGTCGGGACCTTCGTCCGCCGCGCGGTACTGGAAGATGCGCGAAACCTTGTTGTCGAACTTCGGAAGCTTCTTGTTGAGCAGCTTGGCCTCTTCGGCCGAGACCTCGGGCTCGTAGACGCGGCGGGTCATGGTGGTGCGCATGACGCCGCGCTCCAGGTCGGCCTGGCGCCAGTAGGCGGTTCCGCCCAGCCGGTCGTCGACCGGACTGGCCATGAAGCTCCACTTCCAGCCGTCGGTTTCCGGCGGCAGGCGAATGAGGGTGGTCCAGCGCCGATAGATCGGGAATTCGGTCAGCCAGGGGGCGGTCTGGTCCTGCTCCTTGGGCCTCTTGTAGGGCGAGGGCGGGCTGAAGCCCGCGCTGGGGATGTCGAACGTGCGGCCGTCGGTCGCGTCGCCTTCCCAGTCGAGTTCGCCTTCGCCGGTCATGGTCAGCAGCATCTGCTTGCGGACCGCGTCGTAGGTCCAGCTGACGGTCTCGGGCTCGACCCAGTCGTTGGCCTTGCTCCAATAGCCCTTGAGGGCGCGGTCGGCGTCGTCCTTGGAGAGCTGGGCCAATGCGGTCTTGAAGGCGAAGGCCTGGTCGCCGCGGACGATGTTCTCGGCGGTCACCTTGGCCGGGGCGTCGAAGCCGGCCGAGGCGTCGATCTCCAGCAGGAAGCCTTCCTGCGCCAGCAGCGGCGCCTCGGGCTTGAAGGCGGTCAGGCTGGTCGCGCCGGCGCGGACGGGCAGGAACCAGTGGAAGTCGGGCTCGGGGATGGACTTGAGGTCCAGGTCGCCCATGCGCGTGCCGTCCAGCCAGTAGGCGCGGCCGCCGATGACGGCGCGCACCAGGATGTGGTCGAAGGCGCTGACCATCGGCAGGCGCTTGTCGAGGCCGTCGTCGTTCTGGCTCTGGATCAGGACCGGCTCGGCCTCAATCCCCAGTTCGCGCAGCAGGGCCAGCAGCAGGACGGTCTTGGCCTTGCAGTCGCCGAACCGCCGCGACCAGGTGTCCTCGGCCGAGGCCGGACGATAATTGCCGTCGTCCAGGCCGATATAGACATAGCGGATCTGCTCCTGGACCAGGGCCAGGGCGGCCGCTGCGCGGGCCGTCGGGTCCTTGTGGGCGGCGGCGATCCTGGCCGCCTCGGCCTTGATCGGCGAGGTCGGCGCCAGCTGGGCGGCCTTGTCGTAGATCGGCCAGAGCAGATTCGACACCTCGCTCCAGCCGCCGAAGCTGCTGAACTGCACCAGGCGGCGGATGTTGTAGCGCAGCGGCGCGCCGTCGGCGGCGATGGCGCTCTTGGGATCGCGCATCTCCAGGGTCAGCACGTTGTCGGCGCCCTGGCGCACGGGCTCCAGCTTGCCCAGGTCCGGCGAGGCCGACCATTGCAGCGGCCGATCGACCGGCCAGACCAGCCGGGTGCGATAGGTGCCGGCCGCGCCGACCGAGGGCAGCATCATGCCGCCCTGCGAGCGGTCGCCCAGGGTCGGGTCGCGTCGGCTGATGGTGGCGGCGAATTGCAGTTCGTCGCCGACCTGCAGGCCCGGCGCCTGCAGATTGGCGGTCAGATCGCCGGCCAGCACGGCGGCCTCGAGATTGTTCTCGCGCTGGATGACGCCGAACTTGGTCTTGGCCAGCACGTCGATCTCGCGGCCGTCGCGCAGGATCTTCAGCATGTGTACGCGGATCTCGTCGGACGACGGGTTCCACACCGCCATCACGTTGCCCAGGGCCAGGGCTTCGGGCTTGAGGATCTTGATGCGATAGCTGGTGTAGAACTCGTCGTGGTCGGCGCCGAGGCGGGTCTGCACGTCGTTGTAGACGAACTGGGCGGCGGCGCCTTCGGGCGGGGCCGTGTCGGTCGGGGCGGGCGGCGGCGCGACCCAGGCCGGGGCGGGCCCGTACTTGACCACGTTCGATCCCGCATGCGCCACGCCGGCCGCGGCCACAAGCGCCGTCGCCGCAATACCCCAGACTCGCATTTCACGCCCCCGCTACTCGAAGCGGGACAATAGCCGAGCTTGCGGCGCAGGCAACTTTCGGACGAGCGATCGCGCGAGGTCTCGCGAACCTGTCGCTCGGGCGAGCAGCGATATCCCTCTTCGTCGCATGGTTTTCATTGTTTGCAGGCCGCCGCCGGTCCATCCGGGGGTCTGTCCATATCTGCCGGAGCTCCGCCTTGACCGACGATCGCACCCACAAAGCGCGCATGCTGGCCGGCGACCTCTACGACCCGCTGGACGCCGAGATCGTCGCCGACCAGGAGCAGGCGCTGGACTGGATGGAGCGCTACAACGCCCCTGGCCAGACCCTCGCCCAGCGCATGGCGTTGCTGAAGGAGCGGTTCGGAAGCGTCGGCCTCGGCGCCAACATCCGCGCGCCGTTCCACTGCGACTACGGCTACAACATCGTGCTGGGCGACGGGGTGTTCATGAACTTCGGCTGCGTGATCCTCGACGTGACCACGGTCACGATCGGCGACCGCACGATGATCGGCCCGCACGTGAAGATCTTCGCCGCCGACCATCCGCGTGACGCCGAGACCCGCCGTTCGGGGCTGGAGTTCGGCCGCCCGGTGACCATCGGCAAGGACGTCTGGATCGGCGGCGGGGCGATCATCGTCCCGGGCGTCACCATCGGCGACGGCGCGGTGATCGGGGCCGGGGCGGTGGTCACCCGCGACGTGCCGGCCGGCGCGACGGCGGTCGGCAATCCGGCCCGCGTGAAGGGCTGACAAAAAGATCCGGCAGGATGTCGGGAGCGTCGAGGGCTAAACGTCCTCTGGCCGACACAGTTTAGGGAGCCGCGTCATGCGCATGATCTTCGTCAACCTGCCGGTCGCCGACCTCGACCGCTCCAAGGCCTTCTTCGAGGCCCTGGGCTTTTCGATCAATCCGCAGTTCACCGACGAGACCGCCGCCTGCGTGGTGGTGTCCGACGTGATCCACGTCATGCTGCTGACCCACGACAAGTTCCGCCAGTTCATCAACGGCGACATCGCCGACGCCTTCAAGGCCACCGAGGTCCTGACCTGCCTGTCGGCCGACAGCCGCGCCGAAGTCGACGCCCTGCTGGCCAACGCCCTGGCCAACGGCGGCCGCGAATGGAAGCCGGTCATGGACATGGGCCCGATGTACGGCGCCAGCTTCCAGGACCCCGACGGCCACGTCTGGGAGGTGATGTTCATGGACATGGCGGCGATGGCGCAGTGCGAACCGGCGACTTAGAGCGCCTGATCGCCTGTCGGGCAGTATTTCAGGATTGAAACTCAGTCGCAGTTGCGTCAATAGCCGGCCCTCTCTTTCTGGGGATGGTCATGCGACTTTGCTTCTCGCGCGCCGCCGCTCGGCGCGCCCTGTTCTCGACGCTCAGCCTGGCGGCGCTGTCGATCGCCGCCGGCGCCCACGCCCAGGCGCCTAAAGCTGACGACGTCGAACAGGTGGTCGTCACGGCCGCCCGCACCAAGCTGCCGGTCACGGCCCTGCCGCTGACCGTCGACGTGGTCGGCGCCGAGGCGCTGAACCAGCAGGTGGCCATCAGCGGCTCGATCGTCGACGCCCTGTCGACCCTGTCGCCGTCGTTCTCGCCGACCCGCCAGAAGCTGTCGGGCTCGGGCGAGAGCCTGCGCGGCCGCTCGCCGCTCTACGCCATCAACGGCATCCCGCAGTCGACCCCGATCCGCGACGGCTCGCGCGACGGCTACACCATCGATCCGTTCTTCGTGGACCGGGTCGAGCTGATATACGGCTCCAACGCCCTGCAGGGCATCGGCGCCACCGGCGGCGTGGTCAACCAGGTGACGGTCGGCCCGCCCAAGAACGACGGCGTCTCGGGCCGCACCCTGGTGCAGAGCACGATCGGCCATGACCTGGGCGACAGCGTCGGCGGCAAGGTCGCGGGCCTTCTGGCCTGGCGCGGGGGCGCGTTCGACGCCACCGGCGGCGTGGCCTACGAGACCCGCGGCGCCTTCTACGACGCCGACGGCCGCCGCATCGGCATGGACAACACCCAGGGCGACGTCCAGGACTCCAAGAGCCTGTCGGTGTTCGGCCGTTTCGGCTGGCAACTGGGCGACACCACCCGCCTGGACGTGGTCGCCAACCGCTTCGAGTTGAAGGGCGACGGCGATTACGTGACCGTCACGGGCACGGCCGCGGCGGTGACCGACGGCAATCGCGCCACCCGCCTGCCCACCACCTCGGTGCGCGGCCCGGTTCCGGGCAAGCCGGCCGCCAACCGGGTCGAGACCCTGTCGGCCTCGCTGACCAGCGGCGAAGTGCTCGGCGGCGACTTCACCGCCCAGGTGTTCTTCAACCGCTCGCGCGACACCTTCGGCGGCGACCGCAACGCCACCTTCCAGGACGTCAGCATCGCCCCGTCGGGCACGCTGTTCGACCAGTCGTCGAACCGCTCGCGCAAGCTGGGCGCGCGCCTGAATTACGAGCGGGAGGTGCCGGGCATCGAGGGCCTGACCGCCACCGTCGGCCTCGACGCCATGAACGACCGCACCGAGCAGCTGCTGATCGCCACCGGCCGCGCCTGGGTGCCGCCGACCAAGTTCCAGAGCGTCGCGCCCTTCGTGCAGGGCAACTACGCCCTGCTGGACGGCAAGCTGCGCCTGGCCGGCGGCCTGCGCTTCGAGAACGTCCAGCTGAAGGTCGACGACTTCACGACCCTGGCCTCCTACGGCTCGCGCAAGGTCGCGGGCGGCGATCCGGAGTTCAAGTCGACCCTGGCCAACGGCGGGATCGTGCTGGAGCCGGCCTCGGGCCTGCGCCTCTACGCCAGCTACGCCGAGGGCTACACCGTGCCGGACGTCGGCCGGATCCTGCGCAGCATCAACGTCAACGGCGTGGACGTGGACAGCTACCTCAACATCGAGCCGATCGTGTCGAACAACCGCGAGATCGGCGGCGAGTGGAAGCGCGGGCCGTTCGACGCCAGCGTCGCCTATTTCTGGTCGTCGTCGAAGCTGGGCCAGCTGCTTGTCAAGAACACCGGCGGCATCTTCGACGTGCAGCGCCAGAAGGTGGCGATCGAGGGCCTGGAGCTGAACGTCAAGGCCAGGACCCCGGTCCCGGGCCTCGGCGTCTCGGCCGGCTACGCCCGCCTGCGCGGCGAGACCGACGCCAACGGCGACGGCAAGCTCGACACCGATCTCGACGGCGCCAACATCTCGCCCGACCGGGTCAACCTGGCGGCCGACTACCGCGCCGGCAAGCTGACCCTGCGCCTGCAGGTGCAGTCCTACCTGCAACGCGACATGAGCCACGCCCTCGTGAAGGACGACTTCTCGGGCTACACCCTGGTCGACGCCTTCGCCCGCTACGAGCTGCCGGTGGGGGCGCTGTCGCTGGGGGTCCAGAACCTGCTGAACGAGCAGTACATCACCTACAACTCCGACACCGTGCTGCCGGCCAAGGACAAGTTCTACGCCGGCCGCGGCCGCACCGCGACGCTGGGTTGGGAAGCGCGCTTCTGATGAAGACGCTGCGGCTCCTGCATCGCTGGGCCGGCGGGCTGATCGGCTTGCTGCTGGCCGTGCTCGGCTTCACCGGCGCGCTGCTGGTGCACGAGGACGCCTTCCTGCGCGCCACCGTGCCCCACGCGGCCGACGCCCAGCGGCAGGACACCGCGACCCTGGCCGCCGCCGCGACGCGGATCTTCGCCGCGCAGGACCGCCCGCGTTCCATTGTCCTGGCGAGCGAGCGCAAGGGCCTGCACAAGCTGTCCTATCCCGGCGAGACCGAGAAGGGGGCCTATGCCGACCAGGACGGCGCGATCGTCCAGGCCTGGACCAGCAACTGGGCGCGGCCGGAGATCTGGCTGTTCGACCTGCACCACCATCTCTTCGCCGGCGACACGGGCGAGATCGTCGGCGGGATCGCGGGGCTTGTCGGCCTGGGCTTCGTGGTCACGGGCCTGATCCTGTGGTGGCCGACCCGGCGGATGTTCCATCTGCGGCTCTGGCCGCGGATGGCCAAGCGGGCGGCCATCGTCCACCACCATCGCGACCTCGGGGTGCTGGTGGCGCCGCTGCTGATCCTGTCGCTGGCCACCGGCGCGACCATGAATCTCAAGTGGTTCTCGCAGGCCCTGCGCGCGCCGTTCTCGTCGCCGGCGGTGATGGAGAAGGCCGCCGCCGCGCCGAAGATCAAGGGCGGCAAGCTGGCCAAGGACCTCGACTGGGCCGTGGTGATCGGTCAGGCCCAGGCCCGCTTCCCGGGCGCCGAGGTGCGGACCATCGGCCTGCCGGCCAAGACCGGCGGCCTGGTCGCCATCCGCCTGCGACAGCAGGCCGAGTGGCTGCCCAACGGCCGCAGCATGGCCTGGTTCGACCCGGCCACGGGCAAGATGGTCGCCGCGCGCGACGCCCAGGCCATGCCGCTGGGCTCGCGGATCACCAACGCCGACTTCCCGCTGCACGCGGCCAAGGTCGGCGGCCTGGCCTACCGGTTGGTGATGACCGTCTCGGGCCTGGCCCTGACCCTGCTGGGCACGCTGGCGGTGGTCACCTTCTGGGGCAATCCCTCGGGCCTGCCCAAGCGCCGCAGGAAGCCCGCGGCCAAGGCCAAGGCGACGCCGGAGCCGGTGACGGCCTAGGGCCAATCGACATTCAGGCTCGGTGCGTGGTCCTCGTCCTTCGACAAGCTCAGGATGAGGACCATTTACAGGCCCAGGCAGCAGAGAAACCTCATCCTGAGCTCGTCGAAGGACGAGGTTTTCGTCTCAAACGCCGAATGTCGATCCGCCTTAGGAGGAAACCCTCACCGCATCGCCCACCGCGATCTCGCCGCCCTCGATGACCCGGGCGGTCAGGCCGCCGCGGCCGCGCACGGCGTTGTAGCCGCCCTCGCCGAGAATCTCGTTCATGCGGCTGCATGGGTGGCAGCCGCCGGTGGCTTCCAGCAGCACGGCCCCGACCCGGAAGCGCTTGTCGGACAGGCCCAACAAGTTGATCCCCTCGACCACCAGGTTACGGCGCAGTTCGAAGGGGGAGGCGGGTTCGCTGTGGCCGAGGAAGCCGGCGATGGCGGCTAGGTCCTCGGCCTGGATCAGCGTCACCTGGCGCGGACCGCCGGGCCGGCCGGCATAGTGGTCGCCCACGAGACCGGCCACGAGCGTGACCTCCGCCCGTTCGACAGCGACCAACGTCGCGCGGCGGGCGGGCCTCAGGCCGATCCAGGCCAGGCGGCCGGGGCGCATCGGCCCGGCGATCAGCCGGGCGAGGGGGCTGTCGGGATTGATCCCGCGCTTGGCCCCCGCCGCCATCAGGCCTTCTCGACGAAGCTGTCGATGACCTTCTTCTCGCCGGCCTTGTCGAAGTTGACGGTCAGCTTGTTGCCTTCGATCGAAGCGACCTTGCCGTAGCCGAACTTGACGTGGAACACGCGGTCGCCGCGGCTGTAGGCGCTGTTGGTCGGGGCCGAGACGGCGACGAGGCGGCCTTCACCCTCGATCGGCTTGGACCGCGCGGCCGAGCCTCCGCCGCGCCAGGCCGCGTGGCCGCCGCCCTTTTCGGCGAAGCCGCGCGCCTGCACCCGGTCCTGGGCCCGCTTCCAGCCTGGGCTGTCGTAGCTGCCGCTCTGGAAGGCGCTCGTGCCCGGATCGTCCCAGCGCGACGAGGCCGTCTGCTGCATGCCCGGACCGCCGCCGTAATAGCCGGTCTCCGAGCCCGCATCGACGTGCTCCAGCGGCAGTTCGTCGACGAAGCGGGAGGGGAGCTGCGAGGTCCAGCGGCCATAGACCTGCCGGTTGGCCACGAAGCTGATGCGGGCCTCCTCGCGGGCGCGGGTGATGCCAACGTAAGCCAGCCGCCGCTCTTCCTCGAGGCCCTTCTCGCCCTTGTCGTCCATGCTGCGCTGGCTGGGGAACACGCCTTCCTCCCAGCCGGGCAGGAAGACCAGCGGGAACTCCAGCCCTTTGGCCGAGTGCAGGGTCATGATCCAGACGGCGTCGCCGGTGGCCTCGCGGTCGAGGTCCATGACCAGCGACACGTGCTCCAGATAGGCCTCCAGGCTGTCGAACTGGCCCATCGACTGGACCAGTTCCTTGAGGTTTTCGAGCCGCGTCTGGCTCTGCGGGCCTTTGTCGAGGCGCAGGGCGTCGGTGTAGCCGCTTTCCTCCAGCACCATCTCCAGCACCCGCTGGTGATGCATGTTCCCGATCTGCGCCCGCCAGCGGTCGAGGTCGCGGATGAAGTTGGAGAGCGCCGTGCGGGTGCGGGCCGGCAGGTCGTCGCTGCCGATGATCACCCGGGCCGCCTCGACGGTGGAGATGCCTTCGCCGCGCGCGATCTGCAGCAGCTTCTGCACCGAGGTGTCGCCGATGCCGCGCTTGGGCGTGTTGACGATGCGCTCGAAGGCCAGGTCGTCGTCCGGCGACTGGATCAGGCGCAGATAGGCGTGGGCGTCGCGGATTTCCGCCCGCTCGAAGAACCGCGGACCGCCGACCACCTTGTAGGGGATCTGCAGCATCACGAAGCGTTCTTCGAAGGCCCGCATCTGGAACGAGGCGCGCACCAGAATGGCCATCTGGTTGTAGCGGCGGCCGGCCTTTTTGGCCTTCTCGATCTCGTCGGCGACCATCCGGCTTTCGGCCTCGCCGTCCCAGACGCCCGAAACCTTGACCTTCTCGCCGCCCGTCGCCTCGGTCCACAGGGTCTTGCCCAGGCGGCCCTTGTTGGCGGTGATCAGGGTCGAGGCGGCGGCCAGGATGTGCTCGGTCGAGCGGTAGTTGCGCTCCAGCCGCACCACCTTGGCGCCGGGGAAGTCGCGCTCGAAGCGCAGGATGTTGTCGACCTCCGCTCCGCGCCAGCCGTAGATCGACTGGTCGTCGTCGCCCACGCAGCAGACGTTCTGGCGGCCCTGGGCCAGCAGGCGCAGCCACAGGTACTGGGCGACGTTGGTGTCCTGGTACTCGTCGACCATCACGTACTGGAAGCGGCGCTGGAAGTCGGCCAGCACGTCGGGGTTACCCGTGAAGATCGTGATGTTGTGCAGCAGCAGGTCGCCGAAGTCGCAGGCGTTCAGGATGCGCAGGCGCTCCTGGTACTGGCGATAGAGGCTGATGCCCTTGCCGTTGGCGAACTCGCCGGCCTCGGACGGCGGCACGCGGTCGGGCGTCCAGCCGCGGTTCTTCCAGGCGTCGATCAGGCCCGACAGGATGCGCGGCGTCCACCGCTTGGCGTCGATGTTCTCGGCCTCGATCAGCTGCTTGAGCAGCCGCTCGTTATCGTCGGTGTCGATGATCGTGTAGTTCGACTTCAGGCCGACGAGTTCGGCGTGGCGGCGCAGGATCTGGGCGGCCACCGAGTGGAAGGTGCCCAGCCAGCGCAGGCCCTCGGCCTCCGGGCCGATGATGTGGGTGATCCGCTCGCGCATCTCGCGCGCGGCCTTGTTGGTGAAGGTGACGGCCAGGATCTCCCACGGCCGGGCGCGGCCGGTGGCGAGAATGTGGGCCAGGCGCGTGGTCAGCACCCGGGTCTTGCCGGTGCCGGCGCCGGCCAGCACCAGGACCGGGCCCTCGGTGGTGACGACCGCTTCGTGCTGCTCGGTGTTGAGGCCGTTCAGGTAGTCGGGCGCGGGTCCGCCGCCGCCGGGAGCCTGCGGACGGGCCAGGTCGGAGATGCGCGGAGCGGGGAGGTCGCCGAGAGGGTCGGTCGAGTCGAAGCCGGAAGACATGGGAACATATGTAGCACAAACTTCCTCCGGCTTAAGCCCCGTGGCGCCCGCTTAGGGAACTCCGGCCGCGACGCTCCCGTTGATCCGCAGGGACGAAGCAGGAGCAGGAAGAATGGCGGAAGAAACCAAATCGGGCGGCAACGCGGGTCTGGCCTTCATCGTCGGCGCCCTGGTGGTGATCGTCGCGGTGCTGGCCTTCATGATGTTCTCCGGCGGCTTCACGCAGAAGAAGACGGTGGACGTCGACATCTCGGCCTCCGCGCCCAAGCTGCCGGACGCGCCGAAGGTCCCCGAAGCGCCCAAGGCGCCGGGCTAACGGAAGGAGGCGGGCATGGCTCGCCATCATGGACATCATCACGAAGGCGCGTGGAGTGGAGCGGCCATGCTGGCCGTCCTGCTGTTCGTCGCGCTGCTGATCTACGCGATCTGGAACTCGGGCCTGCTGGCCGTGCGGCCGGATCTGGCCGAACTGCGGCTGCCGAACCTCGCGCCGCCGACCATGCCGACGCCCAATCCCGAGCCGCTGCCGGCGCCGGTTCCGCGGCCGGGGTAGGGGGACCCCCTCAGTCGCTTCGCGACAGCTCCCCCAGAGGGGGAGCATCTCGAAATCCTCCCCCTCTGGGGGAGGTGGCCCGGAGGGCCGGAGGGGGTTAGCCCCCAGCCCGTTCCAGCGCGTACACCCGACACGCCGAGGCCAGCGGCCGATCGGCGCGGCCGACGTCGATGCGCTGGATCAGGGCCGCGATGCTGACGGCGTCCTGCTTGGCGATGCGCTCCAGCGCGGCCCAGAACTCTGGCTCCAGCGCCAGAGAGGTGGCGTGGCCCGCGAGGTTCACCGATCGCTTTTTCAGACTGCCCATCGACGTGGGTCCCCTGTGATCGCCTGTTCGGCCCTTGAATAAAAATGACGTCGTGTCATCTTTACTCACGTCACGCCGGGAGCATGCCTGATGAACGCAGCCGCGCAAGCCCTTGACGCCGGTTCGGCGCGTCCGCCGCTCGGCGCCCGCGATGCGAGCTTCCGCTTGCAGCCTTTGCGGGCGTTTCGCGCCGTCCGCCGGTTGATCGCCGACAAGGAGGACACCGCCCAGGTGTTCGAGATCATGCGGGCGCTTTCCGGCCGCGCGATCCCTCGTGGCTACGCCCGCCTGCTGAAGACGCCGCAGGGCGGGGCGATCGCCTATCGCCGCGAGGAATTCGCCGACCGGCTGTCGGACGCGGCCTGGCTGGCGCGGTTCGAGCCGGGGACGGTGGGCGCGGCCTATCGCGACTTCATCGCCCCGCGCGGCCTGACCGCCGAGGGTCTGGCCGACGAGAGCCGCAAGGTCGCCGACGCCGACATGGACGCGGCCCACCCGCTGCTCTGGTACGCCCGCCGCCTGCGCGACGTGCACGACGTCTGGCACGTGCTGACCGGCTACGGGACCGACGCTCTGGGCGAGGTCTGCGTCGTGGCCTTCTCCTACGCCCAGACCCGCAGCCTGGGCTTCGCCTTGATCGCCCTGGCCGGCACCCGCGAGTTTCGCCGCCTGAAGGACGGCCAGCCCTACGGCCGCGCGGTGCGCGAGGCCTGGCGGGCGGGGCGCAAGGCCGCCTGGTTGCCCGAGGTCGACTATCCGGCCCTGTTCGCCATGCCGCTGAATGAGGCCCGGCGAACCTTGCGCATCGTTCCGCCGACCACCTACGAGGCCATTCCAGCGGACCTGCGCCAGCACTTCCATCGGGCCGCCTGATCAGGTCAGGCGATGTCCCTGTAGCGGGCGACGGCCGGGTCGGCGGCGACCGCTTCCAGCAGCCAGTCGCGGAAGGCGGCGATCTTGCGCACGCGCCGGCGCTCCTCCGGATAGGCCAGCCAATAGCCGCCGCCGTAGCGGGGCGCGATGTCGAACGGCTGCACCAGGCGTCCGGCGGCGATGTCGGGCGCGAAGAAGATCGGCGAGCCCAGGGCCAGGCCCTGGCCGGCGAGCGCCGTGGCCACTTCCACCGACTGGGCGTCGGCGGCCAGGCGCGGCGCCTCGGCTCCCTCGCGCGGCGTGACGCCGGCGGCGGCGAACCAAACGGCCCATTCGCCGGGCGAGCCAATGCGGGGCGCGTCCAGCAGGTCGGCGGGGCGCTCGAAGCCGCCCATCCGGGCCAGGAAGTCCGGCGAGCACAGCGGCGTCTGCACGAAGGGCATCAGGAAGTGGGCGGTCAGGCCCGGCCAGTCGCCGTTTCCGGCGCGCAGGGCCAGGTCGGCCTCGCCGCGCGTCAGGTCGCGCATGGCCGAGGTGGTGTCGAGGCGCACGGCGATGCGCGGATGGGCCAGCTGGAACGCGCCCAGACGCGCCGCCAGCCAATGGCTGGCCAGGCTCTGCATGGTGGTCAGGGCCAGCACGCCCTCGTCCGCCTCGATCAGGTCGGCGAAGGCCGAGCGCAGCAGGCCCATCGACTCGGTCGCCGCCCGTGACAGCCGCTCGCCGGCCGGGGTGAGATCGACCTCGCGCACCTTGCGCACGAACAGCGCCTGGCCCAGCCGCTGCTCCAGCGCCTTCACCTGCCAGCTGACAGCGGCCTGGGTGACGCCCAGCTCGTCGGCGGCGCGCGTGAAGCTCTTCAGCCGGGCGGCGGCTTCGAAGGCGCGCACGGCGCCGAGCGGAACGGATGCAAGGATGTCTGCCATAAGTCTGGCTTATCCATAGCTCAGCGAACCGCGTTTGTCGCGGGCCGCGATCAAGCCGATCTTCCTGACATTGAAAGGCGTCAGGAGGCGCGATCATGGAAGAGTTCCACAAGACCCATAAGGAAACCACGTTCGGCTGGGTGTGGGCGATCGAACGCCTGATCGCCGCCTGGAAGAGCCAGGCGGCGCCGCCGCCGGTACCGACGGCGCCGGTGATCGGCTGCTGTGACGCCCTGCCCAAGGGCGCGCGCTACCTCGTTCTGCGGTGAGGGCTCAGCGCCGGAAGCGGCGGTAGAGCAGAAACCCGATGAAGCCGGCCGCCAGGGTCAGGGCCGCCGAGATCGCCGCCCGCCAATGCACCTTGCGGTTCTTTTCGCTCTTGGCCTGCGCGGCCAGCCGCGCCTTCTGGTCCTCGGGCCGCAGCAGCCAGTCCGCGCCGGACTTGGCGCCGAGCAGCACGCGCCGGGGCGCGCCGCCGGGACCTGCGGCCAGTTCATAATAGCGCACGGTGGCGTAGCGGCCCGCATGATCGCCCAGCCGTCCGCCGCCGTTCAGGCAGTCGTCGGCCGCCGCGCCGACCGGCGCGCAGCGCAGGCGCAGGCGGCGGCCATCGACGGTCTCGTAGTCGTAGCCGTCGGCCTGGGGCTTGTCGGTGGGGCTCCTCAGCACGCCGATCGTCAGCACCGTCTTGTCGCGCGGCGGCGGCGTCCAGGCCGGATCGAGCGGCGTCGCCCAGGTCCAGATCGTGTTCCAGCCGATGACGGCGACCAGAATCGGCGCGAAGCGGACGGCCAGGGCCTGGAACGGCCAGGGAGAACTGGGCGGCTTGGTCATTCGGTCAGGGAGGAAGGCGCGGCTGAGGCCTTGCGGCGTAGCATATGGAAGGCGCCGATTCCGACGACGTAGAGCGCCAGTTCGGCGAACTTTCGTTCCTGGCCGGAAAACGATTCCGCCCGCCGCGTGCGGAAGAACGGCTCCGTCATTCCTCGCGTTTCGCGCCGTCCAGCGTGCGCGACAGCTTCTCGGCGCGGGCGGCGTCGAGGGTCTTTTCGGCCTTGGTGCGGCCAAAGCGGGCGCGGTTCTCAGCCGCGACCTGCTTGGCGTCGGTCTTGGCCTTGGCCTTGCGGGCCTGGTTGAGGTTGAGGATCTCGGCCATGGGTTCGGTCTTGCGGTCTTCAGGGCTTCGGCGCTGCGGCGGGCTTGGGAGCGCGCTTGCTGGCCGGGCGGATGATCAGGGTCTCCTGCAGGCGCAGGCTTTCACCCTTCTTGATCACATAGGGCGCGCGTCCGGGGAAGACGCAGTTCTGCATGGAGAGCTCGTTGCGCAGGATCCAGCGGGTGACCGGCTTGTCGTTCGCCTTGCAGCTCAGCCCCACGGTCCAGGCCGGAACGCCAGAGCCGCTCGCGGCCGATGACCAGGCGAAGCCCATGGCCTTGCCGGCCTCGACCGGTTCGTTCTGCGGCTTCACCTGCTTGCCGCCCGAGCCGAACACCAGGGCGTCGGGACGGATCAGGCGGATCGAGAAGCCGCCATAACCCTTGGCGTCGTCGCTGCCGCCCAGGGCCAGGGTGTCGGTGCGGGCGGTGATGGTCGTGTCGAAGTCGATCCGCCGCGCGCCGCCCTTCAGCGGATGGACGGTGACCTTGGTGGTCTCGGCGGCGGCGTAGACCACCTCCGGCCCCGAATTGACCAGCCAGTCGGCCTTGATCGTCACGATCCCGCGCCCGGCCGCGTCGCCCTCGAAGCCGCGGTCGTGCACGTGGAAGCTCAGGCCCTGCATGAACCAGCCGTCTCCGACGCTCTTGCCGTTCACCAGCACCTGATGCCAGCTCCAGAACGCCCCGCGCTGGTGCAGGTGGTCGGCGGGGCGATCCTCGGTCAGCACCGTTCCGTCCGGCGCGTAGAGCGGGTGGACGTAGTTGGCGCGGCCCGGCTCCTTGGCCGGGTCCAGCGGCTTGGTGCGGTAGACGAGGGCGGTCTTGCCGTCTTCCGTCACGGTGATGGCGTCGTCGCTGAGCGCGGCGTCGATGCGGCCGGCGAAGGCGGGCGACGCGAGCGTAAGAAGCGCGGCGGCGAGCAGGGCGGCTTTCTTCATCAGGAGAGGTCGTCCTTGGTCAGGGCGCGGGCGAGGGCGGGACGGGCGTTGGCCCGGGCCAGCCAGGCGTCATAGACGGCGTGGGGCGGCAGCATCTGGCGGGCGAACTGCAGCAGGCTGACGAACAGGATGTCGGCCGCCGAGAAATGCTCGCCCAGCAGCCAGGGCTGCGTTTCCAGGGTGGTGCGCAGGCGCTCGTCGAGGGCGGCGTACTGGGCCTTGTCCTGGTCGTCCTGCCGCTTCTTCCAGAGATTGGTCACCGCCGGCTCCAGCACGCCGGCGTAATAGGCCAGCCAGCTGAGATAGGGGCCGCGATGCGGGTCGCTGATCATGGGCCCGAGGCCCGCGGTCGGGAACTTGTCGGTCAGGTAGAGGGCGATGGCCGCGCTTTCGGTGATCAGCACGTCGTCGTCCAGCAGGGCCGGCACCTGGCCGTGCGGATGGGGGTTGCGCGGGTCGGGCGCGCCCGTGCCCGTGGTGCTGCGGAAGATGTCGACCTTCTCGATCTTGTAGGGCGCGCCCAGTTCCTCCAGCAGCCAGAGGAAGCGGGTCGAGCGCGAGCGCGGCGCGTGAAACAGGGTGAGCATGGCGGCGTCTCCTGGGACCCGTCTCTTTCGCGGGTCTCGCCAGCGAACGTATGGCGAACGCGAGGCCTCGGCAATCGGGAAACCAACGGTCGTCCACGGCCGTTGATGCGGTCAGGGCCGCGCTATGACGGCGCGGCCGATGGGAGGACACATCCATGATGGATGCATCTCAAATCCACGAACATCTGGAAGTCGTCGGATCGGACGGCAAGCACGTCGGCCGGGTCGACCACGTGGTCGGCACCGAGATCGAACTGGCCAAGTTCGACCTCGGCGGCGGCCTCAAGCACCACATGATCCCGCTGTCGTGGGTCGACTATGTCGACGACGACGCGGTGCACCTGAGCCTCACCCAGGAAGACGCCAAGGCCCGCTGGCGCGAAAAGCACTGAGGGACGCAGGCTCAACGAAAAAGGGGACCGGCCATCGGCCGGTCCCCTTCGATCGATCTGAGGCTCTGAACGCCTACTTCACGCTGGCGCAGAAGCGCTGGATGCGCTGGCAGGCGTCTTCCAGCACGTCGTTGCTGGTGGCGTAGCTGATGCGGAAGAACGGCGACAGGCCGAAGGCCGCGCCGTGCACGACCGCCACGCCCTCGGCTTCCAGCAGTTCGCCGGCGAAGTCCTCGTCGGTCTCGATGACCTTGCCCGAGGGGGCCGTTTTGCCGATCACGCCGGCGCAGGACGGATAGACGTAGAAGGCGCCTTCCGGGGTCGGGCAGTGCAGGCCCTGGGCCTGGTTCAGCATCGACACCACCAGGTCGCGGCGTTCCTGGAACAGCTTGGCGTTCGGCTTGATGAAGTCCTGCGTGCCGTTCAGGGCCTCCAGCGCCGCCCACTGCGAGATCGAGCAGGGGTTGGACGTCGTCTGGCTGATCATCTTGCCCATGGCCTTGATCAGCGCTTCGGGACCCGCGGCGTAGCCGATGCGCCAGCCGGTCATCGAATAGCCCTTCGAGACGCCGTTCATCGTCAGGGTGCGGTCATAGAGCTTGGGCTCGACCTGGGCGATGGTGGTGAATTCGAAGTCGTCGAACACCAGGTGCTCGTACATGTCGTCGGTCAGCACCCAGACCTGCGGGTGGCGCAGCAGCACGTCCGCGATCGCCTGCAGTTCGGCGCGGGTGTAGGCGCCGCCCGAGGGGTTGGACGGGCTGTTGATGATCAGCCACTTGGACTTGGGCGTGATCGCCGCTTCCAGCGCTTCCGGCGTGATCTTGAAGCCGCTCTCGGCGGTGGTCTCGACCGAGACGGGCGTGCCGCCGGCCAGCAGGGTCATGTCGGGATACGACACCCAGTACGGCGCGGGGATGATCACTTCGTCGCCCGGGTTCAGGGTGGCGACCAGGGCGTTGTAGATCACCGGCTTGCCGCCCGGAGCGACGTGCACCTGGCTCGGCTTGTACTCCAGGCCGTTCTCGCGCTTGAACTTGTCGCAGATCGCCTGCTTCAGCGCGGGCATGCCGTCCGGGTCGGTGTACTTGGTGTGGCCGGCCTTGATGGCGGCGATGGCCGCGTCCTTGATGTTGTCCGGGGTGTCGAAGTCCGGTTCGCCGGCGGAGAGGGCGATCACGTCGCGACCGGCGGCTTTCAGCGCGCGCGCCTTGGCGCTGATGGCGATGGTGGCCGAAGGTGCGATGCGCCGCAGGGCGGCGGACTCGAGCGACATGGTCTTGGACTCCCCTGGAAAGGACCGGTTTCAGGATTGCGGCGGTCTTTACGCCCGACCCCTTCGCGGCGCAACGCGAGACCGGACTAAAGCTGCGCTTCTTGCCAGGCTGTGGCGGTCGCGCTACCGCTACCATTCGATAACAAGGGTCCGCCGCGCGTACGGCGGAGCCACGCGTCGGGGGACGTGGTCGGAGCATCCGGCATCCCCCTGGGAAGGAAACGGCCCGCCGACTCGCACAGGCGAGCGGTCACAAGTCACGCCTTTCGGAAGGGGGAACACCTGATGAAGAAGACCATCCTCGGAGCCGCCGTTGCGGCCCTCGCCCTGTCGCTAGCCGCGCCGGTCGCCTCGGCGCGCGACGAGGGGATCATGAAATACGCCCTCAACAAGCCCTCGACGGCCTGGAACGTCTACGGCCCGGGCCAGACCAACGGCTACGTCAAGGACAAGGCCGTGGCCGGCGGCGGCGGGGTGCGGGTCGTGGTCGCCACGCCCGACCCGGCGGCGGCCTGGCGGGTCTCGGGCGGCCAGGCGGTCAACGGCAAGATCACCAAGGGCGACGTCATCACCGTGGCCTTCTGGGCCAAGGCCGAAGCGGTGGAGGGCGGCCCGGCCGCGGCCACGGTCGCTTCCGTGCGCGTCCAGCAGTCCAGCGAGCCGTGGGGCGGCATCGTCGAGGGCGGCTCGGTGAAGGTCGATGGCGCCGAGTGGAAGATCTACAGCGTCAGCGGCCGCGCCACGATGGACGCCGACAAAGGCGGGGCGGGCGTGGCCCTGCACCTGGGCTCGACCAAGCAGACGATCGTGCTGGGTCCGCTGTTCGTGCTGGACTTCGGCCCGAACTACGATCCGTCGCAGCTGAAATAGGGGGCGGGCGCTTAGATGCTCCCCCTCTGGGGGAGCTGTCGCGAAGCGACTGAGGGGGTCTGCTCGGCATAGGCCGGCGCTACCCCCTCCGGCCCTCTGGGCCACCTCCCCCAGAGGGGGAGGATCTTGGGCTCAGCCCCGCACCGCCTCCACGAACCCCGCCAAGTGCCTCCGCAGACCCTCGATCGTGCGTTCGTCCGTCAGCACGCCGTCGAGGATCTTCACATGGGCCTGGCCGACCAGCACGTCGCCCTGCGGCTCGGTGCGGGCGCCGGCGCGGCGGAGGCTAAGGCGCAGGGCGTCCTGGGCGCGGACGGTTCCGGTGATCCCGGGCGAGGCCCCGAACAGGCAGCACAGCTTGCCGGCCAGCGGCGCGGACTTGCTGCGCGAGGCCCAGTCGATGGCGTTCTTCAGCACGCCGGTGATTCCGCCATTGTATTCGGGGCAGGCGATGACCAGGCCGTCGGCGGCGCGGACCGCCTCCTTCCAGGCGACGACGGCGGGCGGATCGCCTTCGTCCTCAAGGTCCTGGTCGAAGAACGGCAGGTCGCGCAGCGAGAACGGCGTGATCGTCACGCCCTCCGGCGCCAGGTTCTGGGCCGCGCGCAGCAGGGCGGTGTTGAGCGAGGCGGCCCGCAGGCTGCCCGAGACGCCGAGAAGGTTCATGCGCGACTCCGAGGAAAAGGGAGGCGCGACCATGCCCGTCGCCGTCGGGCGGGGGCAAGCCTCAGCCGGCGCGAACGGCGGCGAGGTCCGCTTCGGTCAGGTGAAGCTGGGCGGCGACCTGGCTCCACAGGCGGCCGATCTCCTGGGCCGCGGCGCCGGCCGGCTCCCATTCCAGCACCGAGCGGCCGTGGGCGATCGACTGCTGGAAGGCCGTGCGCGAGCGTAGGCCGACGACGGCCAGCGGCAGGCCGCAGAAGCGCAGGGCCTCGGCCGCCTTGACAACGCTGGACGGCTCGACGCCGCCGCGCTTGGCCGGGGCCTGGTTCAGCACGATCAGGCCGCTCTTGCCCAGGCGGCGCACGGCCTCGGCCGAGCGGGCGACGGCGGCGATGTCGAGGAAGGTCGGGCGGCAGACCAGCAGGCACAGGTCGGCGACATTGACGGCGGTGACGACGTCGGCGTCGGGCGCGGCGGGCGTGTCGACCACCATCAGGTCGAAGGCCTCGTGCTCGGCGTGGAAGCGGGCCTGGTGCAGCTTGCCGGCGCTGCTTTCCAGCAGCACGGGACCGTCGGCGGCGCGGCCGCGCAGCACGTCGGACGCCGAGCGCTGCGGATCGATGTCGGCCAGGATCGTCCGGCGGCCGGCCAGATGAGCGGCGAGCGCCAGGTTGACGGAAAGAGTGGTTTTGCCCGCGCCCCCCTTGCGCGAGATGACGGCCAAGGTCTTCACGTTCGTTTCCTCACTGCGCCCGCGTCCCCCTGCAGGCCTGTGGATAACTAGCGTTGGTATACGACGTTATCGCAACGTCAAAGTCGCCACGCGGGAATCCGGCCCCTCGGCGCCCGCCGCCGGGGCGAACTTTTCCCGTCGATGCACAGCGGCCACGCTTTTGACGCCATCGGGGCGCTTGACCCGGCGCCGACCATGCGCGAGGCAGGACCCGTGATCATCCGCCGTCTCATAGACTTCTTCACCAACATGGACGCCCGCGCCTGGCGCGCGGTGGCCGTCTCCTTCGTGCTGTTCGGCGGGGTGGGGATCGTCTTCCTGTTCGGCGCCCAGCTTCTGGGCCTCAACGGCGAGACCACGGTCGAGCAGTGGCTGACCGCCGCGCACGGCCCCTGGGCGCTGCCGGCGGCCGTCGGCGCCTTCGCGGCCCTGGCCTTCGTGGGCGTGCCGCAGTTCGTGCTGATCGCCGCGGCGGTGGTCGCCTTCGGTCCGTGGACGGGCTTGGCCTACAGCTGGATCGGCACCCTGGTTTCGTCGCTGGTCGGTTTCTGGGTCGGCCGGGCGTTCGGCGGCAAGATGCTGGCCAGCCTGCCCAGCGACGGCGTGCACAAGTTCATGAAGCTGATCGGCAAGAACGGCTTCCTGGCCAGCCTGATCGTGCGCCTGGTGCCGTCCGCGCCGTTCATCGTCGTCAACATGGCCGCCGGCGTCACGCCGATGAAGGTGCGCGACTTCACGGCCGGCACCGCGATCGGGATCATCCCCAAGATCGCCCTGACCGCCTTCGCCGGGAACACCATCGTCCAGGCCATGCGGGGCGGCGGGATCCAGCACATCGTGATGCTGGTCATCGCGGCCGCGATCTGGATCGGGGCGGGTTGGGTCGCCCGCAATTGGCTGAAAGCCAAGGAAGAACAAACCGACGCTTAATTCCGAGCGGGGCATTTTTTGCCCCTAGCGCGGCGAAATGCCCGTCTTGCGAGCAAACGGCTTGCTGGATTTGGCGTGGTTCGCTAAACAATCCGTCATGTGCCGCGAACGCGACAATCTCCTTCTCCTTGCGCTGGGGCTTAGCCGCCCCTGGGCGTCCGTCTAGCCGCGCGTACGAATCGTCGCGGCCGGTCGCTCAGGGGATGAACCGCCCTTCAGCCCTCCGGACCTCGCGAAAGACAACTCCATGACCGCCCCGATCACCGCCGCCGTCGATTCCAAGAAAGAGTCCGGCCGCGACAACGTCGTCATCTTCGACACCACCATGCGCGACGGCGAGCAGTCGCCCGGCGCCTCGATGTCGCTGGAAGAAAAGCTGGAACTGGCCAAGATCCTCGAAGAGATGGGGGTCGACATCATCGAGGCCGGCTTCCCGATCGCCTCGAACGGCGACTTCCAGTCGGTCAACGAGATCGCCAAGATCGTCAAGAACTCGACCATCGCCGGCCTGTGCCGCGCCCACCAGGTCGACATCGACCGCTGCGCCGAGGCCCTGCGCCCGACCCAGCGCGGCCGCATCCACGTGGTGATCGCCACCTCCGACCTGCACATGAAGCACAAGCTGCAGATGGAGCCGGACGCCGTCATCGACGTGATCGCCCGCTCGGTGACCCACGCCCGCAACCTGCGCGACGACGTCGAGTGGTCGGCCGAGGACGCCACCCGCAGCGACCGCCAGTTCCTGCGCCGCGCCATCGAGACCGCCATCAAGGCTGGCGCCACGACGATCAACCTGCCCGACACGGTGGGCTACACCTATCCGTCGGAATACGCCGACCTGTTCAACTGGATGGTCAACAATGTCGAGGGCGCCGACAAGGTGATCTTCTCGACCCACTGCCACAACGACCTGGGCCTGGCCGTCGCCAACAGCCTGGCCGGCGTGCAGGGCGGCGCCCGTCAGATCGAGTGCGCCATCAACGGCCTGGGCGAGCGGGCCGGCAACGCGGCGCTGGAAGAAGTGGTGATGGCCCTGAAGGTGCGCGGCGACAAGCTGCCCTACGACACCCGCATCGACACCACCCACATCACCCGCGCCAGCCGCTACGTATCGGCCATCACCGGCTTCCCGGTGCAGTACAACAAGGCCATCGTCGGCAAGAACGCCTTCGCGCACGAGAGCGGCATCCACCAGGACGGCATGCTCAAGAACCGCGAGACCTACGAGATCATGACGCCGGAATCGGTGGGCCAGGCCCCGTCGAGCCTGGTCATGGGCAAGCACTCGGGCAGCCACGCCTTCCGCGCCAAGCTGAAGGACCTGGGCTACGAGCTGGGCCAGAACGCCCTGAAGGAGGCCTTCGGCCGCTTCAAGGACCTGGCCGACCGCAAGAAGCACGTCTACGACGACGACATCATCGCCCTGGTCGACGACGCCCTGGCGCGCGGCTCGGAGAAGATTCGCGTCTCGCACCTGCGCGTGGTGGCTGGCACCGAAGGCCAGTCGGCCGAGCTGACCCTGGACGTCGACGGCCAGCCCAAGAGCGCCGAGGCCTCGGGCGATGGTCCGGTGGACGCCGTGTTCAACGCCATCCAGAAGATCGTGCCGCACAGCGCCGCCCTGCGCCTGTTCCAGGTGCACGCGGTCACCGAGGGCACCGACGCCCAGGCCCAGGTCTCGGTGCGTCTGGAAGAGGACGGCCGCATCGCCACCGGCGCGGCCGCCGACACCGACACCCTCACGGCCTCGGCCAAGGCGTACGTCAACGCCCTCAACAACCTCTTCGCCCGCAAGGAGAAGAGCGCGCCGGCGGCCATCGCCAGCGGGTTCTGAGGAACGCGCGACGCCGTCCTCGCCCTTCGACAAGCTCAGGGTGAGGACGAATGTCGGTCCTGTGCAGTAGAAACCTCACCCTGAGCCTGTCGAACGGCGAGGTTTCGAAACCCTAGCCTTAAGCCGCCTTGTGCCAGCCCCAGCGTCGCGTCGCCAGGATCTCGGCGGCGAGGTGCGCCTGCGGCTGCACGTCCAGGCCCAGCTGGGCCAGGCCCTCGCACAGCGACAGGCGTTCCTCCGCGTCCACCACGGCGCTCACGTCGATCACCATCACCCCGCCCGGGCGCAGCAGGCCCAGGGTGGAGGCCGCGGTCGCGCGCATGTCGTCGGCCGTGGGGCAGCCCACGACCAGCAGCACGTCGTTGCGCTCGTCGGCGGCCGAGCAGGTGGCCCGGCGGGCGATCTCGACGCGCTGGTAGCCACGCCGCCACAGCTGGCCCATGGCCTCGGCCGCGTCGGGTCCGGTCACGGCGACGAAGCACAGCGGGGTGGACTGGGCGAGCTCGAGCATCCGGTCGAGCGTTGGATCGATCCCCTCGGTCGGGACGCCCAGCAGGAACTGTGCGGCTTGACGAAGCGGGTGGGCAGACATGGTGAACACCTTGTTAGGGAACGCAGCTTAAGTGCGCCAACCCCACTGTTCTGACGCCGCGCCGCGTCAGGGCGCTATTCGTAAACCCGCCGCCGGCGTAAGGGCGGCATAAAGGAGCCGAACCCATGAGCTCGACCCTGGAAGGCAGCGTCGCCTCGCCGCCGCGTTGGCACGAAATCGCCATGCGCACCATCGAGGCCGGTTTCGACATGTCGTCCGAGGCGCGCATCGGCGAAATGCTTCGCATGCTCGCCGTGGGCCGCAAGGCGCTGCTGGAGATGGGCACGGGCACGGGCCTGGCGACCGCCTGGCTGCTGGATGGCATGGACGAGGACGCCCGCCTGGCCACCGTCGACAACGATCCCGAGGTCCAGGCCGTGGCGCGCGACGTGCTGGGCGAGGACCCGCGCGTCGACTTCGTCACCGAGGACGGCGCGGCCTATCTGGCGGGCCAGAACGACGGCGGCTTCGACCTGATCTTCGCCGACGCCGTTCCCGGCAAGTACGAGAGCCTGGACGACGCCCTGCGCCTGCTGCAGGTCGGCGGCATCTATGTGGTCGACGACATGTCGCCTCAGCCGAACTGGCCCGAGGGCCACCAGGCGCGGGTCGACGACTTGGTGCTGCGCCTGGCCAGCGATCCGCGGCTGGCCATCGTCGGCATGGACTGGGCCTCGGGCGTTCTGGTGGCGGCGAAGAGAGCGGCATGATCTGGATCCCCATCACCATCGGCGCGGCGGCCCTCCAGGTCGCCCGCAACGCGGCGCAGCGATCGGTGATGGGCGGGGCCGGCCCCTGGGGCGCGACCCTCGTTAGGTTCCTGTTCGGCCTGCCGTTCGCGATCGTCTTCGCCGCGATCGCGTTCCTGGTCACCAAGGACCCTCAGGCGCATCTGACCACGCGCTTCTGGCTGGGCGCCTTCGCCGGCGCCGGCCTGCAGATGGCGGCGACGGCGGCGCTGCTGGTCGCCATGCAGCGCTCCTCCTTCGCTCTCGGCACGGCCATGCAGCAGAGCGGCCTGCCGTTCGCCCTGGTCTGGGGCGCGCTGCTGTTCGGCGACCAAATCAGCGGCCTGCAATGGGCCGGCGGCCTGGTGGCCACGGCCGGTCTGGCGGCTCTTTCCTGGCCGCGTGGTCCGGTGACGATGAAGCGCGGCGCGGCCCTGGCCGGTCTGGGCGCGGGGGCGATGTTCTCGCTCAGCGCCAACTGCTTCCGCCAGGCCTCGCTGACCTTCGATCCCGCGCACCTGGCCTATTCGGCCTTCGTGACGGTGATGGTGGTCCAGGCCATCCAATCGGTCGCCCTGACGGCGATCCTGATGGTCCGCAATCCCGACGCCGTGGTCGCCGTGCTGGCGGCCTGGCGCAAGTCGCTGGGCGCCGGTTTCTGCGGCGCGGCGGCTTCGGGCCTGTGGTTCACGGCCATGGCGCTGTCGCCGGTGGGGCCGGTGAGGGCTGTCGGCGTGGTCGAAATTCCCTTGGCCGCATTGGCCGGACGCCGGTTGTTCGCCGAGCGGTTGACCCTGTTTCAGATCCTCGCCGGGGTGGTCACGGCCGCCGGAGTCATCATGGCGGCGCTCGGCTAGTTTTCGCCACGTTTATGCGTTCCCCCTGCCGCTTCGCTCACGAGTTTGAAACAGGTGAGAAGGCTTGGCGAATAGACCTTGAAATCAACGCTTTCGCGGTGCAAACGGGCGGCGTCTCCCACACTCTTCCGGTGGTTGGACGACGGCGCGGCCCGGCGGCTGCGCTCCCGTCGCCGCAGGAAGGCGCAGGGCAGGGCAAGGCGATGATCCGCGTACGCGGGGAATCATGTTGTCCTCTCCTCGATTTGCAGTAGGAGCCTTTTTCTCGTCTGCTCCGTCCTCGCGGCGGAAAAGGCTCCTCGCCCACGGTTTCCGTGGTTTTTGACGTCTCGCCCCTTCTACCCCTCAGTCAGGGTTTTCGATGTTCTCTTCCCTCTTCGGCGTCATCTCGAACGACATCGCCATCGACCTGGGCACGGCCAACACCCTGATCTACCAGAAGGGCAAGGGCATCGTGCTGAACGAGCCGTCGGTGGTTGCGCTGCGCAACGTCGGCGGCCGCAAGATCGTGCACGCCGTCGGTATAGAGGCCAAGCAGATGCTGGGCCGCACGCCGGGCCACATGGAAGCCATCCGCCCGATGCGTGACGGGGTCATCGCCGACTTCGAAGTCGCCGAAGAGATGATCAAGTACTTCATCCGCAAGGTTCACAACCGCAAGGGCTTCGTGAACCCGAAGGTGATCGTGTGCGTGCCGTCGGGCGCCACCGCCGTCGAACGCCGCGCCATCAACGACAGCTGCCTGAACGCCGGCGCCCGCCGCGTCGGCCTGATCGACGAGCCGATGGCCGCCGCGATCGGCGCCGGCCTGCCGATCCACGAGCCGACCGGCTCGATGGTCGTCGACATCGGCGGCGGCACCACCGAGGTGGCCGTGCTGTCGCTGTCGGGCATCGTCTATTCGCGCTCGGTCCGCGTCGGCGGCGACAAGATGGACGAGGCGATCATCAGCTACATGCGTCGCCACCATAACCTGCTGATCGGCGAGACGACCGCCGAGCGCATCAAGAAGGAAATCGGCACCGCCCGCGCGCCGGCCGACGGCGAAGGCCTGTCGATCGACGTCAAGGGCCGCGACCTGATGCAGGGCGTGCCGCGCGAAGTCCGCATCAGCGAAAAGCAGGCCGCCGACGCCCTGGCCGAACCGGTCGGGCAGATCGTCGAAGCCGTGAAGGTGGCCCTGGAAGCCACCCCGCCGGAACTGGCCTCGGACATCGCCGACAAGGGCATCATGCTGACCGGCGGCGGCGCGCTGCTGCGCGGCCTGGACGCCGAGATCCGCGACCACACCGGCCTGCCGGTGACCGTGGCCGACGACCCGCTGTCGTGCGTCGCCCTCGGCTGCGGCAAGGTGCTCGAGCATCCCAAGTGGATGAAGGGCGTCCTCGAGTCGACCCTGGCCTAAGCGTAGTACAATCCGTATCGGCGCCGGGGGGCGCCAGGAGAACAGTTCGTGCCCTTTCGTGAAGGTCCGCTCGGCGACCTGAAAGTGCCGCTCACCTGGACCGCGGCCGTGGCGCTCATCGTCGCGGTCGTGATCGCGGTGGCCTTCCTCCTGGCCGACCGGCGCGAGACCCTGCAGCTGCAGGCCTACGGCGTCACTCGCCAGACGGTCGACACGGTGGCCAAGCCGGTCAGCGGCGTCATCGCCGCGCCTGGCCGCTGGACCGGCGTCGGCGTCGGCGCCGTGCGCAACTACTTCTTCGCCGGCGCCGAGAACGCCCGCCTGAAGGCCGAGCTTCAGGAGATGCGGGCCTATCGCGACAAGTACCTGGCGCTGGTCGACGAGAACGACCGCTACAAGTCGCTGCTGGGCCTGAAGACCGATCCGCCGATCCCGATGGTCGCCGCCCGCGTGGTCGCCGACAGCCGCGGCCCCTTCGCCAACACCCGTCTGGCCGACGCCGGCAAGGAGAAGGGCGTCGTCGTCGGCAATCCGGTGATGAACGAGCGCGGCCTGGTCGGTCGCGTGGTCGGCGTCGCGCCCGGCGTCAGCCGCGTGCTGCTGCTGACCGACATCGCCTCGCGTACGCCGGTGATGATCGACCGCACCAACGCCCGCGCCATCCTGACCGGCGACGGCGGCCCCAATCCCAAGCTCGACTACCTGCGCGGCGCCGATCCGATCCAGCCGGGCGACCGCGTCGTCACCTCGGGCGACGGCGGCGTCGTGCCGCGCGGCCTGCCGGTGGGCGCGGCCGTCAAGGGCCTGGACGGCCGCTGGCGGGTGGTGCTGTTCGCCGACAGCACCTCGATCGACTACATCCGCATCCTGCTGTTCAAGGACTTCGCCCAGCTCGCCGACCAGCAGGCCCTGGCCGCCAAGGTGCTGCCGCCGGTGATCACCGAGAACCCCGAAGAGTCGATGCTCGGTCCGGTGAAGCCCGCCGCGCCGGCTCCGGCCGCGGGGACCGCCGCTCCGGCGACGACCACGGCTCCGAAGCCCGCCGCGCCCAAGCCCGCAACGGCTGGAACCACGCCTCCGGCCAAGCCGCCCGCCGCCAGGCCTCCGGCCGCCGCGACGACGCCGCCGGCCGCTCCGGCCAGGACGCCGCAATGACCGGCGCCCGGCCCCTCAATCCGGGGCGCTGGCTGGGCGTCCCCATGCTGTTCGTGATCCTGGCGACGCTGGCCTTCGCCGCGCCGATCCGCATGTGGGGCCTGCAACTGCCCGAGCCGGTGTTCGCAATGGTTCCGGCCTTCGCCTGGGCGGTGATCCGGCCCTCGATCCTGGCCCCGTTCGCCCTGCTGGTGCTGGGCCTGTTCCTCGACACCTTCTGGGGCGGGCCGACCGGCCTGTGGGGCCTGTCGCTGCTGGTCGCCTACGCCTCGGTGCTGGCGGCGCGCAACATGCTGACCGGCCAGAGCCGGCCGATGATGTGGGCCTGGTACGCCGGGGCCTGCGCCGTCTCGATGAGCGCCGGCTTCCTGTTCACGATGATGGACAGCCTGGCCATGCCCAGCCTGGTGGCGGTGTTCTGGCAGTTCCTGGTCACGGCGCTGCTGTTCCCCTTCGCGCACCGGCTGATCGATCGCTTCGAAGACGCCGACGTCCGGTTCCGGTGAGGCGATGAGCGAACCGTCGATCTTCTTCTTCGAGGTCAACGAGCGGCAGGGGGTCTTCCACCGCCGGGCCTTCCTGCTGGGCGGCTTCGCGGGCCTGGGCTTGCTGACCCTGACCGGGCGCCTGGCCCAGCTGCAGCTGGTCGAAGCCCAGCGCTACCAGAAGCTTTCGGCCGGCAACCAGTTCAACTACCGCCTGGTGCCGCCGCCGCGCGGCCTGATCCTCGACCGCAACGGCGTGGCCCTGGCCTCCAACCGCCCCAACTTCCGCCTGATGGTGATCAAGGAGAAGGGCATGGACGTCGAGGCGACCCTCGACGACCTTGCCACCCTGGTGCCGATCGACGGCACGCGCCGCGCCCGCCTGCTCAAGGAAGTCAACAACGCCCCGCGCAAGGCGCCGGTCGTGGTGATGGAGGACATGAGCTGGGAGGAGTTCTCCCGGATCAACATCCGCACCCCCGAACTGCCCAACATCAGCGCCGACATGGGCGAGGTGCGGGTCTATCCGTTCGGCGGCGCCTTCGCCCACGTCATCGGCTATGTGGCCAAGGTGTCGGACAAGGACGTCGAGGCGGCCCGGACGGACCTGACCCAGGACCAGGAACTGCTGCACAATCCCGGCTTCCGCATCGGTCGCCAGGGCGTGGAGAAGGCCTTCGACATTGCCCTGCGGGGCAGGGCGGGGGCCATCAAGGCCGAGGTCGACGCGCAAGGCCGCGTGGTCAGCCTCGACCCGGCCGGCGACATCCCGGCCACGCCTGGCAAGGAAGTGCGCCTCACCCTCGACGCCGACATCCAAAACCGCGCCCTCGAGGTGATGGGCGAGGAGAGCGGCGCCATCGTGGTGATGGACGTGCGCAACGGCGACCTGCTGGCCATGGTCTCGGCCCCCAGCTTCGACGCCAACCGCTTCGTCAAGGGCCTGTCGGGGGCCGAGTACAAGGCGCTGTCGGAGTACGAGCGCAAGCCGCTGCTCGACAAGGCCATGACCGGCACCTATCCGCCGGGTTCGACCTTCAAGCCGACGGTGGGCCTGGCCGCGCTGACGGCCGGCATCGATCCCGAGGTCCGCATCAACTGCCCGGGCAGCTGGTACTACGGCGGCCGCACCTGGCGCTGCTGGCAGAAGGGCGGCCACGGCGCCCAGAACATGCACGACGCCATCAAGAACTCGTGCGACATCTACTTCTACCAGACGGCCCTGAAGATCGGCCCGGACGCCATCGCCACCGCCGCGCGCGGCATGGGCTTCGGCCAGGTGTTCGACATCGGCATCCCCGGCCAGAAGAAGGGCATCGTCCCCGACCGCGAGTGGAAGAAGCGGGCCTTCAAGCGCAATCCGGCCAACCAGATCTGGTTTCCGGGCGAGACCCCCAGCTACGGGATCGGGCAGGGGGCCCTGAACGTCAACGCCCTGCAGCTGGCGACGATGACCGCGCGCCTGGCCAACGGCAAGAAGGCCCTGGTGCCGCGCTTGGTGAAGTCGGTGGGCGGCGAGGAGCAGCCCAGCGGCGCCGACGTGCCCGACCTGCCGTTCTCCAAGGAGCACCTCGACTACGTGCGTGGCGGCATGGCCGCCGTGGCCAACGACGTGCGTGGCACGGCCTACAAGCAGAGCCAGCTGGGCCTGGGCGACGTGCAGATGGCCGGCAAGACCGGCACCGCGCAGGTCCGCAGCTACGACAAGGTCAAGAGCCGCAACAGCGCCTCGGTGCAGTGGAAGCTCAAGGACCACAACCTGTTCGTGGCCTTCGCGCCCTATGACGATCCGCGCTACGCCGTGGCGGTGCTGGTCGAGCACGGCGGCCTGGGCGGCGCCACCGCCGGCGCGCCGCGCGCCCGCGAGGTGATGCGCGTGGCCCTGCTGAAGGATCCGGAGATCCGCGCCCGCATCGAAAGGCCGATGCCGCTGCCGGAGGCTCCCGTCGAAACCGTCGACGGCGTGGTCGAGGGCGCGGCCCCCGACGAGCCCGAACTGGGCGCGCCGTCGCCGCCGGAGGCGACCCCGCCCACCGGCCAGCCGCCTCAGGGAGGCCACATATGACCCTCAGCGGCGGCCTCTCCCGGCCCGGCGAACGCGACCGGCCGATCATCAAGTTCATGGAGATCGACTGGACCTTCTGCCTGCTCCTGTGCCTGATCGCCGGCTCCGGGGCGCTGATGCTGTTCTCGATCGCCGGGGCCTCGTGGGAGCCCTGGGCCGACAAGCACCTGCTGCGTTTCGGCCTCTACTTCGTGATGATGATCGTGCTGGCGATGATCGACCTGCGGGTCTGGTTCTCGCTGGCCTATCCCGTCTACATCATTGGCCTGCTGCTGCTGGTGGCGGTGGAGGCGATCGGCGACGTGTCGCTGGGCGCCCAGCGCTGGCTGTCGATCGGCGGCTTCCGCTTCCAGCCGTCAGAGATCATGAAGCTGGGCGTGGTGCTGGCCCTGGCCCGCTACTATCACGGCCTGTCGGCCGACAGCGCCCGGTTCTCGTGGCGGCTGCTCGTCCCGGCGGCGATGATCGGCGCGCCGGTGCTGCTGGTGGCCCACCAGCCCGACCTCGGCACGGCCATGCTGATCGCCCTGACGGGCCTGGCCATCGTCATCCTCGCCGGCCTGTCCTGGCGGGTGATCGCCACCGGCGTCATCGGCGCCCTGGTGGCCATCCCGCCGTTCGTGCTGTTCGTGCTGCACGACTACCAGCGCAAGCGGGTGCTGACCTTCCTCAACCCCGAGGCCGACCAGTCGGGTTCGGGCTACCACATCTACCAGTCCAAGATCGCTCTGGGCTCGGGCGGCCTGCTGGGCAAGGGCTTCGGCCTGGGCTCGCAGAGCCAGCTGAACTTCCTGCCGGAAAAGCAGACCGACTTCATCTTCGCCACCCTGGCCGAGGAGTTCGGCTTCATCGGCTGCCTGTGGGTGCTGGCGCTCTACGGCGTGGTGATCTTCATGGCCCTGCGCATCGCCTCGATCAGCCACAGCCACTTCGGACGCCTGGCGGCCTCGGGCGTGACGGCGACCTTCGCCCTCTATGTGCTGATCAACGGGGCCATGGTCATGGGCCTTGCGCCGGTGGTGGGCGTGCCCATGCCGATGCTGTCCTACGGCGGCACCGTGATGATGACGGTGATGATCGGCTTCGGCCTCGTCCAGGCCGTGCGCGTGCACCGCTACACCGAAGTCACCAGCGGCAAGGGCTCGCTGATGTAGGAGGCGACCCGCGTCGCTTTGCTGTTTACGTGCGTCAATTGAAGTGCGACGCTCTCCCATCATGCGAGTTGGGAGGCTGAATTGAAGCTCTGGTTGATCGGCGCCGCTCTGGCTACGGTTTGCGTCGCGGGCGCCGCCGAGGCGGGCATTCCCACGCCCATCAAGATGCAGTGCGCCGTGGGCGGCGAGAGCTTCACCCACGTCGGCACGGCCTCCTACAGCACCTGGGGCCGACGGCCGGACGGCAAGCCCTACGGCAGCTGGGAGTTTCCGATGCCGGTCCCGGTGTGCCCGGGCAACGGCCTGGTCATGTACCGCGACTTCTCCAAGTCGGAGATCAAGCAGCTGGAGACCCTGGTCGCCTCGGACGACTACAAGCGCCTGGTTCGCGCGGACACCAGCTACTATCGGGCCGCCTGGCTGGAGGCGGCCCTGAAAGGCGAGGGCGATCCGCTGTGGCTGTTGCTGCAGGCCAGTTGGCAGGCCGACCGTCAGCCGGAGCTCAAGGCCCGCTATCAACGTGAATTCGCCGAGCGGGCCGAGGCCGAGCCGGTCAAGTCCGAGGACCAGGGCTGGCTGGGCCTGCTGGGGCAGGCGGCCAACAGCCGGCGGGAACTGGGTCAGTTCGACGCCGCCAAGGCCGATCTCGCCCGGCTGGAGATCGACAAGCGGCTGGCCGCCCTGCCGGCCGCTCCGGCCGACGGCGCCCAGGAGTCCGAGGAGGTCGCCAAGCGGCGCGGTCTGCTGGGTTTCCTCGTCCGGTTGCGGGCCGTGATCGACCGCGGGGACGCCTCGTCCGAGCCGATCGACATGATCCCGCCGATGGCGGCGGCCAACCAGTGTCTGGACCTCGAGGCCAAGGGCCAGAGCCACGAGGTCTGCAAGGCCGAGCGGGTCGCCAAGCAGATGGAGTTCATGCGCAAGGCTCGCTCCGAGCGGAGCGCGGCCGGCTCCTGACGGAGGGGCCGCGCCTAGGGGCGGGGATCAGTCCTGAACGCCCTCGACCAGTTCGCGCAGATAGGCGACGTGGCCGCGAAAGGCCTTGGATCCGGTCGGCGTCACCTTCACGCGGGTGCGGGGGCGCTTGCCGACGTGGTCCTTCAGGATCTCGACATAGCCGGCCTTTTCCAGGGCCGTCAGGTGGCTGCCGAGATTGCCGTCGGTGGCCTCGGTGATGGTCTTCAGCCGCGAGAACTCCAGCGGCTCGCCCTGCCGCTCGGCATAGAGGGCGGCCATGATCTTCAGGCGCAGGGGCTGGTGGATCAGGTCGTCTGCTTGCGCCATGGTCAGGCCCTCGCCAGCCAGACGCCGCTGACGAATAGCGCCGCGCTGGCGCTGGCCATCCAGAAGGCCAGGTATTCCTTGAAGGCGTAGAAGCCGATCAGGGTCAGGGCGAACATCACCGCGCCGATCAGCAGGTAGCGGCGGGCCAGGAACACCCCGACCGCGGCGTAGATCGTACCGACCAGCAGGCCGGGGAAGGCGAGGTAGCCGGCCGGGTCGGTCGGTCTCAGCACCGAGAACACCGCCAGCACGAAGAGGATGACCACGCCCATGCCGCCCAGCATGCGCAGGCTGGTGACGTCGGCCCTGCCGCCCTTGCCGCCTACGCCCGCCTGGCCCTTGAGGCGCTGGGCCAGGAGCAGGCTGCCGATGGCGCCGATCGCGTCCAGCCCGAACCAGGTCCAGCTCCAGAACGCGGGCGGCAGCAGGCCCATGTTCAAGTAGCCCAGGGCCCAGATCACGCTCCACAGCATCAGGATCGGCCCGCCGATGCGATAGCCCTTGAGCATGCCGCTGCGGCGGGTGGTCGTGTCTATCTCGGCCAGCGCGGCGGCGGCCTCGTCCTTGGTCAGCACCATCACATCCTCCATGGGGGCGCATGGCCCTCTGTGGTGCAGAGTGATGTCGATTAATTACTCTGTCAAGCAGAGTTCTCTGAAGGTGGTCAGGCGGCGGCCGCGCCGACCAGGAGGCTGGCCGCCAGGGCCAGCATCACCACGCCGATGCAGAGATCGAGCACGCGCCAGGCCGCGGGCCGGGCGAACAGCGGCGTCAGGAAGCGGGCGCCGAAGCCCAGCCCCGAGAACCACGCCAGGCTGGCCAGGGCCGCGCCGGCCATGAACAGCGGCCGCTCGCCCGTCGGCAGGCTGGCCCCCACCGCGCCCATCAGCATGACGGTGTCGATGTAGACGTGCGGGTTCAGGAAGGTGAAGGCCGCCGTCCCGGCCAGGGCGGCCGCCAGGGTCAGGCCCGCCTGGTCGGCGACCACCAGGGCGGCCGGGCTGGCGGCGCGGCGCAGGGCGCTCACCCCGTACCAGGCCAGGAACGCCGCCCCGCCCAGGCTGAGGATCAGCGACAGCGCGGGGACCAGGGCCAGCACCTGGCCAAGGCCGCTGACCCCGGCGACGATCAGGCTGGCGTCGGCCAGGGCGCAGAACAGCACGATCGGCAGCACGTGCTCGCGCTTCAGCCCCTGGCGCAGCACGAACATGTTCTGCGCGCCGATGGCGACGATCAGGCCGGCGGAGAGGGCGAAGCCCTTGATGAAGGCGGGGAAAAGAGCGCTGGTCATGGCGGCTTGATGCCGGCCGGCGTCGCTGTAGTCTAACTAAGGATGCTAAATCGAATTTAGGCTGGCTAATGTTGGACTATGCGTCCCTGGCCGCCCTGGCGGCGGTGGCCCGCGAGGGCGTCTTCGACAAGGCAGCGGCGGCGCTGGGCGTCACGCCGTCGGCGGTCTCGCAACGGGTGAAGGGGCTGGAGGAGCGCCTGGGCGCGGTGCTGCTGACGCGCGGCCAGCCCTGTCGGCCGACGGCGGTCGGGGCCAGACTGTGCGCCCATGTCGAGCAGGTGCGCCTGCTGGAAAGCGACCTCGTCGCCGACCTGCCGCGCCTGGCCGCGCCCGACGCCGGCCCGGCCGTGCTGCGGATCGCGGTCAACGCCGACAGTGTCAGCACCTGGTTCCCTCAGGCCGCCGCCCGGTTCGCGGCGCAGACCGGGGCCATGCTCGATCTGGTCATGGACGACGAGGCGCACACCGCCGAGCGCCTGCGCGACGGCCAGGTGCTGGCGGCCGTCACCGCCGACCTCGCGCCGGTCCAGGGCTGCCGCACCTATCCGCTGGGCGCGATCGACTATGTCGCCACCGCCAGCCCCGACTTCGTCGCCCGGTTCTTCGCGAGCGGGGTGGACGGCGAGAGCCTGGGGGCGGCCCCGATGCTGCGCTTCGACCGCCGCGACGGCCTGCAGGCCCGCTGGGCGCAGGAGGCGCTGGGCGTGAAGCCCGCCGGCCCCGTCCACTTCACCCCGGCCACCCAAGGCATGCTGGACATGAACCTGGCCGGCCTGGGCTGGGCGATGACGCCGCGTGTTCTCGCCAAGCCGCATCTGGAGGCCGGACGCCTGGTGGAGCTGCCGCCCAAACGGTCCATCGCCGTCGCGCTGTACTGGCAGCGCACGCGGCTTTCGGCGCGACTGCTCGACCAGCTGACCCTGGCCGTGCGGACGACGGCGGGGGAGGCCCTGGCGGGCGCCTAGCGGTTCTTCAGCGCCCGGCCGGTGACGACGGCGCCCAGGCCGAACTTGCCGCGCAGGGCGTCGATGGCGGTCTCGCTCTTCAGGGCCCGGCGCTCGTCGCCGGCGAAGAAGTCGTCGGCCGCTCCGGCGGCGGGGACGAACTCGGTCAGGCCCGCCCCAATCAGGCGATAGGACCGGCCCGCCGGCTCGGCGGCCAGCAATTCGCGCGCCACCTGGAACAGGGTCTGGGCCGTCTGGGTGGGGACGGGCAGGGTGCGGCGGCGGGTGTGGATCTTGAAGTCGGGGGTGCGCAGTTTCAGCGTCGCCACCCGGCCGGCCACTTCCTCGCGACGCGCCTGGCGGGCGACCTTCTCGCACAGGGGCCAGAGCTGGTCCTCCAGCTCCTCGCGGCGGAAGAGGTCGTCGTTGAAGGTGGTCTCGGCGCTGATCGTCTTGCGCACGCTGTCGGGATCGACGGCCCGGGCGTCCTCGCCGTGGGCCAGCCGGTGCAGTCGCAGTCCGCCCGCGCCCAGCTCCTTGGCCAGCATCTTCAGGTCCGCATTGGCGATGTCGCCGACCGTGCGCAGGCCAAGCCCGGCCAGGCTGGTCACGGTGGCCGGACCCACGCCCGGCAGGATCGACACCGGCTTGGACGCCAGGAACGCCACCGCCTCGGCCGCGCCGATCGCCGAGAAGCCGCGCGGCTTGTCCAGCTCCGAGGCGATCTTGGCCAGGAACTTGTTGGGCGCCAGGCCCACAGAGACCGTCAGGTTCTGCTCGGCCTCGATCTCCTTCTGCACCTTGGCCAGCATCACCGCGGGCGGCGCGCCGTGCAGGCGCTCGGTGCCGGACAGGTCGATCCAGGCCTCGTCCAGCGACAGCGGCTGGACCAGCGGCGTCAGGTTCGACAGCCGCGCCATGATCAGCGCGCTCTCGTGCTTGTACTTGGCGAAGTTGGGCTTCACCACGACGGCGTCGGGGCACAGCTGCAGCGCCTTGTACATCGGCATGGCCGAGCGCGCGCCGCTCATCCGGGCGATGTAGCAGGCGGTGGTCACGACCCCGCGCTTGCCGCCGCCGACGATCACCGGCTTGTCGCGCAGCGACGGATCGTCGCGTTTCTCCACCGAGGCGTAGAAGGCGTCGCAGTCCAGGTGGGCCATGGACAGCTGGCCGAGCTCCTCATGGAAGACCGTGCGCGGCGAGCCGCACGACGGACAGCGCGGCGCCTTGCGCTCGCCGGTCCACAGGCAGTCTCTGCAGAGGGCTTTCATCGGCCTTCGAGCGCCAGCGCCTCGCGGATGGCGACCTTCAGGTCGGGCCAGAGGTCGATGCGGGCGTGACGGTCGGGAGCGCTGGGGGCCAGCGGGCGCAGGCGCTTGTCGGCCACCATCTGGAAGCGGCCAACGCTGGGCGCGCTGGCGGCCACCGATTCGAGCTGCGGCAGCAGGTCGTCGATGAACACCGCCGGGGCCTCGACCCGTCCGGCCAGCTCGGCGGCCGACGGACCCTTGGGACCCGAATTGATCACCAGCGGATAGTCGAAGCCGTGAGTCTTCAGCCACTTGGCGCGGGTCTGGCGGCCGTGCTCGGGGGCATTGGTCAGGATCACCACATTGGCGTCCAGCGACAGGTCGGCCAGGGCGTCGGCCGCGCCCTCGGCGGGCTCCAGGTCCTCGCCGCCGTCACGGAAGAAGTCGTCGAACAGGGCCCGGCCGGCGATCAGGTCCAGGTGTTCGGTCTCGCCGGGACGATAGATGTTCTGGAACAGGGCGAAGCGGTCGACGCGCAGCTCGAAGCCGTGCCGGCCGATGAACGCGCCGAAGCCGGCCATGAACTGGGCCAGCACCTCGTCGACATCCACGATGACGAGCGGACGGTGCGTATCGAGCGTGCAGGCCTTAAGGTCTAGGGAGCAGGGGTCCATGTTCTGCAATCGGGCGTTGGAAACGCGATTAGCGCGGGCTTAAGGATATTCGTGCGATCTGAGGATGAAGAAGCGGCGCGAATCCCTCACGTGTCGCCACGGACCGTATGGTCGGGGTCAGGATGACGAAGAAGGTCCTCATCGTCGAGGATAACGAGCTGAACATGAAGCTCTTTCATGATCTGCTCGAAGCCCAGGGCTATGAGACCCTGCAGACCCGTGAGGGCCTGCAGGCGTTGTCGATCGCCCGTGAGCACCGCCCCAATTTGATCCTCATGGACATCCAGTTGCCCGAGATTTCGGGCCTGGAAGTGACCAAGTGGCTCAAGGAGGACGACGATCTGTCACATATCCCAGTCGTCGCCGTTACGGCATTTGCGATGAAGGGCGACGAGGAACGGATTCGCGAGGGCGGCTGCGAGGCTTACATCTCGAAGCCCATCTCGGTGACGCACTTCCTCGAAACCATTCGCCGACTGCTGGAGAGGTAACAGGCCGTGAGCGCGCGAATCCTCGTCGTCGACGACATCGAGGCCAATGTGCGCCTGCTCGAGGCCAAGCTTTCGGCCGAGTATTATCAGGTCTCCTGCGCCTATGACGGCCCGACCGCGCTTGTAAAAGCGGCCGAGGAACTGCCCGACATCATCCTGCTCGACGTGATGATGCCCGGCATGGACGGCTTCACCGTCTGCCGCAGGCTCAAGGAAGATCCCGCCACCCGCCACATCCCCGTGGTGCTGGTCACGGCCCTCGACGGCCGCGCCGACCGCATCCAGGGCCTGGAGGCCGGCGCCGCCGACTTCCTCACCAAGCCCATCGACGACGTCATGCTGTTCGCCCGCGTGCGCAGCTCGACCCGCCTGAAGATGGTCATCGACGAACTGCGCCAGCGCGAGGCCTCGGGCCGCCGCATCGGCGTGATCGCCGGCGCCGCCACCCGCCTCGACGGCATCGGCGGCCGCGTCCTGATCGTCGACGACAACGAGCGCCAGGCCCAGCGCGTCGCCGCTGAACTGGCGGTCGAGCACCGCCCGGTGGTCGAGACCGATCCGGCCAAGGCCGAGGTCAGCGCCAGCGGCCCCGTGGACCTGGTCATCGTCAACGCCGCCGCCCGCGGCTTCGACGGCCTGCGCTTCGCCGCCACCCTGCGCTCGAGCGAGCGCACCCGGCATCTGCCGATCCTGGCCGTGGTGGATCCCGACGACCGTCCGCGGATGGTCAAGGCGCTGGACCTGGGCGTCAACGACGTGCTGCCGCGCCCGATCGACCCGCAGGAACTGGCGGCCCGCGCCCGCACCCAGGTGCGGCTCAAGCGCTACACCGACTATCTGCGCAACAATCTCGACCACTCGCTGGAGCTGGCCGTCACCGATCCGCTGACCGGCCTGCACAACCGTCGCTACATGACCGGCCAGCTGTCGGCCCTGGTCAACCGCGCCACCATGGGCGGGGACCCGGTGTCGGCGCTGATGATCGACATCGACTACTTCAAGAAGATCAACGACGGCTTCGGCCACGACGTCGGCGACGAGGTGCTGCGCGAGTTCGCCCTGCGGCTGGCCTCGAACGTCCGCGCCATCGACCTGCCTTGCCGCTTCGGCGGCGAGGAGTTCACGGTGATCATGCCCGACACCCAACTGGTCGACGCCGTGCGCATCGCCGAGCGGATCCGCATGCACGTGGCAGGCTCGCCGTTCCGCGTGGCCGGCGGCCAGGAACTGCTGACGGTGACCATCTCGGTCGGCGTCTCGGCCACCAGCGGCGCGGGCGACACCCCCGAAGCCCTGCTCAAGCGCGCCGACAGCGGCGTCTACGAGGCCAAGGCCTCGGGCCGCAACGCGGTGGTCGGCAAGGCGGCAGCCTAAATCCCTCTCTCCGAGAGGAGAAGCTGGCCTACTTCGCGATCTTGATCTCGTACAGCCACGGCCAGAACTTTCCGGTCACGAAGATCCGGTCGCCCTTGGCGTCGTAGGCGATGCCGTTGAGCACGTCGGCATGGGCGGCTTCCTGCGGCGTCAGCAGGCCCGACATGTCGAGGCGCCCGATCACGTTGCCGGTCTTGGGGTCGATGCGGATGATCTGGTCGGTCTGCCAGAGATTGGCCCAGACCTCGCCCTTGATGAATTCCAGTTCGTTGATCTGGTCGACCGGCTGGCCGAACTCGGTGACCTTGATCCGGCCGGTCTCCTTCAGGGTTTCCGGATCCAGGAACCGCAGCTCGCTCGTGCCGTCGCTCATGATGATGCGGCGATCGTCCCGGGTCAGGGCCCAGCCTTCGCCGGTGTAGGTGAAGGTCGATTTCACGGCGAAGGTCGCGCGGTCGCGCACGAAGCCGACGCCGTCCTTCCAGGTCAGCTGCACCAGCTTGTCGCCCCAGTCGACGATGCCTTCGCCGAAATACTTGGGGTCCATGTCGGCCTGCTGCTGCACCGCGCCGGTCTCCAGCGACACTCGGCGCACCCAGGAGCGGCCTTCCAGGCCCGTGCTCTCGTAGAGCTGGCCGTCACGGAACAGCAGGCCCTCGGTGAAGGCCTGGCGGTCGTGCGGATAGGTGCGGACGACCTCGTAGCCCTGGGTGTGCGGGACCGGCTCCGGCGCCGAGCAGGCGGGCACGGCGGCGAGGATCGAGAAGGCGAGGGCGAGGCGAACGATCACGCGGGGGAATCCTATGCCAGGGCAGGCGCCCACTGCGTCACTAGCCGAGTTGAGCCGGAAAAACAAAAACGCCAAAAACAAAAACGCCCGGCGTTGCCGCCGGGCGTTTTCGAAATTCGTCGGTGCGACGAGGCGATCTTACTTGATCTTGCCTTCGCGGAATTCGACGTGCTTGCGCACGACCGGGTCGTACTTCTTCAGCACCATCTTCTCGGTCTTGGTGCGGGCGTTCTTCTTGGTGACGTAGAAGAAGCCGGTGTCCGCCGTCGAGTTCAGGCGGATCTTGATCGAAGCCGGTTTGGCCATGGTCGAATCCCTGCGGTAATCGCGCAGGTCCCCGCGCGGTCGAAATGAGAGGCGCGGAACATACTCATGAACGGGGCAAAGTCAATTGCCGGCTGCGCATCGCTTGTAAGGGAAATCCACCGACCGCGCCTTGCCGTCGATTTCCCCCTCGATCCGGCCCAGAAGCCCGTCCGGGCCTTGGCTGCGATAGATCACCCGCTGCGGAAAGTCGTGGGCGAGGTTCTCGAACACCAGCTCGCCGGGGCCGGCGCTCTTCAACGGAAAGGCGCCTTCGGCCTGGCCCGAGGGCAGGGCGACGAAGGTGAGTCGTCCGTCGGCCTCCTGGATTCGGGTGAATTCCCAGCCGCGCGCCTTGCCGTCGCGCACCGTGCGGCTCATGCCCAGCATCATCCCGCCGCCGGGCGCGAGCCACTGCTCCTCGACGACGCCGTTGGGCAGCGTCTGCTTCCAGCAACCGGCCAGGAAGGCGGCCTGGTCGATCGGGGCGGTCTGCAGGGCGAGGAGGAGGGCGAGCATGGTCAGAGTTCCGTCATCACCGCATTGCCCCGCAGAAAGCGCATGAACGGCGCCGGGCGGCCCGGGTCCTTCATCTGCTGGGCGGTCTCGCGCAGCACCATGCGGGTGATGCTGGGCAGATCAAGGTCGCGGGTCTCGTCGAAGCTGACCCAGGCGATCTCGTCCAGCTCGCCGCAGTCGGGCTGGCGCTCCAGGCTCAGGAGGGCGCTGGCCGGGGCCATGAAGAAGCGGGCGTCGAAGCGGCGCGGGCGATAGGGCGGGGTGATGGCCCGGGCCACGAAGCTCAGCGGCGCCAGGTCGGGCAGGGCGCCCTGGGCCAGGAAAGGCCGCCAGGCGCCGGCCCCGGGACGCGGCGGCGCGGCCTTGGCCAGCAGCAGGCCGGTCTCCTCGAAGGTTTCACGCACCGCCGCCAGCGCCAGGGCGCGGGCCAGGCGGGCGGGGGAGGCGTGCCGGGGATGCTTGGCCAGGCGCTCGGCCACCTCCGGAGAAAGCTCGCTGGCCGAGGGGGCGTCGAAGTCGCCGCGATCGACCCGGCCGCCGGGGAACACCCACTTGCTGGCCATGAAGGCGTGGCCGCGATTGCGCCGGCCCATCAGCACGCGCGGCGCGGGGCCGTCGTCGCGCACCACGATCACGGTGGCGGCGTGGCGGGGGCGGATGACGCCGGAACTCGGATCCAGCGCCTCGCCATCGTCCCTTGAGTCAAAGGTTGGGGAGTCGAATGCGGGCTCGGTCATGGACGAAGCTTAGTCTCCGTGACGCTTCTGCAAAGCCGTTCCTTAGGGAAAGCATGGCCGGCCTTGACCCGGCGGCGGGAACCGCCAAGCTCGCCCGCAAAGTCTTCTCTAGGAGTCGGGTATGGGCGTGCGCACGACGGTTTCGGTTCTGGCCCTGGCGATCATGGCGGCAAGCCCCGCTCTCGCGGCCCCCTCCAACGCCAAGGTCGAGGCGGCGGCGAAGGCGGTCCAGCCCCAGGTCGTGGCCTGGCGGCGCGACGTCCACGAGCATCCCGAACTGGGCAACCAGGAGGTCCGCACCGCCGCCTTGGTGGCCAAGGAGCTGAAGGCCCTGGGCCTGGAGGTCCGCGAGGGCGTCGGCAAGACCGGCGTGGTCGGGATCCTGAAGGGTGGCAAGCCCGGCAAGGTCGTCGCCCTGCGCGCCGACATGGACGCCCTGCCGGTGCTGGAAAAGACCGGCCTGCCGTTCGCCTCCAAGGCCACCGCCACCTGGGAAGGCAAGACCGTTCCCGTCATGCACGCCTGCGGCCACGACACCCACGTGGCCATGCTGCTGGGGGCGGCCACGGTGCTGGCCGGCATGAAGGCCGACATCGCCGGCACGGTCGTCTTCATCTTCCAGCCGGCCGAGGAAGGTCCCCAGGCCGGCGACGAGGGCGGCGCCAAGCTGATGATCGCCGACGGCGCGCTAGACAATCCCAAGGTCGACGCCATCTTCGGCGTCCATATCGGCCCCGGCGACGCCCATGCCCTGAACTATCGCCCCGAAGGCTTCTACGCCGGCGCCGATCGCCTCACCATCACGGTCAAGGGCAAGCAGACCCACGGCGCGCGGCCCTGGGCCGGCATCGACATGGCCAGCGTCTCGGCCGACATCATCCAGGCCCTGAACCAGATCGCCGCCCGCCAGATCGACGTCGGGTCCTCGCCCACGGTGCTGACCATCGCCACCATCAACATGGGCGTGCGCAACAACATCATCCCCGAAGACCTGGTGATGAGCGGCACCCTGCGCACCTTCACGCCAGAGCGTAAGGCCGAGGTGATCGCCAAGACCCAGAAGGCCGTGGCCGCCATCGGCGACCGCTATGGCGCCAAGGCCGAGGCGGTGTTCACCCAGCCCTATCCGGTCACCTGGAACGACGCGGCCCTGTCGAAGTGGGTCAAGGGTCCGCTGGAGAAGGCCTCGCCGGGCAAGGTCGACGACCAGGCCGCCCTGGTCACCGGGGCCGAGGACTTCTCCCTCTACGGCCAGAAGGTCCCGGCCGTGTTCGTCCAGCTCGGCGGTCGCAAGGCCGACGTCCCCGCCGCCGGCGCGCCCGCCAACCACTCGCCCTATTTCGATATCGACGAGGCGGTGCTGGAGACCGGCGTGAAGGCCGAGGTGTTCATGGCGCTGGATTACCTGGCGAGGAAATAAGCCAAGGCTTCCTTCTCCCCTTGCGGGAGAAGGTGTCAGCGAAGCTGACGGATGAGGGGTCTCTCAAACATCGAACGCCGCGACAGCTGAACAGCCGTCGCGGCGTTTTCGCCTGTGCGACCCCTCACCCGACCCGCTTCGCGGGCCACCCTCTCCCGCAAGGGGAGAGGGGAGGTTGGATTTTCCGCCAAAGCGCCTATCTAACCGCCCCATGAGCGACGCCGCCCCCCAGATCACCGTTCCCGACGACCTCGTTTCCGCCTTCCAGATCGAAGGCCTGCCCGTGCGCGGCCGCGTCGTGCGGCTGGGCGAGGCGGTCAACGAGGTGCTGACCCGTCACGCCTATCCCGAGCCGGTGGCCAACCTGCTGGGCGAGGCCTGCGCGCTGGCCGCCCTGGTCGGCTCCAGCCTGAAGTTCGAGGGCCGGCTGATCGTCCAGGCCCAGGGCGACGGTCCGGTGCGCTACGTGGTCGTCGACTACGACACCACCGGCGGCCTGCGCGGCTATTGCCGGTTCGACGAGGCCGAGGTGGCGGCCGTCTCGGAAGGCTTCGTGCGTCCGGGCGCCAAGACCTTGCTGGGCGGCGGCGTATTCATCATGACCCTCGACCAGGGCCCCGACATGGAGCGCTACCAGGGCGTCACGGCCATCGAGGGCGAGAGCCTGGCCCTGTGCGCCGAGCAGTACTTCATGCAGTCCGAGCAGATCCCGACCCGAGTGCGCCTGGCCGTCGGCCAGGTGGACACCGGCGAAGGCCCGACCTGGCGCGCCGGCGGCGTGCTGATCCAGACGATCGCCGGCGACGAGACCCGCGGCGAGACCAAGGAAGCCTGGAACCACGCCCAGGCGCTGTTCGAGACCACGGGCGAGGACGAGCTGGTCGATCCGACCGTGCCGACCACCACCCTGCTGTGGCGCCTGTTCAACGAGGACGGCGTGCGCCTGATCGAGGAAAAGCCGCTGCGCGCCTTCTGCCGCTGCTCGGAAGAGCGGATCGGCGTGGTGCTGCAGTCCTTCTCTCCCGAGGAGAAGGCCGAGATGATCGAGCCGGACGGCAAGATCCACGTGACCTGCGAATACTGCTCGCGGGTCTACGCCCTGGAGCCGAACGGCGAGGCTTAAGCCTCCGGTCGCGCCGTGTCTTCAGGAACCTCCCCCTGTGGGGGAGGCGATCGCGTAGCGATCGGTGGGGGGAGTTGGTGAAACCTCCCGACGCCCCGCAAGCTGAAAACGGCCCCCCACCGGCCTTCGGCCGCCTCCCCCAGAGGGGGAGGTTCCCGTAGGGTCGGGAGAGCTGGCCCCCTAAGCCCGCCCGATCACGTATTCATGCGTCAGGTCGAGATCCAGCCGCACCGAGCCGGCCGGCGGTTCGCATGCGTCCAGATGCGGCGGCTCGCCCAGCACCAGATAGGCCTGGGCGTTGGGCTCGAGGTTGTTGAAGCTGATCTTCGACGAGCCGCCCGGCGGGATCGTGCGCGCCAGGCTGACCGGTCTGGTCGCGGCCTTGGAAAACACCACGACCGTCGAGTTCTGGGTGTCGTCGCTTCGGTTGATGAGGGTCAGCTCGTAGTCGGCCACGCCGCAACCTCCCTGTGTTTCGCGGTCTGACGCCGCAAAAGGAAGTAAACGCGTAACGCCGTTACTTGGCAACGGCGCAGGTTGCGGCGTGGCCGGCCGGTTATTCGTAGCTGACCAGGAAGGCCCGGTTGGGCTGCTGGATCACCGTGGCGGTGGTCTCGCTCTTGTCGGTGAAATCGACCTCGATCGGGGCGCTGGCCACCGAGCTGTGGTCGATCTCCTCGCCGGCCTCATAGGCGATGTCGTTGACGTAGAAGTGCGGCGCCGGCTCGCCGTCTTCGGGCGTGTAGTTGACGACGTCGAAGCCGCCGTTGGTCACGTGCTGGAGGGTGGCCCAGGCGTTGGTGTAGACGCCCGGCCCGGCCGTCGCGGGCTGCTGGGCGAAGATCGTGTAGCTCTGCGGCGCTACGGAATGGTTCTCGACGCGGATCGTGTAGGTGGTCGCCATGGTCTTCCCCCTGTGGCTGAGACAGGGGGATTCAATATCTCAAAGTTGCAGGCTGGGAAGGGGCGCGCGCGAGTTTAGTTCGCGCGGCGCGCGGCGCCCGGCAGATGCAGCGAGAACTCGGGGATCTCGGCGGTGAACGGCTCGCCGGCCTCGGTGACCATCTGGTAGCGGCCGACCATCGTGCCCGACGGCGTCGGCAGCGGGCAGTTGGACACGTAGCGGAAGGCCTCGCGCGGCCGCAGTTCCGGCTGCTCGCCGACCACGCCCGAACCCTCGACCTCGTTGCTGCGGTTCATGGCGTCGGTGACCTTCCACCAGCGCGCCACCAGATGCACGGTCTCGACGCCGTGGTTCTCGATCTCGACGGTGTAGGCCCACAGATAGAGGCCCTGCTCGGGCGAGGATTCCTCGGGCAGGTAGCAGGGCGCGACCCGCACGACGATGTCGCGCGTGCGGGCCTCGTAGATGCCGGTGTCGGCGCCGCGGCGCCGACGGATCCGCTTCAGGGGCGGACTGGACTCACGCCTGGTCGAGCGCACGGATCACGTCCCGGGTCAGGTCGTCGAGGCTTTCCAGGCCCACCGACAGGCGCACGCCGCCCTCGGTCACGCCCAGCAGCGGGCGCATCTCCTCGGGCACCGAGCGGTGCGTCGTGGTCGGCGGGTGGGTGGCCATCGACTTGGCGTCGCCCAGATTGTTGGAGATGTCGACGATCTCCAGCGCGTTCAGGAACTTGAAGGCCGCCTCGCGCGAGCCGAGGTCCAGCGCGATCACCGTGCCGCCGCCGCTCATCTGGCTCTTGGCGACGTTGTGGCCCGGGTGGTCGGGGCGGAAGGGATAGAGCACCTGCGTCACCTTCTTGTGCTCGGCCATGGTGTTGGCCAGGGCGAAGGCGCTGTCGGTCTGGCGGCGCACGCGCAGGTCCAGGGTCTCCAGGCCCTTGAGCATCACCCAGGCGTTGAACGGCGACAGCGACGGGCCGGTGTGGCGCATGCTGTCGCGGTAGAATTCCTCGTTGATCGCCTCGGTGGTCAGGATCGCCCCGCCCAGCACCCGGCCCTGGCCGTCGATGTGCTTGGTGGCCGAATAGACGACGACGTCGGCGCCCAGCTCCAGCGGCTGCTGGAAGATCGGCGTGGCGAAGACGTTGTCGACGATGACCTTGGCGCCGACGGCGTGGGCCAGTTCCGACACCGCGCGGATGTCGGTGATCGCCAGCACCGGGTTCGACGGCGTCTCGATCAGCACGGCCTTGGTGTTGGGGCGGATGGCCGCTTCCCAGGCCTTGATGTCGGTGGCGTCGACGAAGGTGGTTTCGACGCCGAAGCGCGGCAGCCACTCGGCGATCAGCCAGCGGCACGAGCCGAACAGGGCGTTGCCGGCCACCACGTGGTCGCCGGCCCGCACCAGGCCCATCAGCGAGGAGTGGACGGCGGCCATGCCGGTGGCGGTGGCGCGGCAGACCTCGGCGCCTTCCAGCAGGGCCAGGCGGTCCTCGAACATCTTCACGGTCGGATTGTTGAACCGCGAATAGACGAAGCCGGGGTCCTCGCCCGAAAAGCGGCGATCGGCGCCCTCGGCGCTGTCATAGGTGAAGCCCTGCGTCAGATAGAGCGCCTCGGCGGTCTCCATGAACGGCGAGCGCGCCAGACCCCCGCGGATCAGCTTGGTGGCGACGTCCCAGTTCTTCGGATCTTCGGACACGCGATACTCCCGATGACGAAAAGGCCCGCGCCTGCCGCTTCGGCGGACGCAATCGCGGTGGGTATAGGCGATCTTTCACCGCTTCGTCACGGTCCGAGCGCGCCAGGCGAGCGAGAGGGTGGTGTCGGTCGCCTGACGGGCGTCGCAAGCCTTGCCTTGGCGCGCCGTTGCGGTTCCCATCCAGGCGGGCGGTAAAGGGGGCAGGGATGGCGGCCGGACGAAGGATCGTGCTGGCGACCACGGGTTCGCTCGGCGACCTGCACCCCTTCCTGGCCCTCGCCCTGGCCCTGCGGCGCCTGGGCCACGTTCCCGTGCTGGCGACCCACGAGGACCACCGGGCCAAGGTCGAGGCCGAGGGGCTGGAGTTTCGCCCGCTGCGGCCCAGCACCGAAGAGATCCAGGCGCGGCTGGGCCTGGATATCGCCGACGTGTTCGAGCGGATGGCGCGCGATCCCGACTTCCTGCTGCGCGACCTGCAGATGCCCTTCCTCTCCGAGACCTATGAGGACGTCCGCGCTGCGGCCCAGGGCGCGGACATGGTCGTGACCCACAACATCGTCTTCGGCGCGCCGCTGGCGGCCCGGGCGCTGGGCCTGCCGCTGGTCCGCGTCGCCCTGGCGCCGATCTTCCTGCAGTCGGCGACCGAACCGTCCGAGACCGGGCCGGCGCCCTACGTCTTCTCGCCGCGCTCGCCCGTGGCGGTCGGCTGGAACCGGTTCGTCCGCTCGCTGGTGCGTCACAGGATCGCCGCGTCCCTGAAGCCCCTGCGCCGGCTGGGCCGATCGCTCGGCGTCGCCCATGCCGGCGCCGACGCCCTGTTCGACTGCGGCCACGGCGACGGCGCGCCGATGCTGGGCCTCTATTCGCCGCGCTTCGGTCCGGTCCAGCCCGACCATCCCGCCGGCCTGACCCTCGTCGGCTTTCCGTCCTACGACAGCGAGGCGGGCGGGACGCAGGCCCTGGATCCGGCGCTGGCGGCCTTCCTCGACGCCGGTCCGGCCCCGATCGTGTTTTCGCTGGGCAGCTTCGCGGTCCACGCGCCGGGCGACTTCTATCGCGCCAGCCTCGAAGCGGCGCGCGGCCTGGGACGACGGGCGCTGCTGCTGGCCGGGGCGGAGGAGGCGCAGCGCCTCAAGGGCGAGCGGGGAGGGGACGTGTTCGTGGCCGCCTACGCCCCCCATTCCCAGGTCTTCCCGCGCGCCGCCGCCATTGTCCATCACGGCGGGATTGGCACGACCGCCCAGGCTCTGCGGTCAGGTAGGCCGCAGCTGGTGACGCCGTTCCTGGGCGACCAGCACGACAACGCCCGACGGGTGAAGCGCCTGGGCGTGGGGCGCAGGCTCCGGCCCGACCGCTACGAGGGCGGCGGCGCGACCGAAGCTCTGCGGATCTTGCTGGAAGACCCCGCCTATGCGGCCGCCGCCGAGGCCCTGGCTCCGGCGTTTCGAGTCGAGGACGGCGCCGAGGCGGGCGCTCTCTATCTGGACGGGCTGCTCGAGCGGGCCTGACGGCGCCCAGATTCTCGCGGCGGCTCCCATAGCGCCCTTGCCTCGCGGCGCCGCTTTGGGGGAGTGTGCCGCCGATGACCGACGCCCATTTCGCGGGGATTCTGCCCTGCCAGACCATCGAGGACCTGATCGCCCAGGAGGCGATCACCTCGCAGACGCCGTTCGACCGTGACCAGGTTCAGCCGGCCAGCCTCGACCTGCGCCTGGGCGTGCGCTGCTGGCGGGTGCGGGCCTCGTTCCTGCCGGGCGTCGCGCGCCGCGTGCCCGAGCGCCTCAAGGACGTGGCCATGCACGAGCTCGACCTGTCGAAGGGCGCGGTGCTGGAGAAGGGCTGCGTCTACATCGCCGAGATCCAGGAGCGCCTGGCCCTGCCGGCCAACGTCGCCGCGCGCGGCAATCCGAAGAGCTCGACCGGCCGGGTGGACGTCTTCGTGCGCCTGCTCAGCGACCGCTCCAAGGCCTTCGACGACATCGAGGCCGGCTACGAGGGCCCGCTCTATATCGAGATCGCGCCCCAGACCTTCTCGGTGCTGGTCCGCGCCGGCACGCGCCTGAACCAGCTGCGCCTCAAGCGCGGCGAGCCGGCCAAGCTGGCCATCCGCAGCGTCGGCGTCGACCTGACGCCGGGCGAGACCGGCATTGTTGGCTTCCGCGGCCGCCGCCACGCTGGCGTCGTCGATCTCGACCACGAGGACGGCCACGACCCGCGCGATTTCTGGGAGCCGCTGGAGACCCGCCATGGCGAGCTGCTGCTCGATCCGGGCGAGTTCTACATTCTCGCGTCCAAGGACGACGTCGAGATCCCGGTCATGGAAGCTGCCGAGATGACCCCGATCGATCCGTCGGTCGGCGAGTTCCGCGTCCATTACGCCGGCTTCTTCGATCCGGGCTTTGGCACGGAAGAGGCCGGGGCCGTCGGCTCCAAGGGCGTGCTCGAGGTGCGCAGCCACGAGACCCCGTTCCTGCTGGAAGACGGCCAGACCGTCGCCCGCCTGGTCTACGAACCCCTGACCGCCCGTCCGGCCCGCCTCTATGGCGAGGGCGGTTCGCACTATCAGCGGCAGGGGCTGAAGCTTTCGAAGCACTTCAAGCCGTGGCGTTAGGCCGCGGCGCTCGCCGCTCGCGCGGTTAACCCCCTTCGCTCTAGGCTGAGACCGTATTCCTGTCGGGGGAAGCGATGGTTTCAGCGTGGGTGAAGGGCGTGCGACGCCTGCTGGCGGTCATGACGGCCGTGGCGGGGCTGTCCGGCGTCGCCCATGCCGCCCCGGCCATGTGGGAAGTCAGCGACGGCGACTCCCGCATCTATCTGTTCGGCTCGATGCACGTGCTGTCGCCTAAGCTCCAGTGGCGCACGCCCGCCTTCGACCGCGCCTACGCCCAGGCAGGCAAGCTGTGGTTCGAGACCCGGGTCGACGCCGACCCCGCCGCGGTGAAGGCCCTGGTCGATCGCTACGGCGTCGATGTCGACCGCTCCCTGACCGAAAAACTGCCGCCGCGCACCGTCGCCAGCCTGCGCGCGGCGCTGGACCAGCGCGGCGCCAGCCTCGACCGCGTCGATCACCTGCGGCCCTGGGCGGCGGCGATGATGCTGTCGGTGCTGCCGCTGACGCAGGCCGGCGGCTCGGTGGCCAGCGGCGCCGACGCGGCCGTCACCCGCCAGGCCGTCCGCGCCGAAAAGCCCGTCCTGGCCTTCGAAAGCTTCGAGCAGCAGTTGCGCCTGTTCGCCGACCTGCCGGAAGCGGTCGAGGTGCAGTATCTCGACGACGTCGCCGCCGAGCAGAACGCGCCGCCGCGCCGGGGCGTCGACTTGCAGAAGGCCTGGCTGAAGGGCGATGTCGATCGCCTGGGCGCGATCCTGGTCGCCGGCATGCGCCGCGACCGTCCCGAATTGTACGAAGCCCTGCTCAAGCGCCGCAACCTCGCCTGGGCCGAGGTTCTCGACCGCGAGATGGCCGACTCGGGCGTCGAGCTGGTCACGGTCGGGGCTCTGCACATGGCTGGCCCCGACGGCCTGCCGGCCCTGATGAAGGCGCGCGGCTATCGCGTGCGGCGGGTGCAGTAACCGCGCGAAGCGGTGCATGGTCGGGGCATGAGCGCGCCCGACCCGTCCTGGCTTTCCGATTTCATGCGCGACGAGCGGCTCGGTCCGGACTTCGTCGAAGCCTTCCACGTGCTGCACCGGCCTTTGGCCGAGCGTCTGGCCGCCGCCGCGCGCGCCCATGGCCGCCCGGGCTTCGTCGCCGGCCTGTCGGGACCGCAAGGGGCGGGCAAGTCCACCCTGGTGGCGGTGGTCGCCCGGCTGCTGGAGGACGAGGGGCTGAAGGTCGCCACCCTGTCGCTGGACGACCTCTACCTGACCCGCGCCGAACGCCTGAAGCTGGCCGCCGAGGTCCATCCGCTGCTGGCGACGCGCGGCCCGCCGGGCACGCACGACGTGGCGCTGGGCCTCGCGACGCTCGACAGCCTGGCCGGGCAGGGGAGCACGGCCCTGCCGCGCTTCGACAAGGCCGCCGACGACCGTGCGCCGGGCGCGGCCTGGCCGACGTTCGACGGTCCCGCCGACGTCGTCCTGCTGGAAGGCTGGTGCCTGGGTGCGCGGCCGCAAGGTCCGGCGGCCCTGGCCGAGCCGGTCAACGCCCTGGAACGCGACGAAGATCCTGACGGCGCCTGGCGCGGCTTCATCGACGCCGCCCTGGCCGGTCCGTATCGCGAGCTCTTCGACCGCCTCGACTGGCTGGCCGTGCTGACCGCGCCCGACTTCGCCACGGTCAGGACCTGGCGGCGCGAGCAGGAGGCGAAGCTTCAGGCGCGGCTCGCCGCCGAAGGCAAGCGAGGGGGCCTCGACCCTGCGGCCCTGGAGCGCTTCCTCGACCACTACGAGCGGCTGACGGCCTGGTGCGCCGCTGACCTGCCAGGGAGGGCCGACATGCACGTTCGGCTGGATGCGAACCGACGGCCGCTTACCCCGCCGCGAGTCGCCTAAAAGGCAAGTCGGGCGACCTGCTCAAGCTGTCGCGCGACACGGCGTCGCACTACATGTGGTGTCGGTCACGTTAACGGTCATCAAGTGCTAGTGTCCGGTTGTTGCGATTACACGCAGATTCGGTTTCGGATCCGCACGCGTCGACAGGAGCCATCGCGTCATGAACCGCCTCTTTTCCGGCCCGTTCTCGACCCACAGCCAGCGCGTTTCCGCCTGGGAGCGGGCCGAGCGCATCCCCGGTTGCGACAAGGCCGTCTGGCGTTGCGACGCCGAGGGCCGGGTGATCCGCTGGGACGACTACGGCGACCGCTTCTCGCAATACGGCTGGCTGCTGCACGCTGACCCCAGGGCCCACTGGCTGGCCAAGGCCCTGGGCGTCATCCCGCCGATGCCGCTCCACTGGCGGGGGGAGCGTAACGCGGCTTAAGCGCGATTTTTGTACAGGGTCCTTGACACGACTCTGGATTGCGATGTCAATGTACCTTGTCATTTTGACGGGGGTGCTTGGCATGTCGGGGCTCAGCAGAGCGAATAAACGCCTGATCGGCGTTGTCTTCGGAACGTTCGCGGTCGCCATTTTCGGCGGGATCATCGGCGGCGTGCTGATGGTGCTGAGCCGCAAGTCGCCTCTGGCCGCCAGCCTGTCGGAACTGGCCGTCGCCGGGGTCATGGCCGTGGTGATTGTCGTGACCCTGTGGCTCAGCGCCCGCTGGTGGCGCGCGGCCGACGAGATGGTGCGCGAGGCGCACAAATGGGCCTGGTACTGGGGCGGAAGCAGCGGCATCGGCGCCGGCGCGGTCCTGTTCGCCAACGTCGCCCTGTTTCCCGCCTCGTTCAACGCCTCGCTGGCCGGCGCCGCGCCGTCCACGATCTTCATCGGCGGCGTGGGGCTGTGCTTCATGCTGCAGATCGCGGGCTACGTGCTGGCCTGGGCCGGCTGGTGGCTGGTGCGGCGCTGAGGGGGCGAAACGATGAACGCCTTCAAGAAAAAGAACCGTCCCGCCGAAGCCAAGCCCGCCGCCCTGGCCATCATCGCCGTCAGCGGGATCGGCGGCTCCATGGCCCTGCTCCTGAACGGCGACGGCGAATGGCCCAGCTATATCGGCGCGGTGGGCATGGTGCTCGCGGCCGTCGCCTTCAGCACGACGGCGGGCCGGCTCTACGGCGGCGACCCGGTGCGCCCGGCGTTGCGCGGCTTCCTCATCGGCTTCTTGGTGTCCATCACCGCCTATGCCCTGCTGTTGTTCGGCGCGATCCGGCTGCACGCGGCCGGACTGGCCGAAGGCGCGCTGGGATACGCCGCCGCCCTGGCCCCGGCGCTGGCCCTGGTCGGCGCCTTCGTCAGCCTCGGGATCTACCTCCATCGCGAGACCGACGAACTGTTGCGGCGGGTGGCGGTCGAGAGCCTGCTTTGGGCTCTGGGCGGCGTGCTGACCCTGGCCACGGCCTGGGGGATCCTGGAGGGCTTCGGCCTGGCGCCGCATCTCCAGCTGTGGGTGGTCGCGCCGGTGTTCGCCGTGCTGTTCGGCCTCTCCCACGGCCTGGTCTCCTGGCGCTACCGCTGACGCTGACATGAAGAACCGCCTCAAGGTGCTGCGCGCCGAACGCGACTGGAGCCAGGCCGACCTGGCCCAGCGGCTCGACGTCTCGCGCCAGACCATCAACGCCCTGGAGACGGGCAAGTACGATCCCAGCCTGCCGCTGGCCTTCAGGATCGCCCGTCTCTTCGGCCAACCCATCGAAGCCATCTTCCAGGACGAGGCCTGACATGAGCGCCGAGCCGCAAGTTTCGAAAGTTTCGCCCCGCGCCCGCCGGGCGCTGATCCTGATGATCGCCGGCCTGCCTGTCGGCTTCTTCGGCGGGCGCTGGCTGCTGGACCTCAGGCGCGACGGACATTGGGGCGGGTTCGACCCGTCGGGCGGCGACATGCTCGCCCTGATCCTGGCGGCGTTCCTGGTCTTCGCGGGACTGGTCACCGCCGGCCTCGCCGGCAGCCGCAAGGCCCTGGGCCGGCGGATCAACGGCGACGACGCCCGCGCCGCCACCCCCGCCCAGGCCCGGTTCTACGCCGGCCAGGGGCTGGTGCTGATCCTGGCCGGCGCGATGCTGGCCGCGCCGCCGCTGGCCGTGACCCTGTTCGACCCGCTGTCGCCGCTGCTGGCCTCCGCGGTGATGACCGGCCTGATCGCCCTGTTCCTGCTACAGGCCGTCGGCAACATCAGCCAGTGGATGCGCAGCGACGAACTGCTGCGCCGGACCATGGCCGAGACGGCCGCCGTCTCGTTCATCCTGCTGCAGGGGCTGCTGTTCCTGTGGGCGGCGGGCGAGAAGCTGGCCCTGCTGCCGGCCCTGACCCTGTGGGACGCCTTCAACGTCACCATGATCGGCTATCTGGCGATCTCCATGCTCGTCGCCTGGCGGCGAGGCTTCGTCGACTAGCCGCCGACCCGATCCTTTTTCCTTTCCGACCGACCTTCACTAGGGGAGCTGCATGTTTCATTCGTCCATCAAGACCCTGCGCCGCGCCGTCGTCGGCCTCGTCTCGGTCCTCGCCCTGGGGGCGGCGACTCCGTCCCTGGCCGATCCCGCCCTGTGGGTGATCAAGGACAAGGACTCGACGATCTACCTCTTCGGCACGGTCCACGTGCTGCGGCCGGAGACCCAGTGGCGCACGCCGAAGCTGGACGGGGCCCTCAAGGCCTCGAGCGAACTGGTCACCGAGGTGGCCGGCGCCGATGACCCTGCCGTGATGCAGCCGCTGGTGATCCAGTACGGCATTGACCGCGCCACCCCGCTGTCGAAGAAGCTGTCGCCCGCCGACTGGGACAAGGCCGAGGGCTATGCGGCCGAGATGGGCCTGCCGCCCGCGGCGTTTGACGGCCTGCGTCCCTGGATGGCCTCGGTCACCCTGGCGCTCGGCCCAATGCTGAAGGCCGGCTTCGACCCGAAGAAGGGCGTGGAGCAGGTGCTGACCGCGCAGGCCAAGGCCGCCGGCCAGTCCCTGGGCAGCCTGGAGACCCCCGAGCAGCAGATCCGCTTCTTCGCCGACCTTTCGCCCAAGGACGAGATCGACCTGCTGGAATCCACCCTCGACGAGGTCGACGAAGGCCCGGCCAAGCTCGACGCCCTGGTCACCGCCTGGGCCGCCGGCGACCAGAAGGCGCTGGAAGCCGAGTTCGTCACCGAGATGCGCGGCAAGTATCCGCCGCTCTACAAGAGCCTGATCGTCGCCCGCAACACCGCCTGGGCCGGCCAGCTCAAGACCAAGCTGGACGGCAAGGGCGTCAGCTTCGTCGCCGTCGGCGCCGGCCACCTGGTCGGTCCCGACAGCGTCCAGGCCGAACTGGCCAAGCTGGGGATCAAGGCCGAGCGGGTTCAGTAAAGGCCGCTCAGGCCTCGGCCGCCGGCGCCCCGCGCAACGGGACGGCCCGCTTCACGCCATGCTCGTCGAGCATGCGCGCGAACGGGTCCCCCTCGGGGATCGGCGCGCCGAGCGCCCTGGCGACGACGGTTCCTGCCTGGAACAGCAGGCCGGTCGGCACGGCTCTGACCGCATAGCCGGCCAGGGCTTCGTGGTGCTCGAAGGCGTTGATCTTCAGGACCCGCAGGTTGGGCTCGTAGAGCTTGGCGTAGCGGTCGGCGTTGATACGGGTCACGCCGAAGCCGACCCCGAAACAGACCAGCAGCAGCGGTATCTTGCCCGGCGGCGGATCGCTCGCCAGGCTGTGCGCGAGGAACGCGTCGCCGCCGACCTCGTAGGCCTTGCCCTCGAACAGCCTGCGGTCGCACCGTCCGCACTGCGCGGCGATGGCGGCGGCGGCGGCATGGAAGTTGTTGTGCGTTCCGCAGTGCGGACACGCGGTTCCATGGATCGCGGTCCCCTGGATGTCGACCATGTTCGCCCCCCGCCGGATCGTCCGGCGTAGTCTAGGGGAGGTCGCGTCCGGAGCAACCTGGGCGGGTGCTCATTCCGGGCGCAGATAGATCGATCGCTTCGGCGTGCTCATCACCCGTCGCAGCATCGGCTCGAACGCCTCCAGCGGCATCTTCTCATAGGCCGGGTCGAAGGCCGGCTGGTCGTACTGGTGGCAGAACTTCGCCGTCCGCTCGAAGTGCGGATGACCCCTGAACGCCTCGCGCATGTCGCGGTCCAGGCCCAGGTGATGGAAGAAGTAGTAGCCCTGGAAGATCGCGTGGTTGGCCACCATCCAGTGGTTGGCCTCCGACACGAAGGGCTGGACGATCGCCGCGGCGATGTCGGCGTGATTGCGCGGCCCCAGGATGTCGCCGATGTCGTGGAGCAGAGCGCAGACCGCGTACTCCTCGTCCTCGCCGGCCAGGTGGGCGCGGGTGGCGGTCTGCAGGCTGTGCTCCAGCCGATCCACCGCGAAGCCGCCGCAGTCGCCCTGTAGGAGCTTGAGGTGCCCGATCAGCCGGTCGGGCAACTCGCGCCCATAGTCGCCCGCCGCCCGGGCGATGATCCCCCAGTCCTCGGCCGTGCCCTCGGTCATGGCGTGAAACCGCGCCCGCGGATGCTCCTCGCCGTCGGCCATGGCGTCCTCCTCCCGAACGTCTGTTTGACACGGAGGCTGCGCCCGTGCGGGGCGGCCGTCAACTTCGGGGCGGGGAGGGGGGGGGGGCAGCGGCTGAGCGATGGGGCGTGGGGCGCCTAGTTCCAATGTCCGTTGCGACAGCCGCCAAGGGTCAGCTTGGCAACGCCCTGTGGCAAACCTGCCGCCCATAGGCGTCAGCAGCGGTATCGCTCGCAGCCCCTTCGCATCGATTGCTGATTGCGTGCGACGGAGTCCGGGGTTTAGACCAAGGCCATGACGGTTCGGCTCAAGGACGGTGATCTGCGTGAGGCGGCGCTTCGGCGGCTGCTAGCGCACGCACGCGCCTGCCCCGACACTCTGGTCCTGAACGAGCTTGGCTTGGCGCACGGCGCTTCGCGCGTCGATATCGCGGTGATCAACGGCCACATCCGTGGCGTTGAAATCAAGGCCGAGGCCGACACGCTTGAGCGACTCCCACGTCAGGTCGAAGCCTACGGACGGGTGGTGGACCGGGCCACTTTGATTGCTTCCGAGCGTCACCTGCCGGCGGCGATCGATCTGCTTCCCGACTGGTGGGGCGTCATGTCCGCGCGTCGGGCGGCCAACGGCGCGGTGGTGTTTCGTTGGGTTCGCGAGGAGCGCGCTAATCGGAGCACTGACCCTGTGACGCTGGCGCGCTTGCTTTGGCGAAGCGAGGCGCTGGCGCTTCTTGAGGCCAATGCATGTGATCATGGTCTTCAACGCGCGCCACGGTCGGTTCTCTACACCGAACTGGCCAACCGCCTGCCCAAGACCAAGCTGGCGGCGCTCGTGCGCGCTACGCTAAAGGCGCGTGCAGATTGGCGAGATCGTCCACCACCTTCGTCATGTGATGGTTCGTTCCCACCCAGCGCCATGTCGTGAGGGTGCCGGTACTGTTCTTGCCCTCGCTACATTCACGGATGTAGTCGCTTCCCTTGGAGAAGCCGGGCGGAAACACTTTACCCGATTTTACGACCGTTCCGCAGTGGGTGCGATATTGGCCAAAGCCGTTGTCGCGAACATTGTTGCCTTTGATGATCAGCCAGTTGTCCTCGATCGTGTAGCGGACCGAGGCCGAAGGCTTCAGAAGCCGCATGTCGCCCGAGGGAATATCGGTCGAGGCGATGGTGTAGTCGCCAAAAGTCAGCCGGCGGAACGTTGCCGGCAGAAGACCATCGAGCATCTTGTAGAGCCGCCATTCCAGTCGGGGCAGCGTCTGACTCGTCGCCTTGATGTCGCCCATCGAGACCGGGAACGAGGTGCCTACCAGCACCAAGCTTCGAGCCTGGGAGAAGGCGTCTTCGCCCTGCAGGACGGCGGCCAATAGACCGGCGAGATCCTCCAGCGGATCGAAGTTCTTGGCAGCCAGATCGATGATCAGGTCGGTATGCGCCAGATCCGCCTCGAGATTGGCCAGCAGCCTGGCGAGCTTGCTGCCGAAGTCCGGTTCGGTGATCTCATCGAGACTGACCCGGATCGCCAGACCAAGCTTATCCTCGGCCATGGCAGCGGCGATGGCGTTGTAATGGGCCAGGTCGCGCTCCAGCCGCGTTACCGGAATTAACGTACCGCCTTTGCCACGCACCTCAGACATCAGGTAGGTCAGCGGATGGGTTCCGTCGGACATTCGCGCCAACGGGTCAAGCAGGGCGGTCTCTAGAAAGGCTAGACGGGCACCCCACTTGAGATCGAGGCGCTTGGCGAACGGTTCCAGCTGTTCGTCGATCGTCTTTTTGACCTTCTTCTTCTCAAAGTCGTACTCGGGAGGCGTGACCTCGATTAACGGCACGACCCGCTCAGCCACTTCATCGCCAAGCCGCATCAACGCCTGGTACTCGCCTTGCCGCCATTTCAGGACGGGCACGTAGTCAAAGGCGGTGAGCGACATCTTCCAGGCTCCTATTGGAACTGGCGGCGGACCTCGCCGGCGCCGACGAGATCGCGAAACAGGGTGTAGTCCCCGGCTTCACGGCGGATGCGACCGGCGATGATCGCGGGGTGAACGCCAAGCTTGGAGGCGTCGGCCTTGATGGCGCGTTCGGTGCGCGTGAACCGCGAGACGCAGGTCTTCCAGAGGTCCGCTGGCAGCAGCGCTTCCTGGGCGAAGAGATCGGCCTCGTCCTCGACGGCCGAATGACCGGGTGTCTCGGTGTCGTCGAAGATCGCCTGGAATTGGCCCGAACCTATGTGCAGGGCCAGATGTCCGACCTCATGCAGCAGCGTGAACCAGAAATTGTCGAGGCGATCGTGACGAAGCGTCAGGCCCACGACGAAGACGCCGCTGCCCGTCCTCAGAGCCGCCCCGTCCAGCAAGGTTCCAGGAAGGTGAGGCTCGATGACCAAGGCGACGCCGACCTCGCGCAGAACAGCCTCAGCGCGTTGGGGCCCGTCGTCATGAATGCTCGCGTGAACCAATTCCCGAGACCAGGCTTTGTCGAGGCTGGATGCATGGAATTTCGCAGGCGGCGCGCGACGCTCGGCCAGCATCGACACGCGCGCCTCCCAAGCCAGCAGAGCGGCCTGCTGGGTGTTGGAGCCCGCGCGCACAGAGCGTCGATGCAGCGCGCTCGGCGACCAGGCTGACGACTGAAAGAAGGCGGGCACAAGTCTATCGGCCGTCTTCTTGGCTTGCGACAGCGTGCCTTCGAAGCCCTCGAAATAGCCACGCTTGAACATCTCGGTGATCGGATAGGCGAGCGGATCCTCGCCGACCCCGCGTCCGCTCGTCTCCACGCGTAGCAGAGCGTGTTCGCGCACCTGGATATCGAGCGCGGAGACGATTTCGGCCAGTCGGCCGAGGTTGGCGGTCTGATACCGCTCGGCTTCGTAGCGCTGGATCTGCTGTTCGGCGACTCCGATGAACTGACCAAGCTCGCGCTGGCTCATACCCCGCGCGATCCGCGCCTTGATCAGAATGTCAGGGAGGTCGTGCAGGCCTTCGGCCTCGAAGGCGATGATCCGGCCCGAACGCAAATCCTCATACTGGTCCGCGTCCTCGACCAGTTCGTCGATCTGGCTTTTCAGCCCCGCGATCTGAGCCTGGCGGAGTACGGGGTGCACGCCGTCCTGAGCGACGGAGACCGCGGCTAGTTCGGTCGACAGACGGTCGATGATCGCTCGTGCGGATCGATACTGCTTTTCGTTGGTGATCATGCGTTGGGTCCCTTGGGGGCGCCGAGATCGACACGCAAAATGCCCTTGGGGCGAGCCGAGAATTTCTCATTTTGGAAGAGAGGGAGATTGCCAGGCTGTCCCGGCAACAGGATCGGGAACATTTCCCCGAAGTATTTCGCCTTTTGCGCCTCGCGCTTGCCGACAAAGTCCAAAAGCACCGGATCGAGCAACGTGTAGTCGACGCCGGCCATGTCCCAGCAGCCATCAAAGTCGCCGGGATCAGGCTTTCCGGTCACGAAGCTGCCATCAAGGAAAATCGTGGCGCAGCCGGCACCGATCAGCTGCGCGACCACGCGCTGAAACCCGCCGAACAACCAGCGCCGATGCAGCGTCGTGGCGAAACGCGTTTCGATCTCGTCCATCGACGCGACATGGATTCCTGGCGGCAAAACCGGCCAAGGCGCGGGCGATCCGATGTCGATCAAATCAGGAATCATGTGAACACAATAATTATGTTGTGTCGAAATAGCAAATTTGCCAAGCGCGACTTCCGTGGGTCGCTCTCGCATAGCGTGAGGCTTCGCTGTGCGCATTCAAAATCGCGCGGCATCTCGCGAGCTCATGAAACGCTGGATCGATTCCATAAGATACTGAAAAGCCTAAATATGGAGATCGGTCGACGGGCGCGATCGGTCCCGTCGCGTCCTTCGAGCCGCTTGCGCTCGCGGCTCCTGCTGGTCCGCACCTTTGCCGCCCCTCACACCCTTGGCCTGGAGATTCCGGTGTCTCAGATGGTCGCGCTCCACCGCCTAGGAGCGTCGCATGCAGCGGTTCATCGTCTACAATCGGGCCTCCATCAAGCGGCAGGGCGATAGCCGCCTGGAGGCTCGGATCTCGGTGTGAAGCAGTCCGCTTCCATGACCCCATCCCCACGCCTCATTGCGCTTGAGCACGCCACGAAGACCGGGTAGACGGGACGCCTTCGGAACGGTCTCTGTAGACCGCTGTGTAAACCGATCAGGTTCAGAACAGCGGTGAGGGCGGTAAGCTCTTGAAAACATTGACGCGCGCGGGCGTAGTTCAGAGGTAGAACGTCAGCTTCCCAAGCTGAATGTCGGGGGTTCGATTCCCCCCGCCCGCTCCAAACTTCCCAGACAGTCGAGACCAAGCCCCGGCCGGTCGGCGCGGTCCGGATCGTCGGATCCGTCCGCGCCGGAAGCGTCCTACTTGTCGTCGCCGGTGATGAAGCCGTCGCCGTCCTTGTCGCGGCTCTTGAACTCGCGGTCGGCCAGGGCGGTGATCTCGGCCAGGGTGACCTTGCCGTCCCCGTTCCCGTCCTTGTCGGCGGCGGTGACCGCGTCGATGCGCTTCTGGGTCTTGGGATCGTCGGCCGGGGCGGCCTTCAGGTAGAACTGGGTGATCTCGTCCAGGGTCAGCTTGCCGTCGCGGTCGGCGTCGAGCCTCTTGAACAGGCTGGCCCGCTCGGTGGTCCATTCGGCCGGGCTGACCTTGCCGTCGCCGTCCTTGTCGATCCGGGCCAGGCCGCCGTTCAAGGGCTCGCCGGCCAGGGCCGGGCCGGCCAAGGTCAGGCCGGCCAAGGTGAGGGAGGCGCCGGCCGACAGGATCGCGGCCAGGGCGACGAGGGTCTTCGTGCGCTGCATGGGAGTGTTTCCTCGCTATCGTTTCTTGTTGTCGGGCGTGCGTCGGACGGGTTCGGAGGCGTTGCCCCCGCGTCCTGCTCGCACGCCCGAGATAGCGGCATTATTTCAATATACGAGTCAATGACTCATATATTGGGATTTATATCCATCACGCCTGGGCCGTCCGGCGCGACGCCCAGGCCGACGCCGCCAGCAGGCCGGCCCCCAGCACCAGCGAGGCGTCTAGGATCCAGGCTACCGGATCCACCGTCCGGCCGGTGTTGAGGCCCAGGTGCACCAGGGCCACCAGGGCAAGGCCCACGGCGCTGGCCAGGCGCAGGCGGATCGACAGCGTCGCCGGCGTCCACAGGAACGCGCAGGCGTTGGCCGCCAGGGTGACGCCGCCCCACACCGCGACCGGCGGGACGCTTGGCGCCAGCAGGGCGACGATGGCCGAGACGGCGTAGGCCAGGGGCTGGCTCCAGCAGAAGGCGACCCACACCCGCTCCCAGCGCGGGGCCGGGCGGCCCTTGTCGCGCCGGCGGGCCAGCCAGATGGCGACGCCGCTGGCGGTGACGGCCGTGAGGCCAAGGCCCAGCAGGAAGTAGGCGACCTTCACCGGCCAGCCGCCGAACCAGCCGAAGTGCAGCGGCGTCAGGCTGGAATAGATGGCCATGCCCAGGTTGCCGCTCTCGAAGCCGGCCGGGCCCAGCACCTTGGCGTTTCCGTCGACGATGATGATCTCGCCGCGCGACAGCTTGCCGGGCGTGGTGCGGTTGACGCTCATGTGCTGGCCGGTCTCGCCGGGGTGCTCGACGAAGATGTAGTTGAAGCCGGCCTTGGGGTTCTGGGCCTGCAGCACGGCCAGGCCCCTGGCGACGTCGATTACCGGGGCGGGGCGGGCGTCGTCGGCCACCGGCGGGCCGCTGAACAGGGCGAAGACCTTTTCCCGGTTCCCGTCGAACACCACCATGGCCAGCACGCCGACGATCAGCACGCTAAGGCCCAGGAACGCGCCGGTCAGCGACACCACCACGTGGAAGGGCAGGCCCCAGACCGAGATGCGGTTGTGCAGGTCGGCCTCCTGCAGGCGCTTGGAGCCGCCCCATCGGAAGGCGAAGGCGTCCTTGAACACCCGGGGATGCGACAGCACGCCCGAGACCAGCGAGGACAGTAGGGCCACGCCCGTCAGCCCGACCAGGAAGAAGCCCCAGGTGCCGGGCAGGTGCAGGGCGGTGTGAAGCTTGGCCTGGAACTGGCTCCACGGCGTCTTCTGCTCGGCGACGATCTTGCCCGAGGCGTCGGCGAACCAGGTGTGCTCGCCGCCCTTGGCGTCGTCGCCGTGCACCGACAGACGGGGCAGGGCGGGCTCGGGCATGCGGATGAAGAGGTCGTGGGCCTTGGGGTTCTTGGCCAGCACCTCCTCGAAGGCCGCGCCGACGGCGGCCGGGGTCACGCTGTGCAGGACGGGGGCCGTGGGCTGCTCCCAGCGATTGAACTCGCTGGTGAACACCGCCACCGCGCCCGAGAAGCAGACCAGATAGATCAGGGCGGCGAAGGCGAGACCCAGCGCCGAGTGGCCGGCCAGCATGGCGCGCACGAAGGCGGCGGGGATCTTCGGCCAGATCGGCTTGCCGGGCTTGGGCTTGGCTTGCGGGGCGTGCATCAGAGGGAGCCCTTCAGGAACACGGCGCCGAAGCCGAGGACGGTGACGCCGACCAGCACGGCCAGGGCGCGCAGGATCTTGTCGTCCGACAGGGTCCAGGCCATGCCGCCGGCCCACAGGAACGGCACCAGCATGCCGCCGATGATCAGCCGGGTCTTGACCTCGGCGGGAAAGCAGACGGCGACGGCCAGGCCGACGCCCATGGCCGCGGCGCCGCCCAGCGGTCCCGCCAGGAAGCCGCGCAGCCAGCCGCGCCAGGCGACGCGGCGGCGGTCCGACGGCTCCAGGGCCAGCTCGCGCGGGGCCTTGCGCCTGGCCGTGCGCAGCTCGACCCCGACCGCGACCACGGCCAGGGCGACCGTGGAGGCCAGGGCCAGCATGATCGACGGACCGCGCACCACCCCCAGGATCGGGGCGGAGGCGACGAGCGCCGCCGCCAGCAGCGCCCAGCCGCCGACGATCAGCCAGGGGCGGCGGGCGTCGGCGTGGGTCCAGGCGCGCCGCAGCAGCAGCGCGCCGGCCAGGGCGATAGGCGCGAGGGCGAGACCACCTAAGCCGATCACCAGCGGGTCTCCAGCGTCACGCCGAGAATGCGCGGCTCGCCCAGCAGGGCTACCGGCACGTCTTCGCGGGTGTACTGCTTGTACTTTTCGTTCAGCAGGTTCTTGCCGAACACATAGGCCCCCCAATGGGCGGCCTCGTAGCCGAAGCGGCCGTTGACCAGAGTGCGGGCGTCGGCGATGCGGCCGTCCTGCTCGCCGCCGGCCTCGGTGAAGGCCTTGGCGCGGTAGTTGGCGTTGAGGTTGGCGACCAGGCCGTTGTCCCAGCGGTAGTCGCCGCCGACCGCGAAGGTCCAGTGCGGAGCGTAGGGGAATTCCGAGCCCGACAGGTCGCGGATGTCCGACCCCGTGCCGACGCGGAACTCGTCGAACTTGGTCCTGGTGTGGCCCAGCGACGCCCACCAGCTGGCCTTGGGCGACAGGCGCTGGTTCAGCTCCACCTCGAAGCCGTAGAGGTGCGAGGTTCCGGCGTTCTCGACCTGGTAGTCATAGGTGTTGAGGCCCAGGTTGACGATCACCTGCTGGTCGCTCCAGTCGACATAGTAGGCGTTGGCGTTGGCCGTCAGCCCCCACTGCGGCCAGTAGGAGCGCAGCGACAGCTCGTAGTTCCAGGTGAATTCCTGGTCGTAGGGCACGACGGTGGCGCGGGCGACGTTGACCGTCGAGCCGCCCGAGCGATAGCCGCGCTGCACGACGAAGCTGGTCGAGAGGTCGTCGGTCCAGGCGTACTTGACGCCGAGCTTGGGCAGGAAGGCGTCGAACTTGCGCGTCGAGCCGGGCGAGGCGGCGCCGGCCTGGGCCACCATCGAGGCGACGAAGTTGTTCACCAGCACCACGTACGGCGCGTAGGCGCCGAAGTTGGCCGGGGTCGGATAGGTTCCGGCGAACACGGCCGTCTGCGACGACTCCTGCTCGTTCTCCTCGTGGTCGTAGCGGAAGCCGGCCAGCAGGCTGAGCTTCGAGGTCAGGTCGAAGCTGCCGTCGGCGAACAGGGCGGTGGTGGTGACGATCTCCGGCGCGTCCGACGAATAGTCGACCGGGATCACCGGCAGGGCGGCGACATAGATGGCCGCGAAAACGTTGGCCTGCGCCTGGGCCGTGGCCAGCGGCGTTCCGCCGCTCACCAGGGTCGAGGTCAGCACGCTGACCAGGGTGGCGGTGGGGAAGGTGACGTTGGTCAGGCTGGCCGACTTGCGGTCGGAGTCGCGTTTGGCGTGATAGAGGCCGACCAGGCCCTTCAGCCGCTCGCCGTCGTAGTTCAGGCGCACTTCCTGGCTGGTGGTCTTGGTCAGCTCGTCCTGGCCGCCGTAGGACAGGGTCTGCGGCGTCAGGTCGGCGTCGTAGCGCTGCACCAGGTCGACCTTGCTCCACGAGAACGCGCCCGAAAGGGTGAAGCGCTCGCTTAAGGCCTGTGAGAGCTCCAGGTTGAAGATGTCGGTGGTGATGTCGCTGGTGTTGGGCGTGTCGGTCTTGCTGACGCGGTGGTCGTAATAGTCCGGCGTGTCGGTGCGGGCGTAGGTGTAGAGATAGCCCGACTTGTTTTCGTTGCGGCTGTAGGTGGCGATCGCCTTGAAGCCTTCGAGGGCCGTGGGCGTCAGCAGCAGCTTGCCGCGGTAGGAGCGGGTGTCGGTCGCGTCGTCGTCGCGCTTCTGGACGGTGTTGTAGATGAAGCCGTCGCTCTGGCGATCCTCGAAGGCTAGGCGGAAGGCCAACTGGTCGGCGACGATCGGGCCGCCGCCGGCCAGGCCGATCGAGCGGTCGTCGCCGCTGGCCGCGGTGGCGCGGGCCTTGAAGTTCCAGTCGAAGGTCGGGTCGGTGGTGCGGATGATCACCGCGCCGGCCAGGGCGTTGCGGCCCTGCAGGGTCGATTGCGGACCCCGGAAGATCTCGACCTGACCGACGTCCCACATCTCCAGTGGGCCGCCGTACATGGCGCGCTCGGGAATGGCCGCGCCGTCCAGATAGACCGTGGCCAGGCCGCTGGTGCCGCCGCCCGAGACGTTGTTGTTGGCCACGCCCCGGATGGTGAAGCCGCTCTTGCCGTAGGTCTCGCTCATGTTCGCCGTGCGGGCGACCACGTCGTAGAAGCTGCGGATCTGCTCGCGCTCGATCGTGCGGGCGGTGGTCACGGCTACGCTGGTGACGGTGTCCTGCAGCGAGCGGGCGGTCTTTTCTCCGGTCACGACCACGGCGTCGACCGCGGTGGGGGCTTCGGGCGCCGTCGCGATCGGCTCCTCGGCTCGAACCACGCTCGCCAGCGCCGCCCACGCGCCCAGGGCGCTCGCCATCATCAACCGCGATCTCATGCACTTCCCCCGTTACTAAGAACGGGTCGCAGCTACCGGGCGTTCAATTGCGAGTCAAATGCAAACTCATTCGCAAAAGTAATCGCTGGGCGCGTGGTTTCGATGGCTGACGCCCAGGTTCAGGAGGAGGGCAGGGCCGGTCCCGCCGCCTTGGCCGCATCGTAGGCGGCCCATTCCTCCTCCATCTGCCGCTGCCAGCGCGCGCGCAGCACGGCCGGCCGCTGGCCGTGGCGGTCGTCGAGGAACTGCGCCGCCACCACCCGGTCGGTGCGGAAGTTGCGGAAGTCGCTGCGCAACTCGCACCAGGCGATCAGCATCCGCACGGTGGAGAGGTAGCCCACCGTCACCGGCCAGACGACCCGCTGGCTGACCGCGCCCTTCTCGTCGCGATAGTCCAGCCGGATCTTGCGGCCGGCGTGGATCCAGGCCCGGGTCTGGGCCATGTCGATATTGTCGGGCGTCGGGTTCCACGGCGCGGGGGCGCGGGTCGCCGGCTCCAGCACATAGGGCCGCAGGTTGTCGGGCACGGCGGCGGCGATCTTGGCGATCAGATCGCGGGCGGCGGTGGCCAGGGCGGGATCCCCGCGGCCGGCCACCCATTGGGCGCCCAGCACGGCGGCTTCGATCTCGTCCGGCGTCAGCATCAGGGGCGGCATGTCGTATCCGGCCTCCAGAACATAGCCGACGCCCGCCTCGCCGCGGATGGGCGCCCTCTGACCGACCAAGGCGGCGATGTCGCGATAGACGCTGCGCTTGGAGGTCTCCAGTTCGGCGGCGATGGAGTCGGCGGTGACCGGCGTCCGGCTGCGGCGAAGGATCTGGATGATCTGGAATAGGCGTTCAGCGCGTCTCATGGGTCCCACAGTGCCGGATCGTTGCTGACAGCATGCTGGCAGCAGGGTGGCGGCAGTCTGTCCTCATCGCAAGACCGCACGAGAGGGACCTCGAGATGATCACGCTCTACGCCGCCGGCCCGGCCTACGGCCTGCCTGAGGGAAGCCCCTACGTCACCAAGACCGAGATCCACCTGATGATGGCGGGCCTGGCCTACCAGAAGGTCCCGGCCCATCCCGAGACCTCGCCCAAGGGTCAGCTGCCCTGGATCGACGACGACGGGGTCAAGGTCGCCGACTCCACCTTCATCCGCGCCTATCTCGAGCGCAGCTACGGCGTCGACCTCGACGTTGGCCTTACCCGGGTCGAGCGCGCCCAGGCCTGGGCGATCGAGCGGATGGTCGAGAACCAGCTGGGCTGGGCCAACTGCTACTTCCGCTTCTTCGACTTCGACAATTTCGAGAAGGGGCCGGCCCACTGGTTCGACGGCGCGCCTGAGGCCATGCGCCAGGACCTGAAGGCGGGCCTGCTTGACGCGGTCGAGGCCAATCTCAAGGCCGTCGGGATCGGTCGCCATGGCCCGGACGAGATCGTCGAGCTGGCCGCCTGGTCGCTGACCGCGCTCTCGGAGATGCTGGGCGACAAGGCCTTCCTGATGGGCGAGCGGCCGACCAGCGTCGACGCCATCGCTTTTTCCATGTTGGCCCAGATCCTGACGCCGTTCTTCGACTCGCCGATCCGCCAGCGGGCCGAGGGGTTCTGCAACCTCGTGGCCTATGCCGAGCGGATGCTGGCGACCTTCTATCCGGCCTTCGCGCCCCAAGGCCGTGAGGAGGTGAGGCCTCAGGCTGGGCAGGAGACCCTGTGGGCCGCGTGATCCGTAGCCGTCCGGACGTTGTTTCGGGGCGCGCCTTCCTGTAGATGCGACGCATTCTTATCGAGTGCGTGGAGTCTATCGGCGTGGGACGACCCCGGACGGGCGGGCGAGGCGGGGACAAGGCGCTCGCGGCGGGCGTTTCCCTGGGCCTGCACGCGGCCGCCGTTCTGGCGCTCGTCGGCTTCGTGCGCACCATGCCGGGCCTGTCCGAGCCGCCGGCCATGGAGGCGGCGCTGTTCGAGGCCCTGACTCCCAGCCCCGAGCCTTCGCCGTCCCAGGCGTCCAGCGAGCGGCGGGCGCAGGAAGTGCCGCGCGAGGCCCGCAGCGTTTCGCCGATCCGGCCGCGTTCGCTCCCGATCCCCGCGCCCGAGCCGCTGTACGCCGCCCCGCAGGTCGCGCCACAGCCGGTCGAGAGCCGGGTTTCGTCGTCGGTGACCCCCGTCGCGGCGGTCGCCGCGGCCGCCTCGGCCCCGGCCGGCGGCGGCGCGCCGGTGCAGGTTCGCGGCGACGCGTCCAAGTCGCACGACCCCTACGCCGCCCAGGTGCTGTCGTGGATCGAGGCCCGCAAGACCATGCCCGAGGCCCTGCGCCGCCGCCGCTCCCAGGGCGTCGTGGTGGTGGCCTTCACCCTCGACCGCTTCGGCCGGATGTCGCGGGCGGTGGTGGTCGAAAGCAGTGGCGACCACGCCCTCGACGCCGCCGCCATGGACCTCCTCACCGCCGCCGCCCCCTTCCCCAAGGCCCCCCGCGACTCCGACTGGAACCGCCGGCGCTTCGAGACCCCGATCGCGTACGCGGTGAAGGGGTAGGCCAGGATCCTCCCCCTCTGGGGGAGGTGGCCCGAAGGGCCGGAGGGGGGCCGTTTTCAGCTTCCGCAACGCCGACCTTCTTCCCCCGTAAAATCCCCGCGAAAGCGGGGACCCAGGCTTTTTCTGAAATCCACGACCGCTGATCCCTCTCCCCTTGCGGGAGAGGGTGGCCTGCGAAGCAGGTCGGGTGAGGGGTCTCTCAAAACTGAAAGCCGCGTGCAGCGGTCAGGCCGGGCGGTAGCGTCTCCCATCTGAGAGACCCCTCATCCGTCGGCTTCGCCGCCACCTTCTCCCGCAAGGGGAGAAGGAAAGGTTGATACGCACGCTGCTCACACGGCGTAATCGGAAAAGAGTTGAGCGAACTCAACGCCCTACAACTTTATAACCCCAACTTATCCTCCCCTACCCAAACCACCCCCATAATCAAAGCCATCCCAGCCATGGGGAGGGCTCTTGGTACCGGCCCGAGTTAGCGGCTGCGGATCGCATCGAGCGGGGCCGCTTGGGGCGTCATGGGGAGGGCGGGTTTGCAGGATCGCTCAGAAGGCGTGATTGGGCCGCCAGCCGTTCGGTGACGAGACTTGCGGGTCGACAGGGCCGGGATCGTTTCAAACCGGCCTAACAGGATCAGCCGAGGCGCCGCCGGATCACCGCGGGGCTATTGGTCCTGCCCGTCCGAGGGACAACCGGGTCCAGGGTTGAAAAAGCACCCGCGCCCCCGGTCCTTCGAGCCTACGGTGCGGCGGAGCGGTCAGACGAAGCCGAAACGCTAAAACACATCACGGTCTCCGGGCTCCGCCCGGCCGCTCCGCGCCTCCCCACCAACTTTCGTGAGTTTTCACGGGAGATCGTCAACCCGTGCCCTCTCCCCTTGCGGGAGAGGGTGGCCTCCGAAGGAGGTCGGGTGAGGGGTCTCTCAAATCTCAAAGCCGCGTGCAGCGGTCAGGCCGGGCGGCAGCGTCCAATGTCAGCGCGACCCCTCATCCGACGGCCTTCGGCCGCCACCTTCTCCCGCAAGGGGAGAAGGACGTTCAAAGCGTCTCCAAAAACGCCACCAGCGCGGCCTTCTCCTCGCGCGTCAGGCCGAGCGGCTTCAGCAGCGGGGTGGTGGTCGGGAACAGGCGGTCGCCGACCTGGTCGGGCTTGGGCCGCAGCCGCGCGCCGCCTTCGTTGTAGAAGTTCACCGTTCCCTCCAGCGTCGGGAAGATGCCGTTGTGCATGTAGGGCCCGGTCCGCGAGATCCCGCGCAGCGACGGGGTCAGGAAGGCCCCCACGTCGGCCGGGTCGCCGCTGACCTCGTAGCGGCCCAGGTCCTGCAGCTTGCGGCCATAGAAGCTGAGGCCGATGTTGTGGAACTTGCCGTCCGACAGCAACGGGCCGTTGTGGCAGTTGGCGCAGCCGGCCTTGCCCTGGAAGAGCTCCAGCCCCTGCAGCTCCTGGTCGCTCAGCACCCGACCGCCGAGGCTGAGCACCCGGTCCCACTTGCTGCTGCGCGGCTTGAGGGTGCGCTGGTAGGCGGCCAGGGCCTTGGCGGCGTCCTGGGCGGTGACGCGCTTGCCGCCGAAGACCTGCGAGAAGGCCTTGCGGTAGTCGGGGTCGGCGTTCAGCCGGCGCTCGACCTCGCGCGGGTCGGCGGCCATCTCCTTGTGGTCGACCAGCGGACCAAGCGCCTGGGTCTCCAGGCTGCCGGCCCGGCCGTCCCAGAACAGTGGCGTGCGCCAGGCCACGACGGTCAGGGTCGGGGCGTTGCGCCGGCCGCGCTGGCGGTCGTGACCGAACGAGGTCTTCACCCCGTCGCCGAACGCCAGCTCCGGATTGTGGCACGAGGCGCAGGCGATCTGGCCCGAGCCCGACAGCCGCGGATCCTCGAACAGCTTCTGGCCCAGCGCGACCTTTTCCGAGGTCTGCGGATTGTCGGCCGGAACGACCGGGGCGGGCAGGGCGCCGAACGGGGTGAACGAGGCCCCGGCCAGCAGGGTCGGGGCCGGCCAGCTGTCGGGCTGGCCGGAGAAGGCGGCGCGGCGAACCGCGTTCGCGTCGGGAAGCGGCGCCAGCCCGATCAGGGCCGCCGCCGTTCCCAGCAGGAGCAGGAGATTCGCCGCGCGCTTCATGGGTTAGAACTTGTAGCTCATGCCCACCCAGAACGAACGGCCAAGCTTGTAGGGCTGGCTGGTCGTCGAGGCCGTCACCGTCTGAGGCGTCACGTCGAACAGGTTGGTGATCCGCAGGTCGAGGCGGGCCTCGCCGTACGCCGTCTTGGCGATCAGCGCCTGGATGTTGGCGTTGAAGGTCGTCTGGGCCTTGTAGCGGACCACGTCCCAAACCGCGTAGCGCACGCTGCTGACGGTCTGGTACGTGCCCGTCTCCTCGATCTGGTCGAAGCCCGAGCGCCAGCGGGCGTTCAGGTTGGTGCGGATGCGGCCGCTCCACCAGTCGGCGCTCCAGTCGGCGTTGACGAGGCCCGGGGCGGCGTAGTTCAGGCGCTGGTTCTCGGAGATCACGCCCAGCAGGCTGCGCACCTCGCCCTTGTAGTAGATCAGCTCGTCGGCGTACTCGCTCTCGTCCGACGGATCCTCGTAGTAGTTGTCGCTGAGGTTGTCCTCGGTCTTCGACCACGAGCCGTTGACGGTGACGGTGTGGCGACCGAAGCCCCGGCTCCATTCGGCCGACAGGCCGCGGAACGAGGTCTCGCCCTCGTTGCCCAGGTGCGTGGTGTTGTAGGTGTAGGTCTGGTTGTTGGTCTCGCGGACGTAGCTCTGCACCGTCACCACACCGGCGGTGAACTGGTCGCGGGCCTCGCGGGCCACGCCCTTGATCCGCGCCACGCCGCCGAACACCGGCTTGGAGAGGGCGAAGGTCAGCTCGTCCGAATAGGGCGTCTTGACGCCGGTGCCCGCCACGCCGGCCGTCACCGAGTGCGAATAGAGGTACCAGTCGCCGGCCACCAGCTGGCCGTTCACCGTCGAGGTGGTGCGGCGATAGACCTTGGTGCCGGGGTACTGCGACTTGATCGCGTAGCCCAGGAAGTCGCGCGAATAGTAGCGGTTGGCGCCCACCGTGGCGGTGACCTCCCACGGCAGTTCGTAGACCACCGACAGGCGCGGGGCGAAGCTGTGGTTGTCGAGCAGGCTCTCGTGGTCGTAGCGCAGGCCGCCGCGCACGGTCAGCGGGCCGCGGCTGACCTCGTACTCGGCGAAGGCCGAGACCGAGTCGAGGCTCGCCTCGGCGTCATAGGCCGCATAGTAGATGGCGCTGGTCAGCACGACGTCGCCGGTCTTGCAGGCCACGTCGCCCGTGGCGCACGAGACCAGGCTGCTGACCGTGCCCTGGCTGTAGGCGTAGTTGTCCTCGGGGCGGCGCTTGCGGGCCGTGACGTGGCCGTAGTCGGCGCCGACGCGCAGTTCGCCGCCCAGCAGGGGCTGGCTCCAGCGGGCCTGCAGGCCGATGTCTTCCTGCCACTGGTCGAGGTCGCCGAAGCTGCCCTCGGTGCAGTTGGTGTTGGAGCACCAGTCGGCGTAGGTCGAGGCCGAGGGCCAGGAGAAGTTCGGATCGGGCGCCTTGCGGCCGCTCTGGGCCTTGGCGTAGGTCGCCGCCAGCGACCAATTGGCCTCGTCGCGCTTGCCGGCCAGTTCGAGCTTGCCGGTAAGGCCGCCGCCCTTCTGGGTCATGACGGCGTTGCGCGAATTGTTGGCCGAGTTCTCGCTGGTGTAGGGGCTGTAGGCGATCTGGCCGCGCAGCACGAGGTCGGGCGCGAGGTCGGCCTCGACCTTGGCCAGCACATTGTCGCTGCGGCTCTTCAGGCCGAAGGGCGTGCCGCCATAGGCCGCCGCCCGGTAGTAGGTCATCTCGGTTTCCTGCCGGCCGGCGCCGAGCAGGACCCGAACCTTGTCGTTGATCGGCAGGTCGACCGTCGCGTTGACCTTGCACTTCTCGTAGTTCGGGTGCGCCGGCACGCTGGAGCCGAGGGCGTCGCGCGTGGCGTTGGGGATCTTGAACGAGGTCAGGCTGTCGTTGGTGCAGCCGAAGGTGAGCGAGCCGCCGAACACGTGGGCCGGCTGGCGCGTCTCGATCTGCACCATGCCGCCGGTGAAGCCGCCGTACTGCGCCGAGATGTTGCTGTCGCGGACGGTCAGGCTCTCGATCAGGTTGCTGTCGAGCCAGATCGACTGGGCGCTGCCGCCGGCCGTCTCGTTATAGTTCTGGGCGTTGCTCGACAGGTCGACCACGTTCAGGCGGCTGTTCACGCCCACGCCGTCGATCGAGAAGTAGTTGTCGTAGTACTGGCCGCCCGAGAGCGAGATGTTGGCCGGCCGGAGGTCCTGGATGCTGTCTTGCGTCGCCAGGCCCTGGTCGGCGTCGAAATTGGCGTAGGGCAGGATCTTCAGGGTCTCGATGACGTCGCCGTTGCCGGGCGTGCGGTCCTCGATGGCGCGGCGGGTGATCTTCGAGGTGCCGGAATCGACCGGGTCGGCGGCCTCGTAGGCCGCGGCCGGCGGCTGGGCGGCGGTCGCCTCGATGCTGACCTTGGGAAGGCGCTCGGCCTGTTCGTCCTGGCTCCAGGCCTGTCCGGCCGCGCCCAACGCAACGGCCATCGCCGCGGTGGCCAACATCGCTTGCTTCATCACTCGCCCCGTACTCAACGCTTGTGCGTATCAATCGCAATAAGGGCGCGGGTCATACGGGCGTTGAGATCGACTCGCAACTACGTGCTGGCCGCAATGGCAAAAAATGGGCGCGATCGAGAAGGATTGGGGCGGATGGCGACGCGTCGATCGCCTACCGTTACTTGCGGCGCTCGCGCAGCTCTTCCTGGAAGCGATATTCCAGGGCCTGCTCGAACTCGCTGGCCTCCACGAAGCGCCGCTTCATCGCCAGGGCGGGAAAGCCGCTTTCATCGCGCTCCTGGGGCGGCACGAACTTGATCGGCAGGCGCTTGGCGATGGTCTCCGGCTGCGCGGCGGCCGGAAACGCCTCGGCGTCGGCGATCGCCAGGCGTTCGGCGGCCTCGGCCTGGCTGACCACGCCGTCGCCGTCGCGGTCGGCGAGGTTCAGCACCAGCTTTTGCGGGGCCGGGGCGGCGGCCGTCGGCTGGGCCATGGTCGGGGCGGCCAGCAGGAGCGGCAGGGCGAGGGCGGCGAGGCGGATCATGGCGCGTCTCCACGGGACGGCGAAGCGTGACCCAAGTGACGGACTTTCGCAACCCTGGCGGGAGGACTCAGTCCTCGTCGTCGAGGTCGAAGGGCAGCTCGTCCTGGTCGTCCCTGGGCGAGCGCGAGGCCTTGGACACCGGCTTGTAGGGACGTTCGGGCGGCTGGTAGGCGGGACCGTCGTCAGTGTGGGCGTCGTCGTCGGCCCAGGCCTGGATCGGCGCCTCGGGATCCGACCAGGGCGGATCGGCGGCCTCGGGGCCGTCGTCGATCTCCTCGAACAGCGGGGCGGTGGCCACGGCCGCTCCGCTCGCGCCGGTCGCCACCGCCTCACGCGCCGAACGGTAGGGCGCGGGCTTGTCGAAGGCTTCGGCCGGAGCGGCCGGCGCCGGACGACGGGCGATCTCGGGCTCGGCGGCCTTGGCGGCCGGAGCGGGCGGGGGGCCGCGCGGCGCCAGCGGCCGGCGCACGATGGCCTCGGCCCGGGCCAGCCAGCGGTTGGCCTCCTGGATCGCCAGGGCGGGCGAGCGGCTCTGGCGCTGCTGCTGGTCGCCTTCCAGCCACAGGTCCAGCTCGAAGTCGGGGTGGCGCGGATCGTCGAAGATCATGCGCAGGCAGACCCGGCTGGCCTGCTGGACGATCTGGTCGATGGCCCGGCGCTGCTCGCCCCGGAAAACCCGGCCGATCACCTGGTTGTCGACCGAAAGCTCGGCCCCCATCAGTTCGTCGATGCGGTAGAGCAGGCACCAGGTCCCGTTGTCCCAGGCGACGGCGGCGGTGTTGGTGTCGAACGAGAAGCCCGCGCCCTTGCCGCGGCCGTGAGCGATGATCACGGTCTCAGGTTCGCCCTTCAGCACGTGGCGGAGGGCGCGGCGGATACGCCGCTCTTCGTCCATGAACCAGATGGCCGCGCTGCCCATGAAGGTGACGGCCGAGCCGGCGATGGCCACGAGCACAAGGAGACGCCAGAACTCGCTCATGGTTTCGGAAACTAGCGGCGTTCGCGGATTCGCGACAGGGGCGCCGGCTACCGCCCGCCGCGCGTGGTTCTAGAGGGCCAGCCTGGCCACGACCGGCACGTGGTCCGACGGCTTTTCCTTGTCGCGCTCGTCGCGATGGATGGTCACGTCTTCGAGGATGTCGGCGGCCTGGGGCGACAGCAGCAGGTGGTCGATGCGGATGCCCAGGTTCCTGGGCCAGGCGCCGGCCTGATAGTCCCAGAAGGTGTAGCCGCCCGGAGCGCCGTCGTACTGCATGTAGGCGTCGGTGAAGCCGAGGTTCTTCAGCGCCCGGAAGGCGGCGCGGCTTTCGGGCTGGAACAGGGCGTCGCCTGCCCAAGCCTCGGGATTGGCCACGTCCTCGGCCTCTGGAATGACGTTGTAGTCGCCGGCGATCACCAGCGGCTCCTCGAAGGCGAGCAGGCCCTTGGCGTGCTCATGCAGGCGGCGCATCCACGACAGCTTGTAGGCGAACTTCTCGGTGCCGATCGGATTGCCGTTGGGCAGGTAGATGCCGACCACCCGCACGGGCTTGGGACCAGAGATCACCGCCTCGACATAACGGGCCTGCTCGTCCTCGGCGTCGCCGTCGAGCAGCGGCAGCCCCTTGCGGACGTCCTCGAGCGGATGCTTCGAGAGCAAAGCGACGCCGTTGTAGGTCTTCTGGCCGTGGACGACGACGTTGTAGCCCAGGCGCTCGAAGGCCTCGGCCGGGAACTTCTCGTCGACGCACTTGATCTCCTGCAGCACCGCGACGTCCGGCGCCTCGGCCTCGAACCAGGCCAGGACGTTGTCCAGGCGGGCGTTGACCGAATTGACGTTCCAGGTGGCGATGCGCATGGCGGGCTCCGAGCAGGCGCGCGAGGCTAGGGGGCGCGGGCTTCGGGCTCAAGCGGCCGAGGGGAGATTTCGGGGGATAGGGCGCTTAGCCGATCTGATCGATGATCAGTTCGCGCAGTTCGGCGCGGGTGAGGCCGGGCCAGGCCCAGAGGGTGGCGGGCGAGAGCGGGGAGGTCACGGCAGGCGAAAGGTTCGGAGTGCGCGGCTTTTGGACAGCGATGGGCGCACGAGTGGTGTTGGTTTTCATAAAGTTCCAGTTTGGGAACGACGATGTCGTCGTTCCGGATGATCGAATTAGGGGAAAAGTTCGCCCGCGCCGCGGGGCGGCGGTAGGGCGAGGATGGCGCTTTCGTGCGGCATTGAGGGCCGCAGGTAATGAGCGCTCGCTTACATATAGGGGAGGGAGCGTCGCATTACAATGGTCACGCGACAATCGCGACGCCAGGTCGCAGGCGCCGAAAAGCGCGACGGGCGCCAGGTCGCGCCCGTTTCAAGCCCCTGTCGGCGTTGGCCAGCAGGCCTTCGCGATCAGATCGAGAAGCTGACGCCGCAGCCGCAGCTGGACTTGGCGTTGGGGTTCTTCACTCGGAACTCGGCGCCGGCCAGTTCGTCGACGAAGTCGATCTCCGAGCCCTTCAGTAGAGCCAGGGAGATCACGTCGACCAGGGCCGCGGCCCCGTCGCGCTCGATCTTGAGGTCGTCGTCCTGCGCGGCCTCGACCAGGTCGAACCGATATTGGAAGCCCGAGCAGCCGCCGCCGTCGACGGCGACGCGCAGCATCACCTCGCGGCCTTCGGCCTCGGAAAGCGCGTGCAGCCGGCGGGCGGCGTTCGAAGAAAGCGTAACGGTGGTGTCGGTCATGGCTGTGGAAACTTCATCTATGGCCTATATGAGGACGTCCGCGCCCCGGGGAAAGGGGCGATCAGCAAAGGCCGCTCATGTCGACGTCTCCGTTCGCCGTCCCCCGCGCCCCTTACGCCGAGGATCCGGCCAAGTCTCGCGGCCGGCGATACCAGGAAGACGAGAGCCGTACGCGCACCCCGTTCGCTCGTGACCGCGACCGCATCATCCACACCTCGGCCTTCCGCCGGCTGAAGGAAAAGACCCAGGTGTTCGTCGCCCACGAGGGCGACCAGTTCCGCACGCGCCTGACCCATTCGCTGGAAGTGGCCCAGATCGCCCGCTCGCTGGCCACGGCCCTGGGGCTGGACGTCGATCTGGCCGAGACTATCGCGCTGGCCCACGACCTGGGCCATCCGCCGTTCGGCCATGCCGGCGAGGACGAGCTGGAGCTGCAGACCAAGGACTTCGGCGGCTTCGACCACAACGTCCAGACCTTCCGCGTGGTGACCGAGCTGGAGCACCGCTATCCGGATTTCATCGGCCTGAACCTGACCTGGGAGACCCTCGAGGGGGTCATCAAGCACAACGGTCCGGTGGTTCATAAGCTGGGCGAGCCGTCGTGGAAGGCGATCTCCAAGTACGACGCCGAATACGGCCTCAAGCTGGACACCTGGGCCTCGGCCGAGGCCCAGGTCGCGGCCCTGTCGGACGACATCGCCTACAACAACCACGACATCGATGACGGCGTGGAGGCGGGGCTCTTCACGCTGGACGAGCTGATGGACGTGCCGCTGATCGGCCCGATCCTGGCGGCGGTGCGCAGCGAGCGTCCGGAACTCGACGCACGCATCACCCGCCTGGAGGCCGTTCGCCGGATGATCGGCGCCATGGTCGACGACGTCATGGGCGAGACCCTGCAGCGGGCAGCGGCCACCGGCGTCGCTTCGGCCGACGACGTGCGGGCCCTGCCGCACGCGCTGGTGTCGTTCTCGGCCGACATGCTGGAAGACCTGGCCCGCCTTCGCCAGTTCCTCCACGCCAAGATGTACCGCCACTGGCGAGTGAACCGCACCCGCAGCCAGGCGCGCCGCATTCTGGCCGAGATGTTCACGCTTTTCTTGGCCGAACCCGAGGTCCTGCCCTCTGAATGGTTCGCCAAGTCGCAGAACCGCGACCAGGCCGGAAGGGCCCGCGTGGTGTGCGACTACATCGCCGGCATGACCGATCGTTTCGCCATCGAGGAGCACCGCAAGCTGTTCCATCTGGATGTCTGGAACTGACGGCCTGCCGCCGCGGAAGGAACATGCACAACCGGCAAGGGTGCGACAGTTCTGAACGGGGATCGGGTCCAGTACAGTACGAACTTGCGCGCGTGATTCGCCGATGGCGATGCGAGCGCCGGAATTCTGGAGCCTTGTGAGATGTCCGACCCGCACCGCGGCGCCTATGCGCCGCCCACCGATGCGCCGCTGTCCTTCGATGCGCGCCAGCCGGTGCGTGGGTCGAGGCCCCTGCCTCTGACCCTGATCATCAGCGCGGTGGTGCTCGCCACCTTGCTGGTCGGCGTGTTCCTGGTCTATCGCAACGGCATCCGCGGCCCCAACGAGCCGCCGCGCACCGTGGGCGAGCCGGTGGCCGAGATGAAGGCCGCTCCGGCGCCCGACCAGAACAAGCCCGACGAAGCCGCCGGCCTGCAAATCTACAGCCACGAGAACCCGACGGCCTCGCCGACCTACGCCGCGCCGCCGGAAGAGCCGATGGCCCGTCCGACCGCGCCGCCGCCGGCCGCCCCGGTGCAGAGCGCCAGCCTGCCGCCGGCCAAGCCGCCTGTCGCCGCGCCCAGCGCGCCGGTCTCCGCCGCTCCGGCCAAGCCCGCGCCGACCAAGCCGGCTCCGGCGCCCAGCATCGAGAGCCTGGCCACCGCCGCCGTCGCGCCGCCCAAGACTGTTCCGGCCAAGCCGGCCGCCGCCGCGCCGAAGCCCGCCGCGACCGCTTCGGGTCCGGCCAGCGTCCAGATCGGCGCCCTGTCCTCGACGGCCCTGGCCGACAAGGCCTGGGGCGACGCCGCCCGCATCGCGCCGGGCCTGGCCGCCGGCAAGGGCAAGAAGGTCGAGGCGATCGACAAGAACGGCTCGACGCTCTACCGCACCTCGGTCACGGGCTTCTCCAGCCGCGCCGACGCCAAGGCGTTCTGCGACGCCCTGACGGCCGCCGGTAAATCCTGCTTCGTGAAGTAGGCGAGGGGATCCCCATGAGCGTGTCGTCCGCCGCCATCCTCGGCTGCGCCGGGACCGTCCTGAGCGCGGAAGAAGCCGCCTTCTTCCGCGACGTGCGGCCGTGGGGCTTCATCCTCTTCAAGCGCAACATCGAGACGCCCGACCAGGTGCGGGCGCTGACCGCCGCCCTGCGCGAGACGGTCGGCCGTCCCGACGCGCCGATCCTGATCGACCAGGAAGGCGGCCGCGTCGCCCGCCTGCAGCCGCCCCACTGGAAGAAGTATCCGCCGGGCCGCGCCTATGGTGAGCTCGTCGCCAACGACCCGCTGGTCGCCCGCGAGATCACCCGTCTCGGCGCGCGCCTGATCGCCCACGACCTGACCTCGCTGGGCATCAACGTCGACTGCGTGCCGGTGCTGGACGTGCCCGACCCCAAGGGCCACGAGATCATCGGCGACCGCGCCTACGGCGACACGCCCGAGCAGGTGGCGACCCTGGGCCGCGCGGCGGCCGAGGGCCTGCTGGCCGGCGGCGTGCTGCCGATCATCAAGCACATCCCCGGCCATGGCCGCGCCATGAGCGACAGCCATCTGGAGCTGCCGGTCGTGAAGGCCAAGCTGGCCGAGCTCGAAGCCCGCGACTTCGCCCCGTTCCGGGTGCTGTCGGACATGCCGATGGCGATGACCGCCCACGTCGTCTACACGGCCATCGATCGCCGCAACCCGGCCACCACCTCGAAGAAGGCCATCAAGAAGGTCATCCGCGAGTCGCTCGGCTTCGACGGCCTGCTGATGAGCGATGATCTGTCGATGAAGGCGCTGTCGGGCGACTTCAAGCAGCGGGCCAAGGACAGCCTGTCCGCCGGCTGCGACGTGGTCCTGCACTGTAACGGCGACATGGACGAGATGAAGGCCGTGATGGCCGGCGTCGGCAAGCTCTCCAAGGAAGCCCGCCGCCGCGCCCAGGCGGTCATGGGCCGCCTGGTCAAGGTGCACGAGCCGCTCGATGTCGCCGAGGCCCGCGCCCGCTTCGACGCCGCCTTCGACGGCCGGTTCGCCGGGTGAGCACGGGCTTCCAGCCCACATTCGACTTCGCGGCCGCCCGGGAGGCGGCGGAAGACGGCGCGGCCCTGGTCATCGACATCGACGGCTACGAAGGCCCGCTGCACGTTCTGCTGGCCCTGGCCCGCAACCAGAAGGTCGACCTGCTCCAGCTGTCGATCACCAAGTTGGCCGAGCAGTACCTGGCCTTCGTGCAGCAGGCCCGCCGCGTGCGGTTTTCGCTGGCCGCCGACTACCTCGTCATGGCCGCCTGGCTGGCCTACCTGAAGTCGCGTCTGCTGCTGCCCAAGCCCGATCGCCCCAAGGCCGAGGAGCCGCCGGCCGAGGAAATGGCCGCCCTGCTGGCTTTTCGCCTGGCCAAGCTCGACGCCATGCGCAAGTCGGTCGAGGCCCTGAAGGAGCGTCCGCAGCTCCAGCGCGACGTCTTCGTGCGCGGCGATCCCGACGCGGTGAAGATCGTCTCCTCCACCCGGTTCGAGGGCGACCTCTACGCCCTGATGAGCGCCTACATCTCCCAGCGAAAGCGCGAGCACGGCCGTCACTACGCCCCGCGTCCGCCCCAGGCCTATCCGCTGGAAGACGCCCGCGACCGCCTGCGCACCTTCCTGCCGAGGATGGAGGAGTGGACGGCCCTGTCCGGCGTCGCTCCCGTCGAGCGCTGGGAGGACGACCCCGACGGCCCGACGCCCGCCAGCTACCTGGCCTCGACCCTGTCGGCCAGTCTGGAACTGGCCAAGGAAGGCGCGCTGACGGTGCGCCAGATGGGCGCGTTCGAGGAAATCTACCTGCGCACCCGGACGGACGTGGAGGAGGGGGCGTGATCGTGTTGAGAGACAGCTTCTACCCATGACCCTCGACCCTCTCTTCACCGAACGCTGCATCGAGGCCCTGCTGTTCGCGGCGGCCGAGCCGCTGAGCGTGGCCGACCTCGCCAAGCGCCTGCCGGACGGCGCCGACATCGCCACCGGCATCGCCGACCTGCGCGCCCGCTGGGATGGGCGGGGGATCGAGTTGGTCGAGGTCGCTGGCCGCTGGCGCTTCCAGACCGCCGCCGACCTGGCCTTCCTGATGACCGAGGAACGCGAGGAGCCGCGCCGCCTGTCCAAGGCCGCTCAGGAGACCCTGGCCATCGTCGCCTATCACCAGCCCGTCACCCGGGCCGAGATCGAGGCCGTGCGCGGGGTGCAGGCCAGCCGGGGCACGCTGGACGTGCTGCTGGAGCTGGGTTTGATCCGCATGCGCGGCCGTCGCCGCACGCCGGGCCGTCCAGTGACCTTCGGCACGACCGACGCTTTCCTCGAGCACTACGGCCTGGCGAATCTGGGCGACCTGCCCGGCGTCGCCGAAATGAAGGCCGCGGGCCTGCTCGATCTGAACCTGCCGCCCGGCTTCAGCGTGCCCGATCCGATGGGGCTGCGGGCTGACGGCGAGGAGGAAGACCCGCTGGACGAAGGCGAGACGCCCGAATTCGCTCAGGATTTCCTGGGCGAGCCGGAGGGCGGAGAGCCGGGCCGTTGAGGCGAAGCCTGCCTTGGCCGGGGTGCAATCGCCGCGATTTGCGCCGCTTGGCTCATGGCCATGCGGACGCCTATATTATCTGAGACATTGTAACGACACGCCGCAGCGGCTAAAGCGCCGCTGTCGCAAGGAGCACCGCCGCTATGGGTAGCATGAGCTGGATTCACTGGGTGATCGTGATCGCGGTCGTCGCCCTGCTTTTCGGTGGTCGCGGCAAGCTGTCCGGGATCATGGGCGACGCGGCCAAGGGCATCAAGGCGTTCAAGGACGGCTTGAAGGACGACGGCAGCCAGGAAGTCGCCGACAACAAGTCCACGGGCGCGCTGCCGCGCACCGAGGCCGAGAAGGAAGACCTGCGCAAGTCGTAAGGTTTGTTTTCGCCGCGCCTTCCTAGGAGGGCGCGGTTTCGTTTTTCCAAATCTCTCGGCCCAGGTCTCCACGGGGGAGCGCCGGGCCGGTCTGAGGCGCTTTCATGCTTCCTGATATCGGCGGCGCTGAGCTTCTGGTTATCGCCGCGGTCGCGCTGATCGTGGTGGGGCCGAAGGATTTGCCTGTTCTTCTTCGCAAGCTCGGCCAGTTCGTCGGCAAGATCCGCGGCATGGCTGCGGAATTCCGCGCCAGCTTCGACGAGATGGCCCGCCAGTCGGAGCTCGATGAGCTGCGCCGCGAGGTCGAGGCCATGCGCGCCGGCCAATACGCCAACCCGGTGCAGGCCGCGGTCGACCAAGCCAAGGACGCCACGGTCGACGAAGTGTTCGCCGATATCGACGCCAGCCTCAACAGCGGCGCCGTCCAGGCCCATCCCTACGCCGGGTACAATCCCGAGCCGGTCGCCGAGCCTGAAGCCGCCATCGAGGCCCCGGCCATGCCTGTCCGCAAGCGCGCCCCCAAGGCTGTCGCCGAGCCGACCGTCGAAATCGTCTCCAAGACCTCGCGCGCCAAGGCCGCGTCCAAGGACGTCGGCGTCGCCGCCAAGGCTCCGGCCAAGAAGGCCGCCGCCCCCAAGGCGGCTAAAGCCGTCGCCGCCGGTGGGACGACCGCGGCCGTCGTCAAGCCGCCGCGCAAGCGCACCACCAAGACCGCCTCTTCCAGCTCGGACATCGTCTCGTGACCAACTCGATCGGATACGATCCCGAAGAGGAGATCGAGGCCTCGCGCGCGCCGCTGCTCGAGCACCTGACCGAGTTGCGCTCGCGCCTGATCGTCTGCGTGGTGGCGCTGTTCGTCGGTTTCGGCGTCTGCTTCTACTTCTCGAACCAGCTTTTCCTGTTCCTGATCCACCCGTTCGAAGTGGCCGCCGGCATGGTCGCGGCCAGCAAGGCGGGCGGCGCGCACCACAACCCCTTCGACCTGATCATGGTGCTGACGGGCCTCAAGGACGCGCCGGCCGATGTCGCCCACCAGAAGTTCGTGTTCACGGCGCTGCTGGAACAGTTCTTCACCAAGCTGAAGCTGTCGGCGTTCGGTGCGGTGGTCATCACCTTCCCGGTGCTGGCCTGGCAGCTCTACCGCTTCGTCGCGCCCGGTCTCTACAAGAACGAGCGCGGCGCCTTCCTGCCGTTCCTGATCGCTTCGCCGGTGCTGTTCGTCATGGGCGCGGCGCTGGTCTACTACGTCATGCTGCCGTTCATTGTCTGGTTCTCGATGAACCAGCAGATCTTCGGCGACGCCATCTCGGTCGAGCTGCTGCCCAAGGTGTCGGACTACCTGACCCTGGTGACCTCGCTGCTGCTGGCCTTCGGCCTGTGCTTCCAGCTGCCGGTCGTGGTGTCGCTGCTCGGCATGGCCGGGATCATCGACTCCAAGATGCTGCGCGGCGGTCGCCGCTACGCCATCGTCGGCGTGTTCATCGCCGCCGCCGTCCTGACCCCGCCCGACCCGATCAGCCAGCTGACCCTGGCGATCCCCATGTGCCTGCTCTACGAGATCGGCATCTGGTGCGTCTGGATCATCGAGCGCGGCCGCAAGAAACGCGAAGCCGAAGAGAGCAAGGACGTCGTGGCGGTCTAGGCCGTTTGACAATCCTGTCGGCCGGTCTCAGGCTGAATTCATGGCGACCATGAATGTGCCTCTGTCGGAAGACGCCAAGAACTGGGTCGAGGAGCAGGCCCGGGCCGAGCGCTATGACACGCCGGCCGACTATGTGCGGGATCTGATCGAACGGGATCGTACGCGGCACGCCAAGATCCAGGCCATGCAGACGCTCGTGGACGAGGCCTTGGCCTCGGGCGACAGCGAGCACAGCATGCCGGAAATCCTGGAGATTGCTCGGGCTAGGGCAAAGGCCCTTGGCCTATAGGCTCAGCCGAAGGGCCAGGGACGATCTTGTAGGGATCTATATCGAAGGCGTGCGCGCGTTCGGCGCATCCCAGGCCGAGCGATATCACCTGAGCCTGGAGCGGGCCTTCGACTTTCTCGCCGCCTTCCCGCGAGCCGCTCCGGAACGTTCGGAAATCACGCCGCCCGTTCGCGTCCATCCTCACAAGGCGCACCTCATCGTCTACCGAGTGGATGAGCGGGGCGTGCGCGTGCTCCGCATTCGGCATGCTCACGAGGATTGGGGCGGCGACCCTAACGGCTGACCCAGCGCGAAAAGGTTGGCGCCCTTGGCGACGCGCCTTAGAGAAGGGCGTTTCTTAACGACTTCCTTCCGAGCGCTCCCGATGCACGACATCAAGGCCATCCGCGAAAACACCGAAGCCTATGAAGCCGCCTGGTCGGCCAAGGGCCGTTCGGGCGCGGCGTCGGAAGCCGTCAAGCTCGACGCCCAGCTGCGCGCCGCACAGACCGCCCTGCAGGAAGCCCAGGCCAAGCGCAACGAAAGCTCCAAGCTGATCGGCGCGGCCAAGGCCAAGAAGGACGAGGCCGAAGCCGCCCGCCTGATGGCCGAGGTCGAGGCGCTGAAGGGTCGCATGGCCGAAGCCGGCGAAGAGGAAGCCCTCGTCGGCGCCAAGCTGAAAGACCTGCTGGCCTCGCTGCCGAACATCCCCGCCGCCGAAGTGCCGGAAGGCGAGGACGAGACCGGCAATGTCGAGCAGCGCCGCTGGGGCGACCGCTCCAAGCTGCCGGCCGGCCGCCTGAACGCGCCCAAGGACCACGTCGACCTCGGCGCGGCCCTCGGCGGCATGGACTTCGAGGCCGCCGCCCGCATGAGCGGCGCCCGCTTCGTGGTGCTCAAGAAGGAGATCGCCCGCCTGGAGCGCGCGCTCGGCCAGTTCATGCTCGACCTGCAGACGGTCGAGCACGGCTACACCGAGATCAGCCCGCCCGTGCTGGTCAAGGACGAGGCCCTGTTCGGCACCGGTCAGCTGCCCAAGTTCTCCGAAGACCTTTTCCGCACCACCGGCGACCACTGGCTGATCCCCACCGCCGAGGTCTCGCTGACCAATATCGTGCGCGAGCAGGTCACCGGTGAGGAAGAGCTGCCGCTGCGCCTCACCGCCCTGACCCACTGCTTCCGTTCGGAGGCCGGCGCCTCGGGCCGCGACACCCGCGGGATGATCCGCCAGCACCAGTTCCAGAAGGTCGAGCTGGTCTCGATCACCACGCCCGACCAGTCGGAAGCCGAGCACGAGCGCATGGTCGAGTGCGCCGAGGCCGTGCTGAAGAAGCTGGAACTGGAATTCCGCACCATGCTGCTGTGCAAGGGCGACATGGGCTTCGGCGCCCGCAAGACCTACGACCTGGAAGTCTGGCTGCCGAGCCAGGCGACCTTCCGCGAGATCAGCTCGTGCTCCAACTGCGGCGACTTCCAGGCTCGCCGCATGGACGCCCGCTTCAAGAAGGCCGGCGAGAAGGGCACGCACTACGTCCACACCCTGAACGGTTCGGGCCTGGCCGTCGGCCGCACCCTGGTGGCCGTGCTGGAGAACTATCAGGACGAGGGCGGTCGCATCCATATCCCGGCCGTGCTGCAGCCCTATATGGGCGGCCTGACCCACATCGGGGGCGCGGCTTGAGGATCCTCCTCACCAACGATGACGGCATCCACGCTCCGGGTTTGCAAAGCCTGGAGCGTATCGTCGCGGCTCTGTCGGACGACGTCTGGATCGTCGCGCCGGAATACGAGCAGTCGGGCGCCAGCCGGGCCCTGACCCTGTCCGATCCGCTGCGGGTGCGGAAGATCGACACCCGTCGCTTCGCCGTCGAAGGCACGCCCACTGACTGCGTGGCGTTGGCCTTCCAGGAACTGATCGAGGGCAAGAAGCCGGACCTCGTGCTGTCGGGCGTCAACCGCGGTCAGAACCTGGCCGAGGACGTCACCCTGTCGGGCACCGTCGCCGGCGCCATCGAGGGCATGGTCCTGGGCGTTCCGTCGATCGCCCTGTCTCAGGCCATGACCTATTTCCACGACGAGGTCGTCGCCCACTGGGAGACCGCCGAGCACTTCGGGCCGGGCGTCATCCAGCGCCTGCTGGAGATCGGCTGGCCGACCGACGTCGTCATGAACGTCAACTTCCCGCCGCTGCCGCCGGAACGGGTCGATGCCGTGGAAGTGACCCGCCAGGGCTTTCGCGACTCGCACTTGCGGCGCATGGAAAAGCGGACGGACCTGCGCGGTCGCGACTACTACTGGACCGGTTTCACCGTGAAGCCGTCCAATCCGCCGGAGGGCACCGATCTGAAGGCCGTGTACGAAGGGCGCATCTCGGTGACGCCCCTGCATATCGACCTGACGCACAACGCCACCGTCGCCGCCCTCAAGGGCGTGCTGGGCGGAGCGCCGCCGAAGCTTGCCCAAAAGCCGGAGAGCCCGGAGCCCGGCCTGTGATGGCGAGCGCCAAGCGCCCGGAAACGCCCGAAGCGCTGCTGAAGCGGCTGCTGGATGCGCTGCGCGAGCAGGGGGTGACCGATCCCAACGTGCTGTCGGCGATCGAGAAGACGCCGCGCGACCTTTTCACTCCCGACCTCTTCAAGGAGCGGTCGTGGGAGGACTCGGCCCTGCCGATCGCCTGCGGCCAGACCATCAGCCAGCCGTTCATCGTCGGCCTGATGACCCAGGCCCTGACGGTCGAGCCGCGTTGCCGGGTGCTGGAGATCGGCACGGGCTCGGGCTATCAGACCGCGATCCTTTCCCGGGTGTCGCGCCTCGTCTACACGGTCGAGCGCTATCGCACCCTGATGAAGGAGGCCGAGGCGCGCTTCGCCGTGCTCGGTCTGACCAACGTCATCACCAAGTTCGGCGACGGCTGGGAAGGCTGGCGCGAGCAGGCGCCTTTCGACCGCATTATGGTCACGGCTGCGGCGCAAGAAGAACCTAAGGGGCTCCTGGCCCAGCTCAAGCCCAACGGCGTGCTCGTCGCACCCGTCGGACGTGGGCCGGTCCAGAGCCTTCGCCGCTATGCCGGCGACGGGAAGGGGGGCTTCACGGTCGAAGTCCTGTGCGAAGTGCGTTTCGTCCCGATCCTGGAAGGCGTCGCCCGCGAGTAGTGCGGGTTCGGCGTCCACAGGTTCGGTGACGCCGTGCGTGTTTGGTTAAGGTTTGATTCACCCTTGCGGCGGCGACTTGAAGGCTCCGTGAGGAAAGGAGAGGTCATGAGGCAGTTGTGGACGCAAGCGGCGGTCATCGCCCTGACGGCTGGAACGCTCGCGGCCTGCGAGACGACCGGCGCGCAGTATCCCACCCGCGCCAGCGAGGGCGTCAGCCCGCCCGTCGTCCAGGCGCCGCCGGCCGCCCAGACGCCGCCTCCGACCCAGGCTCCGCCGCCTGAGGACGACGCTCCGCCGGTGACCGCCCCGGTCGGCGCCGGCGCCGTGTCGAGCCAGCCGCTGGCTCCGGTGACGACCGCCGAGATTCCGCCGCCGCCCCCGCCGCCGGCCGACAGCCGTCCGCTGCCGGCGCCCGTGCAACATCAGCCGCCCGCCCAACCGGCCCTGCGCCCCGTCGTGGTCACCACGACGAACGGCAAGGTCGTCGACGTCGGCGGCGCGCCTGAGACCTATGTCGTCAAGTCGGGCGAGGGTCTCGACGCCGTCGGCCGCAAGATGGGCCTGTCGCGCGCCGAGTTGGCCAAGCTGAACGACCTTGATGAGCCCTATCGTCTGAAGCCCGGCCAGAAGCTGAAGGGCAAGTCGACCAAGGCCAAGGCTTATGTCGTCGAGAGCGGCGACACCCTGAGCTCGATCTCCCGCCGCTTCAGCGTCACCCCGGCCGCCCTGGCCGAGGAAAACGACCTGTCGTCGGGCGCCTCGATCCGCGCCGGCCAGAAGATCCGTCTGCCGCAGGGCTACAAGGACAAGGGTCCGGCCAAGACCACGGTGATGCAGCCGGTCCCCGGAGGCTCGACCTCGCTGGCCGGCGCCGCGCCCGCGCCGACCTATTCGGCCCCGCCGATCGGTTCTTCGCGTCCGTCCACGCCGCCGCCGTCGCGTCCTGTCGTGGCCGAGCGCGACCCCGAGCCGACCCCGGCCGCCACGACGACCACCACCGTCTCCATCGCCGGCAAGGTGATCGAGGTGGCCGGCAAGCCGAAGATCCACACGGTGAAGTCCGGCGACGCCATCGACTCCATCGCCCGCGACCTCGGCACCACCCGCAAGGACCTGGTCGAGGACAACGACCTGAAGGCCCCTTACGTCATCCGTCCGGGCCAGAAGCTGAAAGGCCCGGCCATCACCGACAAGGCCTATGTGGCCGAAAGCGGCGACACCCTGGCTGGCGTCGCCAAGCGCTTCAACGTCAGCGTCTCGGCGCTGTCCAAGGAAAACAACCTGCGCGCCGGCGCGTCGCTCAAAAAGGGCCAGAAGGTCGTTCTGCCCGACGGCTACAAGGACCGGGGTCCGATCCGTACGACGGTGACCACGCCCGCGCCGCGTCCCGCCGGTTCGACCACGACGGCCCAGGCGCCGGCCAGCTCGCCGCCGACCACCGGCCTGCCGTCGGCTCCGCGTCCCTACACGCCGTCGGGTTCGACCCCGTCGACCACCTATTCGCGCCCGAGCGCCCCGGTGTCGGCCCTGCCGGCGACGCCGCCGTCGGCTCCGTCGCGCCCGATCATCGAGAGCAGCGCTCCGCCGACCGAGGCCGAGATCGCCGCCGCCGGCCGTGGCCGCTTCGTCTGGCCGCTGCGCGGCGACATGATCAACGCCTACGGTCCCAAGGGCCCGGGTCAGCGCTTCGACGGCCTGGACATCCGCGCCCCGGTCGGCACGCCGGTCAAGGCCGCCGCCGCCGGCGACGTGGTCTATGCCGGCAACCAGGTGCCGGGCTTCGGCAATCTGGTTCTGATCAAGCACGCCGACGGCTGGGTGACGGCCTACGCCCACCTGTCCACGACCAGCGTCAAGATGCGCCAGGCGATCGCCCAGGGCGAACAGCTCGGCACGGTCGGCCAGACGGGCGACGCTCCGGAACCCATGCTGCACTTCGAGGTTCGCTTCGCCCCGACCCCGAAGGACAAGGCCAAGCCGGTCGACCCCGCCTTGGTGCTGCCGCGCTAAGCAGCGGCTTCAAGCCCATACGACAACGGCCTCCGGAGCGATCCGGAGGCCGTTCTTGTTTCCACCCGGGAGCCGGGGGAGGGGAGGTCTACTTCACCACCCCGCAGGCGCTGCGCGCGCCGGCGCCGCCGATCGGCTGGCTGGTGTAGTCGTCGGGGCTGGCGTGGATGACGATGGCCGAGCCGTCGGCGTCCAGTAGGGCCGGGCGGCCGCGCCCGCCTTTCAGCGAGACGAGCTGCGAGAAGAACTCGGCGCTGGCCACGCCATCGCCCCCGGCATGCAGGTTGGGCAGGTCGCCATTGTCGTTGCCTTCGGCGTTCAGCAGGCCGTGGACCACCGTGGTCGCCGCGTGAACGTGGGCGCCGGCCGACTTGAAGTCCGGCGTTCCGCAGTCGCCCTTCTCGTGGAAATGTAGGCCGTGCCAGCCCGGCGTCAGGCCCTTGGCCTCGATGCGCAGCAGCACGCCGCGCGGCCCTTCGGTGAGCGTCGCCGTGCCGATCGACTTGCCGTCAGCGCCCTTGATGTCGGCGGTCGCGGTGGCGGGCGCCTCGGCGGCGGAGGCCGCGGTGGCGGCGACGAGGCCGGCGGCCAGGAAAAGGGCGGTCAGACGCATGAAACTGCTCCTGCAATCAAAGGGACGCATGGGGCCGCGAAGGTGGCGCCGTCCGTGGTGGAATGCTAACTGTTTCCGACTGTTCCGTGTTCGATTCTGACGGCGAAAAATCCCCTTGAGCGACGATCAAAACACTCTGCCCCCTGAAGGGCCGCGCGGAGACATCGCCCCGATCAACATCGAGGACGAACTGCGCCGTTCGTATCTCGACTACGCGATGAGCGTGATCGTCAGCCGCGCCCTGCCGGACGCGCGCGACGGCCTCAAGCCGGTGCACCGCCGGGTGCTGTTCTCGATGCACGAGCAGGGCCAGACGCCCGAGCGCCCGTACGTCAAGTCGGCCCGCGTCGTCGGTGACGTCATGGGTAAGTATCACCCGCACGGCGACGCCTCGATCTACTTCACCCTGGTGCGCATGACGCAGTCGTTCTCGATGGGCCTGGTGCTCATCGACGGCCAGGGCAACTTCGGCTCGGTCGACGGCGATATGCCCGCGGCCATGCGATACACCGAGTGCCGCATGGCGCCGCCGGCCATGTCGCTGCTGGCCGACCTTGACAAGAACACCGTCGACTTCGCCGACAACTACGACGGCAAGGAGCAGGAACCCACCGTCCTGCCGTCGCGGATCCCCAACCTGCTGGTCAACGGCGCGGGCGGCATCGCCGTCGGCATGGCCACCAACATTCCGCCGCACAATCTGGGCGAAGTCATCGACGCCTGCCTGCTGTTGATCGACGAGCCGGACGCGACGACCGACCAACTGCTCGACCTCGTGCCCGGTCCGGACTTCCCGACCGGCGGCGAGATCATCGGCCGGGCCGCTCCGCGCCAGGCGCTGCTGACCGGCCGTGGCTCGGTGATCATGCGCGGCGTGGCCTCGGTCGACGAGATCCGCACTGGCCGCGAAGCCATCATCATCACCGAGATCCCGTATCAGGTGAACAAGGCCAACCTCGTCGAGCACATCGCCGAGCTGGTCCGCGACAAGAAGATCGAGGGCGTCTCCGACATCCGCGACGAGTCCAACCGCGACGGCATGCGCATCGTGGTGGAACTGAAGCGCGACGCCTCGGGCGAGGTGATCCTCAACCAACTCTACCGCTTCACGGCGCTGCAAAGCTCGTTCGGCGTCAACATGCTGGCCCTGAACCGCGGCCGTCCCGAGCAGATGGGCCTGCGCAAGCTGCTCGAGGTGTTCGTCGAGTTCCGCGAGGAAGTCGTCGTCCGCCGCACCAAGTTCGAACTGGGCAAGGCCCGCGACCGCGGCCACGTCTTGGTCGGCCTGGCCATCGCCGTCGCCAATATCGACGAGTTCATCCACATCATCCGTTCGTCGAAGGACCCGGCCGAGGCGCGCGAGCGCCTGGTGGCCAAGGCCTGGCCGGCCGGCGACATGCTGCCCCTGGTCGACCTGATCGCCGACCCGCGCACCGTGCAGGAAGACGGCGGCCTGATCCGCCTGACCGACGAGCAGGCCCGCGCCATCCTGGCCCTGACCCTGTCGCGCCTGACCGGCCTTGGCCGTGACGAGATCGGCAACGAAGCCGCCACCCTGTCCGACGCCATCCGCGGCTATCTCGAACTGCTCTCCGACCGCGCCAACATCATGGCCGTGGTCCGCGAGGAGCTGGTCGAGGTGAAGGACAGGTTCGCCATTCCGCGCCGCTGCCAGATCGTCGACGGCGACGCCGACATGGAAGACGAGGACCTGATCGTCCGCGAGGACATGGTCATCACCGTCACCATGGGCGGCTACGTCAAGCGCACGCCGCTGGCCAACTATCGCACCCAGCACCGGGGCGGCAAAGGCAAGTCGGGCATGGCGACCAAGGACGAGGACGCCGTCACCCGCGTGTTCTCGGCCTCGACCCACGCGCCGCTGCTGTTCTTCACCTCGGGCGGCAAGGTCTACAAGCTGAAGGTCTGGAGGTTGCCGCTGGGCGCCGCCAACTCGCGCGGCAAGGCGTTCGTGAACCTGCTGCCGATCGAGCCGGGCGAGACCATCACCTCGATCCTGACCCTGCCCGAGGACGAAGCCACCTGGGACGGCCTGGACGTGATGTTCGCCACCCGCTCGGGCAGCGTCCGCCGCAACAAGCTGTCGGATTTCGTCGACGTCCGCCGCAACGGCAAGATCGCCATGAAGCTCGATGACGGCGACGGCATCGTCGGCGTGTCGGTCTGCAACGCCGACCAGGACGTGCTGCTGACCACGGCCGCCGGCCGCTGCATCCGCTTCTCGGTCGAAGAGGTGCGGGTGTTCGCCAGCCGCGATTCCACCGGCGTGCGTGGCGTGAAGCTGGCCGACGGCGACACCGTGATCTCCATGGCCGTGCTGCGCAGCGTCGCGGCCACCCCGGCCGAACGCGCCGCCTATCTCAAGCACCAGCGCGCCCTGCTGCGCGCCGCCTCGGGCGAGGAAGGCGAAGACGCCCCGGCGCCGGAGGAGACCGAGGAAGAGGCCGACGAAACCAGCCTGTCGGTCGAGCGCATCGCCGAACTGGGCGCGGCCGAGGAGATCATCCTGACGATCTCGTCGGAAGGCTACGGCAAGCGCACCAGCGCCTATGACTTCCGCCGCACGGGTCGTGGCGGCCAGGGTCTGGCGGCCCAGGATCTGAGCAAGCGCGGCGGCAAGCTGGTGGGCTCGTTCCCCGTCGAGGAGAGCGACCAAATCCTGCTGGTGACCGACGCCGGTCAACTGATACGGTGCCCCGTCACGCAAATTCGTGTTGCGGCGCGGAATACTCAGGGCGTAACCGTCTTCCGTACGGCGGCAGACGAGCATGTCGTGAGCGTCGAGCGTCTGGCGGAAGCCGGCGGCGACGAAGGGCAAGGCGACGTAAGCGGGGCGGATGAGACCCCGTAAGTCAGAGGACGCAGGGGGTTTCATGCGCATTGGCCTCTATCCCGGGACGTTCGACCCGGTCACCAACGGTCACCTCGACATCATCGGTCGAGCGGTCAAGCTGGTCGATCATCTGGTCATCGGGGTGGCTGTGAACATCGGCAAGAACCCCCTGTTCACGCTTGAAGAGCGGGTCGCCATGCTGCAGCGCGAGACGGCCCATCTGGGCGGCGCGGTGATCGAGGTCCGGCCGTTCGACAGCCTGCTGATCCACTTCGCCCGCGAAGTCGGCGCCCAGATGATCGTCCGCGGCCTGCGGGCCGTGGCCGACTTCGAGTACGAATTCCAGATGACGGCGATGAACCAGCAGATGGATCGCGAGATCGAGACCGTCTTCCTGATGGCCGACCCGCGCCACCAGGCCATCGCCTCCCGCCTGGTCAAGGAGATCGCCTCCCTCGACGGCGAAGTCGGCAAGTTCGTCACGCCCGGCGTGGCGGCCGAGCTGATCGGGAAGATCAAGAACCGCTGACGCCCTTCTCCCTGAAGGGGGAGGTGGCCTCGCGGAGCGAGGTCGGGTGAGGGGGCTCTCAGAACCGTCCGCGCGACCCCTCATCCGTCGGCCTTCGGCCGCCACCTTCTCCCGCAAGGGGAGAAGGATTGTGGGAGCCGCCCACAAGTCGTCGAAATCGTCGGCGCATATCGGCAGCGCTTGTCGTACCGCTTCGCGCGCTTTAACGCGGAGCGGGAGATCTGTTCGGGGAAATCCATGAAGTCTGCGTTCCGCGTTCTCGGCGTCGCCGCCCTGGCGCTCGTTTCGGCCTCGGCCGCGCCCATCGCCGCGTCGGCTCAAGTGGCCGAATGGCGCACGCCCGACCCGCAGAACGTGCTGGTGGTCGAGACCAACAAGGGCCGCATCGTCGCCGAGCTGGTTCCCGAGGCCGCGCCGGGCCACGTCGAGCGCGTGCGCGAACTGGCCCGCGCCGGCTTCTACGACGGCCTGACCTTCTTCCGCGTCATCGACACCTTCATGGCCCAGACGGGCGATCCGAAGAACGACGGCACCGGCGGTTCCGACAAGCCGGACCTGACGGCCGAGTTCACTTTCCGCCGCGCCGGCACCGGTGGTTCGTTCGTGCCGGCCGGCAAGCTCGGCTCGCTGGAGACCGGCTTCGTGGGGCCGCTGGCCGTGACCAGCCAGTCGTCGATGCTGGCGGCCATGACCGCCGACGGCAAGGTGCAGGCGTGGGGGAACTTCTGCCCCGGCGTGCTGGGCATGGCCCGCGCCGGCGATCCCAACAGCGCTAACAGCCAGTTCTTCTTCATGCGCCAGCACTACCCGTCGCTGGACAAGACCTACACCGCCTTCGGCCGTATTCTGTCGGGCCTCGACGTGGCGCGGGCCATCAAGGCCGGCGAGCCCGTGGCCGATCCGCAGGACAAGATGATCAGCGTGAAGGTGCTGGCCGACATCCCGGCCGACAAGCGCCCGACCGTGCAGGTGATGGACACCCGCAGCGCTGCCTTCGCCGAAGTGCTGAAGAAACGTCAGGCTGAGCTTGGCGTCGGCTTCAACATCTGCGACGTGGAAGTGCCCGCCAAGGTCAGCAAGTAAGCCGAGGTCCTGATGCGCCTGCCGATCGCCGTCGCCGCCGTCTCCCTGGCCGCCTTCGCGGCGGTCGTCCCGGGGGCGCAGGCCGCGTCCAAGGCCAAGCGGGCCAAGGCGGTCGCGGTCGTGGCGGCTTCCGGTCCCAAGGCCGCCGACTGGCGCGCGCCGGCGCCGGAAACGGTGATGGTGATCGACACCAATCGCGGCCGCATCCTGGTCGAGCTGATCCCCGAGGTCGCGCCCGCCCATGTGGCGCGCCTGCAGGAGCTGACCCGGGCCGGCGTCTATGACCGTCGCACCTTCTTCCGGGTCATCGACCGGTTCATGGCCCAGACCGGCGATCCGGAGGACACCGGGCAGGGCAATACCGACAAGCCCAACCTGAAGGCCGAGTTCACCTTCCGCCGCGACCAGGACCTGCCGTTCGTCGTCGCCGCCTCGCCGGCGGGGACTGAGGTGGGCTTCCTGAAGTCGTTGCCGGTGGTCAGCCAGGGCTGGGCCTGGAGCACCATGACCAGCGACAAGAAGGTCGCCGCCTGGGGCACCTATTGCCCGGGCGTGGTCGGCATGGCCCGCGACGACGCGCCCGACAGCGCCAACAGCCAGTTCTTCCTGATGCGCCAGCCCTATCCGTCGCTGGACAAGCGCTACACGGCCTTCGGCCGGGTGATCTCGGGCCTCGACGTGGTGCGGGCGATCAAGACCGGCGAGCCGGTGGCCGATCCGCAGGACGAGATGACCACGGTGCGGTTGCTGGCCGACATCCCCGAGGCCGAGCGCCCGAAGGTGAAGGTGATCGACCCGAAGGGCGCCTGGTTCCAGGGCCAGATCGCCGCCGTTCGCAAGGCGCGCGGCGCGGATTTCTCGGTCTGCGACCTCGAGGTTCCCGTCGAGGTTCGGTAACCGGCTGGTTCACAGCCGCTGTTCGACGGGCTAAAGAGCGCCCAATATTCCACTCCGAAGGGACGACCATGTCGGCTGACCTCGAAAACACCCTGATCCTGACGCTGGAGACCGGCCCGGTCACCATCACCCTGCGTCCCGACCTGGCGCCCGGCCACGTCGAGCGGATCAAGGAACTGGTCCGCGAGGGCTTCTATGACGGCGTCGTCTTCCACCGCGTGATCCCGGGCTTCATGGCCCAGGGCGGCGACCCGACCGGCACCGGCCGCGGCGGTTCGTCCAAGCCCGACCTGAAGGCCGAGTTCTCGGCCGAGCCGCACGTCCGCGGCGTCTGCTCGATGGCCCGCACGCCGGATCCGAACTCGGCCAACAGCCAGTTCTTCATCGTCTTCGACGACGCCACCTTCCTCGACAAGCAGTACACCGTCTGGGGCGTGGTCAGCGAAGGCATGGAGCACGTCGACAGCCTGCCGAAGGGCGAGCCGCCCCGCGCGCCGGGCAAGATCGTCAGCGCCAAGATCGCCGCCGACGCCTAAGTCAAAGAGGGCCCCTTCGGAAACGGAGGGGCCCTTTTCTTTGGAGGCGGCATGACCGTCTATCCTTCCCTCCCGCGCGAGGCCTACCAGGAGCCTCATCGGCGCTATCACACGCTGGTCCATATCGAGGACTGCCTGGCGAGGCTGGCGGCGCTGCCGGACCTGGATCCGCATGAGCGCGAGCTCCTGGCGCAGGCGATCTGGTGGCACGACGCGGTCTACGACCCGCTTAGACCCGACAACGAGGCCCGGAGCGCCGAGCTGGCGCGCCAGGCCATGGTCGCCACGGGCGTCCCGGAAGCCGACATCGCCGAGATCGAGCGGCTGATCCTGCTGACCAAGGGCCACACGGTCGAGCCTGGCGACAAGCTGGGCGCGCTGATGGTCTCGATCGACCTGTCGATCCTGGGCGCGTCGCCAAGGGCCTATGCCGACTATGCCCGGGCCATCCGCGAGGAGTACGCCGCCGTGCCCGAGGACCTCTATCGGGCTGGCCGGGCGCGGGTGCTGGAAAGCTTCCTGGCCGCGCCGACACTGTTTCCCGACTCCGGCTTCGCGCAGGCGCTGGACGCCGCGGCCCGCCGCAACCTGGCCGACGAGGTCGCCGCGCTCAGCTCCGCTTGAGCAGGATCACCACCGGCCGGTGGTCCGAACCCAGGTGCGGGCCGCGCTTGACCGAGACCGTCTTCCAGTCCTTGCCCGCATAGACGTGGTCGATGGGCATGAACGGGAAGGGGGCCTTGAACAGCCGGGTGAAGGCACCAGAGGGCCAGGAGGCCAGGGCCAGGGTCCGCCGCTCCAGGCCGAAAAGCTTGTCCTGGCGGCGCAGGCTCCACGACCAGGGCGTGGAGTTGAAGTCGCCGGCGACGATCATCGCCCGCTTGTCGAAGCCGCCCAGCATCTCGGCCAGGCGACGGGTCTGCACCTGCTGGCGGCCGGCGGGGATCGGCCAGACATAGTGGGTGGCGACCACGGTGAACGGCCCCTTCGGGTCGGCCAGGGTGGCCCAGGCGGCCGAGAACGGCCGGTCGCGGTCATAGACGCCGCCCCGGGCGACCATCTTCTTCTTGCTGAAGATCCAGGTGTCGCAGGGCCGGGTGTTGCCCACGCACGAGACGACGAACGGATAGAGCCGGCGCAGCGGGCCGACCAGGGCCCAGGCGCTGCCGCCGCCCTCCTCGACGAACAGCACGTCGGGATCCTGGGCCAGCACCCATTCGAGGGCCTCGGTCGGGTCGTCGTTGGAGGCCCAGGCGTTGAACTGGACGATCTTCAGCGTCGCGGGACCGGGATCGGCCTTGCGGGTCTGGGCGGCGATCAATTCTGGCGCCATCAGGCCGCCATGGGCCAGCAGGGCCAGGACGCCCATCGCCACGATGGCCCAGCGCTCGCTTCGCCGCGAGACGACCGCGCCGACCAGGGCGCCGGCCAGGGCCAGCACCAGCCAGATCGGGGCGAAGTGGTTGGAGATGTCCAGGCGGTCGCTGAAGGCGCCGGCCAGTCCCGTCAGGCCCAGCGTCAGGGCCAGCAGGACCAGCATCAGGGCGCCGCCGCGGAAGAAAAGCCGGACGAGGTGCAGGATCAGTTGCATGCGCCATGCCTTAGCATGGCTTGGCGACGGCTGTGTAAGCCGGCCGACGATCCTGGCCTTTGGAAAGGCGGTTGCACGGTCGCCGGGCGCCGTGCGGCGGCCGCGCGCCTTGACCTTGCCGCCCCTTCGTGGCCTTGAAGCCGGCCCATGCGCCTTTCCGACTTCGACTTCGACCTTCCCGACGACAGCATCGCCCTGCGCCCGGCCGAGCCGCGCGACAGCGCGCGCTTTCTCGTCGTGCGTCCGGGGCAGGGGCTGGCGGACCACGTCGTCCGCGAGCTGCCCGATTTCCTGCGTCCCGGCGACGCCCTGGTGTTCAACGACACCCGCGTGATCCCGGCCCGTCTGTCGGGCCTGCGCGAGGGCCGCACGACCGGCGGAGCCGACGGTACGCCCGTCGCCGTCGAGGCCACTCTGCATCGCCGGATCGCGCCCGACCGCTGGAGCGCCTTCATGCGCCCGGGCAAGCGGCTGAAGGCCGGCGACCGCGTGGCTTTCGCCGCCGTCGGCTCGACGCCCTGCGAGGCCGAGCGGCTGGACGCGACCGTCGTCGAGAAGCACGAGGGCGGCGAGGTCGTGCTGGCCTTCGACCTGTCGGGGCCGGACCTCGATATCGGCATCGCCCGGCATGGGATGATGCCGCTGCCGCCCTACATCGCCGCCAAGCGCGCGGAGGACGACCGCGACCGCGCCGACTACCAGACCGTCTACGCCCGCGAGGACGGCTCGGTGGCCGCGCCGACGGCGGGCCTGCACTTCACGCCAGGCCTGCTGGAAGCGCTGAAGGCCAAGGGCGTTTCCCTGCACTTCGTCACCCTGCACGTGGGCGCGGGCACCTTCCTGCCGGTGAAGACTGACGAGGTTTCCGAGCACAAGATGCACGCCGAATTCGGCGAGGTCTCCGCGCAGACGGCCGACGCCCTGAACGCCGTGCACGCCGCCGGCGGGCGCATCGTCTGCGTGGGCACCACCAGTCTTCGCCTGATCGAGAGCGCCACCGGCGAGGACGGGGTGATCAAGCCGTTCGCCGACGAGACGGCGATCTTCATCACGCCGGGCTACCGCTTCCGGGCCGTCGACGTGCTGATGACCAATTTCCACCTGCCCAAGTCGACCCTGTTCATGCTGGTCAGCGCCTTCGCGGGGCGGCAGGCGATGCGCGCGGCCTATGAGCACGCCATATCGACGGGCTACCGCTTCTATTCCTACGGCGACGGCTCGTTGCTGTTCCGAGCCGAAACCGAGACCGTCTAGATGGCCGCCTTCCCCTTCGAGATCCAAGCCACGGACGGCAAGGCCCGCACGGGCGTGCTGAAGACCCCGCGCGGGGACATCCGCACCCCGGCCTTCATGCCGGTGGGCACGGCCGGCACGGTGAAGGCCCTGACGGTCGACCAGGTCAAGGAGACCGGCGCCGACATCATCCTGGGCAACACCTATCACCTGATGCTGCGGCCGACGGCCGAGCGGGTGAAGCGCCTGGGCGGGCTGCACAAGTTCATGCGCTGGGACAAGCCGATCCTGACCGACAGCGGCGGCTTCCAGGTGATGAGCCTGTCGGGGATCAGCAAGGTCACCGAAGAGGCCGTGACCTTCGCCAGCCATATCGACGGGACCAAGCACGTGCTTTCCCCGGAGCGGTCGATGGAGATCCAGGCCGACCTGCTGGGCAGCGACATCGTCATGCAGCTGGACGAATGCGTGGCCTGGCCGGCGGAAGAGGCCAGGGCGCGCCAGGGCATGGAGCTGTCGGCGCGCTGGGGCCTGCGCTCGAAGACCGCGTTCGGCACGCGCGATACCCAGGCGCTGTTCGGCATCCAGCAGGGCTCGACCTTCGAGAACCTGCGCAAGGAGTCGTCCGAGCGCCTGCAGGAGATCGGCTTCGACGGTTACGCCATCGGTGGGCTCGCCGTGGGCGAGGGGCACGAGGCCATGTGCGAGGTGCTGGACTACGCGCCGGGCCTGCTGCCGGCCGACAAGCCGCGCTACCTGATGGGCGTGGGTAAGCCGATCGACCTGGTGGAGGCCGTGGCGCGCGGCGTCGACATGTTCGACTGCGTGCTGCCGACGCGTTCGGGCCGCCACGGCCAGGCCTGGACCTGGGACGGGGCGATCAACATCAAGAACGCCCGCTTCGCCGAGGACGAGAGCCCGCTGGATCCGACCAGCGACTGCCCCGCCAGCCGCGACTATTCCAAGGCCTATCTGCGCCACCTGTTCAAGGCCGAGGAGATCCTCGGCCAGGTGCTGCTGTCGTGGCACAACATCGCCTTCTTCCAGGCCCTGACGGCGGCCATGCGCGCCGCGATCGCCGAAGGACGGTTCGAGCAGTTCCGCCGGGATTTCGCGGCGCGGCAGAAGTAGATCCTTCTCCCCTTGCGGGAGAAGGTGGCGGCGAAGCCGTCGGATGAGGGGTCTCTCAGACATGAGACGCTCCACCCGGCCTCACCGCTGCACGCGGCTTCGAGTTCTGAGAGACCCCTCACCCGACCTGCTTCGCAGGCCACCCTCTCCCGCAGGGGGAGAGGGAACGGGTTGGCGATCTCACGCGGTGGACCGCGGAGTTGATCGGAGAGGGCGCGGGGCGTCCGGGCCTCGCCCGGAGCTGTGAGTTTGAATACCGTTTCGACGAAGCTGGACGCCCCGCGCGATCGTTGTGCCTCAGGCCGGCGCGCGCGGGCCTCTTCCGCCCTTCACCCCTTCCCCACGCAAGGCTCCCCCGTTCATGCGGCCAGAAGTGCGTCAGGGCGCGAACCCTTGGACGGGCGGAGGTCCATACCGACGGACCAACCGATAGGCGGGTTTACGTCCCCCGCCTTCTCACCCGCTCGATCGCATCACCGTCGCACGCTTCAGGCCGGATCCTTGCGCCCTCTCCCTGCGACGGGACAGCTCTGATTATGCAGCGGGTTTCAGCGCGTCTGATCCAGAGCGCTGAGAAAGTTTTAAGCGGCTGGATTGGTTGGGGTTTGGTCTGAGGTCAGCGGGGATAGACGGCGCTCTGTCCCCGTAAACCCAACCTCATCTCCGTAAAATCCCCGCAAAAGCGGGTACCCAGGCTTTTTCTGAAACCCGCGGCGCTCGACGATAAAACACCTGGGTCCCCGCTTTCGCGGGGATTTTACGGGAGGAGGGGAAGGCCGACGCTTCGGCAGTTGAAAACGGCCCCCTCCGTCGCTCCGCGACACCTCCCCCAGAGGGGGAGGGTCCTACCCCACCGGTCCCTGCGGACCCGTCGGCGGCGCGGGCTGCACCGGGGTCGGGGCGGCGGGGACCACGGGGTAGCGGGGTTTGCGCTTGGCCTTGGCGGTTTCGGACGTCGCCGGTTCGGCCGGGGGGGCGTGGACGTCGGGGATGGGCTCGACCGTCGGGCCGACCACTGAGGGCGCCGGCTTGGGCGGCGGGGGCGGGGGAGCGTCATTGCCGCCCATGAACGGGAAGCGGCGCTTCTTGGGCTCGGGCTGGGGCTCGCCGCGGTGCTGGGGCGTGGCCGGCGGCATGCAGCCGCGCGCCTCGCCCAGGCCCTTGAGATAGGCGCGGCGCACGGCGCCGGAGGCCATGGCCGACTGGACGAGGCGGTCGTGCTTTTCGGCGCCGGTCAGCTTGCGGACCCAGCCGCGCATCGGGATCAGGTCCTGGGCGGCGCTGGCCATGGCCCCGAGGGCGGCGTCGCCGGCGGCCTTGCGGCCCCGGTCCATGAGGTCCTCGTCCTCGCCGGGCGGGACCTGGTCCATGTCGATGCCCAGGGCCGCGTCGAGCGGCTTGATCAGGGCGGTCAGCTGGCCGCAGCTGGAGGGCATGGGCCGGGCGTAGGGATCCTGCATGGCCTCCAGCAGGGCGGGCGGGATCTTGGTGCGCATCAGGTTGACGTCGCGCAGGGGCGCGGTCACCGCGCCGCCGATGCCGTCCTTGTTGGCCTCGGAGGTGGTCTGGATCTTTTCGGGCGGCGGCTCCGGGGCCGGTTCACGGGTGCTGGCGCAGGCGGCGAGCAGGGGAAGCGCGGCGGCGAGGAGGAGCAGACTTCGCATGACGTGACCCTAACGCGCCTGAAGCCAACTCGTCATCCGCCGTTGAAGACGAATCGAGCGGGGCTTCCGAATGGTTGAGCCGAGTTGGCCTCGAACCAAGGCGCAGTTTGGGCGGGAGGGGCGTCGCGGGCGCCCGGGTCCCCGAAGGGGAAACTCAAAACACGATGGATTTCAAAGGGAAGGTGGTGGGCCGGCTGGGATTCGAACCCAGGACCATTCGATTAAAAGTCGAATGCTCTACCACTGAGCTACCGGCCCGCTGTCGACACGGGGGTGGCCGTGAGAAGCGGCGCGGAACATAGTCGGGCCTCCCATGCGTCGCAAGCCGCGTTTCGTCGGATCGGTCCGGCGGGTCTCACTATTTGTCCCACATATTGGTTTGGCGTGGCGACATATGAAATATCTTGCGCTGAGCGCCGATATTCGGGAATGGTCCGGCGAAGAACGGCGGCCGTCAGCCGCGCGCGAGGGGGAGACCGACGAGGATGCAGCTGAAGCGACGCAGCGTTCTGGCCGGCCTGATTCTGGCGTCCGCGACCGCCGCCCTGGCGGGAGAGACGCCGATGACCGCCCTCAAATTCGACTTTACCAGCAAGCCGCGCGAGGGCTGGACGGCCGTCGCGGCCGATCGCCTGTACGACCCCGCCGCCGGCTACGGCTTCGAACCGGGGGAGGGGCGCTCGTTCTCGGTCGCCGTTCCGGAAGGCGACTGGCGCGTGACCCTGGAGGTGGACGGCGGCGCCGACCTGACCGTGAAGGCCGAGTCCCGCCGGCTGGTGGCCGAGCAGGTCCGCACCAAGGCCAAGGAGCGCCGCGAGGTGGTGTTCGTCGTGAACACCCGCACCGCCGCCCTGCCGCCGCCGCCCAAGAACGCCCCGGGCGGGACCGAGGTGATCCTCAATCCGCGCGAGAAGGGCACGCCCAACTGGGACGACAGGCTGACCGTCGAGTTCTGCGGCCCGGCCCCCAAGGTGGCGCGGATGAGCGTGGAGCCGGCGAGCGTGCCGCGCGTCTTCCTGCTGGGCGACTCGACGGTCACCGACCAGCCCTTCGAGCCGGCGGCCGGCTGGGGCCAGATGCTGCCCAGGTTCTTCGCCCCGACCGTGTCGGTGGCCAGCCACGCTGAGTCCGGCGAGACGATGAAGTCGTTCCTGATGGAGCACCGGCTGGACAAGGTGCTGAGCCAGACGCGGGCCGGCGACTTCGCGCTGATCCAGTTCGGCCACAACGACCAGAAGGAAAACTGGCCCCAGACCTATGTCGAGGCGGCCACGACCTATCGCGACTACCTCAAGGCCTATGTCGGCGAGTTCCGGCGCAGGAAGGCCATGCCCGTGCTGGTGACCTCGATGCATCGCCGGCGCTTCGACGCGGACGGCAAGATCATCAACACCCACGGCGACTATCCGGCCGCCGTGCTGGCGGTGGGCCAGGAACTGGGCGTGCCGGTCATTGATCTCGCGGCCATGAGCAAGGTCTTCTACGAGGCCCTGGGGCCGGCGCAGGCGCCCAAGGCCTTCGCCGACGGCGGCAAGGACATCACCCACCACGACAACTACGGCGCCTATGAGCTGGCGCGGTGCATCGTGGAAGGGATCAAGGCGGGCGTTCCGGAGCTGGCGCGCCATCTCAGCGCCGACGTCGGATCGTTCGATCCCGCCAGACCGACCCCGCCCGACAGCTTCGTCATGGCTCCCAGCGCGGCGCGCAGCAGCGCGGCCCTGCGCGGAAATTGAGGTATCCGATGATCGACCGTCGCTCCCTCCTGGCCCTGGCCGGCGCGACCGCCGCCAGCCCGGCCCTGGCGCAAGGCGCCGCTCCCGAGGCCGCCCAGAAGGATGGCAAGCCCGCCGTCTCGCTGCTGGAGATCCAGCCGATCTGGCCGGGCAAGGCCCCGGGCGGCGAGAAGGTGACCGCCAAGGAGCAGGTCATCCTGCGCACGCCGGGCGGCGATCCCAACGACACGGCCTTCCTGCACATCAACGATCCGGTGCTGATGATGCGCCGGCCCAAGAACCCCAATGGCGCGGCGATCCTGATGATCCCGGGCGGCGGCTATGTGCGCGTGGCGGTCAGCAAGGCCGGCGGCGCGATCGACCAGTGGATCGCCGACCAGGGCGTCACCGCCTTCGTCATGACCTACCGCCTGCCGGCCGACGGCTGGGCGGCGGGGCCGGACGTGGCCCTGCAGGACGCCCAGCGGGCCATCCGCATCATCCGCTCGCGGGCCGGCGAGCTGGGGCTGGATCCCGAGCGCGTGGGCGTGATGGGCTTCTCGGCCGGCGGTCACCTGGCCGGGCGGCTGTCGACCCAGTTCAAGCGCCAGACCTATGCGCCGATCGACGCCATCGACACGCTGTCGACGCGGCCGTCGGTGGCGGGGCTGTTCTATCCGGTGGTGACCATGCAGCCGCCTTATGCGCACGGCGGCTCGCTGAAGGAGCTGCTGGGCGCCGACGCCTCCGAAGCGCGGCGCAAGGCGATCTCGCTGGAACTGGACGTGCCGGCCGACACGCCGCCGACCTTCATCGCCACCGCCGCCGACGACAGGGTGGTGCCGGCCGACAACTCGCTGCTGCTCTACTCGGCCCTGCGCAAGGCTGGCGTGCCCAGCGAGCTGCACATGTTCGAGAAGGGCGGCCACGGTTTCGGCCTGACCGGGCCCAAGGGCCTGGACATGAGCTGGCCGCAGCTCTTGCCGCCGTTCCTGCGCCGCCACGGCCTCTACACGTGACCTTCGACGTCCGGAGCTTCGGGGCCGCCGGCGACGGGCAGGCGCTGGACACCGACGCGATCAACGCGGCCATCGTGGCGGCGAGCGAGGCCGGCGGCGGGACCGTGCGGCTGCCGGCGGGGCGTTATCTGAGCTTCTCCATCCGGCTGGCCAGCGGGGTGACCCTGCGGCTGGACGAGGGCTGCACGCTGGTCGCCGCCGATCCGGCGCGGCACGGCGGGGCCTATGATCCGCCGGAGGACAATCCGCACGACCTCTACCAGGACTTCGGACACAGCCATTGGCGCAACAGCCTGATCTGGGGCGAGGACCTGGAGGACGTCGCCATCGTCGGTCCGGGCCGCATCGACGGCGAGGGCCTGACCCGCGAGGGGTCGGGCTCGCGCTGGCGCCGGCAGGCCGGCGAGTTTCCGCTGAGCATGGTGGGCCTCTCCGCCGAGGCCATGGCCGAGCTGGTGCCCGAGCGGGCGGCGATGATCGGCCAGGGCAACAAGTCGATCGCCCTGAAGCGCTGCCGAGGCGTGCGGCTGTCGGGCTTCACGATCCATCGCGGCGGCCATTTCGCGCTGCTGGCGACGGGCTGCGAGGACCTGGCGATCGAGACCCTGCTGATCGACACCAACCGCGACGGGCTCGACATCGACGCCTGCCGACGGGTGCGGATCGCTCACTGCCGGGTCAACACCCCCAACGACGACGCCATCGTGCTGAAGGCCTCGATGGCGCTTGGCGAGGCCCTGCCGACGGAAGACGTCGAGATCGTCGGCTGCCACGTCTCGGGCTTCGACCTGGGGACGGTGCTGGACGGCAGCCTGGGGCGCACCCAACAGATCGCGCCGGACCAGGACCGGGTCACCGGCCGCATCAAGATCGGCACCGAGAGCAACGGCGACTTCCGCCGGATCCGGATCAAGGACTGCCTGCTGGAGCGCTCGCGCGGGCTGGCGCTGGAGACGGTCGACGGCGGGACCATCGAGGATGTCGAGATCGAGGACGTGCGGCTGGTCGAGATGACCAGCGCGCCGCTGTTCCTGCGGCTGGGCGCGCGGCTGCGCGGGCCGGAGGGGACGAAGGCCGGGGCGCTGCGCCGGGTGCGGGTGCGCAATCTTTCCGGAGCCGAGGCGTGGGCCGACCTGCCGGTGATCCTGGCTGGCCTGCCGGACGCGCCGATCGAGGACGTGCGGCTGGAGGGGCTGGAACTGTCGTTCCTGGGCGGGGCCAAGGCGGCGGGCGTCGAGCCGCCGGACCTGGCCGACGCCTATCCCGAGCCCAGGATGTTCGGCGATCCGCCGGCCTGGGGCCTGTGGGCGCGGCACGTGAAGGGCCTGTCGATCGACGGCCTGGCGCTGAATGCGAATCTGGACGCCCGCGCGCCGGTGCGGATCGACGGCAAGATCGTGCCGCTGGACGCCTTCGCCCGCGCGGCGGTGGTCGGCTAGCCGACGCCTGGCCGCGAGAGCTTGAGCACAAGCGCTACCTTGGGTGCGGTCCAGCCTGCGGCCTAGCGTCGCGATGGGCGTTTCGAAGGCTTCCGAGGCTTCGATTTTAGCACCTCGGACTCCTAGATGATGGACAAACGGGGGTGGGTCGAGCCGTTCGATCCGTCGCGCCGTCGATCCTGGGGTCATGTTCAGAGCCAGCATCCTTCGCACCCTCGCCACCATCGCCGTCGTGGCGCTCCTGGCGGTCGGGACGGACTACGTGGTGAACGTGGTGCTGCTGGCGCGGCCGTACATCTTCACGCCGTGGATGACGATGACCATCGTCGCGGTCGCCGGCGGGCCGCTCGTCTATTTCCTGCACCACCAGCGCCTGAACCTGAAGGCGGCCAAGCGCGACCTCTATGAGAGCCTGAAGGTGCAGCGCCAGTCGGCCGAGGAGGCCGAGCGGCGGCGGCTGGAGGCCGAGCGCGCCCTGTCGCGGCTGCGCGAGCAGGAGTCGCTGTACAGCATCCTGGCCAACAACCTGACCGACGCTCTGTCGCTGTGGAACCGCGAGGGCAAGCGGCTCTACAACTCGCCCGCCATCGAGCGCCTCACCGGCTACACGCCCGAGGAGTTCCTGGTCGCGCCGAACCTGCTGGGCGTCGATCACGAGGACGGGGCCAAGGCGGTGGCGGCCATCCGCGAGCTGAAGGGGCCGGCCGACACCCGCACGCTCGAATACCGTTTCCGCCGCAAGGACGGGACGCGGATCTGGATCGAGAGCACCTATTCGCTGGTGCCGGCCGAGGACGGCGGCGGCTTCATCGCCACCAGCCGCGACGTCACCGAGCGCAAGCGCCTGGCCGAAGACCTGGCCCAGGCCGCGCACGAGGCCCAGTCGGCCGCCGCGGCCAAGGCCGACTTCCTGGCCAACATGACCCACGAACTGCGCACGCCGCTGACGGCGATCATCGGCTTTTCGGGCCTGCTGCGGCAGTCGTCGGCCCTGTCGGAGACCGACGCGCGGCAGGTTCGGCTGATCCACGAGGCCAGCAACACCCTGCTGGGCGTGATCAACGACGTGCTGGACTTCTCGCGCCTGGAGGCGGGGTTGGAGTTCGACGCCGAACCCTTCCGCCCCTGCGACATGGCCCGCTCGGCCGCCGCCCTGATCGAGACCCAGGCCCAGGAGAAGGGCCTGCCGGTGCTGGTCGAGTTCGGGCCGGGCCTCAAGCCCCTGGTCGGCGACGCCGCGCGCCTGAACCAGGTGCTGCTGAACTTCCTGTCCAACGCCGTGAAGTTCACGAGCGAGGGACGGATCCTGATCTCGGTCAGCCAGGAGACCTCGGCGGTCGGCCAGCGCCTGCGGATGGAGGTGCGCGACACCGGCATCGGCGTGCCGGGCGACATGCACGAGGCGGTGTTCGAGCGCTTCATCCAGGCTGACGCCGGCGTCTCGCGGCGGTTCGGCGGCACGGGCCTGGGCCTGGCGATCTGCAAGCGGATCATCGACGCCATGGGCGGCCGCATCGGCGTGGAGAGCACGCCGGGCAAGGGCTCGACCTTCTGGTTCGAGGTCGACCTGCCGATCACCGAAACGGTCGCCGACATTCCCGTCGCGGCCCAGCCGGCGGCGCTGGAGCGGCCGGCCCGGGTGCTGCTGGTCGAGGACAATCCGGCCAACCGCGAGCTGATCGGGGCGCTGCTGGCGCCTTTCGACGTCGAGGTGGAGACGGCCGTCGACGGGGTGGGGGCGGTCGACGCCTTCAAGGCCGGCAAGGCCTATGACCTCGTGCTGATGGACGTGCAGATGCCGGTGATGGACGGCCTGACCGCCACCCGCCGCATCCGCGCCCTGGAGCACGCTGGCCGCCACACGCCGATCGTCGCCATGACCGCCAACGTCCTGCCCGAACAGGTCGCCAACTGCCTGGCCGCCGGCATGGACGACCACCTGGGCAAGCCGATCAACCCAATGCGGTTGCTGGAGACGGTGGCGCGGTGGAGCCAGGCGGAGGCGGCTTAGATCTTGAGGAACCTCCCCCTGTGGGGGAGGTGATCGCGAAGCGATCGGTGGGGGGCGTGATTACGAACTCACCCACGCCCTGAAAGCTGAAACCGTCCCCCCACCGGCCTTCGGCCGCCTCCCCCACGGGGGGAGGTTCCTGGGCTCGTCCTTCTCCCCTTGCGGGAGAAGGTGTCGGCGAAGCCGACGGATGAGGGGTTGCACGAACGAAAACGCCGCGAAAGCTGATCAGCTTTCGCGGCGTCTTGCTTTTGAGAGACCCCTCACCCGACCTCCTTCGGAGGCCACCCTCTCCCGCAAGGGGAGAGGGATCTTGGTCAGGTGATGTCCGGGATCTTGTCGCTGGCGACCGCCGGTTTGGCCTTGGCGCCGCGACCCCAGAGGGTCTCGTACTTCCAGCCGGTGAGGTCTTCGACGATGGCCTTGGACTCAGGAGTCTCGGCCTCGGTCGCGCCGGCGCGGAGGCGTTCGACTTCGTGGACCAGCACCTCGTGGGTCTTGGCGTTGAGGCGGAACTTCCAGGAGATGACCATGCCGGCGATCATCACGATCAGCGGGCCGCCGACCATGACCAGCACCAGGGCGCGGATGGCTTCCGGCGACTGCTGGACGGGCGGGGCGCCCTTGGCGGCCGAGACGAAGCCGCCCAGGCCGATCAGGCTGGTGGTCAGCAGGATCGCGCCCGACTGGGCGATCTTGCGCACGAAGGTCATGACCCCGGCGAAGATGCCTTCGCGGCGCAGGCCGGTGACGGCCTCGTCGACGTCGGGCAGGTAGTTGTAGACGCCCCAGGGCACGAAGTTCAGCGTGCCGCGGCCCAGGCCCGCCAGGATGATCGGCAGGAACAGCCACAGCAGGACGGTCGGGTTGAAGCCCGCCGCGCCGGGCAGGGCGGTGAAGATGTTGCCGTTCAGCGCCGCCACGCCGGCCGAGAAGCCGGCCGGCTTGACCAGGTAAAAGCCCAGGAACAGCAGCAGGGCCGCGCCGACGAAGCTGATGGCCATGCGGTAGGCGGCGGTCGGGCCGGTCTTGATGATCACGCGGATGGCGACCATCACCGAGATCAGCTGGGCCACGTACATCATGGTCATGGCCTGGGAGATCACCAGGGTCGAGCCGACCATCACCGTGGCCACGAACAGCGGGAAGGCGGTGTTGAAGATGTCCTGGCTGATATAGCCGCCCAGATAGAGCGACAGGTGCTGGCGGAAGGCCTTCAGCTTCAGGGTCGAGAACAGGTCGCGGAACATGTTGACCGGGATCAGGGCCGCCTTGCTCCAGTCCATCGGCTCGGGCTGGATCAGCTTTTCTTCCTCGGTGTAGGGGCGCTCCCAGGTAAACAACACCACCAGCAGCACCACGAGGCTGAACAGGCCGCCGAAGATGGCCGCCATGATCAGGAAGGTGTTGGGGCTGTCCTTGCCGCCGAAGTGGTTGATGATCAGGGTCGGCAGGTAGGAGGCCAGGATCGCCGAGGTCTGGGCGACCATCATGCGCACGCCGGCGAACTTGGCCTTCTCCTTGTAATCCTTCGTCATTTCCGCCGCGAGGGTTTCCCACGGGATCAGGAACATCGTGTAGACGAACTCGAAGAAGATGAAGGTCACGAGGTAGTAGAGGAACGGCTTGCCGGTGACGAAGATCAGGGCGAAGGCCGGCAGCAGCGGGATGGTCGCCAGCAGGAAGATCTTCCGCCGCCCGACCTTCCGGCCGATCCAGGTGTGGCGCAGGTTGTCGGAGATGTAGCCGATCAGCGGGCAGGTGATCGCCTCGAGCAGGCGCGGCAGGCCCAGGATCAGGCCGGTCTCGACCGGCGACAGTCCACAGAAGGTGATGAAGAAGTAGGCCAGCCAGCCGGTGATCACGGCTTGCGCGCCGGCCCCCAGCATGTCGCCGGAGCCCCAGCCCCAATAGGTGACCCAGGACGGTTTGCGGGGGTCTGGCGTGGCCATGTTCGTTTCGTATCCCAAACTTCGAAAGGCTTCTGGTGAGCCTCTGAATTGCAGTCCCTCGTCCGACCATCCCCACCTGCGCGGGGATGGTCGGTGAAAGGGTTAGATGAAGGCGCGCTGGAACTCGCCGAGGGCCAGCATGGCCAGCGACTGGCCGTAGGGCATCGAGGTCAGCGGGATGTCCTTGTAGCCCTGGATCGTGTCGAACACCGGGGTGCCGAACGAGACCTGCTGCAGTTCACCGGCGTCGTCGATATTGGCCAGCACGCCCTTGATGGCGCGGATGGCGACGGCTTCGTATTCCTTGCCGATGTAGCGCTTGCGGACGGCCTTCAGGACGCCGTAGGCGAAGCCGGCCGTGGCCGAGGCTTCCAGGTACGAGGTCTTGTCGTTGATGATCGTGTGCCAGAGGCCGGTCTCTTGGTCCTGGTACTCGGTCAGGGCCTTGATCTGGGCTTCCAGGGCGTCGATCAGGAAGGCGCGCAGGCCGTCGCCCGGCTTCAGGTCGAGCAGCTCGATGAATTCCGGGATGGCGATCGTCACCCAGCAGTTCCCGCGCGCCCACAGGGCGTCGGCGAAGTTGTGACGACCTTCGAAGGTCCAGCCGTGGAACCACAGGCCGGTCTTGCGGTCGGCCAGGTACTTGATGTGGACCATGAACTGGCGCTTGGCCTCCTCGACGAAGTCGGGGCGGTCGAGCAGCAGGCCGATCTTGGCCAGCGGCAGCACGCTCATCATCAGCGTGTCGTCCCACAGCTGCTGCGGGTTCTCGCTGTTGAAGACGATGTGCTGGAAGCCGCCTTCCTCGGTGCGCGGACCCTCGTACATGACGTAGTCGGCCCAGGTCTCGAGATAGGGAATGTAGGTGTGGTCGCCGGTGGCCTCGTAGAGATAGGCCAGGGTCAGGAACGGCGAGACCGTGTTGATGTTCTTGGTCGGGGTGCCGGCCTCGAAACGGTCGGCGAACCACTTGGTCATGATGTCGAAGGCGCGCTCGTCGCCGTACATCTCGTACTGCTTCCACAGGCCGTAGAGACCCACGCCATGGGTCCATTCCCAGTCGTTCCAGCCCTTGGTGTCGATGACGCGGCCGTCGTCGAGGCGCAGCAGGAACTCGCCCGTCTCGTCGGTGATGTCGACGAGGTTGCTGATCAGAAGGGCGATCTTGGCCTTGACGTCCTTGGCCTCGATGCCGTGTGCGAGATTGGGCACGGTAGTCTCCTAAAGGGTAGGTCTAGCGGTAGGCGGGGGCCTACGGTTTGTAGTTCGGCGCGGGGACGCGGGCGACGGGCACGCCGCCTTCCACGTTGCGCAGCACTTCGAGTTTGACGGCTTCCAGGGCGTCGCCGGGGGCGCCGTCGCTGGTCACGGTCAGGGCGATGGTGTTCTTGCCGTGCTCATCGATGATTCCGCTCGGCAGGACGAAGGTCCGCTGCGGGCCGACATGGGCGATGAACTGGCCCATGTTCCAGCCGTTGACGAAGATCAGCACGCGGTAGCGGCCCGGCGAGCGCGGGGTCTTCGGATCGCCGATCGTCAGGCCCAGGGTCACGTCCTGGTCCTTGGGCAAAGCCAGATCGAAGTTCGTCCGATACCAGGTGGTGCCGGCGTAGGGCTGGGTGGCGGCCATGTCGGCCTTGGCCCAGCTCTGGTCGGGGAAGCCCGGCAGGTGCCAGCCGTTGCGCTCGCCGTACTGGCCGCCTTCGTTCAGCGAACCGCGCACCGGATCGGCGATGTCTTCGCCGCCCTTGTTGCCCTGGATCTTCCAGGTGATCGGCACGGCGAAGCTGTAGCTGGTGGGGCTCGACAGCGAGGCCGAGACCAGGCCGCGGGCTTCCTTGTGGAAGTCGTCGGCGTCGAGGTCCCAGTTGTGGCCGTTGTTGCGCACCATCACCGACAGCACGTGCTCGCCGTCGCCGCGCAGGTCTTCCGGCAGCTTGAAGGTCGCCACGCCCGTGGTGATCGGGCGGGGCAGGCCGCCGTCCAGCTCGTGCTGGCCCAGGAACTTGCCGTCCAGCCAGACCTGCAGCAGGCCCGCGCCGCCGGCGCCGTAGTGCAGGGTCAGGGTGTCGATGTCGGCGCGGCCCTTGTAGCGGCCGCGGTACCAGACGTCGCCGTTGTGGAAGCCGTGGGTGCTCATGTCGAGCGCCGGCTGGCCCGTGGGCGGACGCACGGTGGAGCCGCCGCGCTTGCCCTCGGCCTTGGCCCAGGCGCTGTCGTCGAAGGCCGGGTCGGACTCCGGCGAGCCGGCGGCGGTCTTCCAGTCGAGCTTGGCGAGGTCGGGAACGGTGACGGCGGCAGGGCCGGCGAGGGTCTTGGACGCCAGCAGCGAACCCGAAGCGGTGGTCTTGGCCGCGACGGCGGCGCCGTTCCAGCGGACCGACTTCACGCCCTTAGGGGCGAAGACTTCCAGCGGGCTTTCGGTCTCGGTGTCGCCGGTCAGGGATAGCACGCCGCCCTTGACGGCGGCGGTGCGGACGAGGCCGGGGCCGCGCTGCAGGGTCGGGCCGGCAGGCGTGTCCTGGCGCCAGAAGGTCTGGCCCGTCGCCTCGTCGGCCAGCAGTAGCACCAGGGGCGGGCGGCCGCCGCCGGTGATGCGCACGCGGGCCAGGCCCGTGTGCTGGTAGGTCAGCTTCAGGTCGCCCTTGGCGGCGTCGAAGCTCGAGGCGACATCGCCTTCCAGCACTTCGACCTTGGGGGCCTGCGCATAGCGCAACACGGTCTCGCCCGCTTCGCCGGCGCGGCCGTAGAGCAGGGCCAGATCGCCGCCGTTCCAGGGCAGGTGGGTCTGGATCTCGGAGGTCGAATAGACGAGGCGCTGGCCGCCCAGGTCGTAGCTGGCCATCAGCATCTTGCTGTCCTGGCCCTTGATCCGCGATGGGACCACGTACTCGCCGTCGCGGGTCTTCAGCTTGAAGGTGAAGGCCTCGTCGCCGGTGGCGCTGCTGGGATTGTGGACGACCACATAGAGGTGGCTGCCGGTCTCGGCGTTGACGTTGTGGTAGACGCGGACCTTGTCGTTCGAGACGGTGACGAACTCGCCCTTGTCCATACGGGTCAGGTCCGGAACAGCGTTCAGGAACTGGCCCATCTGCTTCATGACGCGGGCCTTGTCGCGAAGCCCGCGGGCCTCGTCGATGGCCGAGCCGTAGTCGTAGGAGCTGAACACCACCGGGGCCGGCAGCCAGCCCCAGCTGGTTCCGCCATAGGTCATGTAGAAGCTCTGGATCGTCAGGCCGTTGGCGATGTTGGTTCCGTAGAACACCCGCTGGTAGCCGACGCCGCGATGGATGGCGGTGCAGTCGTAGTCGCCGTTGCTGCCCCAGTAGTCGAACCAGCCGCCGCCGAACTCGGCCGCGAAGCCGGGGGTGTTGGGGCTGGCCGAGGCGCCGCCCTTGGCCCCGCCGGCGCCGTAGAGGCCCCAGTCGGGCGCGACGCCGGCCGCCGACGGCGTGGAGTCGACCTTGCACGAGCCGCCCGGATAGCCGTCGAAGGCGTAGAGGTCGGTCGGGCCTTCCACCGTGCCGGGGACCTTGGAATCCTTGGGCACCCAGTAGCCGTTGCGGCCCTTGTCGTTGTGGAACAGCGGAACCGTGATGCCGTCCGCGCGGGCCTTGTCGGCCAGCCACTGCATGTAGCGTTGCTGCGGGGCGCCGACGACGTCGAGCTCGTTCTCGATCTGGTGGGCGATGACCGTGCCCTGGCCGGTGGTCAGCTGGTGGCGGGCGATGACCTTGTTGATCTGGCTCAGCCACTCGTCGGCGGCCTGGACATACTCAGGCGCGTCGGTGCGGGCGCGGGCCTGCTGGTTGACCAGCCAGCCGGGGAAGCCGCCGCGCGTCAGCTCGGCGTTCACATAGGGCCCGGCGCGGGTGATGACGTAGAGGCCTTCTTCCTTGGCCATGGTCAGCACGCGGTCGATGTCGCGCACGCCGCTGAAGTCGTAGACCCCCTGCTTGGGCGAGTGGTAGCCCCAGTCGATGTAGATCGCGACGGTGTTGTAGCCGCTGGCCTTCATCTTCTGGAGGATGTCGCGCCACAGGTCGGGGCTGGGCACGCGGAAGGGATGGAACTCGCCGCCCCAGGAGTAGATGCGATTGCCGTCGACCTTCAGGGAGTACTTGTCCCAGGTGATCTTGTGGGCTTCGGCGGGCTTGGCCGCGACCGCTTGGTCGCCGCCTTCCTTCAGCACGGTGAAGTGGCGCACCGTGCCGGAAAGCTCGGGCAGCTCCTGCTTCTTCGTCCAGGTGCGGAAGCCGTCCTTGCTGTCGGAGTACCAGTAGCGCTTGGCCATGTACTCGTCGAAATAGACGCGCCATGCCCCTTCGGGGGTACGGGTGACGGCGGGGCCTTCGAGGAACTTGCCCCAGCCGGCCCAGTCGCCGCCGCCCTTGACCTGCCAGGGACCGTCCAGCGACGGGGCGGTCAGCAGCTCGATGTACTTGGTCGTCTCGTTCTTGGCGAAGGCCTGGTACTGCGAGCCCTCGCGCACGACGAAGGCGTCGATGTAGTTGGGACCCATGCCCGACAGCGGGCGCGGCGCGCTCCAGGCGGTCAGGTCGGCGTCCTGGGCGGTGATCCGATAGGGCTGAAATTGACCGCCGATGCCGGTGGTCGAGACCGACAGGATCAGGTGCTCGGAGCCGTCCTGGTCGACGAACCACTCGGGCGCCCAGCTGTTGGTGACGCCAGGCACGTCGATGGTGACGTCGCGCAGGAAGGTCCAGTCGACCAGGTCCTTGCTGCGGGCCAGGCCGATCGTGTTGCCGGTCCAGCCGGTGGTGTAGGCGACGTAGTAGAAGCCGTCCTTGCGCTTGAGCACGCTGGGATCGCGGATCAACCCCTTGGGCGGGGTGTAGGCCAGCGGCTTCTGCAGGGTGAAGCGCGTTCCGTCGGCCGAGTCGTAGATGCTCATGTTCGACTGGCTGGCGTTGGTGAACGCCGTCATGACGTAGCGCGTCGGCTCGGCCAGAGCCGTCGTGGCGAGCAGGGCGGCGGCGAGGCCGAGGAAAGCGGTGCGCTTCACGGTCTTCAGCCCTCGAAGAAGAAGACGGGCTTCAGCGGCCACTCGACGGGCTTGTTGTCGGGGTGGACCTCCATCAGGTCGGCCATGAAGTCCCACCAGCGCTTCATCACCGGCTGCAGGGGCAGGGCGTCCTTGTTGTTGTCGGGCTTCAGGCGCAGCACGGCGAACAGGCTCATGGTCTCTTCGTCGAGGAAGATCGAATAGTCGTAGATGCCCGCGCCTCGCAGGGCCTCGGCCAGGTCCGGCCACAGCTCGTCGTGACGGCGCTCGTACTCGGCGGCGACGCCGGCCTTCAGCTGCATGCGGAAGGCGATCGGGCGACCTTCGATCTTGCTGCTCATGGGGTGTCCTCCGGGCGTCTTTTTATGGTTGTCAGGCGATGCGGTAGATGTCGGCGGCCGTGCCGGCGAACAGGCGCTGGCGGTCGGCGTCGCTGAAATCGGCCGTGATGGCGTCGTAGGCCGAATAGAAGGCGTCGAAGCTTCCGTGCACCTTCTCGACCGGGAAGTTGCTGGCGAACATGCTGCGTTCCGCGCCGAAGGCCTCGATCACGTACAGGACGAACGGGCGCAGGCTTTCCACCGTCCAGGCGCGGTCGACCATGGCCAGGCCCGAGATCTTGCACGAGACGTTGGGACGCTTGGCGAGGTCCGCGAGGCCGGCGCGCCAGAGGGCGAGACCCGCCTCGTCGCGGTCGGTCGGCATGCCGGCGTGGTTGACGATCAGCGGGATGTCGGGATGGGCGTCGGCCAGGGCGGCCGCCGTCGCCATCTGCGAGGGATAGAGCTGCAGGTCGAATGACAGGCCATGGTCGGCCAGCAGCGCGAAACCCCGGCGCCACTGGTCGTTCAGCAGCAGGTCGGACGGGCCGTAGCTCTTGGCCGGGTCCTGGTGGAAATTGACGATCTGGCGGATGCCGCGAACGCGCGGGCGCTCGGCGTGGGCTTCCAGCAGCAGTTCGACGTTCGGATCGTCCAGGTTGGCGCCGGCGACGATGGCCCCGATGGGCGCGCCGGCCTCGGCCAGGCCTTCCAACCAGTCGGTCTCGGAGAGCTGCTTGTCTGTCGGCAGGCCGCACTCGACGTGAACCAGGCTCTGGACGCGCCAGGGCAGGGCGTCGGCGGCGTAGTCGGCGGGCAGGTAGTCCTTCCCGGCGATCAGGCTCATGTCGCCGGCCGGATTGTTGGGCAGCGGGTCGTCCTGCAGCCAGGAATAGTAGTGCTTGTCGAGGTCCCACAGGTGCATGTGGGCGTCGATGATCGGACCCGCGTACGCCATGGTTCCTCCCTTTGAACCCGCCCGCCCCGAAGGGCGGACGAGCCCGGATACAAAAGCTTAGAAGGTGGTCCGGCCGCCGGACGTGTCGAAGGTGGCGGCGGTGGTGAAGCTGCACTCTTCGCTGGCCATGAAGCAGACCATGGCGGCGCTTTCCTCGACTTCGCCGAGGCGGCCCATCGGGATCTTCGAGCGCATGTACTCGACCTGGCTGGCGGGCAGCTGTTCGAGGATCGGGCTCTCGAAGGTGGCGGGGGTCAGGGCGTTGGCGATCACGCCCTTGCCGGCCAGTTCCTTGCCCAGCGACTTGGTCAGGCCGATCACGCCGGCCTTCGACGCCGAATAGGCGCTGGCGTTCGGGTTGCCTTCCTTGCCGGCCACCGAGGCGACGTTGACGATGCGGCCGTAGCCGGCCGCCAGCATGTGCGGCACCACCGAACGGCAGCAGTAGAAGAGGCCGTTCAGGTTGATGTCGATGACGCGCTTCCAGCTGTCGAGCGGGAACTCGTGCACCGGCACGGTGGCGCCGGTGATGCCGGCCGAGTTGACCAGCACGTCGATCTTGCCCAGGGCCTCCAGGCTGGCGGCCGTGGCGGCCGCGACCTGGGCTTCGTCGGAGACGTCCAGGGCGTAGGTGAAGGTCGCGCCGATCTCTTCGGCGGCGGCCTTCAGGGCCTCGGCGTTGACGTCCCACAGGGCGACCTTGCCGCCTTCGGCGATCAGGCGGCGGGCGGTTTCCTTGCCCAGGCCCGAGGCGCCGCCGGTGATGACGGCGGCGCGGTTTGCAAAGCGGTTGGCGTAGACGGTCACGAGACGCCTTCCTTGGTCCAGGCGATGACTTCCTGGCGCTGGCTGCCGAGCTTCTCGATGCCCAGCTCCATGACGTCGCCGGCCTTGAGGAAGATCTTTTCCGGCTTCTGGCCTTCGCCGACGCCCGGAGGGGTGCCCGTGGTCAGGATGTCGCCCGGCTCCAGGGTGACGAAGCGGCTCATGTAGGCGATCAGTTCGGCGACGCCGAAGATCATCGTCTTGCTGTTGCCGGTCTGCATGCGCTTGCCGTTGAGGTCGAGCCACATGTCGAGGTTCTGGCAGTCGCCGACCTCATCGGCGGTGACGACCCACGGGCCGACCGGGCCAAAGGTGTCGCAGCCCTTGCCCTTGTCCCACTGGGAGCCGAGCTCCTTCTGGAAGGCGCGCTCGGAGACGTCGTTCACCAGCACGTAGCCGGCGACGTAGTCGAGGGCTTCGGATTGCTCGACATAGCGGGCGCGCTTGCCGATCACGACGCCCAGTTCGACTTCCCAGTCGCCCTTCTCGGCGCCCTTGGGCAGCATGACCTGGTCGTTCGGGCCGTTCAGGCACGAGATCGCCTTGGTGAAGAAGATCGGCTCGGGCGGGGGCTCGAGGCCGGCTTCCTTGGCGTGGTCGGCGAAGTTCAGGCCGATGGCCAGGAACTTGCCGACATTGCCGATCGGCACGCCGTAGCGCGGCGAGCCTTCGACCACCGGCAGGGTGGCCGGGTCGATGGCGGCGATCTTGGCCAGGCCCTCGGGCGACAGCTCGGCGCCGGTGATGTCGGACACGTGGCCCGACAGGTCGCGGATCTTGCCTTCGGCGTCGAGCAGACCGGGCTTTTCGGCGCCCCGCGGGCCGTAACGCAGCAGTTTCATGATCTTCTGGCTCTAGGGGGAAATGGGGGAGGAAAGGCGCGGATTACCGCGGATAGGGACGGTGCAGGGCGATGTCGCGGTTCAGCTCGACGCCGAAGCCGGGCGCGTCGCCGAGCTTGAGCTTGCCGTTGACCGGCACGGGCTCGCCGATCAGCTGCGGATGGAACATCGGCACGACTTCGTCGGCCTTGGGCGCCATCATTAGGAACTCGGCGAACGGGCTGTTATGGCGCGTGATGACGAAGTGGTAGCTGTACACCGACGAGCCGTGCGGGATCATCATCACGCCCTTGCTGTCGGCCAGGTTGGCGATCTTGATCAGTTCGGTGACGCCGCCGCACCAGCCCACGTCCGGCTGGATGATGTCGCAGCATTCCATCTCCAGCAGCATGCGGAAGCCCCAGCGGGTGGCTTCGTGCTCGCCGGTGGTGACCAGCATGCCCTTGGGGGCGTTCTTCTTGAGGTCGCGATAGCCCCAGTAGTCGTCGGGGCTCAGGGCCTCCTCGATCCACTTCAGGCCCAACTCGTGAGCCTTGTGGGCCAGCTTGGTGGCGTAGTTGAGGTCCAGCGACATCCAGCAGTCGAACATCAGCCAGAAGTCCTCGCCCACGCGCTCGCGCATGGTGGCCAGTTCCTGGATGTTCTTGTGCAGGCCTTCCTCGCCCTCGGCCGGGCCGTGGTGCAGGGGCATCTTGCCGCCGATGAACCCCATCTCCTTGGCCAGGTCCGGACGCGCGCCCGTGGCGTAGAAGGTCAGTTCGTCACGGACCTTGCCGCCCAGCAGGGCGTAGACCGGCTCCTGGCGCAGCTTGCCCAGCAGGTCGTAGAGCGCCAGGTCGACGCCCGAGATGGCGTTCACGACCAGGCCCTTGCGGCCGTAGTACTGGGTGGAGAAGTACATCTGGTCCCAGATCTTCTCGACCTCGGTCGGGTCGCGGCCTTCCAGGAAACGGGCCAGGTGCTTTTCGACGATGAAGGCGGCCGGTTCGCCGCCGGTGGTCACCGCGAAGCCGATCGTGCCGTCGACGGCCTCGATCTCGACGACCAGGGTGCCCAGCACGTTGATGCCGAAGCTCTGGCGGCTCTGGCGATATTCCGGATAGCGCGACATCGGGGTGGCGATGTGATCGTCGATCCAGTGGCCTTCGCCCTGGTCGTGATAATCAGCGCCGCCGCCGCGGACCACGAAGGCCCGGACATGCTTGATCAAGGGAAGCGGCATCCTAGTGCTCCAACAACGCCCGGTCGCTCGACCGGATCAACCCCAAACCGGGGGAGGGCGCGCCAGCGGGGCCGCCGAACGGCGCGAACACATGTTCGCGCTACCTCCCCAGAACATCGTATGACACGCTCGCCGCGGTAGATCCGTGACCCGAAGAGTCGCGAAGCGAGCCCTTGTCTTGCGTTCCATATTATGAGAGGTAGTGCTACAAAATGAAACCCAGCACGTCAAGGGGAGCGGAACCAGTGGCTGACGACGAAGGCGCGGCGACCAAGAGCCCAAGCGGCAGCCAGACGCTGTTTCGCGGCCTGGACGTGCTCGACGTGGTGGCCGATGCGGGCGCCATCGGCCTGCCGGCCCTGGCCGCGCGACTCGGCCTGACCCGCAGCACCACCCACCGACTGGCCACGGCGTTGGTCGAACGGCGTATGCTCACCCAAACGCCGCGCGAAGGCTATAGCCTTGGCTCCAAGCTGCTCGAGCTGGGCTATCTGGCCAGCCAGCAGATGGACCTGCCGCGCGTGGCGCGCCCGCACCTGGAAAAGCTGTGGGAAGAGCTTGAAGACACCGTCCACCTGGGCGTGCTCGACGACGACCGCGCTCTTTATCTGGACAAGCTGACCGGCCGCCGCCGCATCAACATCTCCTCGCGCGTGGGCGATCGCCAGCCGATCCGCTCGACCGGCCTGGGCAAGGCCCTGGTGCTGGACGACGAGGAAGCCCGCTGGCGGGCGCTCTATCGCAAGGAAGGCCCGGCCGCCGCCGGCGCGCCCAATGAAGAGCAGTGGATCGCGTGGATGCGCGACTACTCCCAGCGCGGGGTCGCCTTCGACCTTGAAGAGAATGAAGACCGCATCCGCTGCGTGGCCGCGCCCGTGCGCGGGGCGGGCGGTCAGATCGTCGCCGCGATCAGCGTCTCGGGCGCTGCTCAGTACATGGACGACGAACGGATGACCGGCCTGGTGGACGACGTCCGCCTGGCCGCCGACGCGATCAGCCGCGATTTGGGCTGGAACGGTAAGCGGGGTTCGGGCGCCAAGACCTGACGCCTCCCGCGCGTATGTATGACGGAGGAACTATGCTTCTGAAGGACAAGGTGGTGCTGGTGACCGGCGCCTCGGGCGGCATCGGCAAGGCGGCCGCCATCGGCGCCGCGCGTCATGGCGCCGACGTGGCGATCAACTACCACTCCGACGAGGCCGGCGCGGCCGACGCCGTGGCGCAGATCGAGGCCCTGGGCCGCCGCGCCATCGCCGTGAAGGGCGACGTGGCCGAGGTCGCCACGGCCAAGGCCTTCGTCGACGCCGCCGTCGAGGCCTTCGGCAAGATCGACGTCTTCGTCAACAACGCCGGCATCTGCCCGTTCCACGCCTTCCTAGACATGCCGCCCGAGATTCTCGAGCGGACCATGAAGGTCAACCTGCACGGCGCCTATTACATGGTGCAGGCGGCGGCCAACCAGATGGTCAAGCAGGGCCACGGCGGTTCGATCATCGCCGTCAGCTCGATCAGCGCCCTGGTCGGCGGCGGCATGCAGACGCACTACACCCCGACCAAGGCCGGCGTGCACAGTCTCATGCAGTCGACCGCTATCGCGCTCGGGAAGTACGGCATTCGCTGCAACTCGGTGCTGCCGGGCACGATCGAGACCGCGATCAACAAGGAAGACCTCGCCGACGTCGCCAAGCGCGAATACATGAGCGGCCGCATCCCGCTGGGCCGCCTGGGCGAGCCCGACGACCTGGCCGGCCCGATCGTGTTCCTGGCCTCCGACCTGGCCAACTATGTCACCGGCGCGGCCCTGCTGGTGGACGGCGGCGCGTTCGTGAACCTGCAGTAGTCCCGTGATCATCTCGTCGACCACCGACTTCCGCGAGGCGGCGCGGCGCAAGCTGCCGCGCTTCCTCTTCGACTACATCGACGGCGGCGCCTATGCCGAGCGGACCCTGGCCCGCAACGTCTCCGACCTCGCCGACCTGGCCCTGCGCCAGCGGGTGCTCAAGGACGTGTCCAGGGTCTCGACGGCGACCAGCCTGTTCGGCGTGGAGCAGTCCATGCCGGTGGTGCTGGCCCCGGTCGGCCTGACGGGCATGTACGCCCGTCGGGGCGAGTGCCAGGCGGTGCGCGCGGCTTCGGCCAAGGGCGTGCCGCTGTGCCTGTCGACGGTGTCGGTGTGCGACGTGGATGAAGTGGCGGCCGCTTCCAGCCGGCCGCTGTGGTTCCAGCTCTACGTGCTGCGGGATCGCGCCTTCATGCGCGACCTGCTGGCGCGGGCGGCGGCGGCGGGGGCGAGCACGCTCGTCTTCACCGTCGACATGCCCGTGCCGGGAGCCCGCTATCGCGACGCGCATTCGGGCATGAGCGGTCCGAACGCTTCGCTCCGCCGGATGCTGCAGGCCGTGGGCCGGCCGCAATGGGCGTGGGACGTCGGCCTGATGGGTCGTCCCCATACCCTGGGCAACGTGGCTCCGGTGCTGAAGGGCAATACGGGTCTGGAGGATTTCATGGGCTGGCTGGGGGCGAACTTCGACCCCTCGATCCAGTGGAAGGATCTGGAATGGATCCGCGAGTCCTGGAAGGGGCCGCTGATCATCAAGGGCGTGCTCGATCCCGAGGACGCCAAGGCCGCCGCCGACATCGGCGCTGATGGCGTCGTGGTGTCCAACCACGGCGGTCGCCAGCTGGACGGGGTGCTGTCCTCGACCAAGGCGCTGCCGGCCATCGCCGAGGCGGTGGGCGACAAGCTGACGGTGCTGGCCGACGGCGGCGTGCGTTCGGGCCTCGACGTGGTGCGGATGCTGGCCCTGGGGGCCAAGGGCGTGCTGCTGGGCCGGGCCGCCGTCTACGCCCTGGCGGCCAACGGGCAGGCGGGGGTGACCCAGCTGCTCGACCTGATGGAGAAGGAGATGCGGGTGGCCATGGCCCTGACCGGCGTCAATTCCGTCTCCGAGATCGATCGTTCCATCCTGGCGGAGACCCGCTGATGAAAGTCGCCACGCTCGCGCTTGCGCTCGCTTTGGCCGTTGCTCCTGCCGCCCTGGCCGATCCCAACCGCATCGTCATCGCCAGCGACTCCACCGCCGCCAACTACAACTCGGGAAGCTTCCCGCAGATGGGCTGGGGCATGGTGCTGAAGTGCTCGCTGAAGCCGGAAGCCGAGATCGTCAACCTGGCCCGCGGCGGCCGCTCGACCAAGACCTTCCAGGAGGAGGGGCTGTGGGCGGTGCTGATGGCGCAGCTGAAGAAGGACGACACCGTCCTGATCCAGTTCGGCCACAACGACGCCGACACCAAGAAGATCGTCCGCTTCACCGATCCCAACGGGGCCTATGCCGACAACCTGCGCCGGTTCGTGGCCGACGTGCGGACGGCCGGGGCCAAGCCGGTGCTGATCACCCCGATCGCCAAGCTGATCTTCAAGGACGGCCAGATCCAGGACACCCACGGTCCCTATTCGGCGACCGTGCGGCGGGTGGCGGCTGAAACGAAGACCCCGCTGATCGATCTCGACAAGGAAAGCCAGGCCGCCCTGCAAAAGATGGGCGAGGCCGAGGGCGCCAAGCGCTTCATGATCTATTCGGCGGCCGACAAGATCGCCAGCCACCCCGAAGGGATCAACGACACCACCCACCCCAACGAGCTGGGCGCGCGCATGGCGGCCGGCATCGTGGCCAAGGGCCTGCGGGGGGCGAAGGTTCCGGTCTCCAAGCTGGTGCTGCCGGGTGTGGCCGACGCCTCGGCGCGCGGCGAGCCCAGCTGCGCGGGGCGGCCTTAGACGGTTCATCTCCCGTAAAATCCCCGCGAAAGCGGGGACCCAGGCGTTTTATCGTCGAGCGCTGCGGGTTTCAGAAAACGCCTAGGTCCCCGCTTTCGCGGGGATTTCACGGAGTGAATGGGGCCGGGAGCCGTTCAGGCAAAAAGAAAGGAGCGCTGGCCAAGCCGGCGCTCCTGCGACCTCAGGGGGAACGAGGTCAGGCAGAACGGGGAAGGATCGAACTCGATCCAACGATCAATTCTCACAATATGGACAATTGATCGATATATTGAGAATATCACTGAAGTGGCGGACGTCAACCGCCGTTGCGTGGGGAAACGCCGTGAAACGACTTCTTCTGTCCGCCGCCCTGGTTCTGGCCCTGGCCCCGAGCGCGCCGCTGCTGGCCGCCCCCTCGAAAGCTTCGAAAGCCCGTCCCGCCGCCGCCGCCGCGACCGCGCCGGCCTGGCGCAGCGCCTGGGGCAATGCGCCGATCGCGCCGCAGGCCGTGGCCCGGCCGGGGGAGGCGCGGGCCTTCACCGACGTCACGGTGCGCCAGGTCATGCGGCTGAACGCCGGCGGCGACGCGCTGCGGCTGCGGCTGTCCAACGAACTCAATGAGCGCCCGCTGGCGGTGGGGGCGATCACGGTCGCCCCGGCCGACGCCGACGGCAAGATCCTGGGCGCGCCGGTCGCGGTGACCGTGGGCGGCAAGTCCGAGTTCACCCTGGCGCCGGGCGCGCCGCTGCTGACCGATCCGGTCGCCCTGCCGGTCAAGGCCATGGACCGGGTGTCGGTGGCGATCTTCTATGTCGGGACCCAGGCTCCCGCCGGCCACCGCGTGCGCCTGTTCGTGGCCCCGTCCGGCAACCACGTCGCCAAGAGCCTGATCCCGGGCGAGGAGACCCTGCGCGGTCCGGGTCTGGTCAGCGGCGTCGAGGTGCGAGGCGCGGGCGAGGCGCAGGTGCTGGTGGCGATCGGCGACTCGATCACCGAGGGCTCCGGCTCGACCGCCAACGCCGACAAGGGCTATCCCGAGCAGCTGGCCCAGCGGCTGGCCGCGCGCGGCGAGGGCTGGAGCGTCGTCAACATGGGCGTCGGCGGCGGGCGGCTGCTGCGCGAGGTGTCGGGACCCAGCGCCCTGTCGCGTTTCGACCGCGACGTTCTGAGCGTGGCGGGCCTGAAGGCGGTGTTCCTGCTGGAAGGCATCAACGACATCGGCCGTCCGGCCCAGCCGGGCTTCGCCGCCGATGCGGTGACGCCTGAAGACCTGATCGCCGGATACCGCCAGCTGATCGCCCGGGCCCACGCGCGCGGCGTGAAGATCTATGGCGGCGTCATCCCGCCGTTCGAGGGCGCGGCCTATTACCACGAGAAGGGCGAGGCCACGCGCCAGGCGGTCAACGCCTGGATCCGCACCAGCGGCGAGTTCGACGGGATCGTCGACTTCGACGCGGTGCTGCGCGACCCGGCCAAGCCCAGCCAGCTGCGCGTCGAGACCCACGGCGGCGACCACCTGCACCCCAACGACGCAGGCTACGCCCTGATGGCCGAAGCGATCGACAAGGCGCTGTTCTCGGCGAAGTAGAAGTCCGGCGTCGGCTTGTCGCGATGGTGGAAAGCGGGCTAGCTCCCTGCGGTATTCGTGTGAGGGGGCTTTTCCGATGAAGACCATCAAGTCGCTGCTGGCCGGCGCGTTCATCCTGGCGGCGCCGACCCTGGCCCATGCGGCCGACGGCGACTCGAAGAAATCCACGGCGGTGTTCATCGCCCTGTTCGCGGTGTTCTGCGGCGTGGGGACGATGTTCCTGGCCGTGGCCGCTAACGCCAAAAAGAAGAAGTAGGCGGCCTTCCCTTTCTCCCTTCCCCATCAAGGGGGAGGGGATCGCGGAAAACCTCCGCTCCCCTTCCTGACACCATCCCGCTCTTCCAAGGCGTGATTGCACCTGTCGCAATCCCCGGTAAGGTCGCCTCCAAACGGCTGTTTGGGGTGATGTATGGCGATGCAGGGTTTTGGGCGGCGTTTCGGGTTGGCGACGGCCCTGGCCTTCTCTCTGGCGATGGGTGGGGCGATGGGCGCATCGCCCGTCCTGGCCGCCCCGAAGCCGGCGTTGCCGACCGCCGCGCCGCAGAGCGTCGGCGTCTCGCCCGAACGGCTGAAGAGCCTCGACGCCCTGATGAAGAGCCTGGTCGCCGAGGGGCATCTGCCGGGCGCCAGCACCATGCTCATCCGCCACGGCAAGGTGGTCAGTTTCGAGACCTACGGCGTCCAGGCCTATGACGGGCCGCCGGTGACCAAGGACACGATCTTCCGCATCTATTCCCAGACCAAGCCGGTCACGGGCGTGGCGATGATGATCCTGTTCGAGGAGGGCAAGTGGCGCCTCGACGACCCGGTGACCAAGTACATCCCGGAGTTCGCCAACCTGCGGGTCTACAAGGGCGTCAACGCCGACGGCTCGTTCGTCACCGAGCCCGCCGACCGGCCGCCGACCATGCGCGAGATCATGAGCCACACGGCCGGCTTCGCCTATGGCCTCAACCCCGACAATCCGGTCGACAAGGCCTATGTCTCGACCGGGGTGCTGAGCTCCAAGAGCGGCCAGGAGTTCGTCGAGAAGGTCGCCAAGCTGCCGCTCTACGGCCCGCCGGGCAAGCAGTGGAAGTACAGCGTCGGCGTCGACATCCAGGGCTTCATCGTCGAGAAGCTGTCGGGCCAGAGCCTGCCGGAGTTCATGCGCGAGCGCATCTTCGAGCCGCTGAAGATGCAGGACACCGGCTTCTCGCTGCCGCCGGAGAAGTTCTACCGCCTGGCCGACCTCTACATGTGGAGCGGCAAGGACAAGAAGATCGTCCCGGCCGAGGGCTTCATGGTGCTGGACATCACCAAGCCGCCGGTCGTGGCCTCGGGCGGCGGCGGGCTGGTCTCGACCAGCACCGACTACGCCCGCTTCGCCCAGATGCTGCTGAACGGCGGCGAACTGGACGGCGTGCGCATCCTGTCGCCGGCGACGGTGAAGCTGATGGCGTCGGATCACCTGCCCGACGCGATTCTGGACGATCCCAAGGCCGGGTTCTCGAAGGCCACCGGCAAGGGCTTTGGCCTCGACTTCATGGTCGTCACCGATCCGGCCCGGGCCGGGACGCTGGCGGGGAAGGGGACCTACAGCTGGGGCGGCGCGGCCGGCACCTGGTTCTGGATCGACCCGGCCAACGACCTGATCTTCCTGGGCATGATCCACGTGCTCGGCAAGGACGGCGACCCGGCCCTGCGCAATCTCGACGAACGCACGGCGACCCTGGTCTACCAGGCGCTCACCAACCCTGAAAAATAAGCCCGGAAGAACGGGCGCGGAGGAAACGCTAATGCTGGAAATGTTCTCCCTCGAGGGCCGGGTGGCGCTCGTCACCGGCGGGTCGCGCGGCATCGGCCGGATGATCGCCGAGGGTTTCCTGCGCTACGGCGCGGCGAGGGTCTACATCACCGCCCGCAAGGCCGGCGCCTGCGACGCGGCGGCCGAGGAGCTGTCGGAGTTCGGCGAGTGCGTGTCGCTGCCGGGCGACATCTCGACGCTGGAAGGCGTGCAGGGCCTGGCGGCGCGGATCACCGAGCGGGAGAAGAAGCTCGATATCCTCGTGAACAACGCCGGCGCGGCCTGGGGCGCGGCCTTCGGCGAATTTCCCGAGGCCGGCTGGGACAAGACCGTCGACCTCAACATGAAGACCCCGTTCTTCCTCACCCAGGCCCTGATCGGTCCGCTGCGCGAAGCGGCCAAGGCCCGCGTGGCCAAGGTGATCAACGTCGCCTCGATCGACGGCCTGTCGGTGACCAAGGAGGAGACCTATCCCTACGGCGCCAGCAAGGCGGGTTTGATCCACATGACCAAGCGCATGGCCCTGCGCCTGGCGGCCGACAACATCGCCGTCTCGGCCATCGCGCCGGGCGCCTTTCCCAGCGACATGAACCGCGTCGCCCGCGACCACGCCGACGCCGTGGCCAAGCACATCCCGGCCGGCCGTATCGGCGAACCCGAGGACATGGCCGGCGCGGCGATCTACCTGGCCTCGCGGGCGGGCGACTATGTGGTGGGATCGACGATCACGGTCGACGGCGGGGTGGCCTGGTCGCGATAAGTCACCCTCTCCCCGGTTGGGTCCTGGGCTCAGCGGGAGAACCGCTTGTCGAGGCATTTCTCCTCGATGACCTCGTCGATGCTCACCCGGTAGACCGCCACGACGACGGCGCAGAGATCCGGGGCGAGCGGACGGGTCGCGGGTCTGTGCTGGGTCTTGGGCGCGTTCAGCAGGGGCGGCTTGGCGGACAGGGCGACGTAGATCCGGCGTTCGCCGTACTGCGAGTTGCCGTAATAGGTCCGGTCATGAGCTTCGCCGGGAGCGAAGAGCCGCACCGCCTTGAACTTGGGATCGCTCTGGAACCGCGCCAGCGCCGCGTCGACCTTGGCGACTTGCCGGTCGGTCGGCCGCCAGTCGCTCAGGAGCGTGTTTGACCTAACGCGATCGCAGCCCGCCAGGACGGCGAGCGAGGCGAGCAGGGGGATCGTGAGCCGTGAGCAGTGCAAGACGTTGACCTCGGGGAACTGGGTGTTCCTCCGATCATGAGGTCGCAACCTGCGCCATGTAAATCCAGGGTGTCGCGCGGATGGGTTTCATCCACCGCCGCGTGAGCCGGAGGAAGGCTAGGGCTTCCCCGCCGCCGGCAGTTCCGTCAGCGGCACGGCGTCCGACAGCTCGACCTCGCGCACGGCTGGGGCGGGGGCGGCCTTGGGCGGGCGGGCGCCGCGTTCGCGGGCCGACATCAGCGACCAGCCGCCGGGCTTGAGGATCTCCAGCGGCGAGAACTTGGCCTTGTAGGCCATCTTCTCCGAGCCCGGCACCCAGTAGCCCAGATAGACGTAGGGCAGGCCGGTCAGGCGGGCCTGGACGATGTGGTCGAGGATGATGAAGGAGCCGAGGCTCCGACGGACCTCGGTCGGGTCGTAGAAGCTGTAGACCAGCGACAGGCCGTCGGCGAGCACGTCGACCAGCACGCAGGCCACCAGTTCGCCCGGACCGCGATCGACCGACGGGCGGCGGTATTCGATCAGGTGGGTTCGGACAGCGGTGTCCTCGACCATGGCGACATAGTCGGGCCAGGTCATCTCGGCCATGCCGCCGTCGGCGTGACGGGCGACGAGGTAGCGGCGCAGCAGTTCGAACTGCTCCAGCGTGGCCTCGGCCTCGACCAGGTGGCGAACGAGGTCGCCGTTGCGGCTCAGGGCGCGGCGCTCCGAGCGCGAGAATTCGTAGTCGACCGCGGGCGCGCGCGCCGACTGGCAGGCGCGGCAGGTCTCGCAGGCGGGCCGGTAGGCGATGTTCTGGGAGCGGCGGAAGCCGACCTGGGTGAGGCCGTCGTTGACGCCGGGGCCGTCGGACAGGGGCAGGTGCGTGAAGACCTTCCGCTCCTGGCGACCGGCCAGGTACGGGCATGGGGTCGGCGCCGTCAGGAAGAACCGAAGCTGTCGCGTCGGAAAATGCTGCGTCACGTCGTCCTTGTCCCCTTCCTCCGGCCAGGCCCCCGCCTATGCCTCAAGGGTGATTAGGCGGCATGCCGAGCCGTTGTGCAAGCAGGACAAACGCGTGACGCGTCATACGGTCACAGGTTGTCGGGCAGGACGGGCTTTTCGCGCAACAGGACGATGGAGATCCGGCGGTTGCCGGCCAGGGTGGGATCGTCGGCGTAGAGGGGCTCGGAATTGGCCTTGCCCGACACCTGGTAGATGCGGTCGTCGTCGACGCCGGCCCCGCGCAGGATCTGGCGCGAGGAGTCGGCGCGCTGGGCCGACAGGGACCAGTCGCTGTCGGCCTTGCGGCCGCGGGCGTCGGCGCTGGTGTGGCCCGAGACGGTGATGCGGTTGGGCAGCTGGTTGATGACCTTGGCCACGGCGCGCAGCAGCAGGCGGGCCCGGTCGTTGGGCTCCTTGCTGTTTTCCTTGAACATCGAGCGGCCTTCCTGGTCGATCAGCTGGATGCGCAGGCCTTCCGGGGTCTGGTCGATCATGATCTGCTTCGACAGTTCGGCCAGTTCGGGCATGTCCTGCAGCGACTGGCGCAGCGACTGGGCGGCCGAGGCGAAGCTGTCCTGCTCCTTCTTGGCCAGGGCGTCGCGCAGGGCCTGTTCGCTGGCCGAGTCGAGGCTGGCGGTGGTCGAGGACTGGCCGTCCTGGTTGGTCTGGTCGGGAGCCTCGGGGGCCATCTGCTGGACGACCGACATCTTGCCGTCGGCCTTGGCGCCGTCGTCGCCGAGCGAGGTGCCGCCGAGAATGCCGCCCGAGCCGCTGGTGCTGGACGAGATCGAGGCGGGGGCGAAGTAGTCGGCGATGCCCTGCTTCTGCTCGGGGCTCGTGGTGTTGAGCAGCCACATCAGCAGGAAGAAGGCCATCATCGCCGTCACGAAGTCGGCATAGGCGACCTTCCAGGCGCCGCCATGGTGACCATGACCGCCGCCCTTCTTGATCTTCTTGATGATGATCGGCGCTTCGCCGGTCGACGCCATCGTGCTTAAGCCTGCTTAACCCTGTCGGGGCAACCTGAAGGCAGGACGTTAAAATGGCGTTGCGATCGCAGGCCCGAGGGGCCAGACACGGGGCCGAAACCGCAGGGTGCGGCAAGGAGTCTCGCGCATGAAGACGGCGTTCATCGGCCTGGGAGTGATGGGCTTTCCGATGGCGGGCCACCTGCAGGCCGCCGGCCACGACGTGACCGTCTATAATCGCACCGCGCAGAAGGCCGCCCGCTGGGTGGAAAAGCACGGCGGCGGCAGCGATCCGACCATCGCCGGGGCGTCGAAGGGCGCGCAGCTGGTCGCCCTGTGCGTGGGCAATGACGACGACGTCCGCGCCGTGGTGGGCGAGATCCTGCCGGCGCTGGAAGCCGGCGCGATCATCGTCGACCACACCACGACCTCGGCCAAGGTGGCGCGGGAGATGGCGGAGCTTTGCGCCGCCAAGGGCGTGGGCTTCCTCGACGCGCCGGTCTCCGGCGGCCAGGCGGGGGCCGAGAACGGCCAGCTGACGATCATGGTCGGGGGCGACGAGGGAGCTTACGCGGCGGCCGAGCCGGTGCTCAACGTCTACGCCAAGGCCATGCGCCGCATGGGGCCGTCGGGCGCGGGGCAGCTGACCAAGATGTGCAACCAGATCGCCATCGCCGGCGTGGTTCAGGGCGTGGCCGAGGCCCTGCACTTCGCCAAGCGCGCGGGCCTGCCGACCGACGACGTGCTGGCGGCGATCTCCAAGGGCGCGGCCCAGTCCTGGCAGATGGAGAACCGCTGGGGGACGATGTCGCGCGGCGAGTTCGAGTTCGGCTTCGCGGTCGACTGGATGCGCAAGGACCTGGGCATCGCCCTGGACGAGGCGGCCAGCAACGGCGCGACCCTGGAGGTCACCCAACTGATCGACGGCTTCTACGGCGAGGTGCAGGACCTGGGCGGCAGCCGCTGGGATACGTCGAGCCTCGTGGCGCGACTGGAGAAGAAGTAAGCCATGCGCCGCCTGCTGCTGACCCTGGCCGCCTGCGCGGCCTTCGCGCCCGTCGCCGCCTTCGCCGCTCCGGCCGTCGCGCCTAAAGACGGCGAATTCGTCGTGAAGGACTTCAAGTTCCGTTCGGGCGAGACCCTGCCGGAGCTGCGGCTGCACTACACGACGCTGGGCGAGCCCAAGAGGGACGCCCAAGGGCGGGTGACCAACGCGGTGATGGTGCTGCACGGCACGGGCGGGTCGGGCAAGCAGTTTCTGTCGCCGCAGTTCGCCGACGAACTGCTGGTCCCTGGCGGTCTGCTGGATCCGGCGCAGTGGTACGTGATCCTGCCCGACGGCATCGGCCACGGGAAATCGTCCAAGCCCTCGGACGGGCTGCGGGCGAAGTTCCCGCACTATGATTACGACGACATGGTCGAGGCTCAGCATCGGCTGCTGGTCGAGGGGCTGAAGGTGGATCGCCTGCGGCTCCTGATGGGCACGTCGATGGGCTGCATGCACGCCTTCGTCTGGGGCGAGACGTATCCGGGCTTCGCCACGAGGCTCGCGCCGTTCGCCTGCCAGCCGGTGGCCATCGCCGGCCGCAACCGCATGTGGCGCAAGATGACCATGGACGCCATCAAGGCCGATCCGGCCTGGAGCGGCGGCGACTATGTCGAGCAGCCCAAGCAGGGCCTGCGCACGGCGACCGACTTCCTGATCATCGCCGGCGCCTCGGCCCTGCCGATGCAGCTGGCCCTGCCGACCCGCGAAGCCACCGACAAGGCCCTGGAGACCGACTTCGCCCGCCGCATCGCGGGGCTCGACGCCAACGACCTGCTCTACCAGGTGGACGCGTCGCGCAACTACGACCCGTCGGCGGAGCTGGAGAAGATCGAGGTCCCGGTGCTGTGGATCAACTCGGCCGACGACTTCATCAACCCGCCGGAACTGGGGATCGCCGAGCGCGAGGTGAAGCGGCTGAAGCGCGGGCAGTTCGTGCTGTTGCCGGCCAGCGAGAAGACCAAGGGCCACGGCAGCCACACCTGGGCGGTGCTGTGGAAGGACCGTCTGGCGGCGTTTCTGGGGAAGTAGGCGGCCTGGCATCGAGGAACCTCCCCCTGTGGGGGAGGTGATCGCGAAGCGATCGGTGGGGGGCGTAGTTGCGAAGCCAGCCAACGCTTCGAAAGCTGAAAACTTCCCCCCACCGGCCTTCGGCCGCCTCCCCCACGGGGGGAGGTTCCTCAAGTCGTAAGGGCTAGCTGACCAGGGCCAGCCACGCCTCTTCGTTCAGGATCTGCAACCCCCGCTCGCGGGCCGTGCGCAGCTTGGCGCCCGCGCCGGGGCCGGCGACGACGAGGTCGGTGGTCTTGGTCACCGAGAGCACCACCCGCGCGCCCATGGCGGCGGCCAGATCCTGGGCGTCGGGGCGGCTCATGGTGTCGAGCTGTCCGGTGAACACCACCGTGCGGCCGGCCAGCCGGCGCTCGGCGCCGGGCGGCAGGACGGGGCGGGGCGGCGGCGGGGCCTTCCTGGGGAGATGGCGGCTCTGCGAGGGGGCATAGCCGCCCTGGTCCAGCCGGCCGAGCGTCAGGCCGATGCGGCCGGGCAGGGCGTGGACGCCGCCCGCGCCGGTCTCGGTCGCGGCGGCCAGGGCCAGCGCGCCGCAGGCATAGGCGTCGCCGGCCGCGTCGTGGTGCTTGAAGTCGATCCCGAGATGGCGGCCGACAACGTTCAGCTTGTGCGACACGAGGTCGGGCCAGACGCTGCGGGCGACCTGCACGGTGCACATGTAGTCGAAGGCCGGCGGGGCTACGCCGTAGTGCTCGCAGGTGCGGCGGATGACGCTGATGTCGAAGGCGGCGTTGTGGGCCAGCACCAGGGCGCCGTCGAGATCCTCGCGCAGTCGGTCGAGCACGGCGGGGAACTCGTCGGCGTCGCGGACGTGGTTCGGGCCGATGCCGTGGAAGGCGATGTTGAACGGCGCGAAGCGCATGTCCCACGGCCGGATGTAGTGGTGGTCGACGCGGGCGACCGCGCCGTCCTCGATCCAGGCCAGACCGATCGAGCAGGGGCTCGACCGGGTCTCGTTGGCGGTTTCGAAGTCGATGGCGACGACCTTCATCAGCCGGCGACCAGGGCCAGCCACTCGTCCTCGGTCATCACCTGGATGCCGAGGTCCTGGGCGGTCTTGAGCTTGGAGCCCGCGCCGGGGCCGGCGACCACGAGGTGGGTCTTCTTGGACACCGAGGAGGCGACCTTGGCGCCCAGGGCCTCGGCCTGGGCCTTGGCCTCGTCGCGGGTCATCTTCTCCAGCGCGCCGGTGAAGACCACGGTCTTGCCGGCCACGGCGGTGTCGGTCTTGGGCTTGGCCACGGCCTGGACGTCGAGCTGGGCCAGCAGGTTCTCGACCTTCTGGCGGTTGTGCTCCTCGGCGAAGAAGCGGGCCAGGGACTGGGCGGCGACGGGGCCGACGCCGTCGACGGCGGCCAGGTGCAGATAGTCCTCGCCCGGCGCGCCCTTGGCGGCCTCGGCCAGGCCTTGCGCGAAGGCGTCCCAGGTTCCGTAGCGCTGGGCAAGGGCCGCGCGGGCGGGCTTGGTCAGCTTGGGGACCACCTGGCCGATCTTCAGTTCCAGGTCTTCCGACTGCGGCCAGGGATCGGCGGGCACGCCGGCGCGGCCGGCCTCGACCAGCAGGTCCAGCGCCTTGGGGCCGACGCCGGCGGCGGTCGACAGCTCCAGATAGGTCGCGCCGGGCAGGCCCTTGGCGGCGGCTTCGGAGGCGGCCTGCAGGTCGGCGAACTGGTCGAAATGGCGGGCCAGGACGGTCGAGGTGGTCTCGCCGATGTCGCGGGCGCCCAGGCCGTAGATCATCCGGTCGAGGCCGATGGTGCGGCGGGCGTCGATGCCGGCGATCAGGTTCTTGACCGAGGTCTCGCCGTAGCCGTCGCGCTCACGCAGGGCCGCCAGCTTCTCCTCGTCGCGGGCCAGACGGAAGATGTCGGCCGGCTCGTTGATCCAGCCTTCCTCGAAGAAGGCCTGGAGCTGCTTTTCGCCCAGGCCCTCGATGTCGAAGGCGCGGCGCGAGACGAAGTGGCGCAGGTGCTCGACGCGCTGGAACGGGCAGGCGAACTCGCCGGTGCAGCGACGGACGACGGACTCCACGCCGTTGGCGTTGATCTCCTGGGCCAGGGCCGTCTTCAGCGGGCATTCGCAGACGTGCGGGAACTCGTAGACGGGCGGCTCCGGGTCCGGCCTTGCGGCGAAATCGACCTCGACGATCTGCGGGATCACGTCGCCGGCGCGTTGCAGGACGACGGTGTCGCCGATGCGGACGTCGAGGCGGGCGATCTCGTCGGCGTTGTGCAGGGTGGCGTTGGTCACCGAGACGCCGCCGACGGTGACGGGCTTCAGCCGCGCGACCGGGGTGTGGGCGCCGGTGCGGCCGACCTGGATGTCGATGGCTTCGAGGATCGTCCTGGCGCGCTGGGCCGGGAACTTGCGGGCGATGGCCCAGCGGGGCGAGCGCGAGACGAAGCCCAGGCGGCGCTGCCGTTCCAGGTCGTCGACCTTGTAGACCACGCCGTCGATGTCGAAGGGCAGTTGCGGGCGCAGGGTCTCGAAATGGGCGTAGACGTCGAGCAGGCCTTGCGCGCCCTCGACCTTCTGGGCCGGCGGGGCGGTGGTGACGAAGCCCCATTCCTCGAGCTTTTCCAGCGCTTCCCACTGGCCGGCGGCGAAGGGCTCCGACGCCAGGCCCCAGGCGTAGCCGAAGAAGCGCAGCGGCCGGGTGGCGCTGATCTTCGGGTCGATCTGGCGCAGCGACCCGGCGGCGAAGTTGCGCGGGTTGGCGTAGGTGCGCGAACCGGCTTCCTCGGCGGCCCGGTTGAAGGCGGCGAAGGCCTCCAGCTCGACATAGACCTCGCCGCGGATCTCGATCACGTCAGGCCAGCCCGAGCCCTTCAGCTTGTGGGGGATGTCGGCGATGGTCTTGAGGTTGGCCGTGACGTCCTCGCCGACACGGCCGTCGCCGCGCGTGGCGCCTTGGACCAGCACGCCCTTCTCGTAGCGGATCGAGGCCGACAGGCCGTCGATCTTGGGCTCGGCGGTGTAGAACACCGGCTCGTCGGCGCCGATGCGCAGGAAGCGGCGGATGCGGGCGTCGAACTCGGTCGCCTCGTCGTTGGAAAAGGCGTTGTCGAGGCTGAGCATCGGCACGCCGTGCTCGACCGGCGAGAACTGGGCCGAGCGCGCGGCGCCGACCTTCAGCGACGGCGAGTTCTCGCGGACGTGCTGGGGAAAGCGCGCCTCGATGTCGGCGTTGCGGCGCTTGAGCTCGTCGTACCCGGCGTCGTCGATCGTCGGCGCGTCGTCCTGATAGTAGCGCAGGTCGTGGCCGGCCATCTCGTCGGCGAGACGCTCCAGTTCCTCGACGGCTTGGGCTTCGGTGAGGTCGGCGACGGGGATCTGAGACACGGGCAGGCGAATCCGGTTGCGGGCGGCGGGGCACAGTAGAGGAACCTCCCCCTCTGGGGGAGGCGGCCGTAGGCCGGCGGGGGGAAGTTTTCAGCTTCCGGCGTGCTGGCCGTCCCCGCAGTCACGCCCCCCACCGATCGCTGCGCGATCGCCTCCCCCAGAGGGGGAGGTTCCTTATTCCAGCATCGCCAGCAGGGCGAAGCTCGCCAGCCAGTGCTCGCCCATGTAGTCGCCGGTGACGTGGGGCAGGGCGGTTTGCAGGTGCAGCTCGGCGGCTTCCAGGGCGACGGCCGCCACGGCCGGAGGCGCATCCTTGGCGACGGCGCGCCAGCACCAGGCGCGGGACAGAGACAGGCCGTCGAGGTGGGCGATCTTGCCGTCGGTGCGGTCGCTTACGCTGGGCGGGGCGAACAGCGTGGCCGGCTGGCGCTGGGCCAGGTCGGGCAGGAAGGCGGCGAACCAGGCGGCGAAGCCCTCCGGCTGGAGGCGGCGCATGGCCAGGGCCTCGACCAGGGCGGGCGACAGGAAGTCGTCGCCGGACGGCTCCCAGGCCTGACAGGCGCGGTCGTCGCCGTACCAGGCGGCGGCCTTGCCGGCGAGCAGGGCGCGGAAGTCGGCGTCGCCGGTCGCGTCGGCGTAGTCGGCGGCCAGGGCGAGGGCGAAGGCGGTGTTGGAGTGCACGCCGGCCCGGATGGGATAGTCGGCGATCGGCAGGAAGGCGCGGTAGCGGGCGACGAAGGCGTCGGCCAGCGGCTGCATCGTCGCCGCCCAGGGCGCGTCGTGGGCGAGGAGCTCGGTTTGCAGCTTCAGCAGCCAGGCCCAGCCGTAGGGGCGTTCGAAGCCGCGGCTTTCGGGGCGGGCGAGATAGGCGACCTCGGCGGCGACCTTCTCAGGCCTGAAGGCGTCGTCGAACAGGGCGCGGATGGCGGGGGCTTCGGGTAGGTTCGGATGCAGGCGCAGCAGGGTGGCCAGGGTCCAGTAGCCGTGGACGCAGGAGTGCCAGTCGAAGCTGCCGTAGAAGATCGGGTGCAGGGCGCGCGGGCCGAGCGCGTCGGCGTCGCCGGCCATCACGTGGTCGAGCTTGTTGGGATATTCGCGGACCACGTGACCAAGGGCGGCCTGGGCGAAGCGGGAGGCGGTCTCAGCGGAAGGCGAGGACATACATCAGGACCATGTTGATCAGCAGCATCAGCACCGCCGTCGGCGCCTGGGCGCGGATGACGGCGTAGCGGTTCTTGAGCTGGAGGAGGGCGGCGGGGACGAGGTTGAAGTTGGCGGCCAGCGGGGTCAGCAGGGTGCCGCAGAAGCCCGACAGCATGCCGATGGCGCAGACCACGGCCGGGTCGCCGCCGAAGCGGCCGATCACCAGCGGCAGGCCGATGCCGGCGGTCATCACCGGGAAGGCGGCGAAGGCGTTGCCCATCATCACCGTGAAGATCGCCATGCCGAGGCAATAGGCGACGACCACGGCCAGGCGGCTGTCGACCGGGGTGATGGCCAGGGTGATGTCGCCGATAGTCTGGCCCACGCCGGCCAGGGCGAAGACCGCGCCGAGCGCCGCCAGCATCTGCGGCAGCAGGGCGGCCCAGCCGACCAGGTCCATCAGCCGTCGGCCCTCCTGCAGCGGCGCGCCGGCCGGTTGCCTGAAGAGGCGCTGGGCCAGGATCGCGGCGACCACGGCGGCGATGGCCAGGGAGACCAGGGTGGCCTGCTTGGGATCGACCACGTGCTGGCCGTGCCAGGTCAGGGCCTTGAAAGTGAAGGTGCCGGCCAGGACGATGACCGGGATCAGCAGGGCCGGCAGGAACAGCTTGAGGCCGAAGCGCTGGGCCAGTTCGACGCGTTCTTCGGCGGTGGTGGTCTTGGGCTGGCCCACGCCGAGGCGGCCCGTGCCGGCCAGCAAGGCCAGGGCGACGACGAGGAAGCCGTTGCCGAGATCGCCCAGGCGGTCGCCGAACAGGAAGCTGATCGCGAACAACCCCCAGAAGGCGGCGTTGCCCCAGCGCTTGGGATTGGCCTTGTCGCCGGCGCTCATGACGGCGAAGGCGGTGAACATGAACCCGGCGAGCAGGTAGACGAGCGGCAGGCCGATCATGCCTTCCCCCCCCGCTTCGAAAGCTTGCGATCGAACAGCAGCAGGCGCGCGCCATGCACCAGGAAGGCGCAGATCGCCGTGGGAATGGCCCAGACCGACAGGTGCAGCGGCTCGACGATCAGGCCGTTCTGGTCGAGGAAGCCGACGATCAGCAGGATCGAGCCGATGGCCATGAAGATGTCCTCGCCGAAGAAGACGCCGACATTGTCTGTGGCCGCGCTCATCGCCTTGACCTCTTCGCGGGTCGCATCATCGAGCGGCGCCTGGCCTTCGGCGGCGGCCTCGGCCATGGGGGCGACCAGCGGGCGGACGGTCTGGGCGTGGCCGGCGATCGAGATCAGACCCAGCGCCGCGGTCAGCTGGCGGGCCAGCAGGTAGACGACGAGGATCCGTCCCGCCGTTGCGGCCTTCATCGCTCGGATCGCGGTGCGGGCGCGCTCCTGCAGGCCCGAGCGTTCGAGCACGCCGATGGCCGGCAGGATCACCCAGACGATGCTGACATAACGGTTCTGGTTGAACGCCTTGCCGAAGGCGGCCAGCACCTCCAGCGGGCCAAGGCCGGCGGCCAGGCCCGAGGCCATGGCGGCGCAGACCACCACCAGCAACGGATTGAATCTCAAGGCGAAGCCCAGGACGATCACGCCCACGCCGATCAAGGGCAACATGCCGGCCGTCCCCCGTATACGAATCTGGATGGACCGTCCGACGGGCCGGCGGCGCTGGCAAGTCCGTTCCCGTGGAACACGGGTCGCTTGACCCAATCTCTTGACGGGGGCGCCCGTCGGCGCGACGCTCAACTCAACAATGATAACCTACGGGAGCAAACGTCATGGCCGACGGCGCCGGCGCGATCGCCGCATCGATCAAGGACAAGGTCAGCGAGGCCGAATGGCAGGCCCGGGTCGATCTGGCCGCCCTCTATCGACTGGTCGCCCTGCACGGCTGGGACGACATGATCTTCACCCACATCTCGGCCCGCATCCCTGGGCCCGAGCACCACTTCCTGATCAACCCGTACGGCATGTTCTTCGGTGAGATGACCGCCTCGTGCCTGGTGAAGGTGGATCTGGAAGGCAACGTTATCGACAAGACGCCGTACTTCATCAATCCGGCGGGCTTCACGATCCACTCGGCGATCCACGCCGCGCGGGAGGACGCCCAGTTCGTCATGCACCTGCACAGCGACCAGGGCGTGGCCGTGGCCGCCCATGCCGAGGGCCTGCTGCCCCTGAGCCAGCACGCCCTGATCGTGACGCCGCAGCTGGCCTATCACGACTACGAAGGCATCGCCCTGAACCTCGACGAGCGCGAACGGCTGGTTGCCGACCTGGGCGACAAGCGGCTGATGCTGCTGCGCAACCACGGCACCCTGTCGACCGGCCGCACGGCGGCGGAATGCTGGCTTGGGATGTTCTTCCTGGAGCGCGCCTGCGCCCAGCAGGTGATGGCGCTCAGCGCAGGACGCGAGCACGTGCTGCTCGCTCCGGAGGCGGCCCAGGCCGAAGTGCGAAGCCAGACCGGCATGGGCCTGGGCATGATCGCGGGCCTGGCCTGGCCGGGGTGCCTGAGGCGGCTGGATCGCGAGTCCCCGGGCTACACGGACTAGCGCGTTCAAGGCGGCGCTTTGGCGACCGACGTTACGTCAAAGCGCTGCCATGAAAGTGTTGCGTCGATGAAATAAACCGTAATTCTAGTGTCACTAGACGCGGGTCTAGGGTGAGGTCATATGTCGCCGCAACCTAGACTTTGAGGCCCGGTTCAACGGGGCCGGAGCGTACCTTAGTGATCCGCAGGCACTTCTTCCTCATGGCGGCCGGCGTCGCCCTGGTTCTGATGATCGTGGCCGGCGGCGCCAAGCTTCTGCTGGGCGGCAAGGCCGAGGGGCAGGGCGGTCCGGGCGGCCGCGCCACCGCGGTCTCGCAGGTCAAGGTCGACAGCCGTCCGTTCACCGATCGCATCGAGGTGCTGGGCGTGGCCAAGGGCCGCCAGTCGGTGACCATCACCTCGAACACCACCGAGATGATCACCGCCGTCCACTTCCGCGACGGCCAGCAGGTGGTCCGCGGCCAGGTGCTGGTGACCCTGAAGGACGACCAGGAAAACGCCGGCATCGCCGAGGCCCAGGCCAACCTGAACCAGGCCGAGCGCGCCTATCAGCGCTGGAAGACCCTGGCCGACAAGGGCATCGCCCCGCGCGCCACCGCCGAGCAGTACCAGGCCGCCTACGAGACGGCCAAGGCCAGCGTCGCCTCGGCAAAGGCCCAGCGGCTGGACCGCGTGATCCGCGCGCCGTTCGCCGGCCGGGTGGGCATTTCCGACGTCGCCCCGGGCACGCTGATCGCGCCGGGCACGGCCATCGTCAGCCTGGACGACGCCTCGGTCGTGCGCGTCGATTTCGCCGTGCCGGACCGCTATCTGGCCACCCTGCGCGAGGGCCTGCCGATCCAGGCCGCCCCCGACGCCCTGCCGGGCGAGACCTTCCAGGGCCGCATCGCCCAGATCGACACCCGCATCGACGAGACCACCCGCGCCATCAAGGCCCGGGCAGAGTTCCCCAACCCCGGCGGCCGGCTGAAGCCGGGCATGCTGGTCAAGGTCGCCATCGACCAGGGCGTGCGCCAGGGCCTGGCCGCGCCCGAAGCGGCCGTGCAGTTCGAGGGCCAGCAGGCCTCGGTGTTCGTCGTCGCCAAGGGCGACAAGGGCCATGTCGCCCGCCGCACCAACGTGACCACCGGCCTGACCGCCGGCGGCTTTGTCGAGATCCGCTCGGGCCTGAAGGCCGGTGAGGTGATCGTGGCCGACGGCCTCAACCGCGTGCAGGACGGCGGCGCGGTGCGTGACGTCAACAAGCCGGCGGGCCAGCCTGGCCAAGACCACGCCAAGCAAGACCGCAAGGCCGGCTGATGCTTTCCGACATCTCCGTCCGCCGCCCGGTATTCGCCGCCGTCGCGGCGATCATCCTGTGCGTCATCGGCCTGGCCGCGTTCGGCTCGCTGCCGATCCGCGAACTGCCCAATGTCGATCCGCCCGTGGTGTCGATCTCGACCGCCTATCGCGGCGCCTCGGCCGAGGTCATCGAGGAGCGCATCACCCAGGTGATCGAGCGCCAGGTGGCCGGCATCCAGGGCATCGACCGGGTCAACAGCTCCTCGCGCGACGGCCGCTCGCAGATCAGCATCACCTTCCGCCTGGACCGCGACCTGGACGCCGCCGCTAACGACGTGCGCGACGCCGTCAGCCGGGTGTCGGCCAACCTGCCCGACCAGGCCGACCCACCGCAGATCGCCAAGGCCAACGCCGACAGCTCGCCGATCATCATCCTGAACCTGACCTCGACCACGCTGGATCCGCTGGAGCTGGCCGACTACGCCGACCGCTATCTCGTCGAGCGGATGTCGACCATCGACGGCGTGGCCCAGGCCAACCTCTTCGGGGCCAAGATCTACGCCATGCGCATCTGGCTGAACGCCGACGCCATGGCCGCTCGGGGCGTGACGGTCAGCGACGTCGAGGACGCGCTGAACGCCCAGAACCTGGAGCTGCCGGCCGGTTCGCTGGAAAGCAGCGCCAAGGACTTCACGATCCGCGTGGCCCGCGCCTACGCCAAGCCCGAGGACTTCGCGCGCCTGCCGCTGCGGCCCGCCGACGCCAGCGGTTTCGTGCTGCGCCTGTCGGACGTGGCCCGCATCGAGGAAGGGCCGGACGAGCGCCGGCGCCTGTTCCGCGGCAACGACGTCGACCAGGTCGGCATCGGCCTGACCCGCCAGTCGCAGGCCAACGACGTGGCCATCTCCAAGGCCGTGGCCAAGGAAGTCGAGGTCATCAACCAGACCCTGCCGGCCGGCACCAAGCTGGTGGTGGCCGTGGACAACTCGGTGTTCACCGCCGAGGCCATCCACGAGGTGTGGATCACCATGGGCATGTCGGTGGCCCTGGTGGCGCTGGTCAACCTGATCTTCCTGGGCAGCTGGCGCTCGGCGCTGATCCCGTCGATCGTCGCGCCGATCTGCATCCTGTCGACCTTCATCATCCTGGCCCCGCTGGGCTTCTCGCTGAACCTGCTGACCCTGCTGGCCCTGGTGCTGGCGGTGGGCCTGGTGGTCGACGACGCCATCGTCGTGGTCGAGAACATCCAGCGCCGGGTGGACGAGGGCGAGCCGCCGCTGATCGCCGCCCAGCGCGGTTCGCGCCAGGTGTTCTTCGCGGTGGTGGCCACCACCATCGTGCTGATCTCGGTGTTCGCGCCGCTGATGTTCCTGCCGGGCTATATCGGCCGGCTGTTCGTCGAGCTGGCCGTGGCCATCGCCGCGGCCGTGGCCTTCTCGGCGCTGCTGGCGCTGAGCCTGTCGCCGATGATGGCCTCCAAGCTGCTGAAGGGCGCCCACGGCGGCGGCTGGTTCAACAAGCGCATGGACTGGGCGATGGGCAAGCTGCGCGACAGCTACCGCGCCTCGCTGGAAAGCCTGCTGGGCGGGCGTGCCGCCACCTTCGCCGCCGGCGGGGCGGTGATCCTGCTGGCCGGCTTCGCGGCGCTGCTGTTCGTCAGCCTGCCCAAGGAACTGGTGCCGGCCGAGGATCGCGGCCGCGTCGACATCCAGATCAGCGCCCCGGAAGGGGCGGGCTTCGACTACACCTCGGCGATCGGCTCGCGGATCGAGAAGATCATGGGCCGCTATCGCGACGACGGCGTCGCCGAACGCACCATCCTGACCATCCCGCGCTTCGGCCAGAGCCAGTTCAACTCGGGCAACGGCGTGGTGGTGCTGAAGGGCTGGGGCGAGCGCGACAAGACCGCCGACCAGGTGGCCGCCGAGCTCAACAAGGATCTGTCGAAGATCACCGGCGTGCGGGCCGTGGCCAGCGTGCGCGGCGCCTTCCAGCGCGGCGGTGGCGGTGGTGGCGGCGGTGGGACGAACGTCGACCTGATCGCCGTCGGCAACGACTACGTCCAGCTGGCGAACTGGCTGAAGCCGATCCTCGACGCGGCCCAGGCCAATCCGGGCTTCTCGCGTCCGCGCATCGACTACGAGCCGACCGCGCCGCGCCTGTCGGTGCAGATCGACCTCGACAAGGCCGCCACCCTGGGCGTCTCGGCCCAGGCCGTGGGCCGGGCGCTTGAGACCATGTTCGGCTCGCGCCAGGCGACGACCTACATCAAGAACGGCCAGGAATACGACGTCATCCTGCAGACCGAGCTCGACCAGCGCCGCAGCGTGGCCGACCTCGACAAGCTGCAGGTGCGCACCAACGCCGGCGGTCTGGTGCCGCTGTCGACGGTCGTGAAGACCCAGCTGCGGGGCGACACCCCCGACCGGCCGCGCGTCGATCGCCTGCGCTCGGTGACCCTGACCACCCAGCTGTCGCCCGGATTCACGGTCGAGGACGCGGTGAGCTTCTTCCAGGCCCAGGCCGCGGCCCATCCGACCCCCGGCGTCAGCGTCAAGTGGGGCGGCCAGGCCAAGGACTATCTGGAAGGCTCGGGCGGCATCGCCATCGCCTTCGGCCTGGCCCTGCTGCTGGTGTTCCTGGTGCTGGCCGCGCAGTTCGAAAGCTGGATCCACCCGGCGGTGATCATGTTGACCGTGCCGCTGGCGGTCTTGGGCGGCCTCTTCGGCCTGCTGATGGCCGGCTCGACCATCAACACCTACAGCCAGATCGGCCTGATCATCCTGGTCGGCATCGCCGCCAAGAACGGCATCCTGATCGTCGAGTTCGCCAACCAGCTGCGCGACGAGGGACTGAAGGTCACCGAGGCGGTGATCGAGGCGGCGGCCCTGCGCCTGCGCCCGATCATCATGACCTCGATCGCCACGGCCATGGGCGCCCTGCCGCTGCTTCTCTGGACAGGAGCAGGGGCGGGAAGCCGCCAGACGATCGGGGCGGTGATCTTCTTCGGCGCCATCGTGGCGACCCTGCTAACCCTGTTCATCGTTCCGGTGTTCTACAACCTGCTCGCCCGCTTCACGAAATCTCCGGAGTGGACGGCGCGGCAGATCGAGGACTATGAAGCGCGCGAAAAGGCGGGCGAGGGGCATACCTCACCCGTATAAAACGGGTGAGGAAGCATGGCTGACGGGTCTCTGACGGCCAGGCGGCAGGAAATAGCGCTGCTGCGGCGTCTCGAGGAACGCATTCTCTGGCTGGCGTCGTGGACGATCCACAACGCCAACCACCTGCGTGAAAGCCGCGACGGTCTGAAGGTGGGCGGCCACCAGGCCTCCTGCGCCTCTATGACCACCCTGATGACGGCGCTCTACATGAAGGCGCTGCGGCCGCAGGACCGGGTGGCGGTCAAGCCGCACGCCAGTCCCGTGTTTCACGCCATCCAGCACCTGTTCGGCCGCCAGAGCCTGGACAAGCTGAAGGCCTTCCGCGCCCTGGGCGGCGCGCAGTCCTATCCGTCGCGCACCAAGGACGTCGACGACGTCGACTTCTCGACCGGGTCGGTGGGCCTGGGCGTGGCGGTGACGGCCTTCGCCTCGCTGGCCCAGGACTATCTGGCCGCGCGGGGCTCGGTGAAGCCGGAGAGCATGGGCCGGATGATCTCGCTGCTGGGCGACGCCGAGCTGGACGAGGGCAACATCTACGAAGCCCTGATCGAGGCCTGCAAGCACGACCTGCGCAACACCTGGTGGATCGTCGACTACAACCGCCAGAGCCTGGACGCGACGACCAAGGACCGGATGTTCACCCGCTACGGCGAGATCTTCGAGGCCGCGGGCTGGACGGTCGAGACGCTGAAGTGGTCCAAGCGCCAGAGGGAAGCGTTCGAGCGGCCGGGCGGGGCGGCGCTGAAGTCCTGGATCGAGACCGCGCCCAACGACCTCTATTCGGCCCTGACCTATCAGGGCGGCGCGGCCTGGCGCGAGCGCCTGACCGCCGACCTGGCCGGCGACGCCGACGCCCTGGCGCTGATCGCCGGCTACAAGGACGTCGATCTCGGCGAACTGATGACCGAGCTGGGCGGGCACTGCCTGGAGACGATCCTGGAGGCCTTCGAGCGGGCCTCGCAGGACGACGCGCCGCGGTTCTTCATCGCCTACACCGTCAAGGGCCTGCGGCTGCCGTTCCAGGGCCACAAGGACAACCACGCCGGCCTGATGAACCCCACCCAGGTCGCCGAGCTGCGCGAGCGGCTGGGCGTGGTCGAGGGCGAGGAGTGGGACGCCCTGTCGGGCCTGTCCGCCGCCGAGCGCACGGCGCTGAAGGGCCTGGTGGCCCGCGCGCCCTTCGCGGCGGCCAACAACCGTCACTACGACGCGCCGAGCGTGGCGACGCCGAGCGCCGACGAACTGCTGGCGGCGGTCGCGGGCGGCGGCGAGCAGTCCACCCAGGCGGCGTTCGGCAAGGTCATGTTCGACATCGCCGCCCGCAAGGACGAGTTCGCCGGCCGGGTGGTGACCACCTCGCCGGACGTGACGGTGTCGACCAACCTCGGCGGCTTCGTGAACCGGCGGGGTGTCTTCCATCGCCGGGCGCACGAGGACGTCTTCAAGCGTCGCCGCATCCCCTCGGCCCAGGTGTGGTCGATGGGCGAGACCGGCCAGCACGTCGAGCTGGGCATCGCCGAGAACAACCTGTTCATCGCCCTGGCGGCCCTGGGCCTGACCGCGCCGCTGTTCGGCGAGCGATTGTTCCCGGTCGGCACCCTCTACGACCCGTTCATCGCCCGCGGGCTCGATGCCCTGAACTACGCCTGCTACCAGGACGCCCGCTTCCTGCTGGTCGCAACGCCGTCCGGCCTGACCCTGGCCCCCGAAGGCGGCGCGCACCAGTCGATCGGGTCGCCCCTCATCGGCATGAGCCAGCCGGGGCTGGACGCTTACGAGCCGGCCTTCGCCGACGAGACGGCGGTGCTGATGGCCCACGCCTTCGAGCGTATCCAGGCGGCGGACGGCTGCTCGACCTATCTGCGCCTGTCGACCCGGAGCATCGCTCAGGCCGAGCGTGTGGACGAGGCCTGGCGGACTGGCGTGGTCGAGGGGGCCTACTGGCTCAAGCCCCCGGCGCCCGACACCCGGCTGGCAGTGGTCTATTGCGGGGCTCTGGCCCCCGAAGCCCTGGAAGCCCATGCGGCCCTGCTGGAGGACGAGCCGGGCGCGGGCCTGTTGGCCGTCACCTCGCCCGACGTGCTGCACCGCGATTGGACGGCTGCGGGCCGCTCGCGCTGGACGGACGGCGTGGCGCGGGTCTCGACGATCGAGCGGCTGCTGGCCGACCTGCCGCGCGAGGCGGGGCTGGTGACCCTGATCGACGGCGCGCCGGCGGCGCTGTCGTGGCTGGGCTCGGTGCGCGGCCATCGCCTGCGGGCGTTGGGCCTGGAGACCTTCGGCCAGTCGGGGGACTTGCCGGACCTCTATGGCAAGTACCGGCTGGATGCGGAGGCGGTTCTGGACGCCTGCGCGGATCTGCTGGCTTAGGGGAGGACCCCCTCCGGCCCTCCGGGCCACCTCCCCCAGAGGGGGAGGATCTGGTTGGCGCGGCGCTCTTCAAGATGCTCCCCCTCCGGGGGAGTTGTCGCGGAGCGACTGAGGGGGCGCCGAAGGCGTTTCTACCGCGTCCCCGGATCCGGCTGCGGGTCGATGCCCACGATCAGGCCGTCGCGCAGCAGATAGGCGATCACGGCGCTGTTCTGCGACCACAGGCGGCCGTCGGGGCGGCGCAGGGTGATCTCGACGTCGGCGTGGACCCAGCCGTCGGCCTGGGGCCGCACGCGCATCAGGCCGATATCGACGCCGGCCATGGCGAACTGGCGCTGGAAATAGCCGCGCGCGGCCTCGATCCCGGCGACGTCGCCGCCTTCCAGGATGTTGGCGAAGGCGATGTCGGGGTGCAGTTGGGCGACGACGGCCTCAAGATCCCGGCGGCGCGTCGCGTCGAAGTGCCGGGTGAGCAACACTTCAGCCTTTGCCATGCCTCACGCCTCGTCACGCTCTTCGGCGACATCCATGCGCGCCACCCGGCTCGCATGGAAGGTGTAGATATGTCGCACGAGGATGTCGGACCAGAGACGGCCCTGCAGATTGGTGACGATCTGCTTGGCGGCGACCGCCACCCGGTCGTCGTCCAGCGGGGTGAAATCGACCGGATTGGCCTCGACCCGAACCATCGCGTCGCGACGGGACCAGAAGTCGCGCATCGCCTCCAGACCCTGCACGCGGCCGCCGCCGATCTGGTCGGGCCAGTCGATCGCGGGGTCGAGCTCGGCGCAGAAGGCCTCGAAGTCCCCGCGGTTGAAGGCCGCGTAGAGCCGGGTCAGGAGGGCGACGCGGTCGTTCATTGAGCGGGAGCGGCCGGTGGAGCTGGTTTGTAGCCCGTCTCGACCTTCAGATAGGCGATCAGGTCGATCCGGTCCTTGGGATTGGCGAGTCCTGCGAAGGTCATCTTGGTGCCGGGCAGGGCGGTGCGCGGATTGGCCAGCCAATGGTCCAGGTGCTCGGCGTCCCAGGTGAAGCCGGCGGCCTTCACGGCGTCGGAATAGGCGTAGCCGGGGTGCGCGCCGGCCTTGCGGCCGAAGACGCCGTAGAGGTTGGGGCCGGTCATGTTGGGACCGCCCTGCGTGATGGTGTGGCACGAGCGGCAGAGGGCGAATTTGCTCTGGCCGTTCAGCAGGTCGCCGGTGTTGTAGGGGGCGGGGAGGGCGGCCACGGCGGCGGCCTTCTCGGCGTCGGTCGGCGGCGGGGTCGCGGGCGCGGCGGGGGCCGAGGCGGTTTCGCCGGAAGTCTCCCCCTTGGGCGAGCAGGCGGCCAGAGAGACGCAGAGCATGGCCGCGGCCACGACGGTGAGGGTACGCATCACAATCCCCGATAGGCGTTATGTCGCAAGGCTTGCGACGCCGCGCCGCATTCAAATCCAAGCCGGTTTCTGACCCGTGAATTCATCGTGGAACGACGTTATTCGGTCAAGGTCTTGCCGCAGTCTTTTGGGGCTCCCTGCGACAACGCACGCTATCTAGCGAGATTCGCAGGGGAAATGTGATTTCGAGAACCGTGGGTATGCACGGAAGAATTTGACCGTTGTTAACCATGATTCTACCCAAGAGAGGCGGGGGCTGATCCCGCGCCCAAAAAAGCGGATAGCGTCATGGACTGGAACGAGGAACGTACCGCCACGCTTAGGAAGCTGTGGCTCGAAGGATTGAGCGCAAGCCAGGTGGCCCGGCAACTCGGCGGCGTCAGCCGCAGCGCCGTCATCGGCAAGATCCACCGCCTGGGCATCACCGCCCGCGAGACCCCGGTCCGGCCGCGCACCGTCGCCGTCCGCGTCTCCCGCCAGGCGCCGCGCGCTCGCGCCGCGGCTCCGGCTCAGGCCCGACCGGCGCTCCGCCCGCAGACCGCGGTGATGGAAGACCTGACCCCCACCGCCGGCATTCTCGACCTGTCGATGCACTCGTGCCGCTGGCCGATTGGCAATCCGGACGCCGGCGACTTCGGCTTCTGCGGCCGCGAGACCGCCAGCAAGCGCGCCTCCTACTGCCCGGATCACACCCAGGGGGCCTTCCGTCGCTTCCAGTCGCCGTCCGACATCGACGCCTGGACCCGCCAGAGCCTGCCGCAGGAACGCCGCGTCCTCTGACGCGCCTCGACAGCTTCTCACAAACCCTCCCAATTCAGGGACATCCCATGATCCTCATCGAGAACGCCGCCGGCAGCAGCCAGGTGATCACGATCATCGAAGAGTTCGCCGGTCACTCGACCTCGCGCGACCTGCAGCCGGGCGACGCCGCCCGTATCCCGGTCGGCCAGTTCAAGTCGATCGTCGTCCGAGAAACCTATCCGGAAGACTGGATGAGCCGAGTGCGCAGCCGCCAGGCCGCTGCCTAGTAAGATCGCGTAACGACCGGATCTTCGCGGAACAGCGCGCTCGCCCGTAGGGAGGCTCGAGCAGGCGCTGAGGATCGCGACCCCGGCCGAAGTATCCGTACCCAGTACGAGCCCCGCGAGCCGCTCTGGCTCGCGGGGCTTGTTCGTTTTGGGCGTCAGCTCAGCAGCCGCCTTCGGCGATGGCGGCCAGGCGCGCCTCGCCCAGCACCGCGGTTGCGCCGTCGCCGTCGCCCGACACCGCTTCGAGGGTCAGGCGCAGGCGGGCCTTGCCGGCGTCCAGGCCCTGGCGGTCGACGCGGAAGCCGAAGCTCTGGGCCGGATCGCCCTTGCCGGTCGAGAAGGCGGTCTGCGGAAAGACGGCGGTGCGGCCCAGGGTCTGCACGCCCTGGGGGGTGACCAGGGCGAAAACGAGGTCCACCTGGCCCGAACGGGGCGGGGTGTAGCCGTCGACGCGGGCCACCAATTGCAGGCCGGGACAGCGTTCGGCGGCCGCGTCGCGGGCCAGGGCCGCCTCGGCCGGGCGGCCGACGACGGCCGTGGCGTTGGCGTTCGCTGAGCAGGCGAAGACGCCGAGTGAGACGGCAAGGGTGGGGGCGAGGGCGAGGAAGCGCGACATGATCCTGTCTCCTGCCTCAGCTTCGCCCCCGCCTGTGGTCAAACGATGACGATCTCGACCTTGGCGTTGGCGACGGTCTCGGGGGCCGCCGCGCCCGACTTGGAGTCGATCGCGATCAGCCGGACGCGGATGTCGTCGCCGAGCGTGACGCCAGCGGCGGTCAGGGCCTGCAGGGACGGGGTGAGGTCGGTAGAGGCCGAGATGCCTTCGCCGCCGCCGCCGTGGCCGGCATGGCCCTCGGAGCCGAAGAAGCCGATGGTCGTGACATAGCCGGGATCGCCCTCGCGCGATCCGCCGCCGCTGCCCGGGCCGTCGATATAGACCTTCACCTCGACATTGTCGGACGGCGGGGTCAGGCCGCTGATCAGGGCCAGGACGCGCGAGCCGAGCAGGGCCTGGGGCGTGCCCCCTGTCTGCGGCTTGGTCGCGCCCAGAAACGCCTGGCGGTCGCCGCCGGCCTGGGCGCTGGCCAGGAACTGGGCGCCGGTGTCGGTCGAGCGCTTGCGGGCGGCCAGGGAGCGCACGCCGAGGTCGGAGGCCGCGGCGGCCGAACCGCGGGCGAAGATCTGGGTGATGCGCTTGTCCGAGATCTGGCTCGCCGCGGCCACGCCGAGACGGGTGGGCGTGGCGCCGTAGGTGTAGCCCAGGGCCGTGACCTGCTGCACCTGGTTGGGGGTGGTCGACCACCACGAGCCATTCGGGGCCAGGTAGTTGTTCTGGAAGACCATGTTCTGCCAGAGACCTTCCTGGGTGTTCTGGCGGCCCAGGCCGTTCCAGCGCCACCAGATGCGGTCGATGTTGCCGTGGTGCATCTGGAAGATGGGATCCATCGGCGAGCGCGTCGTCGGCATCCAGCCGCCCAGCCGCACGTGGACGAGGTTGTGCGGCGTGGATTCGAGCACGCCCTGAGTACCGGTGCGGGTGGTGATCCAGCTGGGATCGAGGTTGTTCTGGCCGCGCGGGCGCGAGGTGCCGAAAACCTCGTAGTTGGTTTCGTTGTAGATCCTGTCCATCACCCCCTGGCCGACGATGTCGTCGGTCAGGACCACGCCGTTGTTGCGCGTCGGCTCGTACAGCGAATTGGTCTGGCCGTTGTAGGTGGGGTCGGAGAAGGCCTGGGGCACCTTGCGGTTGGCCGTCCAGTCCCAGTAGGGCATGGCGAAGCCAAGGTAGCCGGTGACCGAGCGGATCATCCGCTCGTACATGGTCACGTAGCCGCGGTGCCAGGGCAGGAAGTACCAGTTGCCGTGCGGGCACTTGTTGAAGCCGCGGTCGGTGCCGTGGATGTTGGCCATGTCGGTCCAGGTCGGGCCTTGGCCGGCGGTGCGGGCCTTCAGGATCCGCACCCCGTCGCGCAGGGCCACGACCGTCGGGTCGTTCAGCTTCAGCGAGTTGATTTCCTTGCGCACCGGCAGCGGCGCGGCGAGGGCCGACAGGCCCGGCGCGGTTCCGGCGAAGACGGCGCCGCCGCCGAAGCCGACAAGTTTGAGCATGTTGCGGCGCGTGGCCATGGCCGATCCCCCCGTTTTTGCGGTCGTTGGGTTCGACTATGCCGCAATGTCTCGGAAATGCAATCTATGCGGGATTGTCCCGCGCCTGCGCGCCGGAGTGTCCGGCCGTGGCGCGGATCAGTTCCGACAGCAGGGCGCGGCCGCGCGGCCAGGCGCCGTGGCCTGACTCGACGTTGATGTGGCCCGCCCGGCCCAGATCGACGAAGCGCGAGCCCCAGCCGCGGGCGAAGGCCTCGGCGCGGTCGATGGCGACATAGGGGTCGTCGCGGCTGGCGACCACCAGGCTCGGGAAGGGCAGGCGGCTGCGGGGAATGGGCGAGAAGCCGATCAGCAGGCGGCCCGCCGGCCCCTCGCGATTGACGTCGGCCGGGGCCACGAGCAGGGCGCCCCGCACGCCGCGTCCGCCGGTGACCTGGGCCAGGTGGCCGACCAGGGCGCAGCCCAGGCTGTGGGCCACCAGGATCGCGCCGGGGCGGCTGCGCACGGCCTCGGCCAGGCTGATGGTCCAGTCGCCGAGGGTCGGGCGCTCCCAGTCGGTCTGGTCCACGCGCTCGGCGTTGGGCAAGGCCCGCTCCCAGTGGCTCTGCCAATGGTCGGGACCGGAGTTGTAGAGGCCCGGCACGATCAGGATCGGCGGATCGTCCGGAGTCGATGACGACGGCGTGTCGCCGGGGCGGGGCGAGTGAGGAAAGGGGGGCGAGGCGAAGGACATCGCTAAACTCTTCAAGACGGGGCGCCGCCGGAGCGGGTTTGGTCCGCTTGTCGCTCTCGCAGCCCGCGTGGAGCAATCCAGATCAATTCAATAGGAATTGAGAACTGCTGATGACACCATGCTGGCAGCAGATGGCATTGCCCTCGTCCCGCGGAACGCCCAAGCTCCCGGTTCGTTGTGAACAACTGTCCGCGCGAGCGGAGCGTCTTCGCCAGGAGCGTGCATGAGTCCCGACGACACCCTGGTTCTGTCCGCCGTCGCCGCGACCGCCGACACGCCCCTTGCCCGCTACCGCGCCGTGCGCGAGCGGACCGAGGCTCTGGCCGCGCCGCTGTCGCCCGAGGACCAGGCGGCGCAGTCGATGCCGGACGCCAGCCCGGCCAAGTGGCACCGGGGCCATACGACCTGGTTCTTCGAGACCTTCCTGCTGGCCCCGTTCCAGCCGGGCTACAGGCCGTACGACCCGGCCTTCGGCTACATCTTCAACTCCTACTACGAGGCCCTGGGACCGCGTCAGCCGAGACCGCAGCGCGGCCTGATCACCCGTCCGTCCTGCGCCGAGGTCGGGGCCTATCGCCGCCATGTCGACGCGGCCATGGTGCGACTGCTGTCGGGGCCGCTGTCTCTGGATGTGCTCGAGCGGCTGGAGCTGGGCCTGGCTCACGAGGAGCAGCACCAGGAGCTGCTGCTGATGGATATCCAGCACCTCTTCGCCCAGTCGCCGCTGCAGCCGGCCTATCGCGAGCGGCCCGATCCGCCGCGGCCGGCGGCCAAAAGCCTGGGCTTCGTCGGCTTCGAGGGCGGGCTGGCGACGATCGGCGCCGAGGAGGGCGGCTTCGCCTTCGACAACGAGCGGCCGCGCCACCGGGTGTTCATCGAGCCCTTCCGCCTGGCCGACCGGCTGTCGACCAACGGCGAGTGGCTGGGTTTCATGGAGGACGGCGGCTACGAGCGGCCGGAGTTCTGGCTGTCGGACGGCTGGGCCATGGTCCAGGTCCAGGGCTGGGAGGCGCCGCTCTATTGGCGCCGGGAAGAGGACGGCGACTGGACCGAGTTCGGTCTCTCCGGTCGTCGCCCGGTGGATCTGGCCGCGCCGGTGGCGCATGTCAGCTATTACGAGGCCGCTGCTTTCGCTCTGTGGTCAGGCGCGCGGCTGCCGACCGAGGCCGAGTGGGAACTGGCCGCGCGCTCTGACGAGCGGCTGGAGCAGATGTCGGGGGAGGCCTGGCAGTGGACGGCCAGCGCCTATGCGGCCTATCCGGGCTTCCGACCCGGCGCCGGGGCGCTGGGCGAGTACAATGGCAAGTTCATGGTCGGCCAGATGGTGCTGCGCGGCGGGGCCGCCGGCACGCCGCCGGGCCATGCGCGGGCCAGCTATCGCAATTTCTTCCATCCCGGCCAGCGCTGGATGTTCGCCGGCGTGCGCCTGGCGCGCGACGGGGCCGGCGGGCGTGAGCGGACGATGGACAAGAGCTTTCGAGACGACGTTCTGGCTGGCCTGGGCGCCAGCCCCAAGAGCCTGCCCAGCAAGTACTTCTACGACGCCGAGGGCTCGCGCCTGTTCGAGGCGATCACAGAGCTTCCCGAATACTATCCGACCCGCACCGAGACGGCGCTGCTGCGCGCCATCGCGCCGGAGATCGCCGCCCGCATTCCGCGGGGCGCGGCGATGATCGAGTTCGGCAGCGGGGCCAGCACCAAGACGCGGATCGTGCTGGACGCCGCGCCGCAGCTGGCGGTCTACGCGCCGATGGACATCAGCGCCTCGGCCCTGGACGCCGCCGCCGCCGCGATCCGCGCCGACTATCCGGACCTGGAGGTGGCACCGGCCCTGGGCGACTTCACCCATCCGCTGGGCCTGCCGGCGGCGGCGCGGGGACGGCCCACGGTCGGCTTCTTCCCGGGCTCGACGATCGGCAACTTTCCGACGGACGAGGCGGTCGAGTTCCTGAAGGCGGCGCGTGGCCTGCTGGGTCCGGGGGCGCTGTTCGTGGTCGGGGCCGACATCGCCAAGGGGCAGGACGTGCTGATCCCGGCCTATGACGACGCGGCCGGGGTGACGGCGGACTTCAACAAGAACCTGCTGGTCCGGATCAATCGCGAGCTGGGCGGGCGGTTCGACCTCGACGCCTTCGCGCACAAGGCGGTGTGGAACGCCGCCGAAAGCCGGATCGAGATGCATCTGGTCAGCCTGAAGGACCAGACGGTGGAGATCGCCGGACGGTCGATCGCCTTCGAGGCCGGCGAGACCATCCACACCGAGAATTCCTACAAGTACGATCCCGAGGCCTTCGCCGAGATGGCGGGCCGGGCCGGCTGGCGCGTCGAGGCGCGCTGGATCAGCGAGAACCCCGCCTTCGGCGTCTTCGCGCTGCGGTCCTGAGGATTGGCCGGAAAAACGGCCTCACTACGAAGAATAGCAAACTGCGGCCGGCTGCTGGAGAGCAGACAGCCCAAGAACCCGGATCGGTCAGCCGATCCGGGTTCTAAAATCCTGATACGTGCGCCGCTACGCTCTGCCGCGCCGCCCGTCCCCCCCTCGGCCGCGGCATTGCTAGAGGTCGCGAGCGCCGAGGCGGCCGCCGCCGCGCGACGAGGAACCGCCCTTGCGGCCGGCGTTAGCGGCCAGGTCGCGGTCCTTGGCGAAGCTGCGTTTCTCGCTGGGGACGCTGGCGCCGCCTTTGCGAGCTATCTCGCGGCGGCGTTCCGGATCCATGGCGGCGAAGCCTCGGCGGCCCCGGGGCCGTTCGCTGTCGAGGTCCATGTCTTGCTCCTAATCGGGACTGGTCACGGGAGGAAACAGGCCCGGTCCGGCGCCGTATGGCCGATCGTCTCCCGGCTGCACCGGAGGCGGCTGCTGCGGGACTTCGTCGGGCGTGGAGCCCGGCGGTTCGTCCGGCGTTTGCGGCTCCAGAGGCGGCGGGGAGTCGGGGTCGGTCATGGCGTCGTTCCGGTGTTCCGGTGAAGTAACCGGTGAAGCCGAGTTCGGTTTCACGTGTCAGGCGAGACAAATGCGGCGTTAAGGACGATTGTCGCGCGAAAAGGCAGGTTGAGAGTGATGAGCAAAGGCGCCTTGAAGGTGGAAAAGACCTCAGTGTTTACAAGGCATTGGAAGCTTCTGGCGAGCTTCCTGGCGGGGCTTTTGGGGTGGGGTTTGGCCCGCCAAATGAATCTGCCCGGAAGCACGCATATTTTGATCGGCTGGGACGTTGGGGCGCTGATCTACGCCGTTTTGCTGTGGCGCCTGTTCCTCACCGCCGACGAGGCGAAGGTTCGCGCCAAGGCCGCGGCCGAGGACGAGGGGCGCTCGATCATGCTGCTGATCGTGCTGTCGGCGATCGCCGCCAGCCTGGCGGCGGTGGTGGCGGCGATGATCGGCGCGCGCTCCGCGGCGGCGTCGGTCAAGGACCTGACGGCGGCCTGCGCGGGGGTGACCCTGCTCTTGTCATGGATCGTGCTGCACTCGGTGTTCGTGCTGCACTACGCCCACCGCCACTTCGGCGGCGGGCCGGGGAAGGGCGGGTTCGGCTTTCCCGGAGAGCCGGCCCGCACCTACAAGGACTTCGTCTATCTGGCCTTCAGCATCGGGGCGACCTTCCAGGTCTCCGACAACGACGTGCGCACCGGGAGCTTGCGCAACCTCGTCACCGCCCACGCGGTGACGGCCTATTTCTACAACACCGCGATCCTGGCGCTGGGGATCAACATCATCGCCGGGGTGGTCAGCGGCTAGAGCTCATCGACATCCCGGGGTTCTGGCCTCTTTAGCCGAGTGTCCCCGCGAAGGCGGGGATCCAAGCCGAGGTCGGAGATGACCCACGGCCACGCCACATCCTGAAAGCCAGCTTGGATCCCCGCCTTCGCGGGGAGGAACGGTTTTTTGGCGTGACGATCGGACGTATGTCGGACCGGCCCTAGCCGCGGGGCGGCGGGCCGCCGCGGCCGCGACCACGACCCTTGCCGCCGCGTTCGTCGCCTTCGCCGTCGAGGATCTTCTGCATCGCGGTCTTGGGAAGTTCGGCCAGGGTCAGGCGACCGTCGCCGTCCTTGTCGAGCAACTTGAAGCGCGAGATCGCCGCCTTGGTCGCCTCGTCGCGGGTGATGCGGCGGTTGAAGTCGGCGTCGGCGCCCATCACCGGCTGGGGTTCGGCCAGCAGGGCGAAGGGCGTGGCGCCCAGCAGCATGTTGCCAAGGCCGTTGGGACGCCGGCGCGGGCCGTCGCCGTCGGGACCGCCGCCTTCGCCGCCGCTCGGGGCTTCCATGGCCTGCTGCGGCATGGCCGAGGCCTGGACGATCTCGGGCGCGATGTTGCGCTCGTAGGCCGAGACCTCGAAGCCGTCGACGACGCCCGACTTGTCGACGTCGAGGCGGTCGAAGAAGCGCAGGGAGTCGGCGACGAACTCTTCGCGGGTCAGGGCGCCGTCGTGGTTGGCGTCAGCGCCGGCGAACCATGCCGCGACCGGATAGGGCTGGCCGGGATCCGCGCGGAACGGCTCGCCCGCCGGGCTGATGAACACCTGCTTGCCGCCCGGACCGCCGCCCGGACCGCCCGGACCGCCAGGACCGCGTCCGTCCTCGCCCGGAGGCGGGCCGAAGCCGGGGCGACCGCCTGGACCGCCATTGGGACCGCCGCCGGGGGGCGCGCTGGCGCAGGCGGCGAGCGACAAGGCGGCGAGGGCCAGAAGAGGCAAGGCGCGTGCGGTCATGGAAGAACTCCTTCCCACCGCTTGAAGCCGCGCCGCGTTGCGCTCTGATGTCGCCGCCGCAACAGTGCGGTTCAGAGCGTGGCGGCCGAAAGTGTCGGCGGTTTCGGCGTCCGCCACGCGCCAGATAGCGGCCTGAAGCCCTTGGCTTCAGGCGGGCAGGGTGACCTTGGCGCGCAGGCCGCCTTCGGGACGGTTCGACAGCGAGACGTCGCCGCCGTGGGCGCGGGCCAGCGAGCGCACGACGGCCAGGCCAAGGCCGATGCCGCCGGTCTCGCGGTTGCGCGAGGGCTCGCCGCGGAAGAAGGGCTCGAACACCCGCTCCAGCTCGGCGGCCGGCACGCCGGGACCGTCGTCGTCGATCTCAATCACGGCGCAGTCGTTCTCGCGATAGACCCGGCCGCGGGCCGCGCCGCCGTACTTCAGGGCGTTCTCGACCAGGTTGGTGACTAGGCGCTTGAGAGCGATCGGGTCGCCTTCGACGACGATCTTCTCGCCTTCCTCGGCCGTGGCGTTTCCACCGGTCTCGGCGGTCTCGTCCATGACGCTTTCCAGCAGCGAGGCCAGTTCGAGCTTGGTGCGCTCGGCTTCCCGGCTGGTGTCGCGGACGAAGGCCAGGGTGGCCGAGATCATCGCCTCCATCTGGTCGATGTCGACTTCGAGCTTGTTGCGCACGTCTTCCGGCGCGGCCTCGATACGGAAGCGCAGGCGGGTCAGCGGCGTGCGCAGGTCGTGGGCGATCGCGCCGATCATGGCGGTGCGGTCTTCGACGTAGCGGCGCAGGCGCTCCTGCATGTTGTTGAAGGCGCTGGAGGCGGCGTTGACCTCGGCCGAGCCGAACAGGCTGAGCGGTGGCGCGCGCGGGTCGCGGCCCAGGCGCTCGGCGGCGGCGGCGAAGGCGGTGATCGGGCCGGCCAGGCGACGGGCGAACAGCCAGGCCAGCGGCGAGACGGCCAGCACCGACAGGGCCAGGATCAGCAGGATGCGCTGCTGCCAGCTGTCGAAGCGGAAGGTGGGCTTGGGCTCGACTACCATCCAGCGGCCGTCGGCCTGGCGCACGCCCAACTCGAAGTCGCCGAACAGGAAAGGCTCGTCGCGCATGATCGCCGCCAGGCGTTCGACCGACGAAGACATTCGCGGGGACATGCCGGGCGGGGGACCACCCGGGCCGGGCATGCCGCCCACGCCGTCCGGCCCAGGGCCGGGGCCGGGACCAGGCCCGCCGGGACCGCCAGGGCCGCCGCCAGGACCGCCCTGGGGCGGCGGCGACTTCTGCCGCTGGGTGCGCACGAAGAAGCGCGGACCGTTGTCGGTGAGGATCGAGATGCGCTCGACCGGCAGGTTGAGCTCGCGGCCGATGGCGGCCTTGAACTCGGCCCGACGCGGGGAGTCGTCGTTGTCGAGCTTCATGCCCGAGCGATGACGGATGACCAGGGGGCGTCCGTCGCGCGGGTGCACGATCTGGCCGGTCTTCAGCGCCCGGGTGATCTCGCTGAGGCGATAGAACTCGGGCGGGGGCGGCGGAAGCGTGAAGATGACCCCGATGGCGATCAGCTGCGCCGCCACCAGGGTGACGATCACAAGTCCCAGGGCCTGGGCGAACAGGGGAGCGTCGCGTCGCCCCGGGACTGCGAACTTCATGGCGTGCGAGTGACCTTGGGCGTGAACATGTAGCCCTCGCTGCGGATCGTGCGGATCAGTTCGCCGCCGCCGCCGTCGTCCAGCTTGCGCCGCAGGCGGCTGATCTGGACGTCGATGGCGCGGTCGTAGGCGTCGCTGTCGCGGCCGCGGGCCAGGTCCAGCAGCTGGTCGCGGGTCAGGACCCGTTGCGGACGCTCGACGAAGGCGCGCAGCAGCGAGAACTCACCGCTGGACAGGTTCACGACCACCGACTGCGGCGAGCGCAGTTCGCGGCGGACGAGGTCGAGACGCCAGCCGGCGAATTCGCAGGCCGCGCCCATGGTGTCGTCGCTCGAGCGCGGCTCGGCGCGGCGACGCAGGACCGCGCGGACGCGGGCCAGCAGTTCGCGCGGGTTGCACGGCTTGGGCAGGTAGTCGTCGGCGCCGAGTTCGAGGCCGACGATGCGGTCGGTCTCTTCGCCCATGGCCGAGAGCATGATGATGGCGGGGCCGTCCTGCGCCGCGAGGCGGCGGCAGATGGCCAGGCCGTCTTCGCCCGGCAGCATGACGTCGAGCACGACGAGATCGACCGGACCCTTTGCGAGGGCCTGTTCCATCGTGCGGGCGTCCTGGGCGCTGTCGACGACATAGCCATGGCGGACGAGGAAGTCGGACACGACGTCGCGAATGCCCGGATCGTCATCGACGATCAGGATGCGGGCGCCGGCGCCCTTGGTGGTGTCCGCGACAGCGGCGGACTGTGCTGTGGTCGGGGAGGTGTCCATGACGGTCGTCCTTTCATGCCCCTGTCACCGTCAGATTTCACGCTTGCAACAGGCGCGCAACCTGATCGTGACTCCCTAGCGTCAAATCGCCACGGAGCATTTTCCATGAACCGACTCGCTACCGCCGTCTTCGGCTTGTCCCTGCTGGCTGCCGGGGCGGTCCATGCCCAGCCGGGCCAGGGCGGACCCGGGCGCGGACCGGACGCCGACGGCGACGGCGTCGTCACCGCCGCCGAGTTCGAGGCCTCCGCCCTGCAGCGCTTCGAGCGTCTGGACGCCAACAAGGACGGCGTCGTCGACGCGGCCGAGATCGAGGCGCTCAAGAAGCGCTTCGAGGAACGCGAAGGCGGCAATGGCGGTCCGGGCGGCGGTCCGCCCGGGGGCTTCGGCGGCCGGATGCTGGCCCAACTCGCCGCGCAGGACGCCGATCACGACGGCAAGATCACCAAGGACGAAGCCCTGGCCGCGGCCCGCGAGCAGTTCGCCAAGTCCGACGGGAACAAGGACGGCAAGCTGACCGGCGACGAGTTCCGCATGGGTCCGCCCGGCGGCCGGCCGCCGCAGTAGGCGCTGCTCAGCCCGGTGAGCGGTTCACCGGAGCCGCGTAGCCGGGCCCCTTCATGGCGGCGACCGCCCGGTCGCCGACGAAGGGATTGTTGCGGCGCTCGGCGCCGAAGCTCGACATCGGGCCATGGCCCGGCACGAAGCGCACGTCGTCGCCCAGCGGCCACAGCTTGCCGGTGATGGCGTCGATCAGGTCCTGGTGGTTGCCGCGCGGAAAGTCGGTGCGGCCGATCGAGCCCTGGAACAGCACGTCGCCGACCTGGGCGAACTTCGTCTCGCGGTGGAAGAAGATCACGTGGCCCGGCGTGTGGCCCGGGCAGTGCAGGACCTCGAACTGGGTCTCGCCCAGGGTGACGACGTCGCCGTCCTCGAGCCAGCGGTCGGGCACGAAGATGCGGGCCTCGGGCACGCCGTACATCTCGCCGCTCTCCTGGATGCGGTCGATCCAGAACTGGTCGTCCTTGTGCGGGCCTTCGATCGGGACGCCGGTCCTGGCCTTCAGCTCGGCCGCGCCGCCGGCGTGGTCCATGTGGCCGTGGGTGATCCAGATCTTCTCCAGCGTCAGGCCCTGGTCGGCCAGGGCGCGCAGCAGGCGGTCGACCTCGCCGCCCGGATCGATGACGGCGGCCTTCTTGGTCTTGGAGCACCAGACGATCGTGCAGTTCTGCTGCAGCGGCGTGACCGGGGCGATGACGGCGCTGATCGGCGACGGGTTGGTCACGGGGCGGGCTCCAAACGAAAACGGGCGGGACCCGAAGATCCCGCCCGTCTGAACTAGAGACTACTGTCGGCAGATCAAGACCGTTCCTCGGGCGAACCCGGGGCCGGAGCGCCCGGCATCGGCGGAACCGAGGTGCCCGGCGCCTCGGCGGCCAGTTCCGGCACGTCGATCAGGCCGCGGCCCAGGTGGCTCTTGCGGATGCCGTAGGCCAGGTAGATCACCAGGCCCAGCGCGCCCCAGATCGGCAGCACCAGCATCGCTTCCAGCGGCAGGTTGAAGTAGAGCGCCGCGCAGCCGACCATGGCCAGCGGGCCCACGACCCAGACCAGCGGCGTCTTGAACGGACGGTGGCGCTTGGGATCCTTCACCCGCAGCACCATCACCGCGATCGCCACCATGAAGAAGGCGAACAGGGTGCCGGAGTTGGAGATGTCGGCCAGCTGGCCGACCGGGAAGAAGGCGGCCGCGATCGCGACGAACACGCCGGTGACCATGGTCACGATGTGCGGCGTCTTGAACTTCGGGTGGATGGCCGCGAGCTTCTCGGGCAGCAGGCCGTCGCGGGCCATGACGAAGAAGATGCGGGTCTGGCCGTAGATCATCATCAGAATGACCGAGGGCAGGGCCAGGTTGGCGGCCAGGCCCAGCAGGTTGCCGACCACGGGCCAGTTGATCTCGCGCAGCACGTGGGCGAGGGCTTCGTTCGAGCAGACCAGGCTGTCCTTGTTGGCGGCCAGCGAGCAGGCGGCCTGGAAGGCGGCCGAGCCGGGCTGGATGGCCGAACCGTCGGCGCCGAGCACCGGCTGGGCGCCGATGGCGCCGATCGCGCCGGAGGCCACCAGCAGGTAGAAGACGGTGCAGAGCGCCAGGCTGCCGATCAGGCCGATCGGGACGTTGCGCTGCGGGTTCTTGGTCTCTTCGGCGGCCGTCGAAACGGCGTCGAAGCCCACATAGGCGAAGAAGATCGAGGCGGCGGCGCCGACGATGCCCATGCCGCTGGTGCCCTCGGGGCCGAACCAGCCGTTGGGGGCGAAGGGCGAGAAGTTGCCGCTCTTGATGGCCGGGATGGTCAGCACGATGAAGGCGGTCAGGGCGGTGACCTTGATGGCCACGAGCACGGCGTTGACGCGGGCGCTTTCGGTGGTGCCGATGACCAGCAGGGCGGTCACGGCCAGGGCCACGACGATGGCCGGGATGTTGACGATGCCGGCGCTGAAGTCGGCGACGGGAATGAAGCCGTGCATCGACCAGGCCGGACCTGCTCTAAGCAGGGCTGGCCACTGGAAGCCCAGGGCGTTCTCGATAAGGCCGAGGAAGTAGCCCGACCAGCCGGCCGACACGGCGCTGGCGGCGACGGCGTATTCCAGGATCAGCGCCCAGCCGACCATCCAGGCCAGCGGCTCGCCCATCACGGCGTAGGAGTAGGTGTAGGCCGAGCCCGAGACGGGGACCATCGAGGCCAGTTCGGAGTAGCAGAGCGCGGCGATGGCGCAGACGGCGCCGGCGATCACGAAGCTCCAGATCATCCCGGGGCCCGCCTTCTGGGCGGCCGCAGCGGTCAGAACGAAGATTCCGGTGCCGATGATCGCGCCTACCCCCAGCAGCGTCAGCTGGATCGGTCCGAGCGAGCGATGAAGGGATTTTTTCTCAGCCGTCGCTAGGATCGCATCAAGCGATTTTACGCGCCACATAGTTCCTCCTGGATAGGCAAGACTCCCCCCCGGGGGTCGCCTTTAGAAAATTTTGCGGACGGTGACCCGTTTATGAGCATGGGGTCAAGGCCGCGCCGCCGAAGCGCGTAAATGTTCTCCCGTGGGCAGGCTAGTCCAGTCCTGCTTGGCGTTGATCCCCAGCCCAGCTAAAGCCGGCGCGATGCTGCCCATTTTTCAGGCCATTCCCGCGCTCAAAGGCGCCTTGAGCGACCGCGAGACCGCCGTTCTCGTCGCCCCGCCAGGCGCGGGCAAAACCACGGCCGTTCCCTTGGCGCTGCTTGGGGAATCCTGGGTCGGCGACGGCAAGATCGTCATGCTGGAGCCGCGCCGCCTGGCGGCTCGCGCCGCCGCCGCGCGCATGGCCCAGACCCTGGGCGAGGCCGTCGGCGAGACGGTGGGCTTCCGCGTGCGCCTGCAGTCGAAGGTGTCGGCCAAAACGCGCGTCGAGGTGGTCACCGAGGGCGTCTTCACGCGGATGATTCTCGACGATCCGGGCCTGGACGGCGTGGCCTGCGTGATCTTCGACGAGTTCCACGAGCGCAGCCTGGACGCCGACCTGGGCCTGGCCCTGGCGCGCGACTCTCAAGGCCTGCTGCGCGACGACCTGAAGATCCTGGTGATGTCGGCCACCCTGGACGGCGCCCGCGTCTCGGCCCTGCTGGGCGATGCGCCGGTGATCGAGAGCCGGGGGCGGATGTTCCCTGTCGAGACCCGCTATCTGGGCCGCGACGATCGCTTGCGGCTTGAGGAGCGGGTCGGCCGCGCGGTCGAGCGGGCCCTGGCCGAGGAGACCGGCAGCGTCCTCGTTTTCCTGCCGGGCCAGGGCGAGATTCGCCGGGCCGAGAGCTGGCTGGCCGAGCGCCTGCGTCGGCCCGACGTCGATCTGGCGCCGCTCTATGGGGCGCTGGACCCTGCCGAGCAGGACCGCGCCGTGCAGCCGGCCCCGGTCGGCCGCCGCAAGGTGGTGCTGGCCACCTCGATCGCCGAGACCAGCCTGACCATCGAGGGCGTGCGGGTGGTGATCGACGCAGGGCTCTCGCGGGTGCCGCGCTTCGACCCGTCCAGCGGCCTGACCCGGCTGGAGACCGTGCGCGTCGCCCGCGCCGCCGCCGACCAGCGCCGGGGCCGGGCCGGCCGCACCGAGCCGGGCGTCTGCTACCGCCTGTGGGATGAGCCGGAGACCCGCGCCCTGACGCCCTTCGCCCGGCCCGAAATCCTGGAGGCCGATCTGTCGCGCCTGGCGCTGGACCTGGCGCGCTGGGGCGCCAAGGACGCCGAGGGCCTGGCCTTCCTCGATCCGCCGCCGCGCGCGGCCTTCAGCGAGGCGCGCTCGCTGCTGACCCGGCTGCAGGCGTTGGACGCGGCCGGCGGGCTGACGCCCCACGGCAAGGCGCTGTCGAACATGCCGCTGGCCCCGCGTCTGGCCCACATGGTCGCCCGCGCCGCCGCTTCCGGACAAGCGCACCGCGCCGCCGAGATCGCCGCCGTGCTGAGCGAGCAGGGGCTGGGCGGACGCAGCGTGGACCTGCGCCAGCGGCTGGAGGGCTTTGGCCGCGATCGCACGCCTCGGGCCAGAGACGCCCGGGCCCTGGCCGAGCGCTGGTCGCGGCAGGCGGGCAGGCCCAGCGGGGCCGATCCGCTGGACGATGCTTTGCTGCTGGCCGAGGCCTATCCTGAGCGGGTGGCCCGCGCGCGCGGCAAGCCCGGCGAATACCAGCTGGCCAGCGGCCGCGGCGTCTATCTGGAGCCGACCGACGCCCTGGCCCGCGAGACCTGGCTGGCGGTGGGCGAACTGGGCGGCGGCGACGCCCGCGACCGCATCCTGCTGGCCGCACCGCTGGACGAGGAAGCCCTGCGCGCCGCCTTCGCCGACCGCCTGGTCGCCGAGGACCGGCTGGAAACCAGCGGCGGCGGCAAGCTGCGCGCCAAGCGCCTGCTGCGCCTGGGCAAGCTGGTGGTCGATGAGAAGATCATCGACAGGCCCGACCCGGCCCTGATCGCCGGCGCCCTGGCCGACCAGGTGCGGGCCGACGGCCTGGCGGCCCTGAAGCTGGGCGAGCGGGGCAGGGGGCTGCTCGACCGCGTGGCCTTCCTGAGGGCTAACGATGGAGACGCCTGGCCGGACCTGTCGGAAGCGGCCCTGGTCGCGCGGCTGGACGAATGGCTGGAGCCGCTGCTGGCCGGCCGCTCGTCATTGGCCAGCCTCGACGAGGGCACGCTGGAAGCGGCGATCAAGACGCTGATCCCGTGGGACATGCAGGGCAAGATCGAGGCCCAGGCCCCGGCGCGCTTCACCGCCCCGACCGGCTCCAGCTTCGCCATCGACTACGGCGCCGAGGGCGGCCCGCGCGTCGAGGTGCGGGTGCAGGAACTGTACGGCGTCGCCGAGCATCCGGCCGTCGCCCACGGCAAGGTCCCCCTGACCCTGGCCCTGCTGTCGCCCGCCCACCGCCCGATCCAGATCACCAAGGACCTGCCGGGTTTCTGGAAGGGCTCCTGGCGCGAAGTGAAGGTCGAGATGAAGGGGCGGTATCCACGGCATGTGTGGCCGGACGATCCCGCCAGCGCCGCGCCGACGACGCGGGCGAAGCCGCGGGGGACGTGAGGGGGCTGACGGCGCTGGCCTAGGTTAACGCCTACGCTATTGCGCTTGATCGGTGGTCAGCGTCGTTTTCACGCCTGCGTCCGAAGCGCCGTCCATACGGGCGCGGCGATCAGCCTCCTTTTGCTTGTCCTTCTTGGCTTGATCATGATGCCACTTGATCGAGAAGAACATCCCGACGCCCAGCACGATGATCTTGAGTGGGAAGAAAACGATAGGAAACAGGTTTTCCCAGTCCACGACTTCACTCCACCAAGATTTTCGAAAAATGCTGCGCGTCGCTTTTCTGAAGCGTGGGGTGTCTACCAACTTTGTTCGTTCAGGTGTCGTGGACAAAGTGTCCAATCGCGATAGCCAGCTTGGTGTCGGCTCCCTCCTCGGAGCGAGCGCGGGCTCGACACCACCTTGGGGCGCGCTTATGGCTAAGCTTTCGTGTTCGTGGAGCGTTGGGGGAATTGGATGCGTAGGTTTCTGATGTCGCTGAGCGTCGTGGCGGCGCTGGCCGGAGCTGTGTCTTCGGCCCAGGCCGGCGAGCACAGCGAGGCGATGGGTAAATGCCTGGTCGACTCGACGTCGCCGAAGGATCGCGAGGCGCTGGTCGTGTGGATCTTCGCGGCGATGAGCACGCACCCCTCGGTGGCGGCCTACGCCAATATTACGCCGGAACAGCGGACGGCGATGTCCCAGCGGACCGCGACCATGATGCAGCGGCTGATGCTCGTCGACTGCCGCAAGGAAACCACCCAGGCGCTGCGCGAGGACGGCGCCGACGCGATCGGGCAAGCCTTCGAGGTTCTGGGCGGGACGGCGATGGAAGGGCTGATGAACGACCCCAAGGTCGCTGCGAGCCTGGCGGAGCTGCAGGGCTTCATGGATGAGAAGGCGTTCGAGGGGCTGATCAACGAGGCGGCCAAGCCCGCCGCCAAGTAGTGGTGGCGCGGCCGGCGCGAGCAGGAGAATTCCGCTCCGAACCTTGCCTTCAACGACCCCTGCGGTGCATGAGGAACCCCTGACACGGCGAGGCCTGCTTCGCCGCCCGCGCTAACCGGCCTTCCGGCGACGGAGGGAGGATAAGAGACATGACCGAAGCTGCTTCGAAAGTGATCAAGGGTCGCACCGGCGACTGGGAAATCGTGCTGGGCCTCGAGGTCCACGCCCAGGTGGCCAGCAAGTCCAAGCTGTTCTCGGGCGCGGCCGTCGGCTTCGGCGCCGGTCCCAACGAGCAGGTCAGCCTCGTCGACGCGGCCATGCCGGGCATGCTGCCGGTGCTGAACGGCTTCTGCGTCGAGCAGGCGGTGAAGACGGGCCTGGGCCTGAAGGCGCAGATCAACCTGAAGAGCCGCTTCGACCGCAAGAACTACTTCTATCCCGACCTGCCGCAAGGCTATCAGATCAGCCAGTTCGACCAGCCGATCGTCGGCGAGGGCGTGGTCGTGGTCGAGCGTGACGACGGCACGACTTTCGACGTGCGCATCGAGCGCCTGCACCTGGAGCAGGACGCGGGCAAGTCGCTGCACGACCAGGACCCGAACGCCACCTATGTGGACCTGAACCGCGCGGGCACGGCGCTGATGGAGATCGTCTCCAAGCCCGACATGCGCACCTCGGAAGAGGCGGCCGCCTACGTCAAGAAGCTGCGCACGATCCTGGTCTATCTGGGCACCTGCGACGGCGACATGGAGAAGGGCAACCTGCGCGCCGACGTCAACGTCTCGGTCTGCCGTCCCGGCGACTACGAGAAGTTCCGCGAGACCGGCAGCTTCAAGCACCTGGGCACGCGCTGCGAGATCAAGAACGTCAACTCCTACCGCTACATCCAGCAGGCCATCGAATACGAGGCTCGTCGCCAGATCGAGATCCTGGAAGACGGCGGCGTGATCGACCAGGAAACCCGCCTGTTCGACCCGACCAAGGGCGAGACCCGCTCGATGCGTTCGAAGGAAGAAGCGCACGACTATCGCTACTTCCCCGATCCGGACCTGCTGCCGCTGGTGCTGGACCCGGCCTGGGTGAAGTCGATCGAAGAGACCCTGCCGGAACTGCCGGACGCCAAGAAGGCGCGCCTGCAGAGCCAGTACGGCCTGTCGGCCTATGACGCCGGCGTGCTGATCATCGAGAGCGACCGCGCCGACTACTTCGAAGCCGCCGCGAAAGGCCGCGACGCCAAGCTGGTGTCGAACTGGGTGACCAACGAACTGCTGTCGAAGCTGTCGTCGGGCGGCCATGAGATCGCCAATTCGCCGCTGCCGTCGTCGGACATCGCCCAGCTGGTCGAGCTGATCGAGAACGGCACGATCTCGTCGAAGATCGCCAAGGAGGTCTTCGAGCACATGTGGGCCGGCGAGGGCCGTCCCGCCGAGATCGTCGAGAAGCGCGGCCTGGTTCAGATCAACGACACCGGCGCCATCGAGGCGGCGATCGACGAGCTGATCGGCGCCAACCCAGACAAGGCCGCGGCGGTGAAGGAAAAGCCCCAGGCCATCGGCTGGTTCGTCGGCCAGGTGATGAAGGTCACCGGCGGCAAGGCCAATCCGGGCACGGTCAACGACCTGCTGAAGGCCAAGCTGGGTCTCTGACCCTCAAGCCTTGCGGACAAAATGAAAGGGCCCGTCGCGAGAGCGGCGGGCCCTTCTCTTTGGGGGACTCGAACAGACGCGCCCTATTGAGGCGTGGACGGGTCCTGCGGCGTCGCGGACGAGGAGGCGGCCGCGTCGTCGGCCGGCTTCTTGTGCTTCTTGGCCTTCTTGGCGGGCTTGGCCGCGTCCTCGGCCGCCGGGGCGGTGGTGGTCGAGGTGTCGCCCGGCGCGGTGGCCGAGGTGGGCGAAGCCGCGCCCGTGGCGCTGTCGGCCTGCGGCGTCGTGCTGTCGGTGGAGGGGGCGGTGGTCGAGGCCGACGGATCGGTGGTCGTCGTGGTCGATGAGCCCCAGCTGCCGGCGCCGGTCGAGGGCGGGGTCTGGGACGACGGATCGGCGGGGGTCTGCTGGGCGAGGGCCGATCCGGCGTAACCGGCGGCGGCGAGGGCGAGGACGGCGGCGGTAATGCGCAAGCTCTTCATCGGTAAGCGCCTTCGTGGCTGCGGCGTCGGACTGTGACGCGGAGCGAACGCTGGGGGCGGCTTGCGGCCGAAATGACCCCGCAATCGGGCTTTGCGGCCGCATGCATGACGCGCGCGCGGCGAGCATGGCGCAAAAACGGCGCCCCAGGTGGAGTTCCCAGGGCGCCGCAAGAGATCTCAGATACCGGCGATCTAGTTGTTGATGATCTCGAAGATCAGGCCGGTGGCGATGGCCGCCAGCACGTAGTCGTTGCCGGTGCGGTACCAGTAGTAGCCGCGCGGCGGGTGACGCAGGTGATAGCGGCCGTAGTCGTGAACCACATAGCCGCCGCCGCGATAGTAGGGCGGCAGGTAGCCGCCGCGGCGCCAGGCGCTGTAGCCGGGGCGATAGTCCTGACGGCCGTAGTAGTGGGCCGGCGGGGCGCCGTAGTACCAGCGGTTCTGGTAGTAGTAGCCGTTGTAGCGACGGTCATCCCAGCCGCGGTTGTCGCGACGGTCGTCACGTCGATCCCAGCGGCTGTCGCGGCGGTCGTCGCGCCTATCGTCGCGGCGATCCCAGCGGCCATCCCGACGATCGTCCCGACGGTCATCGCGGCGGTCGCCGCGGTCGTCATGACGGTCCCAGCCGCCGCGGCCCTGCGCCGAGGCGTCGGTGGCCATGGCGGCCATCGGGCCGGCGACCGAGGCCACGGCGGCGATGGTGAGCAACAGACGTTTCATGTGGACGTCTCCTTGTGGTCAGCGGTCGCCTTCCGGCGGCCAAGTCCCTCGACCTTGATGACCACGATGAGCTCCGCCGTCTGAACCCTCGCTGAACGGTCATGTCAGGATGCGTCTTGGCGTCGCGCGCCCGCATGGCCATGTTGGCGCGCAAGAACAGAGGTTCTCGGGAGACGCGCATGACCAGCCCCATCGAGCTGCACTATTGGCCCACGCCGAACGGCTGGAAGATCTCGATCGCCCTGGAGGAGATGGGGCTGCCCTACGAGATGGTCCCGGTGAACATCGGCACGGGCGAGCAGTTCAAGCCGCAGTTCCTGGCCATCAGCCCCAACAACCGCATGCCGGCCATCGTCGATCCGCAGGGACCCGACGGCCAGCCGCTCTCGATCTTCGAGTCCGGCGCGATCCTGCAGTACCTGGGTCGCAAGACCGGCCAGTTCTATGGCGAGAGCGAGCGCGACCGGGTCGGCATCGACCAGTGGGTGATGTGGCAGATGGGCGGCCTTGGCCCGATGGCCGGCCAGACTCACCATTTCCGCCAATACGCCCCCGCCATCATCGCCGACCAGAGGCAGCTGGCCTATGGCGCGATCCGCTACACCAACGAGACCCACCGCCTGTACGGCGTGCTCAACAAGCAGCTGGCGGGGAAGGATTTCGTCTGCGGCCAATTGTCCATCGCCGACTTCGCGATCTGGCCGTGGGTCGTGCCGTGGAAAAATCAGGGCATCCAGATCGAGGAATTTCCGGATTTGAAGGCCTGGTTCGACCGGGTCGGCGAGCGCGACGCCGTCCAGCGCGGCTTCAAGCTGGGGGCGGAGCTTCGCGCCGGAGGCCTGCAAGCGTCTGGAAAAGCTGCGGAACAGGCCCGCAGTGTTCTGTTTGGCCAGCGGGCTCGTTAACCAACCATATACCGGAGTTTATCAGGCGTAACTTCAATGAACGAGGCGTGTATTCGCGCCTCGATTCATGATCTCTGCGCGCTTAACTATATGTTCAGCGAGCGAGGTTTTCTCTGTGTTCATGGCCGAGCTGAACCACTGGGGTGAGCTCGGGAGGACTGGGGAATTGAAGTCATGATGATGAGCATCGAACCGCCCGCCGCCGTGATGGGCCTGCCGCTGCCGAGCGCCGAGTCGACCGGCGACGAACTGTTCCGCATGGGCATGCTGTATTCGACCGGCCAGGGCGGCGCCCCGCTGGACTACGTCTCGGCGCACATGCTGTTCAACCTGGCCGCCATGCGCGGTTCGGTCGAGGCCAAGGTCTATCGCAAGGAACTGTCGCAAGAGATGGCCAGCGAAGAAGTCGCCGAAGCCCAACGCCAGGCGCGCGAATGGCTGGCTCACGGCTGAACCACGGTTCAGCCGTTCTACCTTCTCGGGCCGGACGCCTCTGGATCCGGCCGTGATTTTCTAGACTAGTTGCTTAAGCCGTTGATCGCGTAGCTGAAGCTGATCGGCAGCAGGTCGCGCAGATACTGCTGCATGAAGAGACCCGCCTCGGACGCACCGCTCCGGGGCACATAGACGATGTCGAAGCGGCGAAGAGGCACCAGGTCCACGCCGCGCGGATCGGTCAGACCCTGCAACAGGTTGGCGGTGCGCATCATGGCCCGGCCATCGGGGCCCCGCCGGATGATGATCACCTGGCTGCGCTTGGACGAGCTCTTGAAGCCGCCGGCCTGGATGACGGCCCGCAGGGCGTCGCCGTCGCCGGTCATGTCGTAGACGCCGGGATTGCCCACCTCGCCGCCGACGAACACCTTGAGCGGCGCGGTGCTCTTGACCGAAACCTGCACCTGCGGACGCAGCAGCTGACGGCCATATGCCTGGGTCAGTGAGGCTTCCAGTTCCTCGATCGTGCGGTCGGCGGCCATGACCGGTCCGACCAGCGGCAAAGCGACGCGGCCGTCCGGCTGAATCACGGCCGACTTATTAAGTTCCGTGGCCGAAGGTACGCTCACCTCGATCTCGTCGCCCGGATAGAACCGGTAGGCGGGCTCGGCCTCGCTCCAGTCGGCGTAACCGATATTGGGAAACTGGCCGGTGGGCCGCGCGGCGGGCGTGATCGGCTCGCCGTCGATGTGGCCGCAAGCCGATAGGCCGCCGCTCGCGAGCGTCAGGGCCAAGGCGGTGGAGAGAGCGATGCGCCGATCCATGCGACGGTTCTTACCAAACATAGGTAACCAAACCTTAAGCCCGGAAGCCCCAGGGTTCGATTGAAGATTGGACCCATTGGATTCGCATGTCGACGAGCGCCTGGACCAGCGTGCCGCACGACCCGCCGTCGCGACGCGACTGGGCGGCCCGGGCCCGCTATGCGCCGACGGACTTCATCACGCTGCTGTGGCGTGAGCGCTGGCTGATGCTCGGCGTGTTCCTGGTGATCCTGTTCCTGGGGGCGGCCTTCGCTTTCACCCTGAAGAAGACCTACACCGCCAGCTCCAGCCTGTTCGTGCGCCTGGGCCAGGAATATGTCTACGAGCCGCGCGCCGGCGACGCCGCCCGCGGCGCGGTGCCCGACGTCGACCAGGTGATCCAGTCGGAAAGCGAGATCCTGGGCAGCGGCGAGTTGCGCGAGCGGGTGATCCGCAAGCTGGGCTTCGCCACCGTGTTCCCGGACGCCGCCGGCAAGTTCGCCGCGGCCAATCCCGAGCAGAAGCGCAAGATGATCGCCCAGGGGCGCGACAGCGTCGGCCGCAGCCTGAAGATCGAGACCGCGCCCGACAACTCGATCATCCGGCTGGCCTACCAGCACCAGGATCCCGAGACAGCCGAGAAGGTGCTCAACACCCTGCTGGAAGAGTACCTGATCTATCGCCGCAGCCTGCTGATCAACGACGACGACAAGGTGCTGTCGCGCCAGCGCGACAGCTTCCAGCAGCGCCTGGCCGAGACCGACACCGCCTACCAGGCTTTCCTGCAAAGCAACGACATCGGCGACTTCACCGCCCAGAAGACGGCCCTGACCCAGCTTCAGGCCCAGGTCGAGGGCCAGAAGTATTCGATCGAGGCCCAACTCCAGGACCGCGAGGGCCGTCTGGCCTCGGTGCAGTCGGAACTGTCGCGCACGCCTTCGGAAGCCGTGCTCTATCGCGACCAGGACATGTCGGCCTCGACCAAGCTGGCCCAGCTGAAGCTCGATCGCGAGAACCTGCTGTCGCGCTACCTGCCGACGGCCCAGCCGGTGCGCGACATCGAAGCCCAGATCGCCCAGCTGGAGCAGGGCGTGGCCAGCGGCCGCACCAATGGCGAGGGCGCGCGCCGCAGCGGCCCCAACCCGATCTGGCAGACCCTGGCCTCGACCCGCAACGACCTGGCCGCCGAGGTCGCGGCCCTGAAGCAGTCGCAGGGCGCCTACGCCCTGCAAGCCCAGGAAGTGAACCAGCGCCTGCTGCGCTTGGCGCAGCTGGAGCCCGAGTTCAACCAGCTGACCCGCGACCGCGACGTGCTGTCGTCCAACGTCCGCGACTTCACGGTCAAGGAACAGCAGGATGAGGCCCAGCGGCAGATGTCGGCCGAGAGCAGCGACAACATCCGCATCGTTCAGCGCGCGGTGGCGCCGTCGGAGGGCAAGAGCCTGAAGAAGCCGGTGCTGGTGCTGGCCATCCTGTTCGCCGCCTTCACCGCCGCCTGCGCGGGCCTGGTGCGGATGCTGCTGCGGCCGGGTCTTCAGACCCCGGCCTCGGCCTCGCGCACCCTGGGCCTGCCGGTGCTGGCCACGGCCGGCGTCAAGCGAGCGGCCTAGACGTTCGATCCCATGGGGCATGGGCGATTTGGTCGCCTTTCGCGCGAACATGGTTAGGCATTAGTTTCTACGGTCTTCAACGCGCGGCGATTCGGACGAATGGTGGATTTGAACGTCGAGATGGCTGAACTGTGGGGGTCGCTCGGCGCCCCCGCGGCCGGCCGTGCGCACGTCGTCCAGTTCGTCTCGGCCCGGCGGGGGGAGGGGACCTCGACGGCGGCCCGCGAGTTCGCCCGCTTCGCCGCCAAGCGCGCCGGCCGCCGCACCTGGCTGATCGACCTGGATCTCACCACCTCGCCGCAATACCAGGCCATCGCCGCCGATCCGGAGCGCTACGGCCCGCTGGGCTCGGGCGCGGCCGCCAGCCCCGACGGCTCGATGTTCTTCACCGTCCAGCCGCCGGCGCCGAAGCCGGACGGCGGGGTGTGGCCCGACGCCAAGTACGTGGCCGCCCACAGCGTCGGCGGGCCGCGCTTCTGGGTGACCCGCTTCAAGCGCGAAGCCCTGCGCGGCCGCCAGAAGGCCCACATCCTGCCCGGCGTCGAATATTGGGCGTCCCTGCGTCGCCATGCCGAGATCATCGTCGTCGACTGCCCGTCGGCGGACCGCTCGCAGGCGGCCCTGACCATCGCCCAGCACATGGACCAGACCGTGCTGGTGGTCAGCGCCCAGGAGGCCGACGTGCGGCCGCCGGGCCTGCTGCGCGACGCCCTGGCCTCGGCGGGCGGCCGCTGCGCCGGGGTGTTCTTCAACCAGGCCTCGGTGACGCCGCCGAGCTTCCTGCGGGCCATCCTGCCGTGACTTGGTCCTACGGCGGGCCGGTCAGCGTCGCGCCGCCGAGGCTCCTCTTTCCCCAGATCGCGATCTTCGTCGGCTCGGTGCTGCTGCTCCTGCTGTTCAGCGGCGGCTGGGAGCTGCCGCTGGTGGGCGAGAACGCCGACGAGGCCGGCTCGGCCATCCTGCGCGTGGCCTATCTGCCGGCCTATGCCGCGGGCTTCGCCCTGATCGCCCTCGACCCGCGCAACAGTCTCCGCGTCTCCGTGCGCCAGCCGTTCCTGTTCGCCCTGATCGGCATCGTCTGCCTGTCGGTGCTGTGGTCGATCGCGCCCGACGTCACCACGCGCCGGGCCTTCGCCGCGACCTGCACCACCCTGTGCGGCGTCGCCCTGGCCGGACGCTTCCGCTGGCGGGAACTGGCCGAGGTGATGGCCGCGACCTTCGCGGTGCTGATCGTCGCATCATACGTGGTCTGCATCGCTGTGCCGCGCATCGGGGTGATGACCGAGCTCTTCCCCGGCGCCTGGCGCGGCCTGTGGCGCGAGAAGAACGGCCTGGGCGGCATGATGGCCTTCGGCTTCTGCATCCTGTCGGCGGCGGCTTTGCTGAACCCGCCGCGGGCCAAGCTGTGGTGGGGTTTCGCGGGCTTGGCGGTGGGCCTGGTGCTGATGTCGACCTCCAAGACCTCGCTGGTGTCGCTGATGCTGGGCGTGGCGGCTTTGGGCTTCGTGCTGATCGCCCGGCGTGGCCCGGCGGCGGGGGCGGCGGCGACCTGGACGGCGGTGACCGGCGTCGTGCTGCTGGCGGCCTTCCTGCTGCTGGCCTCGGACGTGTTCTTCGCCATCCTGGGCAAGGACGCCACCCTGACCGGCCGCACCAAGATCTGGAGCGCCGCCATGGTCGAGATCCAGGACCGGCCCTGGCTGGGCTATGGCTATCACGCCGTTTGGGGCGACAAGAGCGGCTGGGGGCCGTTCGCCTGGATCAGCAAGAACGCCGGCTTCCAGGCCCAGCACGCCCACAATTCCTGGCTGGAGCAGTGGCTGGGCATGGGCCTGTTCGGCCTGGCCGCCTGGGGGCTGTTCTACATCCAGACCATGGCCCTGGCCCTGCTGGCCGTGTTCCGCGACCGGGGCGCCTTGCTCGCCTTCCCGTTCCTGGTCGTCTACAGCCTCGTGGCCCTGACCGAGAGCATCGCGGTGGCCTACAACGACTTCCGCTGGGTGCTGTTCGTGGCCCTGGCGGCCAAGCTGGCGTTCCCGGATCGGGAGCTGGAGCGGTAGGGGACGTTTCTCGCGGCCCCTCTCTCATGGAGAGAGGGAGGGGCCCGCGCCGTAGGCGTGGGAGGGTGAGTGGGTAGGCGAAGCCCCTGGACGATCTTGGCGCTGTTGCGGGCGATGTGCCGGCACGCCGGCTGAAGGTGTAACCACTCACCCTCCCATCGCTCCGCGATGGGCCCCCTCCCTCTCTCTAAGAGAGAGGGGATCGGTTGGCGGCGATGGCCCTAGATCCGCGACCACATCGCAGGCCGTTGCGGCGCGGCGCCAAACCGGTCCAGCGTCGCCGAGCGCAGGGCGACAATCCCGCCTTCCAGCGCCCGCCAGGCCTTCATCCGTCCACTGACGACTACGCGCTCGTCCCAGGCCGCGGGGCCGGCGGCGACCACGTCGAGGCCGATCTGGCGGTAGACGCCGCGCGCCGCCGCGATGGCCCAGGCCGAGCGGACGGGCAGGTCGCGCAGGCCCCAGCGGGCCGAGGCGTAGTAGGGCTCGGCGGCCTCGACCAGCCGACGGGCGAAGGCGGCGACGTCGTCCCGACGGGCCTGGTCGGTCAGTTGTTCAGGCGTTAGCGAAAGCTCGGCCAGCCAGGCGCGGGGCACGTAGACGCGGTCGTTGCGGGCGTCCTCGACGATGTCGCGGGCGATGTTGGTCAGCTGGAAGCCCAGGCCCAGGTCCTGGGCCCGGCGCAGCGTCGGCAGGTCGTCGGCCGGCACGCCCATGACGATGGCCATCATCGCGCCGACGACGCCGGCCACGCCCCAGCAATAGGCCAGCAGGTCTTCCAGCGTCTCGTAGGCGCGACCTTCGACGTCCATGGAAAAGCCGTCGATCAGATCCAGCGCGTAGCGCTCGGGGATGCCGCGCCCCAGGGCCACGGCCTGGAAGGCGGCGAACACCGGATCGGTCGGGGTTTCGCCGGCCAGGGCGGCGCGGGTCTGGGCGTAGAGGGCTTCGAGCCGGGCCGGGGCGTCGGCGACCGGGCTCATGCCGTGGCCCAGGGTCTGGCCGTCGATAACGTCGTCGCAGTGCCGGCACCAGGCGTAGAGCATCTCGGCGTCGGCGCGCGTCTCGGCGTCGAACAAAGCCGCGGCGGCTGCGAAGCTCTTGGACCCCTTCTGGATCGCCTCGCGGCTTTGCGCCTCGATGTCCTGAGCTTCGAGCGCGCTCATTCGGCGGCCGGAGCCAGGGTGGCGAAGTCGTCGATCATCAGCCCGGCCGTGGCCTTGGCGCTGCCGACCACGCCCGGAATGCCCGCGCCCGGATGGGTGCCGGCGCCGACGAAATAGAGGTTGGGGATCACGTCGTCGCGGTTGTGGGTGCGGAAGAAGGCGCTCTGGGTCAGGATCGGCTCCAGCGAGAAGGCCGCGCCCTTCCAGGCGTTGAGGTCCTTCACGAAATCGTCCGGGGTGATGAAGCGGCTGGTGACCAGATCCGCCGAAAGCCCCGGAATGTAGTGCTTTTCCAGATAGGCCAGGATGCGGTCGCGGTACTTCGGCCCCTCGACCGACCAGTCGATGTCGGCGGTCTGCAGGTTGGGCACAGGCGAGAGGGCGTAGAAGGTCGAGCAACCTTCCGGGGCCATGGCCGGGTCGCTGGCGGTCGGGTGGTGCAGGTAGAGCGAGAAGTCCTCGGCCAGGGCGTTCTTGCCGTAGATCTCGCCGATCAGTTCCCGATAGCGGTTGCCGAAGCAGATGGTGTGGTGGCGGATCTCGGGGTGCTGGGTCTTGAGGCCGAAATAGACCACGAACAGCGACGGGCTCCAGCGCTTGGCTTCCAGCGCCTTGCCGACCTTCTTGCCGCGCGGGTCCTCGCGCAGCAGGTGGCGGTAGGTGTGCATGACGTCGGCGTTGGAGGCGACCGTGTCGAAGGCCTCGAAGCCTTCCTTGGTGATCACGCCGGTGACGCGGCCCTCGCGCACGGCGATGCGTTCGACCGGGCGCGACAGGTGCAGCTTGCCGCCCAGGTCCTGGAACAGCTGGGCCAGGCCCCGCACCAGGGCGTGGGTGCCGCCGCGCGGGAACCAGACCCCGCCGCGCCGCTCGAGCGCGTGGATCAGGGCGTAGATCGACGAGGTGGCGAAGGGGCTGCCGCCGACCAGCAGGCTGTGGAACGACAGCGCCTGGCGGACGTGCTCGTCCTTCACGAAGCCGGCGACCTTGTCATAGACGCTGCGCCAGGCCTGCAGCTTCATCAGCGACGGGGCGGCGGCGATCATGCTGCCGAAGTCGAGGAACGGCACGGCGCCCAGCTCGACATAGCCCTTCTGGTACAGCTCTTCGGAATAGTCGTGGAAGCGGCGGTAGCCTTCGACGTCGGCCGGGTTGCGGGCGGCGATCTGGCGATCGAGGCCTTCCTGGTCGTTGACGTAGTCGAAGACGTCGCCGTCTTCCCACAGCAGGCGGTAGAACGGATCGACCGGCAGCAGTTCGACATAGTCCTCGATGCGCTTGCCGGAGAGCTCGAACAGCTCCTTGAGGCAATCGGGGTCGGTGACGACCGTGGGGCCGGCGTCGAAGGTGAAGCCGTCCTGCTCCCAGACATAGGCCCGGCCGCCCGGCTTCTCGCGACCCTCGAACAGGGTGACGTCGAAGCCCTGTGACTGGAGCCGCACCGCCAGGGAGAGGCCGCCGAAGCCGGCGCCGATCACGGCCGCCTTCGGACGGGGCGGGAGCGAGGCGTGGGCGTTCATGCGTCTTGTCCTCCGAACACGGAACTTTCGCGGATGCACTTCATGGCGGCCGGGATCGGCACCGGCGGCTTGCCGATCAGAATCCGCGCCTGATCGCGCCAAGTCAGTCTCGCGGCATAGAAGCGCTGAATCAGCGGCGCCGATAGCCGGTAGAAGCGCTCCAGCACCCGATAGCGCTCTTCCGGCGCGCAGGCGCGGAACAGCATGCGGTTCAAAAGGCGCAGGAACCGGCGCTTGCGCCACACGGCCTTGGACTGGCTTTCGACGCAGGCGCGCACCGTGGCGCTGGTGATGCGGGGCAGGGCGGCGATCCTGTCGGCCAGGCGCGCGGCGTCGGGCAGGGAATAGCCGGTGGTCGGCTGGAACAGGGCGGCGCGCAGGCCGACCTCGGCCACCTGCGGCCGGGCTTCCGCCCAATAGGCGTCGATGTCGCCGCCCAGGGCGATGGGCAGCACGCCGTGCTCTTCGCGCTCGACCGCCTCGATGCTCCAGCCCTGGCCCTTGGCGTAGTCGGCGATGGCCTCGGAGAGGGCGATGCGGTCCAGCGCCGGTCCGTCGCTGTAGCGGGTGTCCTCGACCAGCAGGCGGCGGGCGTCGAGCGGCAGGACGTAGACGAAGCGGTAGCCGTCGGTCTGCGGCACCGTGGCGTCCATGATGATCGGGGCGGTCAGGCCGTGGGGCGCGGTAAGGCGCAGGTCCTGGCCGACGAACTTCTGCCAGCCCAGGGCCAGGCGCTTGCTGCGCCGCGCGCCACGGCCGTCGATCACCGCGCCGGCGACGATGCGGCGGCCGTCGGCCAGCGTGACTTGATGTGGATTGACGTCGACGACCGAGATGTTGGTCCAGGCGTCGGGGCCGAGGGCGCGCGTGACCACTTCGTGCAGGCGACGCGAGGTGATGGCCAGATAGGGCGTGGGCAGGCGGCGGCTATGGGCGGGAAAGCGCACCTCGTAGCCGCTCCAGCGATGGGCGATCAGCGGCCGCAGCCAGCCGCCAATGGCGGCGTCGACGTCGGTCTCGAAGTGGCACCAGGTGTGCTGGCCGCCGATGGTCGCGCCGCGCTCCAGCAACAGCACGCGCAGGCCCGGCCGCAGCGCCTTGAGGCGCAGGGCGATCAGGCTGTTGGCCAGTCCGCCGCCCACCAGGACGACGTCGGCGCGCAACGCGGCGGACGGAGATTCCATCCCCTCGGCTCTAGCACGAAAGAATGACGTCCACGCCAGAGCGTTCGCATGAACTTGGCGCGGGTTCACCGGTTGCACCTGGGCGGGCGAGGGGATAGGGGAGCGCGCACAGGAGCGCCCCCACATGACCCAAGCCGCCATCATCGACGGGAAGGCCTTCGCCGCCCGCCTGCGCGAGACCATCGCCGCCGAGGTCGCCGGCCTGAAGGCCGAGCATGGCCTGACCCCCGGCCTGGCCGTGGTGCTGGTGGGCGAGGATCCGGCCAGCCAGGTCTATGTGCGCAGCAAGGGCGAGCAGACCCTGGAAGCGGGCATGCATTCGGAAACCCACCGCCTGCCGGCCGAGACCTCGCAGGCCGAGCTGCTGGCCCTGGTCGAGCGCTTGAACTCGGATCCGGCCGTGCACGGCGTCTTGGTGCAGTTCCCGGTGCCCGACCACATCAGCCAGGCCGCCGTGGTCGCCGCCATCTCGCCCGACAAGGACGTCGACGGCCTGACCGTGGCCAACGCCGGGCGCCTGGCCAGCGGCCTGCCGGCCCTGACGCCCTGCACCCCGACCGGCTGCATGATGCTGCTGCGCGACCAGCTGGGCGACCTGTCGGGCAAGCGCGCCGTGGTCGTCGGCCGTTCGAACCTGATGGGCAAGCCGATGGCCCAGCTGCTGCTGGCGGCCGACTGCACCGTCACCATCGCCCACTCGCGCACCAAGGACCTGCCGGCCGTCGTCCGCGAGGCCGACATCGTCGTGGCCGCCGTCGGCCGTCCGCAGATGGTCAAGGCCGATTGGGTGAAGCCTGGCGCCGTGGTCATCGACGTCGGCATCAACCGCATCCCCAAGGATGACGGCAAGACCCGTCTGGTGGGCGACGTGGCTTTCGACGAGGTCAAGGAAGTGGCCTCGGCGATTACGCCGGTGCCGGGCGGCGTCGGTCCGATGACCATCGCCTGCCTGTTGGCCAATACGGTGCTGGCGGCCAAGCGGCTGAACGGGATCGGGGAATAGAGATTAGACCCTCTCCCTGTGGGAGAGGTGTCGGCGAAGCCGACGGAGAGGGAAGGGGCTGAGGACTGTCAGCTTCGCGGAAGCTGAAAACGGCCCCCCTCCGGCGCTTCGCGCCACCTCCCCCAGAGGGGGAGGATCTTCCTCAGTCGGCCCGCCGATAGACGATCAGCGACGACTTGCTGAGCTTCACGGTCGTCACCGGCCGGTAGTGGCTCGCCAGCTCCGCATCGACGATGCGGACGACGGCGAAGTTGAAGTCCTTGGCGCGGGGCGTGCGGTCGACGATGACGCCGGGGCGGGTCGCCAGGATGCGGCGCACCTCGGTCTCCTGGTCCATGCCGACGGCGCCGTGCTCGCGCAGCAGGTTCAGGTGGCCGGCGAACGGCCAGCGCGAGGGCAGCGGCGCGCCGGTCAGGTGATAGAGGATGCTGTCGCCGTTCCAGACCCACAGGCCTTGCGACAGGCCCGGCCGGATGGCGGCCAGCAGTTCGCTCATCTCTTGCGCGTCGCCGCGCTTGGCCTTGCCCTTCACGAAGGCGACGCCGTCGGCCGTGACGCCCAGGGCGATGACGGCCGAGGCGATCACGATGCCCAGCCGGCGCTGACGGGGCGCGAACAGCGGGGCCATGGCCAGGGCCAGCGGCGCCAGCAGCGGCAGGGCGTAGTGGTCGAAATAGGTGCCGAAGATCAGGTAACCGCCCAGCGCCGCCGCCAGCCAGCCGATCGCGAAGCCGAACGCCGTCCGGCCGCCGGGACGCGCGCGCCAGCCGCCGATCCAGGCGGCCAGGCCGACCGCCAGGAGCGGCGGGGCCAGCAGGCGGGCGGCCTTCAGCAGGCGAGGGGCCAGTTCGGCGTCGCTGGCCTCGGCCCGGGCCCCGATCGACAGGAAGTTGGCGTAGACGAAGGCCTGGGCCTCGCCGCGCCAGGCGTAGAAGGCCAGGGCCAGCAGGGTGGGCACCAGGGCCAGGCCGATCCAGAGCGCGGCGTCGGCCGCCAGACGCGTCCAGGACCGCGAGGCTCGCCACGAGACGCCCAGCAGCAGCACGCCAAAGGCGAAGCCCTCGAACACCACGGTGTATTTCAGCTGCAGGCCAAGGCCGATCAGCAGCATGGCCAGGCAGCCGAGGCGGCGGATCCTGCGCGGGTCGGCGTTCAGCGCTCGATAGGCCGCCAGGGCCGCGCCGGCGACGAGCAGGTTGTAGAACACCGGCGCCTGGCCGCCCCAGCCGCCGGCCAGCGGCAGCATCAGGAGGTAGACCACGCCCGCCGCGGTCGCCGCGACGATCCCGGCCGCGGGAGCGGCGAGACGGGCGATCAGCAGGGCGGTTCCCGCCGCGAACAGGGTCGCGACCACCTGGTACTGTACGATCCCGTCGCCGCCGAGCAGGCGGATGGCGGCGAAGAGCGTAAACAGTCCGACCGGCTTGCGGTCCCAGATGTCCACATAGGGCAGGGCCCCGTGCAGCATGCGGTCGCCGACCAGCAGGTAGAAGTTCTCGTCGACATGGAGCAGCGGGTTGCCGAACTGCCAGGCGCGGATCGCGAAGGCGGCGGCGAGCAGCAGGCCGCCGGCCAGGATCCAGGCGCGGCGGTCGGGAGCGGGCGAGAAGGTCAGGCGCGGCTCTCCCCGGCCAGGGGGGGGGCGGTCTGGGTTTCGGCCTCCGGGGTTTCGGGAATGTCGCGCCAGGTGACCCGGCGCGAGGCGTGATAGTTCCACAGCGCGCCCAGCACCGCGCCGCCGGCCCCGGCCAGCGCCCAGGACGCGCCGATGGCGTTGAGGCCGGCGCCGGCCAGGTCGTTGATCAGCGCGCCGCCGAGGCACGCGGCGTAGAAGCTGAGCAGGCCGCGCCACAGGGCCGCGCCCCGCAGGCGCTTGTCGCGGAAGGTCAGGACGTTGTTGAGCCCGAAGTTCCAGGTCATGGCCGCCAGTATGGCCAGGGTCTGGCCGCTCCAGAAGGCCATGTCGGCGGCCTGGGTAGCGCCCAGCACGCCCAGGTGGACGACGAGGCCGCTGGCCCCGACCGCCAGGAACTGGAAGAGCCGCGCCGAGAGCACGCCGTTGGTGCGCTTCTCGGCCAGCAGGCCGATCAGGTCGAAGGCCACCCGCAGGTCGAGCTTGGACTCGCCGCCGGCGCGCGGCAGCAGGGCGGTGGGGATCTGGGCGACGGCGGGACGGCGCGTGCCCGAGGCGACCACGTCGACCAGGATCTTGAAGCCGACGCCCGACAGGCGCGGGCGGACGGCCTCGTACCAGTCGCGGCTCATCAGGAAGCAGCCGCTCATCGGGTCGGCCAGGCGCAGGCCCAGCAGCAGGCCTGCCAGGTTGACGCCGCCCCGGCTGATGGCGTGGCGCACGCCCGACAGGCCCGAGCCCGCGCCGTCGAGATAGCGGCTGGCCACGACGAGGTCGGGCTGCTGCGCGCTCATCCTGCGCAGCATGGCGCCGATCAGGCGCGGATCGTGTTGGCCGTCGCCGTCCATCACCGCCAGGGTCTGGCCGCGAGCGGCGTCCCAGCCGGCGATGGCGGCCGAGGCCAGGCCGCCGACGCCTTCGCGCTTGAGCAGGCGGATGGCGGGACGGCGCATGGCCACGTCCAGCACGGCCCGGGCGGTGAGGTCGTCGGCGGAGTCGTCGACGACGATGATCTCATGGAAGACGTCGGCGAGGTCGGCGCTCAGCGCCTCGAGCACGCCGCCGATGGCCTCGTGTTCGTCGAGGGTGCAGATGACCACCGAGACCTGCGGCCGGTTCCAGTCGGCGGCCGCGGGCGAGGCGGCGCGACGCGCGGGACGGATGGTGGTGGTGTGCTGACCCATGGGAACGGCGCTCCGTTGGAAGGAGCGTCAGGTTCCCGGAGAACTCTGCCGGCAGTTTGTTGTGTTGGTATCGGGCGTCAGTCGAGCTTGTTGCAGCCTTGACGCAAATGAGGATTCTGGCCGGCGTTATCCGGCCAGATATTCCGCCACGCGGCCTTCCAACTCGACCGCCAGGGCGCGGCCGACCGGGTGCTCGTCGGTCTTGATCTCGTCGCGCACGCAGGCCTTGATCGCGTCGATGTGAGCATCGACCAGGAACATCGGCGCCTGCAAGCGGGTGGCCGGATCGTCGATCAGCTTGCACAGCGAGGCCGCCAGGCGCGTGATCAGCGGGAATTCGTAGGTGGCGCCCAGGCCCTTCAGGTCATGGGCTCGGAGATAGAGGGTCTCGACCGTCTGGGCGGTGAGGCCGTCGGCCCGGACGCCCTGACGGGCGGCTTCGAGCTTGGTGATCTCGTCGTTCAGCCATTGGGCGAAGTTGCCCGACAGGCTCTTCAAGGCCGCTTCGGCCTTGGCGATGGCGGCCATGTCGATACCGCCACGCCCGCCCACCTTGAGCTTGAGCATGTTCGGCACCTGGATAACCTCAGCGGGCTTATTCATCGGGTCGCCTCCCCGTCGGCGTTACTTCGGGAACGGTCACATGCCAGGCGTTAAGAATGAGTGAGATCGCGATTTCACCCACACGAAAGCTTACGCAGAGAACTGTTCGGTCAGCACACGCTCCTCGAGACTGCGGCCCGCGTCGAACAGCATCGACAGGGTCGAACCTCGGTCTTCGGAAATGTGCACCTCGACGACGTCGCGGACTTCATAGTTGTCGGCCACGGCGCTGACGGGCCTCTTATCGCATTCCAGGACCTCGAACGTCACCCTCGCGTTCTGCGGCAAAAGCGCGCCCCGCCACCGCCTGGGTCGAAAAGCGCTGATCGGGGTGAGGGCCAGCACCTGGGCGCCGATCGGGATGATCGGTCCGTGGGCCGACAGATTGTAGGCGGTGGAGCCGGCCGGGGTGGCCACCAGGGCCCCGTCGCAGACCAGTTCGCCCATCCGCACCTTGCCGTCGATCGAGATGCGCAGCTTGGCGGTCTGGCGCGTCTGGCGCAGCAGAGAGACCTCGTTGATGGCGAGCGCCCGGTGCTGGCGGCGGCGAGAATCGATGGCGACCATGGCCAGCGGATGGATGACGGCGCGCTCGGCGGCGTTGATCCGCTCCAGGAGGCCGTCCTCGCTGTACTCGTTCATCAGGAAGCCGACCGAGCCGCGGTTCATGCCGTAGATCGGCTTCTGGCTGAGGATGGTCTCGTGCAGCATCTCCAGCATGAAGCCGTCGCCGCCCAGCGCCACGACGATCTGGGCGTCCTCGCCGGCGTCGCCATAGCGGGCGGTCAGGCGCTCGCGGGCCTCGATGGCTTCGGGGCGGTCGCTGGCCTGGAAGGTCAGGCGAGTCGAGTAAGGCTGGGCTTGGAACATGCCGGCCCAAGTGGCGGGATCGCCCGGCGCTTGTCAAACAACAGGCGGGGAAGCCTTCGTCAGGCGACGTTGGCGGGCTGCGCCAGGCGCCGGCGGATGGTGTTCATCGTCCCTCTGCCGGGGTGGGCGAGCGACAGATAGCCCAGGCTGAATTCGTAGTAGACAGCGATGGTCTCCCCATCGACGGTCAGGGAGCCTTCGACGAAGTCCTCGTCGGGAACCCAGGCGGGCAGGCACAGCGCGCCGCCGAGCCGACGCGCGATTTCGTCCAGCCAGGGACGAAACGGCGTAGTGAAGTCGCAGGCTTCGCCCCAGAAATGAAGCGTCCAGCCGTACCGGTCGTCGTGTCCGAGCGAAGCGGGGCTGGGGAGGCGCACCGAGGTCAGGCGGCGCTGACGGCCTGGCGGAAGGCCATGGCGGCGATGTCCGGGCGGAACGGGCCGAAGGCGCCGCTGGCCTTGCGGGCGGCTTCCGCGCCGCCGCCGGGACGGCCGCCGTTCAGCTGGCGCACGTGCTCCAGGATGGTCGGGAAGACGCTGCGATCGATGCCGACGGCCGAGCAGGCCAGGGCCAGCAGTTCGGGACGGTTGCTGTCGATGGCGCGGCGCACCTGGCGCACGTCGAAGCGGCCAAGGCGCGCCATGGCGAAGACGAAGAGGGGCAGGCGGCCTTCGCGCAGCACGCGCAGCAGGTAGCCGGGGCGCAGCTGGCCGGCGGAGTCGAGCTTCTCGACCAGGGCCGCTTCCATCTCCTCGCGGTCGGCCTCGTCCTCGACGGACAGGGCGCCGACGGCGGTGGGCTGCAGGCCAAGATGCGCGGCGTGGGTGGCCTCGTCGACGGCGGCGCGCAGCTTGACCGGGTCGAGCTCGAAACGCTCGGCCAGGGAGTCGCGCAGGGCGCGGCCGACCCACAGATAGAGCTGCTCGGCCAGCAGAGGCGACAGGCCTGGATGGCGGACCAGGGGCGAGCGCAGGGCCACCACGTCCTTGGCGTGGCCGACCAGGCGGCCCATGGCGTCCTGGCTGAGCTGGGCGGTGGTGTTGCCGGCCAGGGCGGTCAGCACGGCAGGCTCGGCCTGCGAGAGGATGGCCTCGACCACCGGCGCGCGCAGGCCCGGACGGCGGGCGACCTCGATCTGGTGCTCCAGCGTGGCCTGGACCAGCAGGCGGATCAGGTCGTGGTCCTGCAGCACGGGGCTGCGGGCGATGATCGGGCGGGCGATCTCGATCTCGTCGAGGGCCAGGATGTTGACCAGGGCCGACGGGGCCCAGGCCGCGTCAGCCAGGCGTTCGGCCAGGCGCTGGCGGATGTCGCGCTCGGCCTCGACCACCAGGGTCATGAAGATCGAATCGAGCAGGATCTGGATTTCGGGCGCGGCGGGCTTGCCCTGGGCCTCGCCGGTCTCGCAGAGATCGATCACCCCGGAGAGCAGCCGTTCGCGATCTTCCGGCTCGCGGCTGCGGGCCAGGGCTAGAAGTTCGGCGGTCTGTACGGCTTGGCTCACGACCCTCCTCGGGCGCCAAACGAGACTATGGGCACCTTGGTGTTTCCAGATGAAAACATGCTTAAACAGGTCAAGCCACGGAACCGAGAGAATAGCGGCGCTCTGTCGCAGGTGAAGCGGGCGTCTTGAAAGAGGAAACGCGTATGGGGCGAGCACTGATCCTGGCGCTGGACCAGGGCACCACGAGCACGCGGGCGATCCTGTTCGACAGCGAAGGGGCCGCCGTGGCCGAGGCCGGGCGTCCGCTGCGCCAGAGCTACCCCAAGGACGGCTGGGTCGAGCACGACGCCGACGAGATCGCCGCCGCCTGCGTCGCCGTGATCCGCGAGGCGGTCGAGAAGTCCGGCGCCGACCTCGACGCGGTCGTGGCGCTGGGAATCACCAATCAGCGCGAGACGGTGGTGGTCTGGGACAAGACCACCGGCCGGCCGATCCATCCGGCCATTGTCTGGCAGGATCGCCGCACGGCCGAGGCCTGCGAGAAGCTGCGCAAGGACGGCAAGGAGGCCGAGGTCACGGCGGTCACCGGCCTGCTGCTCGACCCCTATTTCTCGGCCACCAAGATCGCCTGGCTGCTCGACAACGTGCCCGGGGCGCGGGCCAAGGCCGAGGCAGGGCAACTGCTGGCCGGGACGATGGATACGTGGGTCATCTGGAAGCTGACGGGCGGCGTTCGGCACGTCACCGACGCCACCAACGCTTCGCGCACCCTGCTGTTCGACATCCAGGCCCAGGACTGGTCGCAGCCGATGCTCGACCTGTTCGGCGTGCCGCGCTCGCTGCTGCCGCAGGTGTTGGACTGCGCCGCCGACTTCGGCGAGGTCGGGGCCCAGGTGCTGGGCCGGCCGCTGCCGATCCGCGGCGTGGCCGGCGATCAGCAGGCGGCGCTGATGGGGCAGGGCTGCATCCGGCCGGGCGAGATGAAGGCCACCTACGGCACCGGTTGCTTCATGCTGATCAACACCGGGACGACGCGGCCGGTCTCGGCCTCTCGGCTGCTGACGACGGTGGCGGCGCGGGTGAACGGCCAGGCGACCTATGCGCTGGAAGGCTCGATCTTCGTGGCCGGCGCGGCGATCCAATGGCTGGGCGAGGGGCTGGGGATCACCGGCGGTCCGCGCTCGGCCGAGGCCCTGGCCCGCTCGGCCAAGGCCGACCATGGGGTCGTCGTCGTGCCGGCCTTCACCGGCCTCGGCGCGCCCTGGTGGGACGCCAAGGCGCGGGGCGCGATCTTCGGCCTGACCCGCGACGCCGGCCTGCCCGAGATCGCTTCGGCGACCTACGACGCCTGCGCCCTGCAGAGCCGCGACCTGATCGAGGCCATGCGCGCCGACGCCCCCGACGCCTTTCTCGGCGAGGCCCAGTTGCGCATCGACGGCGGCATGTCCAAGAGCGCCTGGTTCAGCCAACGCCTGGCCGACCTGACCGGCCTGCCGGTGGCGCGGGCCAGCTACCAGGAGACCACGGCCTTGGGCGCGGCCCTGTTCGCCGGGCTGGGGGCGGGGGTCTACGATTCGGTGGAGACGGCCGCCAAGGCGCGCCCGGCGGCCGAGGATCTGAAGCCCGCCATGGCCGTCCATGCCCGCGAGGCGGCCTATGCCCGCTGGCTGGACTGCGTGCCGCGCGTGCGTTCCTGAGGGAGCGCCGCAAATCTCAAGACGTGTCGACAAGCGTCTCGCCAACCTGGGCGGGCATTGCTATGACATCGCTGTCAAAAGCAATAACCGCATAAGGGAGGCCTCACGCATGACCGCGACGCGCCGCACCGTCACGCTGGCTCTCGGAGCCGGCGCCGCACTCGCCGCCGGAGGCCTTTCCATGTCCGCTCAAGCCGCCCCGACCGTGGGCGCCATCCGCCGCCTGTCGCCCGCCCTCGACGCCGTGGTCGCGCCCGATGCGAAGATCGAGATCCTGGCCGACGGCTTCGTCTGGTCAGAGGGGCCGGTCTGGGTGAAGGACGGCCAGTACCTCGTCTTCTCCGACGTGCCGGCCAACATCATGTACCGCTGGAGCCGGAAGGACGGCAAAAGCGTCTTCCTGTCGCCGTCCGGCTATGACGGCCCGCCGACCAAGATCTTCCGCGAGCCGGGTTCGAACGGCATGGCGCTGGACGCCAAGGGCGACCTCCTCGTCTGCAATCACGGCTATCGGGCGATCACCAAGCTCGACTTGAAGACCAAGGCCAAGTCGGTCGTCGTCGACCGCTATCAGGGCAAGCGCTTCAACAGTCCCAACGACCTGGCCGTGGCCAAGTCCGGCGCGATCTACTTCACCGATCCGCCCTACGGCCTGGAAGGCCTCGACGCCTCGCCGGCCAAGGAACTCTCCTTCAATGGTGTCTACCTGCTGCGCGCCGAGGGTTCGCTGGCGGTGGTCGACGACAAGCTGACCTTCCCGAACGGCGTGGCGCTCAGCCCCGACGAGAAGCGCCTGTATGTGGCGGTCTCCGATCCGGAAGGGCCGGTGATCATGGTCTACGACCTGGGCGCCGACGGCCTGCCGACCTCGCGCAAGGTGTTCTTTGACGCCGCCGCCCTGCACAAGGCCGGCGGTCCGGGCCTGCCCGACGGCATGTGCCTGGACACCGAGGGCCGCCTCTACGCCACGGGCCCGGGCGGGGTGCTGGTGATCACGCCGGCGGGCGAGCTGATCGGCGTCATCGAGACCGGCGGCCCGATCGCCAACTGCGCCTTCGGCGAGGACGGGCGGACCCTGTTCCTGACCGCCGACAAGACCCTGGCGCGGGTGCGGCTGAAGACGACCGGCCTGGTCTGGTAGCGAAGAAGGGAAGGGCGAGGTGATGAACAAGCGCACGTTCCTGCAGGCCGGCCTCGCCGTCGGCGCCATGGCCGCCTCCGCGCCGGCCGCCGCCCTGGCCCAGGCTAAAGCCGAGGGCCGAAAGCTGGGCTATGCGGTGCTGGGCCTGGGCTACTACGCCACCCAGATCATCATGCCGCGCTTTTCCGAGTGCGAGCATTCCAAGCTGGTCGCCCTGGTCAGCGGCTCGCCGGACAAGCTGGCCAAGTACGGCGCACAGTACGGGATCCCGGAAAGCGGCCGCTATTCCTATGAGACCTTCGATCGCATCGCCGACAATCCGGCGGTCGACATCGTCTATGTGATCACCCCCAACAGCCTGCACCGGCCGTTCACCGAGCGGGCGGCCAAGGCTGGCAAGCACGTGATGTGCGAAAAGCCTATGGCGACCTCGGCCGCCGACTGCGAGGCGATGATCGCCGCCTGCAAGGCCGCCGGCCGCAAGCTGATGATCGGCTATCGCAGCCGCTTCGAGCCGCACAATCTGGACGCCATCGCCCTGTCGCGTGGCGGGGCGCTGGGCCCCGTGCGGACCATCGTCGCCGACCACGGCTGGACGGCAAGTGACCCGACCATGTGGCGGGTCAAGAAGGCACTGTCGGGCGGCGGCAGTCTGATGGACATCGGCATCTACAGCCTCAACGCCGCCCGCTACCTGACCGGTGAGGAGCCGATCGCGGTCAACGCCATGGAATCGACCGACCGCTCCAACGCGGTGTTCGCCGAGGTGGAGGACACCATCAACTTCCAGCTGCTGTTCCCGTCCGGGGCCACGGCCAACTGCGTCTCGACCTACAGCGCCAACTGCAACCGCTATCGGGTGTCGGGTCCCAAGGGCTGGGTCGAGATCGATCCGGCGACCAGCTACGAGGGCCAGACCATGCGGGCCAATCTCGACGGCCAGGCCAGGCCCCGCACGCCGCCGGCGACTAAGAAGAGCCAGTTCGCCGGCCAGCTGGACCACCTGTCGGAATGCATCCTCACCGGCCGCGATCCGATCGTGCCGGGCGAGGAGGGGCTGAAAGACCTGCGGATCATCGAAGCCATCTACCAGGCGGCCCGCGAAGGCCGGACGGTGAAGCTGTGATGCGCCGCCTGATCCTCGCCGCGACCATTGCGCTCGCCCTGCCGAGCCTGGCCTGCGCTCAGCAGCGCGTGGCCTTGTGGCCCAACGGCGCGCCGGGCTTCGAGGCCCGCAAGGCCATCCCCGAACAGGCGGCCGAATATTGGGCCAAGTCGATCAACGACCCGTCGGTGACGGCCTATCTGCCGCCGGCCGACAAGGCCACCGGCGCGGCGGTGATCGTCCTGCCGGGCGGCGGCCACAAGATGCTGGTCATCCATCCGGAAGGGACCGACGTCGCCAAGGTACTGAACCCGATGGGCGTGGCGGTGTTCGTGCTGAAGTATCGCCTCAGCCAGGAGGAAGGCTCGCCCTACACGATCGACCACGCCCGCCAGGACGCGGTGCGGGCCGTGCGGCTGGTGCGCTCGCGCGCCGCCGAGTTCGGGGTGGACCCGAAGAAGATCGGCCTGATGGGCTTTTCGGGCGGCGGCGAGGTCGTGGACCTAGCCGTCTACGGTTCGACCGCCAAGGACCAGAAGGTCGATGCGGTCGACGCCGTCAGCGGCCGGCCCGACTTCCAGGTGCTGATCTATCCGGGTCCCGCCGGCATTCCCGACAAGATCCCGGCCGATGCGCCGCCCGCCTTCATCCTGGCGGCCGACGACGACGAGTGCTGCTCGGCCCCGCCGGTGGAGCTGCTGGCCAAGTTCCGGGCCGCCAAGGTTCCGGTCGAGTTCCACCTGTTCCAGAGCGGCGGTCACGCCTTCAACATGGGCTTCCGCACCGACAAGGCCGCGATCAAGGCCTGGCCCGAGCGGCTGCGCGACTGGCTGAGCGACAACGGCTGGACGACGCGACCTTAAGTTCCGGTCAATCCAAGGGTGTGAAGGTCGCCGCCGCTAGGGGAGGGCGTCTTGGGGACGGCTCGCTCCAGGTGCGGCGCGGATCGTACGCGCGGCGATTTCAGTGTCTGGAGTGCGTGACGATGACCGTGACCTTGTCGGGCCGCCCGGTGCGGCGCCAGGAAGACCTTTCCGCGACGACGCAATTGATCCTTTCGCTCATTCCCTCGGGCGCGGCCTGGCTGGAGTGGGCGATCAGCCCCGGCGCGCGGCGGTTCGACTATGTGGACGAGAGCGGACTGATCGCGGATCTCCAGTCGGGTCTTCATGGCGTCGGTCAGATCGTGCTGCCTGGGCTCGGCCTTGCGGTCAGCCCGCTGAAGCTGATGCAGATCAGCGCCGCCGACCTGAAGGTCCTGATCGCCGCCGAACAGACCGGGTCGGAACCCGACCTGGCCAAGGCGCGCAAGGTGCTGACGAAGACCGGCCTGCTGACCCTGGCGGACTATTGGACGGGCCGGGCCCTGCTGTCCGAGCTCGGCGTCGGCGACGCTTCGGTGTTCCAGTTCATGGACAGCCAGGGCCAGGCCGCGATCCTTGGACTGGTCGAGACGGTGCGGCGCGCTGGCCGGACCACCGCCCGGGAGGCGGCGCTGTTCGCCCTGGGCAAGGCCTGTTCGACGGTGGAGTTCGCCGACCATGTCGAGATCTATGTCGGTCTGGTGGTGCGGGCAGGGCAGACGGCGTCGAACTCCGAAGCGCGCGTCGCCCTGGTCGAGGATGCGTTGGCGACGCTGCGGCCCTGGCTGTTCGAGCGACTCGAAGGGCCGCTGATCGTCGGTCCGAAGGATCAGGTCACGGTCGCCCTGGCGCTTCGCAACTGGATCCTCTCGGGCAGGACCCTGGGCTTTGGCCGGTTATCCCTCGGGGCGCGTGAGATCGTCGCCTTCCAGGCGCAGGCGAACGCGGCCACGATCGTCGAGGCGGGGCGGGCCTTGGCCAAAGCCGTGGCGGTCCTGCTGGAAACCGTTCAGCTCCGCGGCGGCGTGGTGGAGCAGGACGGCGCCATGCGCTTCCGATTGCAGGATGACCGATACGTCGCGGAGGTCCGGCTCGACGCCGACGGCGCCCTGACCCTCGACCGCATCAGGGCCAAGGCCTAGTCGGCCGCGTCCACATAGGCTCTCACCCGCGCGAACAGCTCCTCGAACATCGGCGTCGTCAGGCGTCCGGTGTTCGTATTGAGCCGCGAGCAGTGATAGCTGTTGAAGATGCGGTAGGGGCCGGCTTGGAACTCCGAGCCGTGGCCGGGGATGCCGGCCGAGGCCTTCAGGCCCAGGGTCTTCAGCACATTGCGGCGAGAGACGTCGCCCAGCGTGACGATGGCCTTGAGGTTGGGGAACATGTCCAGCCGCGCCTTCAGGAAGGGACGGCAGGTGTTCTCCTCGGAGGTCTCGGGCTTGTTGCCGGGCGGGGCGCAGCGGACGGCGTTGGTCACCGCGCAGCCGACCAGCTTCAGCGAGTCGTCGATGCGCGCCTCGAACTTGCCGGTGGCGAAGCCGTACTTGAGCAGGGTGTCGTAGAGCAGGGTCCCGGCGTAGTCGCCGGTGAAGGGGCGGCCGGTGCGGTTGGCGCCCTTGCGGCCGGGCGCCAGGCCCACGACCAGCAGGCGCGCGTCCTTGTCGCCGAACGACGGGGCCGGGCCGTTGAAATAGTCCGGATAGAGCGCCTCGTTCTCGCGGCGATAGGCCACGAGGCGCGGGCACAGCGGGCAGTCGCGGGGCGGCTCGGCCGGGGAGGGGACGACCTCGCCGACGATGTTGGAGTGCTGCATGGCCTTTAAGTCTCAGTATTCGTCGTCGGCTTCGCGTTCGGCCGGGGTGCGGGCGTCGGCGGTGGTGTAGCGCTGTTGCGGCGCGCGTTGCGGGCGGCCGATGATGTTGCCCAGGTCGTTGAGGTCGACGAAGTTGTCGGCCTGGCGGCGCAGGTCGTCGCTGGTCATAGGCGGCTGGCTCTTCATCGTGGAGACCACGGTGACGCGGCGGCCCTTGCGCTGTACGGCCTCGACCAGGGCGCGGAAGTCGCCGTCGCCCGAGAACAGCACCAGGTGGTCGACCGTGTCGGCCATCTGCATCATGTCCACCGCGATCTCGATGTCCATGTCGCCGCGCCAGCGCTTGCGACCCTGGCTGTCGGTGTATTCGCGGGCCGGCTTGGTCACCAGGGTGAAGCCGTTGTAGTCGAGCCAGTCGACCAGCGGGCGGATCGGCGAATAGTCGTCGTTCTCGGCGATGGCGGTGTAGTAGTAGGCCCGCACCAGCAGGCCGCGCTTCTTGAATTCGTCGAGGAGCTTGCGGTAGTCGATGTCGAAGCCCAGCGCCTTGGCGGCGGAATAGAGATTGGCCCCGTCGATGAACAGCGCCAACCGCTCGGTCGGATAGAAGGTCACGGGTAAATCCTTGAAATATCGGCTTGATCGAAATGGTCTGGACGCGGCCGTGGTCGTCGCCCTCGGCTGCAATCTGCCTGGAGCCTATACGAGTCGCGAGGCCTTGTTGGAAGCGGCGGTTTCGGCGCTGGCCGGCGAGGGCATGGCGGTGGTCGCCCGTTCGGGCTGGTGGACCTCGGCCGCCTGGCCCGATCCGACCGGGCCGGCCTATCTGAACGGCGTGGCACTGGTGGAAACCGATCTTTCGCCCGCCAAGGCCTTGGCGGCCCTGCATCGCATCGAAGCCGAGTTCGGTCGCGCCCGGGCCGAGCGCAACGCCGCCCGCACGCTGGACCTTGATTTGATCGCCCACGGCCGGACGGTGACGGAAGGAAACCTTGTCCTGCCGCATCCGCGCGCCCATGAGCGGCTGTTCGTCATGGGGCCGCTGGCGGAGGTGGCGCCCGGGTGGGTTCACCCGGTGCTGGGGCGAAGTGCGGTTGAATTGGCGGCGGAGGCGACGGTGGGGGCTGACGCGCGGCCGTCCCCCAATCCGTAAAATCCCCACGAAAGCGGGGATTTTACGGGGAGAGGTACAGATCACCACGCATAGCCGTGCAGTCGGATCTCCCGCGCGAAGATCTTCTCGATCCGCACGGCCTGGCGCAGGCTGAGCACCTCGCGGTAGGAGCGCCGATCCGGACGCCAGCCGCTCTTGGCCTTCACCGGCAGGCGGCCCGACCACGGCACGCCCAGTTTCTCGAACACGTCGCCCAGTTCGCGGTCGAGGCGCTCGTAGCGCAGCACGCGGTCGACCAGGGGCTTGCCGGAAAGGCGGCTGGCGTAGAGCGGCAGGTTCAGGGCGTAGTCGCCGGCGGCCAGGTAGCGGTCCAGGCAAAGCTCGCGATCGCCGCCATGGGAGGCCGAGTTCCGCTTCATGAAGTAGTGCGACAGCGTCTTGTCCCACGGATTCCGCTCCACGCAGAAGGTGAAGTAGTCGCGCCAGAGGTCGGGAACCTTGGCGGCGACCTGGGCCGCCGACATGTGGTTGGTGAAGCCGGCGGCGTTGCGCGGCTGGTGGCCGGGTTCGGGCGGATGGACGGGGGTGACGACGTCTTCCGGGCCGCACAGGCTCGACAGATAGGCCTCGATGCTGGTGCCGGCGGTCTTGCGGGTCTTGATGAAGATGAAGCGGTGGCGGTGCGAAATGATCATGGCGACAGGGTCGGCGAACGCTGTTGCGGCCGATTTTCGGGATTCTGGACCTTGTCGCGCCCCTGTATCGAAGCGACTTCCCGATCGTGACCGTTGTTGCGACTGGACTTTGCGCCGGGGAGGAGGCATACACGCCGCCTCGCGAAAGCTGGGTTACAGCCGAAGCGGCGTTGCGTGACGCCGCACGGAGCCCTATTTTGCAAGAGCCAACGCTCAGCCCGAGGAATTCATGGCCCGCGTCACCGTCGAAGATTGCGTCGAGAAGGTTCCGAACCGCTTCGCGCTCGTCCTGCTGTCGGCGCACCGCGCCCGCGGCATCTCGGCCGGTGCGGCCCTCATGGTCGATCGCGACAACGACAAGAACCCGGTCGTCGCCCTGCGCGAGATCGCTGACGACGTGATCGATCACGAGGGGCTCAAGGAGCACCTGATCACCACGCTGCAGCGCGTCGACGAGCACTCGGAAGCCGAGGAAGAGGCCGAAACCCTCGCCCTGCTGGCCGATCCGACCCACATGCAGATGAGCGAACTGGAACTCGTTCGCGCGCTGCAAAGCGACCGCGACGGCGGTCAGGAGGAGCGGTACTGAGCCCCGACGGCGCAGACCCTCTGATCATTGAAGCGGCGCCCGCCGCCGCTACGCCCGAACGCGCGCCCGAATTCTTTCCTTTGCTTGGAGGGGAATCGGGCGCGTCTTCGTCTGAGCCCGTCGTCGAACCGACGGTCGAGGCTCCGCCGGCCCCCAAGCCGCGCAAGTTCCTTCGCCAGTACGAGTTGATCGAGCGGGTCCACGCCTACGACCCGACGGCCGACGAGGCCCTGCTCAACCGCGCCTACGTCTTCGCCATGCGCATGCACGGCAGCCAGACGCGCGCCAGCGGCGATCCCTACTACGCCCACCCGATCGAGGTGGCGGGCATCCTCACCGAGTACCGGCTCGACACCGCGACCATCGTCACGGCGCTGCTGCACGACGTGATCGAGGACACCCCGGTCACCAAGGAGGAGATCGGCAAGCTGTTCGGCGAGGAGATCGCCGAGCTGGTCGAAGGCGTCACCAAGCTTTCCAAGCTGGAACTCCAGGCCGAGCACACCCGCCAGGCCGAGAACCTGCGCAAGTTCATCCTGGCCATCTCCAAGGACGTCCGCGTCCTGCTGGTCAAGCTGGCCGACCGTCTGCACAACATGCGGACGCTGCACTTCATCAAGGCCCAGGCCAAGCGCGAGCGCATCGCCCGCGAGACGCGCGACATCTACGCGCCCCTGGCCCGCAACATCGGCTGCCACCGGATTTGTACGGAGCTGGAGGAGCTTTCCTTCCAGCACACCAACCCGGTCGCCCGCGACGCCATCGTCCGCCGGCTGGAAAAGCTGCGCGAAGAGCAGGGCGGGGCGGTCCAGCTGGTCAGCCAGGAGATCCAGGCCCGCCTGGAGTCGGCCGGCTTGCCGGCCCGCGTCTTCGGTCGCGAAAAGGCGCCCTATTCGATCTGGCGCAAGCTGCAGCGCAAATCGATCGGCTTCTCGCAGATGTCGGACATCTACGCCTTCCGCGTGATCGTCGACAGCGAGGAAGACTGCTACCGCGCGCTCGGCGTCGTCCATCGCGCCTGGTCCAGCGTGCCCGACCGCTTCAAGGACTTCATCTCGACGCCCAAGCGCAACAACTACCGTTCGCTGCACACGACGGTGGTCGGCCCGCGCGGCATGCGCATCGAGATGCAGATCCGCACCGAGTCGATGGACCGGGTGAACGAAGAGGGCGTGGCCGCTCACTTCCGCTACAAGGACGCCTCCTACGGCCTCGACCTGGAAGGCATGGAAGCCGCTGGCGGCCGCGATCCGCTGGCCAACCTGCGCCAGCTGGTCCAAGTGCTGGAGCACGGCGGCGACAGCGAGGAACTGGTCGAGCACGCCAAGCTCGAGATGTTCCTCGACCAGGTGTTCGTCTTCACCCCCAAGGGCAAGCTGGTCAGCCTGCCGCGGGGCGCGATGCCGCTGGACTTCGCCTATGCCGTCCACACCAGCGTCGGCGACACCTGCATCGGCGTGAAGATCAACGGCGAGCTGAAACCGCTGCGCACCATCCTGACCAACGGCGACGTGGTCGAGGTGATCCGGGGCTCCAAGCCCGTGGTGCCGCCGGACTGGCGCTCGTTGACGGTGACCGGCCGGGCGCGTTCCGCCATCCGCCGCCATATCCGCCAGACCGAGAAGGAAGAGTTCCTGCGCCTGGGCCGGGCCTCGGTGGAGCAGATCTTCGAGCGCGCCGGCAAGAGCCTGAAGGACGTGTCGCTGCGGCCGATCCTCGAACGGTTCGTGCTGGAGAGCGAGGAGAGCCTGTTCGACGCCGTCGGCCGCGGGCGGGTGACGCCGAGCCAGGTGCTGGAGACGGCGTTCCCCGGCATGAAGGACGCCGAGCGCGAGGCGGCCACGGCCCGTCGCAAGATCGAGGGCGGCAAGGGCGCGCGGCTCTATGTGCGCGGCGGTGGGCTGACGCCCGGCGTCTCGCTGCACTTCGCCCACTGCTGCAGCCCGGTGCCGGGCGACCGCATCGTCGGCATCCTGCGGGAAGACGGTGAGGGCCTCGACGTCCACACCATCGACTGCCCGAAGCTGGCCGAGTTCGAGGAGCGCGAGGACCTCTGGCGCGACCTCAACTGGACGCCGGAAGCCGAGCGCGACACCGTCTCGCTGGCCCGCCTGCACGCCACCATCGGCAATGCGCCGGGCGTGCTGGGGCAGGTCTGCACGATCATCGGCGAGGCGGGCGGCAACATCGTCAATCTGCGCATGCACCACCGGCAGAGCGACTTCTTCGACACCGACATCGACGTCGAGGTGCGCGACGCCAAGCACCTGACCAACATCTCGGCGGCGCTGCGCACCTGCCCGTCGGTCGAGACGGTGGACCGGACGCGGGGCTGACCCCGCGTCCGTCGCCGCGCGTCAGGCGGCCGCCTTCACCGGCTGCTCGATCCAGAGACCAAAGCCCACGGCCAGGCGGTTCCAGCCGTTGATGACGTTGATCATCAGGGTCAGCTTGACCTGCTCTTCATCGCTGAACTGAGCCGCGAGATCGGCGTGGGCGGCTTCCTGGGCGTGGCCTTCGGACAGGCGCGTCAGGGCCTCGGTCCAGGCCAGGGCGGCGCGTTCGCGGGGCGTGTAGCAGGGGGCCTCGCGCCAGGCCGACAGCAGGTAGATGCGCTGCTCGGTCTCGCCCTGGGCGCGGGCTTCGGCCGTGTGCATGTTGATGCAGTTGGCGCAGGCGTTGATCTGCGAGGCGCGGATCTTGACCAGTTCGACCAGGCTGGGCTCCAGGCTGGCGGCGATGGCGGTCGAGGCGGCGAACCACGACTTCATCACGGCGGGAGCGACGGCGAAGGGATCGAGCTTGGCGGTCATGGCGGGTCTCCTTTGAGAGGGTTGCGCCGTCATGACGAGGTGAAGGCCGCGCATGTGACGCGGCTCGCGAAATAATTTCAGGTCGAGCCGTGCAGCGCCGCCGCCGCGTCCCGCGTCGCCTGGGTCAGGGGCGAGGGCAGGGCGTCGAGGGCGAACCAGCCCCAGTCGGCGATGGCGTCGGGCTCCTGGATCGCCGGTTCGCCCACGCAGCCGTCGGCGCGATAGGTGACGGCCAGCCAGTGGCTGTCGGCGGTGATCATGTCGGTGACGGCCAGCACCGGGCCGGCGACGACCTCGATCCCCAGCTCCTCGCGGATCTCGCGCTCGGCGCAGGCGCGGCCGGGCTCGCCCCAGTCGAGCTTGCCGCCCGGCTGGCCCCAATGGCCGGCCTCGGGCTCGCGGCGGCGTCGGACCAGCAGGATGCGGCCCTGGGCGTCGAGAATGGCCGCGCCGCAGCCGACGCGGGGGCGGAGAGGGGAGTCGCTCATGGCGCTGTCCTACGCCCCTTCGTCGATGGTTTGTAGACTCGCCGCGCTGGCCTTATATCCACGGCTCATGACCAACGACGACGTCCTCGAAGAATTCCGCGCCGCCGGCGCCCTGCGCGAAGGCCACTTCGTGCTGTCCAGCGGCCTGCACAGCCCGGTCTTCCTGCAGAAGAACCTGGTGTTCATGCGGCCCGAGCGCTGCGAGCGCCTCTGCAAGGCCCTGGCCGACAAGATCGTCGCCACGGTGGGCCATGTGGACGTCGCCGTGTCGCCGGCCGTCGGCGGCATCATCCCCGGCTACGAGACCGCCCGCCACCTGAACGTGCCGTCGATCTATGTCGAGCGCGAGGGCGGCGGCTTCAAGTTCCGCCGCGGCTTCCACCTGGAGCCGGGCCAGAAGGTCGTGATGGTCGAGGACATCGTCACCACCGGCCTGTCGTCGCGCGAATGCATCCAGGCGATCAAGGACGCCGGCGGCGACGTGGTGGCCGCGGCCTGCATCGTCGACCGCTCGGGCGGCAAGGTCGATGTCGGCGTGCCGCTGATCGCCCTGGCCAGCCTGGACGTGCCGGCCTATCCCGCCGACGCCCTGCCGCCCGAACTGGCCGCGATCCCGATCGAGGATCCGGGCAGCCGCCGGCTGAAGGGCTGAGCCCCATGCTGCGGCTCGGCGTCAACATCGACCACGTGGCCACGATCCGCAATGCGCGCGGGTCGAGCTATCCGGAACCGGTGCGGGCCGCCGAGCTGGCGCTCGCGGCGGGCGCCGACGGCATCACCGCGCACCTGCGCGAGGACCGCCGCCACATCAGCGACGCCGACATCGTCGTGCTGACCGACCTCTGTCTCAAGCGCGGCAAGCCGCTGAACTTCGAGATGGCGGTCACCGACGAGATGGTCGGCATCGCGATCGGCGCCCGGCCGCACGCCGCCTGCCTGGTGCCCGAGCGGCGCGAGGAGGTGACCACCGAAGGCGGTCTCGACGTGGTCAAGGGCGCCAACCGCATCGCCGACGCCACCGGCCGGCTGCGCACCGTCGGCGCGCGGGTCTCGCTGTTCATCGAGCCCGACCCCGCCCAGATCCAGGCTTCCGCCGACGCCGGCGCCCAGGTCGTGGAGCTGCACACCGGCGCCTATTGCGACGCCGCCCGCGCCGGCGAGACCGAGCGGGCCGCCGCCATCCTGGAACGCCTGAAAGCGGGCGCTGCCCTGGCCGCCTCGCTGGGGCTGGAGGTCCACGCCGGCCACGGCATCGACTACGCCACGGTCAAGCCGATCGCAGCCATCCCGCAGATCGTCGAGCTGAACATCGGCCACTTCCTGATCGGCGAGGCGATCTTCGTCGGCCTGCCGCAGGCCATACTGCGCATGCGGACCTTGATGGACGCCGCAAGGCTGGAGGCCGCGGCGTGATCATCGGGATCGGCTCGGACCTCAGCGACATCCGCCGGATCGAGAAATCCCTCGAACGCTTCGGCGAGCGCTTTACGAACAAGGTCTTCACCGAGATCGAGCGCAAGCGGTCCGAGCGCAAGCCCGACCGCGCCTCCAGCTACGCCAAGCGCTTCGCCGCCAAGGAGGCCTGCTCCAAGGCCCTCGGCACCGGTCTGAAGCAGGGCGTGCACCTAGCCGACATGGGCGTGGTCAACCTGCCGTCGGGCAAGCCGACCATGGCCCTGACCGGCGGGGCGGCGGCCAAGCTGGCGCAGCTGGTGCCGGAGGGCATGGTCCCGGTGATCCACCTGTCGCTGACCGACGACCACCCCTACGCCCAGGCCTTCGTGATCATCGAGGCTCTGCCGGCGTCCTGACGGCGCGCGGCTTGCAGTGATTCCCTCTCCGAGCCGGCCATTGCGCCGTTTCGGAACGGGGGACTGCAACATGACCATCTGGACCGACGAAGACGTCGAACCCAAGCGTTCCAATCTGGCGCCCTGGCAGCAGAGGCCGTTCGCCTGGTTGGCTATCGGCTGGGGTTTCCTGGCGCTGGTGCTGGTGGCGATTTTGGCGACCTTAGCGGTCTGATTTCGCCGAGGATCGTCCTTCTTCCGTAAAATCCCCGCGAAAGCGGGACCCAGGCTTTTCCTGAAAACCCATGGCGCTCGACGATAAAACACCTGGGCCCCCGCTTTCGCGGGGGTTTTACGGGTGAGGGCTGATCGTTTCAGCTCGCCGGAGCTGCCTCGCGGCGATACCGCGCGCTGCGGCCGTCGGAGGTGATCGCCTCGAAGGCCGTCACCGCGCCCTTGGCGTCGCGTTCGAACACGACACGGCGGCTGGGCTCGTCCAGAACGGTGAAGCTCTCGCCGCCCAGCGGCAGCAGCACGGTGACCGGACGTTTGCCGCGCTTCATGCCGATGCGGCCGTCGAGTTGAACGATGTCGATGCCGCCGTAGCCGCCGACATAGTCGGCGAGGGGCTTGGCGGCGGGGGGCGAGGCCTCCGCGCGGATCGCCTCCAGCGCCCAGCGGGCGTCCTGGGCGTCGGGGCCGGCGGCGGTCTTCAGCACCGTCTCCAGCGCCAGGGCGCGGGCGGTCTCCAGCGCCTTGGCGGGGACGACCGCGACGTCGGGCTGCACGCCGTCGCCTTCCCAGTTGGTCTTGGTGATCGGGCTGATCGGCGAGCCATTGGACACGAAGACCGCGAAGCCGCCCGCCACCGGCACGGGGCCGCCGGGATTGGCCGCGCCGGCGCTGGCCTCGCCGACGATCACCGCGCGCTTGGCGTTCTTCAGGGTGTAGGCGAAGGCCTCGGCCGCCGAGCCGGTGCGCGGGCTGACGAGCAGATAGAGCGGCACGTCGAGGCGCGGGGCGGCGTACCAGTCGGTCGGGGCCTCGCTGGCCGTGCCCTCGCGGTACTTGAAGGTGTTGTAGATGTCGGCGCCCTTGGGCGTGAAGGCGCTGGAGAGATAGCCGACCATGGCCGGCGAACCGCCGCCGTTGTCGCGCAGGTCGATGATCACCGCGTCGGCGTTGGCCACCGTCTGCAACGCCGCCTCGATGGTCTTGCGGGCCGGGGCGTCGGGCTGGCCGAACTCGAAGTCGGCGAACATCCGCAGGTCGATATAGCCGAGATTGCCGCCCAGGATCTCGACCCGGCGCACGCCGTAGTTGGCGCGGCGGAAGGGATCGCGCTCGGCGTTGGCCGGTCCGGCGGGCGCCAGGCGAGGCGCGGGGCCGACGCCCGCGCTTGGGCCGGCGCCCTGCGGCGGCGGGCCGTCGGCCGAGGGCGGCGACCAGGAGACGCTGAAGTGGTGGTCCAGGGGCCGCAGGCGCTCGGTGAGCGTGGTGGCCAGATCGCGCGGGTCGGTCAGGCGGTCGTAGGCGCCCTTTTCGGTCTCGGCGCGCAACTGAGCCGCGACGGCCGCGCCCTTGGCGGCGTCGTAGTAGTTGTCGGCGATGGCCTTGGCGACGCCGTCGACCACGGGACGTGGCGCGACCTGCGCGGCCTGGACGACCGAGACGGCGCAGAGGCCGGCGGCGAGGGCGAGAAGCGGGATGGACGGGCGCATGGCGGATCCCCTGACGAACCGCGCCGGAGAACATCATTCGCCGACGGGCGCGGCCAATGAATAATCTTTAAGGCGACCATCGTTCGGTTCGCCCAATCGTCGCCATGAAGCGTCACTATCGCGCCGATGCTTGCTCGCGGCGGCAACCGCGTCTAGCAAGACCTGTCGGGCTCGCCCGACCCCCATTCGCAAAGAGCCCCGCCGCGCATGACCGAAGCCGTCGAGACCACGCCCCCCGAAGAAGAGAAGGGCGGCGCCGTCAACGAATTCATCGAGATCATCAAGACCGTGGCCTACGCCCTGGGCATCGCCCTGGTGCTGCGGGTTCTGCTGTTCCAGCCGTTCACGATCCCGTCGGCCTCGATGGAGCCCAACCTCTATCAAGGCGACTACATCATCGTCTCGAAGTTCTCGTACGGCTATTCGAAGCACTCGATCCCGTTCAGCCCGCCGCTGTTCAAGGGCCGCATCCTGGGCTCGACGCCCAAGCGGGGCGACATCGTCGTCTTCAAGCTGCCGCGCGACGGCCACGTCGACTACATCAAGCGCCTGGTGGGCCTGCCCGGCGACCGCATCCAGGTTCGCGGCGGCGCGCTCTACATCAACGACAAGCCGGTCAAGCGCCAGGAACTGGCCGACGTGCTGGTCGACAGCGGTTACGGCTTCACCCAGCCGATGAAGCGCATCCAGGAAACCACGCCGGAAGGCCGCACCTACCTGACCCAGGCCGACGCCGGTCCGGACACCCAGGGCGACAACACCGGGGTCTATGTCGTTCCCGAGAACTGCTACTTCTTCATGGGCGACAACCGCGACAACTCGGCCGACAGCCGCTTCAACCCGGGCATCTCGCCGTTCAAGACGGACGCCGGGACCTGCAAGTGGAACTACGAGAACGACCAGTACACGGGCGACTCGATCGGCGTGGGCTTCGTTCCGGCCGAGAACCTGGTCGGCAAGGCCCAGATCATCCTGCTGTCGTGGAACGCCGACGCGCACCTCTTCAAGCCCTGGACCTGGTTCCTGGACGCCCGTCCGAGCCGCTTCTTCCGCGTGCTGAAGTAACATCATGGCCGTGAAGGACAGACGGGTCGCCGCCGTCGGCGACCTGGAGCGCCGGATCGGTCATCGGTTCGAAGACCGCGAACTGCTCGAGCGGGCCCTGACCCACGCCAGCGTCGGCGACGGCGCCAAGGCCAAGGTCCGCGACAACGAGGTGCTGGAGTTCATCGGCGACCGGGTGCTCGGGCTCCTGGCCGCCGAGGCCCTGGCCGAGCGCTTCCCCAAGGCCAAGGAGGGCGAGCTCGCCCCGCGCCTGAACGCCCTGGTCAGCCGCGAGACCTGCGCCCGGGTGGCCAAGGGCGCCGACCTTGGTCCGGCCCTGCGCCTGTCGGCCTCGTCCAGCAAGATCGGCGGCCGCGAGACGGAATCGATCCTGGCCGGCGCCTGCGAGGCCTTGATGGCCGCGCTCTACCAGGACGGTGGGCTGGAACTGGCTCGCAAGGTGTTCCTCGACCTGTGGTCCGAGGAGTTCGACCGGGCGGGGCAGGGGCGTCCGCGTGATCCCAAGACGGCCCTGCAGGAATGGGCGCAGGGCAAGGGCAAGCCGCTGCCGACCTACCGCGTGCTCGAGCGCACCGGCCCCGACCACGCGCCGGTGTTCACCGTCGAGGTCCTGGTCAAGGACGTCGATCCCGCCATCGCCAAGGGCAAGTCGAGGCAGGAGGCCGAGAAGGCCGCCGCCAAGGCGCTGCTGGAGCAGGTGGGAGCGGGGTGAGACCTCCTCACCCTTCCCTCCGATGGGGAAGGGCCGGGGATGGGGGTGATGCGGCGGTTCCGCCGGCCAGCGCCCTGACCACCCCCACCCAACCCTCCCCCATCAAGGGGGAGGGCTTTTGCGGTGCTCTGTGCTACACGCACGCGCAATGACTGACTCCACCCAGAACACCCGCGCCGGGTTCGCCGCCATCATCGGCGCGCCGAACGCCGGCAAATCCACCCTGGTCAACCGCATGGTCGGGGCCAAGGTTTCGATCGTCACCCAGAAGGTGCAGACGACGCGCTTCCCCGTGCGCGGCGTCGCCCTGTCGGGCAACGCCCAGATCATCCTCGTCGACACCCCCGGGATCTTCAGCCCCCGTCGCCGGCTCGACCGCGCCATGGTGCGCTCGGCCTGGGCCGGTTCGGAAGAGGCCGAGGTCACCGTGCACCTCGTCGACGTGCAGGCCGAGCTGGCCGACCGCGCCCGCAACGCCACCCCGGCCGAGCACCGCGCCGTGCAGGACGTCCAGACCATCATCGAGGCCCTCAAGGAGAGCGGCCGCAAGGTGATCCTGGCGCTCAACAAGATCGACGGCATCAAGCGCGACACCCTGCTGGGCGTGGCCAAGGACTTCTTCGACACCGGCGTCTACACCGACGTCTTCATGATCAGCGCCGAGACCGGCGCGGGCGTCGACGACCTGATGGTCAAGCTGGTCGAAGCCATGCCGGAAGGCCCGTGGCTCTATCCGGAAGACCAGACCGCCGACCTGCCGGCCCGCCTTCTGGCCGCCGAGATCACCCGCGAGAAGATCTATCTGCGGGTCCACGAAGAGCTGCCCTACGCGGCCACGGTCGAGACCACCTCGTTCGAGGAACGCGCCGACGGCAGCGCCCGCATCGAGCAGACCATCTATGTCGAGCGCGACGGCCAGCGGGCCATCGTGCTGGGCAAGGGCGGCCAGGTGCTGAAGTGGATCGGCCAGGCCTCGCGCGAGGAACTGCAGGACATCCTGGACCGCAAGGTGCACCTCTTCCTGCACGTGAAGGTCAAGGAGAACTGGGCCGAGGAACGCGGCCTGTTCAGCGACATGGGTCTCGACTTCGATGTTTGACGGCCAGGCCGCCCCCAGCGTGGACCTCGACGCCTATTTCGCGCGGATCGGCCATGCCGGCCCGCGCGAGCCGACGCTCGAGACCCTGCGGGCGATCTGCCAGAAGCATCCGGACGCCATCCCGTTCGAAAACCTCGACGTGCTGCTGGGCCGGGGGATCAGCATCGTCCCGGCCGACATCGACGCCAAGCTGCTGTCGGCTGGTCGCGGCGGCTACTGCTTCGAGCAGAACGGGTTGCTGAAGCGCGTGCTGAAGACGCTGGGTTTCGAAGTCCAGTCGCTGATGGCGCGCGTCTGGTGGATGAAACCTCCGGAAGCGCCGACCCGCGCCCGCTCGCACATGATCCTGAAGGTCACGATCGACGGCAGGGACTGGCTGGCCGACGCCGGCTTCGGCGGTTGCGTGCTGACCGCGCCGCTGGATCTGTTCTCCGACGAGGTGCAGGCCACGCCCAACGGCGCTTTCCGCATCGAGCCGGCCGCGCCGGAGATGGGCGGCGAGCGCCTGGTGCTGGCCGATCTCTCGGGCAAGTGGGCGCCGCTCTACCAGGTGGCGCTGGGGCCGTGGGACGACGTCGACTACGAGCCGGCCAACTTCTTCACCTACACCCACCCTAGTTCGCACTTCACCTGGAGCATGACGGTGGGCCGCACGACGCCGACCGCCCGCTACGCCCTGAAGAACAACCGCCTGACCCACCGCGACGCCACGGGCGCGCTGGTCGAGCAGCGCGACCTGTCGGTCGACGAGCTGGAGGCGGTGCTGCGCGACGTCATCGGCCTGCCGGTCGAGCCGGAATGGCGCGCGGTGCTGGAGAAGGTCGTGGGCTGGGGGACGCCCGCCTAGATGGAGTGGGAGGACGACGCCTTCGTGCTGTCGGCCCGCGCCCACGGCGAGACCGGGGCGATCGTCGAGCTGCTGACCCAGGACCGGGGCAAGTTCGTCGCCCACGTGGCCGGGGCGGCGTCGCGGCGGATGAAGCCGTTCCTGCAGGCCGGGGCGCGGGTGATCGTCCGCTATCGCGCCCGTGGTCCCGATCAGATGGGTTCGGCCCAGCTGGAGCCGATGGGCGAGGGGCCTTCGTCGTTGTTCGACGACCGCCTGGCTTTGGCCGGCCTGCAATCGGCCGCTTCGGTCGCGGCTGGGGCCTTGCCCGAGCGTGAGCCGCACCCGGGCGCGTTCCTGGCCCTGGAGACCCTGATCCGGGTGCTGGAGATCCCAGACATCTGGCCTGCGGTCTATGTGCGCTACGAGGCGGGCCTGTTGCAGGACCTGGGCTTTGGCCTGGACCTGTCGAAATGCGCCGCCACCGGCGACCTCGACGACCTGGTCTATGTCAGCCCGCGTACGGGCCGGGCTGTCAGCCGCAAGGCCGGCGCGCCCTATCAGGACAAGCTGCTGCCGCTGCCGCCGTTCCTGCTGTCGTCGCAGGGCGGCTTGAGCGACGGCGACGTCAAGGCGGGCCTCGACATCACCGGCCACTTCCTCGAGCAGTTCGTGTTTGGCCCTCTGAACCGCCCGCTGCCGCCGGCCCGCATGTGGTTGCTGGACCGGCTGGGCGAGGCGGGGCGGCTTTAGCCGTTCCTACTCGATCCGCTCGTGGACGCCCTCGGCGCCGCGAACCCAGTAGCCCGCGGCCTTGATCTGCTTGGGCGAAAAACCGCGAACCTCGACCAGATGCGCGCGCAGAGCCTTGGCGACGCGGGCTTCGGCGGCGAGCCAGATGAAGCCTTCCTTGTCGGCCGGCAGCACGGCGTCCAGCGCGGCAGTCAGAGCTTGGGTGTCGTCGCCGCCGTCGCGGACCAGCCAGTGCGGCGTCCAGGCGGCCTTGGTCTCGACGGCCAGGGCGTCGTCGGCGGCGTCGAGGATGGCCAGGGTGGCGATCGTCTCGCCGTCTTCCGCTTCCTCCAGCCGGCGGCCGATGGCGGGCAGGGCGGTCTCGTCGCCGATCAGCACCAGCCAGGGCAGGGCGTCGGGGATCAGCACCGAGCCGCGCGGGCCGCCGATGTTCAGCGTATCGCCGACCTTGGCCGACAGCGCCCAGGCCGTGGCCGGGCCGGCCTCGTGCACGGCGAAGTCGATGACCAGGCTCTGGGCGGCGTTGTCGAAGCTGCGCGGGGTGTAGTCGCGCATCACCGGCTCGCCGCCCTCGACGGGGAAGAACAGCTTGATGTGGTCGTCGAAGCCGGCGCTGACGAAGTCGGCCAGGTCGGGCGAGGCGAAGACCAGGCGCAGCATGCCGGGCGACAGGCGCTCGACGGCGGTGACGGTCAAGACTCGACGGCGGATCTCGTGGCGCACGCGGCGCAGGGCCCAGCGGTCGGTCGCTTCGGCGGTTTCGGCGGGGGTGGTCATCGGCGGGATATCCTTTTCGGAGGATGGGAGTCGGCCCGGACCGATGGACCCTAGACCCCCGCATCCGCCCGGGGATGTCCGGCGGAGAAATAAAAACGGCGGGATCCGAGGAGCCCGCCGTTTCCAGGTCTTAGAAGAACACCTTGCGGACGCTCAGCTTCACGCTGCGGCCGATGGGGTCGAGATAGTCTTCCTGGTAGCTGGTCGGGATCTCGCCCGTGGCGTCACGCACCGTCTGCTTCTCGTCGAACAGGTTGGTGATCCCGAAGGTCACCCGCGTGCCGCGCAGCACCGGATACTTGGCGACCAGTTCGCGCCGGGCGCCGAGATTGGCGAACAGGCGCAGGTTCACGGTCGTCAGGTCGGAGAACTTCAGCGTGCCGGTCGAACTGCCGGTCGTGCCGCCGTCGACCTCGGTGGCCTGCCGCCAGTTGGCGGTCAGGCGCGCGCCCATGCCTTGCTTGGTGAAGCCGACCTGGGCCTCGACCTCGTTGCGGGGCGTGCCGCCGCTGCTGCCGATGGCGTCGCCGTCCAGCAGGTCGAGCGGGGCTCCGCCGTCATAGATGTAGATCCGCTCGCGCAGGCGCACGGTGTGGAACAGGGCCAGTTGCAGGCGCGCGGCGCCGAGGCCGCCGCCCCCTGGGCCGCCCGGCCCGCCGGGACCGCCGAAGCCGCCGCCCGGTCCGCCGCCGAAGCCGCCCGGACCACGATCGCCGCCGCCGGGACCCCGGTCGCCGCCGCTGGACGCTTGGTCGCCGGTGGTGCGGGTCTGGTCGGACGAGGGTTGGGCGTTGGCGTTGTCGCCGCCGCTGCGCTGCTCGCCGCCCTGGCGCTGGAGGCCTTGCAGCAGGTCCATGCCGGGAGGCTGCGCGCCGTCGGCCGTCTGGGTCTGGGCCTGAGCAGGTTGGGCTTGGCCTTGACCCTGACCTTGACGGCCCTGGCCGTCCTGGCCCTGGCGTTCACGCCAGCGCTGCATCTCTTCCGGCGTCGGGGTGGGACGCGGCGGGGTCTTGCCGATCTGGTGCGAGTAGTTGAAGCCCCAGCGGATCTGCTCGCTCTCGCGCTTGGCGTAGTTCACCGGGCGGGCGTCGATGCGGATCAGCGTGCCGTCGCCGTCGCGGAAGAACCGGTCGGGGAAGGCCGCCTCGGTCGCCGCCGTGGCGCTGGGGAACGACGAGATCGGGTTGTCGATGCGGGTGCGCGTGTAGTTGGCGTTGACCGACAGGCCGTCGATCTGCGGCGGCTTCACCGTGACGCCGAACTTCAGGACGTTGCGCTCTTCGGACTTCAGGTCGGGATTGCCGCCGCTGACGCGGGTGATCTCGACGCTCTCGCCGTTGACGTAGTCGAACACCTGCACGCCCGAGGTCGTGACCTGGGCGCCGCCCAGTTGCGACATGCTGGGGGCGTTCTCCTGACGGGTTCCCGAGACGATGAAGCTGATCGGCTTGATCGGCGACCAGTTCAGGCCGCCGCCGATGGTGCTCAGGGTCCCGAAGTCCGACAGCTGGTTCACGGCCAGGTTCAGGTTGGCCGACAGGTCGCCGACCTTGGCCATGAAGTTGTTCTTCCGGCTGGTGATCGGCACGTCGAAGCTGACCTGGGCGTTGGCCGTGCCGCGCGACAGGTCGGCGTCGCTCTCGACCCCGAGGCGGCGCGACCAGGAATCCACCCAGGCGCCTTCAGCGCCTAACTTGACCGTCGAGGAGATGTCGCCGCCCGGCAGGCGATACAGCGCGCCGTTCATCACCAGCTGGGTGTTGACCGTGTCGTTGATCGAGTGGGCGGTGTTGCGCTGGAAGCTGCCGGTCGGCAGGTCGGCATAGGGATCGAAGGTCGGATCCAGGGCGGCCAGCCGCTGGTTCAGATCGACGACGCTGGCGTCGCGGTCGCTGGAGGTGCGGCTTTCGTCGTGGTCGTAGTTGCCGGTCAGGTTCCAGCGCCACGACTTCATCGACCCGTCCAGGGTGAAGCCGCCATGGGCGTTCCAGGAACGATTCCACTGCTCCATCGCGCCGAGGTCGGTCACATAGCGATAGAGGGTGGTGTCGCCGGCGTAGAACGGGCTGGTCGTGGGGATGTTCAGCCGGGCCTTCGACAGGCCCTGCAGCGACTGGCTCTGGTCGTAGGACAGGCTGCCGTTGACCGTGGCCGAGACGCCGTTGTCGAGCACGCGGTTGTAGACGGTGTTGTACCACAGGCTGTCGGTGCGGGGCTTCAGCGTGCGGTAGGACGAGATGTCGCCGTCATAGCGCTGGTCGGTCTCGGTCGGTTCGAGGTCGCGGTCGCTTTCCAGCAGCTTGTCGCTGTGGCTGTACTTGAAGGCGCTGTTCAGCCGGCCCTGGCGGTTGAGGCGCAGGGTGCTGGACTCGAATTGCTCGGTGGTCTGGCCGCCGTCGGTGGGACCGGCCAGGCTGACCTCGCCGGTGCGGGCGCGGAAGCGCTGGCGCAGCACGACGTTGACCACCTTCTGGTCGGCCGAATAGCCGTACTTCAGGGCCACTTCCTCGGGCAGGATCTCGACCCGCTGGATGGCTTCGGTGGGGATGTCGCGGATCTCGCCCATGCCGGAGATGCGGCGGCCGTTCAGCAGCACGACGGGGGAGCCGCCGCTGGCGCTGGTGGTCTGGGCCGACAGTTCCGACAGCAGTTCGGTCACTGAGCTGACGCCGAGGGAGCGGACGTCGGCGGCGGTGAAGGTCTCTTCCGGCTGGATGTCGCCCAGCACCGCGCCGTACTGGCGCTGGCCGGTGACGACGATGCCCTCGACCTCGACGTCCTCGGTCTCCTGGGCGACCTGGCGCGTCTGGGCGGGCTTGGCGGCTTCCTGCGCGTACAGCATCGACGGCGTGATGCAGCCCAGAAGGCCCAGCAGGGCCATCTTCCTCGTCATTTCCTATATCCCCACGGCTCGGCCGAATCCCTCGAGTTCAGCCTCTCTAACGCACTCAACCCCGACACAGCCTGAACGAAGTGGTTCAGGTTCGGTTTGGGTTCATCGGCTAAGGATGGGGGATGCGCATCCTGTTGGTCGAAGACGACGCGCCGCTGGCCGAAAGCATCGCCCAAGCCCTGCGCGAAGAGCAGTTCGCCGTCGATATCGCCGCCGACGGCGAGACCGGCGCGCACCTGGGCTCGACCGAAACCTACGCCGCCGCCGTGCTCGACCTGGGCCTGCCCAAGCAGGACGGCCTGTCGGTGCTGCGGTCGTGGCGCGAGCAGAACCGGCCGCTGCCGGTGCTGATCCTCACCGCCCGCTACGGCTGGACCGAGAAGGTCGAAGGCTTCAAGGCCGGCGCCGACGACTACCTGACCAAGCCGTTCCGGGTGGAGGAACTGGTCATGCGCCTGCGCGCCCTGGTGCGCCGCGCCGCCGGCCACCACGGCCCGAAGATCGCCTGCGGGCGGCTGACCTACGACGCCCAGCTGGGCGGGTTCGAGTTCGACGGCATGCCGCTGAAGCTGACCAGCTTCGAGTGGCGGGTGCTGTCGTGCCTGATCCTGCGCAAGGAGGTGGTGGTCGAGCGGATGGACATCCTCGAACAGGCCTATGAGGGCGACGCTGGCGGCGACTCCAACTCGCTGGAGGTCATCGTCGGCCGGCTGCGGCGCAAGATCGGCCACGAGATGATCGAGACCGTGCGCGGCCGCGGCTATCGCCTGACCGCCGGGGGCGAGCCGTCGTGATCACCTCCCTGACCTCGATCCGCGCCCGGCTGCTGATCAGCGGCGTGCTGTTCACCATCCTGGCGGTGGTGCTGGCGGCCCTGACCATCCAGCCCACCCTCGACCAGTTCGTCCGCCGCAGCGTCGACGCCAGCCTGGAGTCGCAGATCTCGGTGCTGGCCCGCGCGGTGAAGACCGACGGCACGCTCGATCAGGACCGCATCCAGTCGGTCGGCCCGTTCGTGCGGCGCGGGGCAGGCTGGGCCTGGGTGGTCAAGGGACCGGCCGGGACGCTGCGCTCGCAGACCGTGGCGATGATGGACCCTCGCCAGAGCGGCGGCCCATCGCCCTGGCCCAAGGCCGAAGGACCGCGCCCCGATCGTGATCGCGATCGTCCGCAGGGAGGGCCGGGGCCGCAGGGTGAGCGTCCGCAAGGAGAGCGCCCCCAAGGAGAGCATTCGGCGCGCGACGCCCATCTCGAAAAGCCGCCGACCGGTCCGCTGAAGGAGTCGCGTCGCTGGCGCTCGCGCAGCGGCTGGAACGAGAGCTTCTATTTCCGCACCCTGACGGTGAATTCCAGCCGCGGCCCGGTGGTGATCACCGCCGGCGCGCCGCGTTACATCCGCGACCGCATGCGCGACGAGGGGCTGCGGCCGCTCTTGCTGTCGTTGTCGGTGCTGGGCGTGGGCCTGTTGGCGGCGATGATCGGCCAGCTGGAACTGGGCCTGCGACCGCTGCGCAAGCTGGGCGCGTCGCTTGCCGCCGTGCGGGCCGGCGAGCAGCAGCGCATCGAGGACCGCCAGCCCAAGGAGCTGGAGCCGGTGGTCGCCGAGCTGAACGCCTTGCTCGACCACAACGAGGCGGCCCTGGCCAAGGCGCGCAGCCACGTCTCCAACCTGGCCCATGGCCTGAAGACCCCGCTGGCGACGCTGGCGGTGCGGCTGGCCGAGCCGGGGCGCGATCCCGACGGCAGCCTGGCCAGCCTGATCGCCCAGATCGACGGCGCGATCGGCCATCACCTGGGCCGCGCCCGCGCCGCCTCGCCGGGGGCGCCGGGCCGTCCGGCCCTGCACGTCAGGCCGCGCCTGGAGGACCTGGTCGCGGCCCTGTCGCGCATCCACGCCGCCGCCGGGGTGCGGGCCGAACTCGACATCCCCGAGGATCTCTTCGTGGCCTGCGACCCGCAGGACTTCGACGAGATGACCGGCAACCTGCTCGACAACGCCTGGAAGTTCGCCGAGCGGACCGTGCGGGTGAGCGCCAGTCGCGACGGGGGCAGGGCGGTGCTGGTCATCGACGACGACGGCCCCGGCCTTACCGACGAGGCCGCCGCCGCCGCCCTGGTGCCAGGCAGCCGCCTCGATGAGCGGGGCGCCGGGCACGGTTTTGGCCTGCCGATCGCGCTGGAGCTGGCCGAGCTGCACGACGGGGCCCTGACCCTGGGCCGCGCCCCGATCGGCGGCCTGCGCGCCACCCTGGCCCTGCCGGCGCGCGCCGGCGAAACCGCCGAAAGCTGACGCGTCGATCCCAATCCCGTGATCGGTCGGCCAGGCGACTAACAAGCGCCTTCGATCTGCTACGCTTGGGGCGAGGGCTGTTGATGAAAACCTACACGTTCGTCTGTCTGGCCGCGAACCAGGTCGCCACGGCCGTCGATATCCAGGACCTGGACGAGGGCGCCTATCGCCGGCACGCCCTATCGCTGCTGCGCGACCATGGCAGCGCCCAGGCCGTCGAGGTGTGGCGCGACGAGGCGGTGATCGACCTCGTCGAGCGGGCTGGGGCCGTTCTCGGGGCGCCGGCGGCGGTTAGCTCGTAAAAAGCCCCCACGCGCCTCGAATCGAGCGGCCGACATCTGCTAGGCTGGCGGGCCGAAACGAATCTGATTGATGAACAAGCCCGTCACTCCTCCCCCCGGCGGTCCCGGCGACGGCGACCGCATTCTCGAAGAGCCGCTGACCGAGGCGCTGTCCAAGCGCTACTTGGCCTATGCGCTGTCGACCATTGGCTCACGGGCTCTGCCCGACGTGCGCGACGGCATGAAGCCGGTGCACCGGCGCGTGCTCTACGCCATGAGCAACATGCGCCTGAACCCCGAATCTGCCGCGCGCAAGTGCGCCAAGGTGGTCGGCGAGGTGATGGGTAACTTCCACCCGCACGGCGACCAGTCGATCTACGACGCTCTGGTGCGCTTGGCCCAGGACTTCTCCCAGCGCATCCCGCTGGTCGAGGGGCAGGGCAACTTCGGCAATATCGACGGCGATAACGCCGCGGCCATGCGTTACACCGAATGCAAGATGACGGCGGCGGCGACGCTTCTGCTCGACGGCATCGACGAGGACGCGGTCGACTTCCGCCCGACCTATGACGGCCAGGACGAGGAGCCGGTGGTCCTGCCGTCGGGCTTCCCGAACCTGCTGGCCAACGGCTCGGCCGGCATCGCCGTCGGCATGGCCACCTCGATCCCGCCGCATAACCCGGCCGAGCTGATCGACGCCTGCCTGCTGCTGCTGAGCAACCCCGAAGCCACGACCGCCGACATCCTCGAGCGCGTGCCGGGCCCCGACTTCCCGACCGGCGGCGTCATCGTCGAGCCGGCCGCGTCCCTGCTGGAAACCTACGAGACCGGTCGCGGCGGCGTTCGCACCCGCGCCAAGTGGGAAAAGGAAGAGACCGGCCGCGGCACCTACCAGATCGTCGTCACCGAGATCCCGTATCAGGTGAAGAAGTCGGATCTGGTCGAGCAACTGGCCGACCTGATCGAGAGCAAGAAGGCCGCCCTCCTGGGCGACGTCCGCGACGAGAGCGCCGAGGACATCCGCCTGGTGCTCGAGCCGAAGTCCAAGAACGTCGAGCCCGAAGTGCTGATGGAGAGCCTGTTCAAGCTCTCGGCGCTGGAAAGCCGGTTCTCGGTCAACATCAACGTGCTGGACGCGCGCGGCACGCCGGGCGTCATGGGCATCAAGCAGGCCCTGATGGCCTTCCTGGCCCACCGCCGCGAGGTGCTGACCCGCCGGGCCCGCCACCGCCTGGCCAAGATCGAAGCCCGCCTGCACATCCTCGACGGTTTGCTGATCGCCTACCTCAATCTCGACGAGGTGATCCGCATCGTCCGCTACGAGGAAAAGCCGAAGGAAAAGCTGATCGAGACCTTCGGGCTCTCGGACATCCAGGCCGACGCCATCCTCAACACCCGCCTGCGCCAACTGGCCAAGCTGGAGGAGATGGAGATCCGCCGCGAGCACGCCGAACTGGTGGAAGAGCGCGACGGCATCCTGGCCATGCTGGCCAGCGACAAGAAGCAGTGGGACCTGGTCGGCACGGGCCTGCGCCAGGTGCGCGCCACCCTGCTGAAGATCAAGCATCCGCTGGACAAGCCGCGCCCGACCGGCGTGACCGGCCGCTCGGTGTTCGACGTGGCCCCGGTGGTTGACGCCGACGCCGCCATCGAGGCGATGATCGTCCGCGAGCCGATCACCATCATCCTGTCCGAGCGCGGCTGGATCCGCGCCGCCAAGGGCAGGATCGAGGATCCGTCGGAGCTGAAGTTCAAGGAAGGCGACAAGCTCGGCTTCCTGGTCCCGGCCGAGACCACCGACAAGCTCCTGCTGTTCACTTCGGACGGCCGCTTCTTCACGCTCGGCTGCGCCAACCTGCCGTCGGCGCGGGGTCATGGCGAGCCGGTGCGGATGATGATCGAGCTGGACGACAAGGTGAAGATCATCGACGTCTTCCCGTTCAAGGCCGGCCGCAAACGCATCCTGGCCTCCAAGCAGGGCTACGGCTTCCTGCTGCCGGAGGAGGAGGCCCTGGCCAACCGCAAGGCGGGCAAGCAGGTGCTGACCGTCGACGCTTCAGGGGCGGCCTTCTGCCTGGAAGCGGTCGGCGACCAGTTCGCCGTGATCGGCGACAACGGCAAGATCCTGATCTTCCCGCTGGAAGAGCTGCCGGAGATGCCGCGCGGCAAGGGCGTCAAGCTGCAGGCCTACCGCGAGGGCGGTCTGCGCGACGGCCTGTCGTTCAACGCCGAGACGGGCGGCTTCTGGATCGACTCGGCCCTGCGCCGCCGCGACTGGGCCGACTGGCAGACCTTCGTCGGCCGCCGGGCCGGCGCCGGCAAGCTGGCGCCCAAGGGCTTCCCGACGTCCAAGCGGTTCAAGCCCAAATAGGCTTGAGTGATGTGATATGGGCGAGGGCGTAGCGCGCGTAGGTAGGCGCCATGCTCTCGCCAACCACCTGTGAGATAAGTCGACTTATGAGCTTGTGGCGCAAGTCCGTCGGAGCCCTTGCCGGGTTCCTGGGTCTGGCCGCCGCCCATCCCGGGGTGGCGGGCGGCCTGCCGCGCGCCAAGCCCGAGGCCGCGGGCTTTTCGTCGGAGAAGCTCAAGCGCGTCGACGAGACCATGCAGCGCCTGGTCGACCAGGGGCAGATCGCCGGCGGCGTGACCCTGCTGGCCCGCCACGGCAAGATCGTCAGCGAGCAGGCCTTCGGCAAGCGCGCGCTGGAGGACGTCCAGCCGATGCCTGCCGACGCCATCTTCCGCATCCGCTCGGAGACCAAGCCGGTCACGGGCGTGGCCATGCTGATCCTATACGACGAGGGCCGCTGGAAGCTGGACGACCCGGTCACCAAGTTCATTCCCGAGTTCGAGAACCTGCGCGTCGCCAACGGCGTCGACGCCAGCGGCCGGCCGGTCCTGTCGCCGCTGAGCCGTCCGCCGACCATGCGCGAGCTGATGACCCACACGGCCGGCTTCGCTTACGGCATCGCCGACGATCCGGGCAGCCTCGCCGACCAGGCCTATTATCGGGCGGGCGTGCTGCAGTCGGATTCGCTGTTCTCGATGGTGCAGAAGATCTCGAGCCTGCCGATGTATTCGGAGCCCGGAAAGCTGTGGCGCTACAGCGTGGCGGCCGACATCCAGGGCCTGATCATCGAGCGCCTGTCGGGCCAGGCCCTGCCGGAGTTCATGCGCCAGCGGATCTTCAGGCCGCTGAAGATGAAGGACACCGCCTTCTGGACGCCGCCCGACAAGCTGGCGCGATTGGCGGCGATCTATGACGCCGACCCCGTCACCGGCAAGCTGACGCCCGCCGTCGAGGGCGGCTGGCGCGACGTCTCCCGGCCGCCGCTGGCGCCGTCGGGGGGAGGTGGCTTGCTGTCCACCGCCCAGGACTTCGCCCGCTTCGCCCAGATGATCCTCAACGGCGGCGACCTGGAGGGCGTGCGCATCCTCGAGCCGGAGACGGTGGCGATGATGCGGCTGAACCATCTGCCGCCCAGCTTCCAGGTCACCACCGACGGCACGTCCGGCGTGCTGAAGCCCGGCCAGCAGAAGGCGTTCCCCTTCGCGCTGGGCATGGGCTACGGCATCGACGTGGCGGTGGCGGTCGATCCGGCCGCCTCGGGCGCGCCGGTCGGCCCCGGCACGATCAGCTGGGGCGGCAGCGCCGGCACCTGGTTCTGGATCGACCCGGCCAACGACCTTTTCTTCATCGGCATGATCCAGCGCCTGGGCGGGGTGGGACCCGGCCTCGACGCCGAGACCCGCAAGTGGGTCTATCACGCCCTGGAGCGCCCGCCGGTGCGTCAGGCGGCGAACACGCCGCCCAAGGTTCCGGCCGCCCCGTCGAAGGGGCCGCCGACCGGCCGGGCGCCGGCCTCGCGCTGAGGCCTTCGCCCCAACCGCTTGGTTTTCCCGCCTTTCCTCGCTATCACGCCCGCTTCGGCGAGCCCGCTCGCCTCCAGACTTCGAAAGCCGACCCGATGAGCGATACGCCTCCCGACCGCCTGTCCGCCAATCCCGACAGCCCCTTCTACGACGCCGCCGCCATGGAGCGGGGCGTGGGCGTGCGCTTCAAGGGCGTCGAGAAGAACAATGTCGATGAATACTGCGTCAGCGAAGGCTGGGTGCGGGTGACCGCCGGCAAGACCGTCGACCGCAAGGGCAACGCCATGACCATCAAGCTGCAAGGCGAGGTCGTGCCGTACTTCCGCGACCTCGAAGCCCCGTCCGAGTAGGACGCTGGTGAGCGATCCCGATCTCCAGGCCATGGCCGACGACGAGCTGTCGCGGGCCATGACCCTGAGCTGGCGCGACCTGTCGAAGGTGATTCCCTGGGGAGACACCTTCGAGGGCCTCTCGCCGGCCGGCCGCAACGTCGAGGTCGAGCGGAACTACCTCTGGGCCGCCCAGGAAGGCGGCGACATCCTGTGCGAGGTCGCCGTCTACGGCGGCGAGAGCCGCTATGACCAGGGCGCCCGCGCCCGAGGCGTGATTTCCCGCCGCTGAACCCAACCTTCGCCGTGCAAGCGTCGCGCGCATGCGTTAACCATAACGGTGCTCGTCGAATGGCGCTTGCGGGAGGGGTGGGGTGTATCAATCCGAGTTTCCGGTCGAGACGCCGGTCCCGATCTTCGATCCGACCCTGCTGGCCGGCATCGTCCTGATCGCGCTCGCGGTCGCCGCCCTGGCCTATTGCGCGGGGCGCTTCACGGGCCGCAAGGGCCGGGACGAGCGCTGGCGCGACGTGCCCAAGACCATTCACAAGGCGATCCTGGCCCGCTGCGTGGCCGCCACCAGCGCGCCGACGGGCGAACTGCTGCGCCGCGCCGAGGAGCTGGTCGCCGAGGTCGACGCCCGGGTCGGGGCGCTGATCGAGTTCGGGGCCAGCGGCAAGGCCCTCAAGGCGCTGGGCAAGGCCTGCGTCGGGGAGTTTCCCAAGCCCGAGGTCAAGGCCGAGCACAAGCCGAAACCCAAGCCCAAGCCCAAGGTCTGCACCTGCGGCGGTCAGGCCGGCCATGACGAGGCCAAGGCCGGCCATGACCCGCACGCTAAGCCGCACGAGCCGACGACGGCGTGCAGGGCCCCCGCGCCCTGCCAGTGCGTTGTCTGCTGCGCGCCGGTCACCATCGGCGGCCTGGCCCTGGCGACGCCGCAGGTGAAGATCAGCAGCAAGCAGACCGTGATCATCAACGCCGCCGCCAGCCCGGCCCAGGCCGCCGCGCCGCACCGCTGCACCTGCGGGGCCGACGCCCACGGCAAGGACCACGACGACCACGAGCACGACGAGGACAAGCCCGAGCCGCCGCTGGAATGGAACGAGCACATGCGCCGCCTGCGCCTGGTGGTGGTCGAGTTCGCCGACGTCTGGAACAGCCCCGACAACCTGCGCCTGCTCGAACGCTGCCAGAAACAGCTGACCCACACCGAGCCGGCCCCGAAGTCCGCCCACGGACATGACGATAGCCATGGGGGCGGCCATGGGGGCGGTCACGGCCACTGAACGGCGCCGCTTGGTTGGGCGCGATTAGGTGCGTATGCTCACGGCAAGGGCGAAATACCCGGTTTCCGCCACAGTCGAGGGCGGACGATTGAGAGCGTTTCCATCGCGGCGCCAGATCGATCGGCGCTCGCGGTGTGTCGCCAGAGCGTGATTCGGCGTAGAGACGGCTCCGTCTTCGCGGGCCGCGGGCCGAAGCAGGAGGAAAGGAATAGGCATGGCCGCGACGGTCTCATCCCTGACGCCGGGTTCGCCGGACGCCGCCAGTGAGCAGTTGTCGCTCTCGGACTACGTGCCGTACCGCCTGGCCACGGCCTCCAGCGCCGTCAGCCGCCTGATCGCCCGCGCCTACGAAGACCGCTTCGGCCTGTCGATCCCGCAGTGGCGGCTGATGTCGACCCTGATCGAGGGGCCGCTGACCCAGCACCAGGCCGTGGCGCGCACCGCCATGGACAAGGTCCGCGTCAGCCGCGCCGCCCAGGACCTGGTTGAGCGCCGCCTGGTGGCCCGCATCACCAATCGCACCGACCGCCGCTCGCACACGCTGGAACTGACCGCCGCCGGCCGTCGCCTGTTCGCCGAGATCCGGCCGCTGGCCCTGGCCTACGAGGCGGCCCTGCTGGCCGGCCTGGCTCCCGGCGAGGTGGCGACCCTGAAGCGGCTCATGGGCCGGCTGGAAGCCGCCGCCGTGCAGCTCTACGGCGCCGACGCGCCGCCTGACGCCGCCGCGCCGCCCGTCGAGGACTGAGCCTCGAAGACGCCGCGGGCGATGGCCCGCGCCAGGGTGTCGGCCGCCGCCGAGCCCAGGCGGGCCAGCGCCACGGCGCGCCCGGGACCGTCTCCCAGCGCCTGAGCGCCAGAGGCCAGGGCGAAGACCACGTCGCCGTCGAAGGGCGTGTGGACGGGGCGGATGGCCCGCGCCAGCCCGTCCTGCGCCATCATGGCCAGCCGGGTGCATTCGGCGGTCGTCAGGTCGGCGGTGACCGCGACCACGGCCAGGGTGGTGTTGGCGCCCTGCGTCAGCCGTCCCAGCGCCGCCAGCTTGGAATCGTCCGGGATCGGCTCGACCTCGGTCGGAGCGTCGGGCGCGGGGCGGGCGCCGCCGAACTCGCCGTCGATCTCCCAGGGCCAGGCCCAGAAGGTCTCGCCGTCGGCCATCCGCACCGAGCCGACCGGATTGACCGCCGCCAGGGCGCCGACCACCAGTCCGTCTCCCAGATCGAGCGAGGCGCTGCCGATCCCGCCCTTGGAGAGGCCCGCCATCGCCCCGACGCCCGCGCCGACCGAGCCCAGGGCGAAGTCCTCACTCGCGGCGGCGGCGGCCTCGATGCCGAGCCAGCGGTAGGGCGGATCCAGACCCCAGTCCTTGTCGCCGCCGTTGCCCAGGTCGTGCAGCACGGCCGCCGGCACGATCGGGATGGCCGGCGAGGTCGGGGCCAGGCGGATGCCGCGACCGGCCGCCGACAGGGCCGCGACCACGCCGTCGGCCGCGCCCAGGCCGAACACCGAGCCGCCCGACAGGCAGATGGCGTGGGCCTTGCTGAAATTGTTCTCCGGCTTCAGCACGTCGATCTCGCGCGTGCCGGGCCCGCCGCCGCGCACGTCGACGCCGGCCGTCCAGGCCTCGGAGCAGAGCAGGGCGGTGACGCCGGAGCGCACGGCCTCGTCCTGGGCGTGACCGACCGTCAGGCCCGCGACGTCGGTGATCAGATTGCGCGGACCGGGACGGGGCATGGGGCTGAACTCCGCTCTAAGCGGCGGTAGGCGTATAGGTGAGGCGGCAGACGGTCCAGCCGTCGACGCGGGCCATGGTGAAGGCGCCGCCGAGTTGCCTGGCCATGGCGTGGACGATGCGCAGGCCCAGGCTCTGCGACTTGGCCGGCTCGAAGCCGTCCGGCGGGCCGGCGCCGTTGTCGCGGATGGTCAGCACGTGGTCGGCGCCGTCCTGCTCCAGGGCCACGACGATGCGGCCGTCCGAACCGGACGCGAAGGCGTGCTCCAGGGCGTTGTTGAAGCACTCCAGCATGACCAGGGTGACGGGCGTGGCCTGTTCGGGATGCAGGGCCGTCTCGCCGCCCTCGACCCGCACGCCGTGGCGGGCGCCGGCCGCTTGCCCTGCGTCGTCGAGCAGGGCCTCGGCGAAGGACCGGAAGGGCGTCGGCTCGCCGGTCTGGTCGTGAAGCTGGCGCTGGATCTTGGCGATGGTCTCGATGCGGCCGCCGGCCTCGGTCAGGGCGTGGCGGGCGTCCTCGTCCTTCACGCCCGACGATTGCAGGCGCAGCAGGGCGCCGACCACCTGGATGTTGTTGCTCACCCGATGGTGCATCTCGCGATAGAGCAGGTCGCGGCTGCGGGCCAGATCGGCCAGGCTTTCGCGCTCGACCGCCAGCTTGCGCATCGTCTGGCGCATGCCGTCGATGAAGAAGATGTCGACCGCCGTGACGAAGACGTAGAACGCGATCGCCACCATGGTCGCGAAGTCGAACCGGAAGCTGTTGTACGGCGGGATGAAGAAGTACCAGGCCGCCAGGCCCGACAGGGTCGCGCACAGGATCGCGGGGCCGCGGCCGGCGAAATAGGCGGTCAGCACGATGGCCGGGAAGAAGGTCAGGTACGGAAAGCCGGGCGGGAACCAGCTGTTGAGCGCCAGGCGCACGAAGAAGGCGGCCGCGGCGGCGGCGACCGCCAAGGCATAGCGCAAAGCGATCGAGGACGAGCCCACGCGCGACATGATTTTCGAAAAGGCCCCGACTCGTACGGCGTCGAAAGCTCACGTCGCCGTTGCCGGAACTATTTCCTAAAACAACTTTCGGGTCACGCAAATCCCGACCGCCATGGTCCGAATACGGAAAGGCCCGCTCGTCTGGCGACGGGCGGGCCCTGCGTGATCATCCTTGGGTGGAGGATCAGAACTTCTTGCTGGCGTTCAGGTACCAGTAGCGGCCGGTCGAGTTGGCCAGCGAGCCGTAGTAGCCGAAGTTCGACGAGTTCAGCGGCGGATCCTTGTCGGCGATGTTGCGCACGCCGACGCGGAAGGTCGTGCCGTCCATGCGGCCGCCGCTCTTGAAGGCGTACTGGCCGTAGAGGCTGACCGTGGTCCAGTCGTCGACCTCGTAGTAGCGGCCGTTCACCTGGGTCACGCCGGTGTCGTAGACCGAACCGACGTAGTTGACGAAGGCGCCGGCGCCCCAGCCGTTCTTGCGCCAGGTCATGCTGACGCTGCCGCGGAACTCGGGATTGCCGTCCAGGCGGATCTGGCTGCCGGCGCTGGAGATCGTCAGGCCCGACAGCGTGCCGTCGGCGACGGCCTTCATCAGGATCTGTTCGATCGGGCTGGCGGCCTGGTCGTACTTGGTCAGCTTGGCCACGTTGACGGTGACGCCGAAGTCGCCCCAGGGGGTGTCGTCCAGGTCGTAGTCGAGGCTGAAGTCGACGCCCTGCAGGACCCGCGGCTGCAGGTTCATGTAGGTGTCGTTGATGTAGGAGATCGTGCCGACGGTGTTCGTGCCGGTCGCGGCCTCACGCACCACGTTGGGGTTCGAGCTGCCCTGCAGGCGCAGCAGGTAGTCGTAGGCGATCTGGTTGTAGCCGCCCAGGATGCCGATGACGTTCTTTTCGCGGATCGACCAGAAGTCGGTGGTCAGGGTGACCTTGCCGAACTCGAGCGGGATGAAGCGCGGCTGGTAGACGAAGCCGATCGAGGCGTTGTCGGCTTCTTCCGGCTTCAGGTCCTTGTTGCCGATGCGCACTTCCAGCGTGCTGGCGCTGGAGCAGGTGACGGCGTTGATCCGGCAGGCGGCGTAGTCGGTGCGGCTGTTCGAGACAGTCGCGCCTTCGCTGTAGAACTGCGGCAGGTTCGGCGCGCGGAAGCTCTGCGACACCGAGGTGCGGAACGACAGGCCTTGGCCGACCTTCCACAGCAGGGCGCCCTTGGGCTTCAGCACGTTGCCGAAGTCGGAATAGTACTCGTCGCGGGCGGCGAGCTGCAGGGTCACTTCCTCGACGAACGGGATGTTCATGTCCGACGAGATGATCGGCACGGCCAGTTCGCCGAACAGCGACGAGATCTGGCGGTGGGCCGAAACGTCCGGAGCCGCCGAAGCGCCCATGACGTCGCTGCCGTAGGTCACGCCCGTCACCGAGTTGGTGTAGGTGATCGTGCCGTCCATGCGGTCGTCGCGGTCGTCGCTGAAGGTCTCGCGACGCCATTCGGCGCCCAGGGCCACGCCGACGTCGCCGCCGGGCAGGCTGAACAGGTCGGCCTTGTTGACCTTGAAGTCGGCCAGGGCCAGCGAGGTCTTGCTGATGCGGTAGACGTCGATCAGGAACGAGTTGATCGTCGCCTTGCTGTTGGGCGTGCCGTCCTCACCCGAATAGTTGGTCAGCGAGCCGCCGTTGAACGGGTTGTAGGCGGTGGAGTCCGTGCGGTTCACGGCCGCCTGGAAGAGGGTGTTGCTGATGGCGTTGTGGGTGGCGTCCTTGGTGTTGGCCTCGGAATACAGCAGCGCCGATTCCCACTTCCAGCCGTTCCACTTGCCCTTCACGCCGCCCAGCAGGCGGAAGTTGTTGTCGGTGACGGTGTAGGTGCGCGGACCCGCGTCGACCGGACGGTAGGTGGTGATGTTCATCGCCAGGCCCGTGGTCGGCACGCCCGTCAGGCCCGAGAGCCGGTTGGGGTTGGCCGAGCCGTCGCTGAGCGTGGTGGCGCCGAAGGGGTTCCAGTAGGCGTTGGCGGCGATGCTGATCGGGGCCGACGACAGCGGGGCCGACTGCTCGCGCTGGCCGGTGAACAGGGCGTGGTAGAAGCCGGCTTCGCCGAACAGGGTCAGGCCGTTGTCCAGGTCCTTCTCGGCGGTCGAGAACAGGTTGGTGCGCTCCAGCCCGCCCTTGAGGGTGCGCTGGGTGTTTTCGTCGTAGCGCAGCACGCGGTCGTTGGTGCCGGTGATGGTGCCCGACTTGATGCAGATGTCGCCGCTGAGCGTGGCGCTGCTGCAGCCGGCGGCGGTGTTGGACACCGGCTCGATGTGGAACACGCCCGACGAGGTCAGGGCCGTGCCGTTCTGGCGGACCACCGTCGACGACGGGATCACCGTGAACGAACCCCAGGGGCTGGAGGTCGAGCGGTTGTCGAAGCTGGTCGAGCCGGCGAACAGTTCGTCCTCGATCTGGCTGCGGTGATCTTCGCTGGCGGCGTAGTCGCGCTCGGTGGCCATCATCCGGCTGTGAGCGGTGTAGTTGCCGAAGAAGGTCAGGCGCGTGCCGTCTTCCAGACGCGTGCCGGCCTTCACGTTGAACGAGCCTTCGCGATAGCCGGTGCCTTCCGAGCCGCCGACCTGGCTTTCGATCTTCAGGCCGCGGAACTTGGTGTCGAGCACGGTGTTGACCACGCCGGCCACGGCGTCGGTGCCGTAGATGGCCGCCGCGCCGTCGCGCAGCACTTCCACGCGCTTCACGCCCGAGACGGGCAGGGCGTTGGTGTTGGCGGTCTGCACCGGAACGAAGTTCTCGGTCTGGGTGCCGGGGTGCAGCACAAGGCGGCGACCGTTCAGCAGCATCAGGGTGTTGCCGGTGCCCAGGTTACGCAGGTTGATCGACGAGACGTCGCCGCGGGCGTCGTTGAGGTTGCCGGTGGTGCGGGCTTCCTGGAACTGGACGTCGCCGGCCTGCGGGATCGAGCGGAACAGCTCGTCGCCCGACACGGCGCCGGTGGCGACGATCTCGGCCTCGCCGACCACGGTCACCGGCAGGGCTTCGGTGGTCTTGGCGCCTTCGATCTGGCTGCCGACGACGACGATGGCTTCGACTTCGGCGACTTCTTCGGGAGCCGCTTCAGTCGCGGCGGCTTCCGACTGGGGGCGGGCGGCCGGGGCGGCGCGCAGGGTGATGGTCTTGCCGTCGTCCGAGGCGACGACCAGGCCGGCGGCTTCGGCCAGGCGCTTGAGCGCCTCGGCGTCCGGCAGTTCGCCGGTCACGGCCGGGGTCTTGCGGCCGGCGGCGGCCTCGTACGGGAACAGGACCTGCTTGCCGGTCTGCTTGGCGTAGGTCTGCAGGGCCGAGACGGCGTCCTGCGGCGGGATGTTGAAGGTGTGGCGCGAGCCCTGGGCGGCGGCCTGACCGGCGATGGTCAGGACGGCGGCCGAGGCCAGCAGCAGGCCGCGGACGGTCCGGCGGCGTTGATCGGTACGCATGGACAAGATCTCGAGTCCCCTTTGTCCGCCGCGCCCCCTCGACGCGACGTTCTTACCGGCTTCGACGGGGGGCGTTACGGAAACCTCCAGTCGGCGCGTAAAATTTGTGGCGGAGGTGTGACGGGTGTGGCGGATGGGCAACGTTGAGGGGCGAGAGGCGCGCGATCTCATCCTCACGCGGCGGGCCGCTGAGTTGATCGAAGGAGAGCGGAGCGCCCGGGCTACGCCCGGAGGTGTGTAGACAGATACCGTTTCGACGAAGCCTAGACGCTCCGCGCGGTCGTTTGGCTGCCGGCTTCC
>NZ_JBXAQX010000008.1:0-103154 GCF_058807655.1 Caulobacter sp. GW821-FHT12A07
CGGCGGCGGGAGCCGCGGCAGCGGCGGCCTTCGGGGCCTCGGCGACAGCGGCGGCGGGCGCGGCGGTCGGAGCCGGCGCGGGGCTCTCGCCCTCGCCCGCCAGCTTGGCGATCAGCGCGTTGACCTTGACGTTCTCGGTCCCGGCGTCGACCAGGATGGCTTCGATCACGCCCTCATCGACGGCTTCGACTTCCATGGTCGCCTTGTCGGTCTCGATCTCGGCGATGACGTCGCCGGCCTTGACGGTGTCGCCGACCTTGACGTGCCACTTGGCGAGGGTGCCCTCTTCCATGGTGGGCGACAGGGCGGGCATCAGGATGTCGATCGACATTTGAGCTCTTTCCTCAAGCGTTCGGAACGATGTCGGCCCCGATGGTGTGCCGGGCCGTCGTCCTCGATACCCCGCCCTGGGGCGGGATGAATTCGTTGACCGAGACGATGCGGCCCCCGCCCGTCAGGAGCGGGGGCCGCGCCGGTCTCAGCGGTAGCAGACCGTCTTGGCCGCCTTGACGATCTTGTCGACCGACGGCAGCGACAGGGCTTCCAGGTTGGCCGCATAGGGCAGCGGCACGTCTTCCTGGTGGACCCGCAGCGGCGGGGCGTCCAGGTAGTCGAAGCCGAACTCCGTGATGCGGGCGACGATCTCGGCGCCGACGCCCATCGGGCCCCAGCCTTCCTCGACCGTGACCAGGCGGTTGGTCTTCTTGACGCTTTCCAGGACCGTGGCGTGGTCCATCGGGCGGATCGTCCGCAGGTCGACGACCTCGGCCGAGATGCCTTCGGCGGCCAGCGCTTCAGCGGCCTGCAGGGCGAAGCCCACCATGCGGCTGTAGGCGACCAGGGTCACGTCCGTGCCCTGACGGCGGACCTTGGCCTTGCCGATCGGCACGACATAGTCCTCGACGTCCGGGATGTCGAACTCGTGCCCGTACATCATCTCGTGTTCGAGGAAGACGATCGGGTTCGGGTCGCGGATGGCGGCTTTCAGCAGGCCCTTGGCGTCGGCCGCGTCGTACGGCGCGATGACCTTCAGGCCCGGGATGTTGCCGTACCAGGCCGCGTAGTCCTGGCTGTGCTGGGCACCGACGCGCGAGGCCGCGCCGTTCGGACCACGGAACACGATCGACGACTTGATCTGGCCGCCCGACATGTACAGCGTCTTGGCCGCCGAGTTGATGATGTGGTCGATCGCCTGCATGGCGAAGTTCCAGGTCATGAACTCGACGATGGGCTTCAGACCCGCCATCGCCGCGCCGACGCCCATGCCGGCGAAGCCGTGCTCGGTGATCGGGGTGTCGATGACGCGCTTGTCGCCGAACTCCTGCAGGAGCTCGCGGCTGACCTTGTAGGCGCCCTGGTACTGGGCGACTTCCTCGCCCATCAGGAACACGCGGTCGTCGCGGCGCATCTCTTCGGCCATGGCGTCGCGCAGGGCGTCGCGCACGGTGATCTTCTTGGTCGGCGTGCCTTCCGGCAGTTCCGGGTCCGCGAAGTTCGAAGCGGCGGCGATCGGGGCCGGAGCCGTCGAGGCCACCGGGCCGGCTTCGGCGACGACCGGGGCGGCGGCGGGAGCGGCCGACGCCGAGGCGCCGTCTTCACCGGCCAGCTTGGCGATCAGGGTGTTGACCTTGACGTTCTCCGAGCCGGCGGGAACGAGGATGGCCTCGATCACGCCCTCGTCGACGGCTTCGACTTCCATCGTCGCCTTGTCGGTCTCGATTTCGGCGATCACGTCGCCGGCCTTGATGGTGTCGCCTTCCTTGACGAGCCATTTGGCCAGGGTGCCTTCCTCCATGGTGGGGGAAAGCGCGGGCATCAGGATGTCCGTCACTCGGCGGCCTCCAGGTATACGTCGGTGTAGAGTTCGGAGGGATCCGGCTCGGGGCTGGTGCGGGCGAACTCGGCCGCTTCGGCCACGATGCGCTTCACTTCGCCGTCGACGGTCTTCAGATCGTCCTCGGTGACGCCGGCCGCGGCCAGGCGTTCCTTGATGTGGTCGATCGGATCGCGGGTCGTCTTGACCTCGTCGACCTCTTCCTTGGTGCGGTACTTGGCCGGGTCGGACATCGAGTGGCCGCGATAGCGGTAGGTCTTCATCTCGAGGATGTAGGGACCCTGGCCGCTGCGGGCGTGCTCGCTGGCGCGGGCGCCGGCTTCACGCACGGCCACCACGTCCATGCCGTCGACTTCCTCGCCCGGAATCCGGAACGAGACGCCGCGCTTGTGGAAGGCGGTTTCCGACGCCGAACGCTCGACGCTGGTGCCCATGGCGTACTGGTTGTTCTCGATCACGTACACGACCGGCAGCTTCCACAGCTGGGCCATGTTGAAGCTCTCGTAGACCTGGCCCTGGTTGGCCGCGCCGTCGCCGAAGTAGGCGTAGGAGACGTTGCCGTTGTTCTTGTAGTGGTTGGCCAGCGCCAGGCCGGTGCCGAGCGCCACCTGGGCGCCGACGATGCCGTGGCCGCCGTAGAAGCCGGTCTCGATGTCGAACATGTGCATCGAGCCGCCCTTGCCGCGCGACGAACCGCCAGCGCGACCGGTCAGCTCGGCCATGACTTCCTTGGGGTCCATGCCGGCGGCCAGCATATGGCCGTGGTCACGGTAGCCCGTGATGATCTGGTCGCCCTTGTGCTGGATCGACTGCATGCCGACCGCGATGGCTTCCTGACCGATGTAGAGGTGGCAGAACCCGCCGATCAGGCCCATGCCGTACAGCTGGCCGGCGCGCTCTTCAAAGCGGCGGATCAGCAGCATGTCCTGATAGAATTTGAGAAGCTCTTCCTTGCCGACGAAGGCGTTGACACCGGTGTCGGCGCCCTTCTCCGTCGAGGCTTCACCCTTGCGCGTTCGCGCCATTAAACTCTCCCTGGCCAATCACCATAACGGCCTTCATCTCAGAGGCTTCCGTCGCCGCCGCTGTGCGGCTTTCCGGCGCAGGATAGCGCTCATGTTGACGCCGAGACCGCCCTCCAGGCCGCAACCTGAAGTGTGGTCTACAAGACAGCCTCGGACCGGTGTGAACCGACCCAGCTCAGCGCTTGGTGCGGATCACGTAGTCCTTGGGATCGGCGTATCCAAGGAGGGAACGCGCGCGTTCCTCCAGGAGATCGGCCGACAGGCTGCCGCTGCGTAATAGACGAGCCCGAGCCTCCAGGTCCATCCTCTCAGCGCGGATCTTCTTAAGTTCCATCGTCTTGGCGGCCAAGTCCGCGTTGCGTTGAGACGAGGAAAGCAGGCCTCTCTCGCCCGTCAGAGCGTGAAAGACGAAGTACGTGATCAGGAGAAGGAGCGCCGCGGTCGGCAGGTAGGGTTGCAGTCGAGCGAACATCGGCGAATCCCGGACAGGGAGGTTCAGGCTGCCAGAACGTGCTTAACACGGTCTAAATCCCCAACCCTGCAAGGGGCTTGCAAATAGCTCGCGAGCAGGCTCAAAATACTTTCAAATGAGACCGTTTCAGGGGCATCGAGATACCGCATCGCGGCATTTCGTTCGCAGCCGCGAGAACGGTTAAAACCTCTGTTTTTCTAAAGGCGGCCGAGCTTTTAGAAAAAATGTGGTCGGTCTTTTTTGATCGAACACCGGTCACGCCTGTTTTGAGGGCGCCCTCGCCTCAGAATCGCCGCTGTGACGCTTCTGACTTGCCACTTAAGATTGATGCGCCGCGCGCGCCGCGTGTGAAATCAGCGTCGGCAATGCGTCTTGAGGGGGAAGAAACGACATGCTTCGCAGACACGCTCTGGCGGGCCTCGCCATCACCGCCCTGGCGCTGCCGGCGGCGGCCCGACAGCGCAGCGACGACGGCGTCGTGAAGGGCCGCAAGGGCGGACCCAACATGATCAAGGGCGACCCGCCCAGGCTCGACTTCGGCGGCGGGCTGTTGATCCCGATGAACGCCTCGATCTTCAAGACCCTGTGGGAGGGCGAGGACCGCTGGGTGACCTATGGCCGATCGGTGGCTCGCCAGGAAACACGAGCCATGCAGCAGGCCGAAGTCGCCGCCACCGGCACGATGAAGCTGATGCTGCTGACCCAGGCCTTCGCGCCCGAACGCCTGGTGCGGTTCGAGACCTGCGGCTGGCGCGGCAGGACGGGCGACGCCAAGGACCTGGTGCTGGGCGAGATCGCCCTGCCCGGCCGTCCGGTGATGCCGACCACCGACCGCGTCAGCGGCGCGGCGACCGGCGCGGAGACCGACGGCCTGGGCGAGGACGCCTGGCACGCGGTGACCGGCTACATGGTCATGAAGAAGGACGTCACCCTGGCCGATGTGAAGGCCCGGGCGCAGCTGATCGAGGGTTGAGACGCTCGCCCTATCCCATGGTTGGAGACGCCTTGATGGACCGCGACTGGAATCGCCGCCGGCTGATGGCGGCCGGCGACGCGCTGGCCTTCGGCGCGGCAAGCGCGGCCAGAGCCGAGACCGCCCCGGAAGTCCTGCCCCTGTGGCCCGGCTCCGCGCCGGGTGGAGAGCGCGTGACGGGCGAAGAACGGCGCGTGGCCTACAACTGGCCTGATGGCCGCGTCGACTACAGCATCGAGGGCGTCACGCGCCCGACGCTGACGCTCTATCCGCCGGCCAGGACCGCCAAGCCGAAGGCGGCGGTGCTGGTCATTCCCGGCGGCGGGTTCAGCAAGGTGGTGGCCGACAAGGAGGGGCACGAGGTCGCCCGCTGGCTGGCCGCCAACGGCGTTTACGCCGGCGTACTGGTCTATCGGCTGCCGAAGGATCCGTGGGCGGCCCGCTTCGACGCCCCGTTGCAGGACGCCCAGCGCGCGCTGCGGCTGCTGAGAAGCCGGACCAGCGCTCCCATGGTCGGCGCGCTGGGCTTCTCGGCCGGCGGGACCCTGGCCGCGGCCCTGGCCTCGCGCGGAGCCGCCGCCCTCCATCCGCCGGTCGATGGCCTGGACGCGGCCCCTTCCCTGCCCGACTTCATCGGCCTGGGCTATCCGTGGCTGACCCGGCCCAAGGCCCCGCCGCAAGCGACGCCCTTCCACGGCTTCGACGGCCCCACGAGGGCCTTCCTGTTCCACGCCGAGGACGATCCCAAGGTCTCGGCGGACAACAGCCGGGACGCCGCTCGCGACATCGTCGCCCGGGGCGGGGCCGCCGAGCTGCACGTCTTCCCGACCGGCGGCCACGGCTTCGCCCTGCGCTCGCGCCCGCCGGCGCCGGAGACCGCCTGGGGCGGGCTGTTCCTGGCCTGGCTGGGCCGCCTGCCCGGCTGAAGCCTGTAGAGAGGCCTGTAGAAACGAAAAAGCGCGCCGGGCTGACCCGGCGCGCTCTTCTCGTTCAGTTGGACCGCGGTCCGCCCGATCAGCGGCCCTTGAGGGCGGCGCGACCGGCGTAGACGCCTTGGTCTTCCAGCTGCTGCTCGATGCGCAGCAGCTGGTTGTACTTGGCCAGCCGGTCCGAACGGGCCAGCGAGCCGGTCTTGATCTGACCGCAGTTCAGGGCCACGGCCAGGTCGGCGATGGTGCTGTCCTCGGTCTCGCCCGAGCGGTGGCTCATGACGCTGGTATAGCCATGGCGGTGAGCCAGATCGACGGCGTCGATGGTTTCCGACAGCGTGCCGATCTGGTTGACCTTGACCAGGATCGAGTTGGCCAGGCCCTGGTCGAGGCCGATCTGCAGGCGCTTGGGGTTGGTCACGAACAGGTCGTCGCCGACCAACTGGACCTTCTTGCCCAGGGTGTCGGTCAGCAGCTTCCAGCCGGCGAAATCGTCTTCGGCCATGCCGTCCTCGATCGAGGCGATCGGGAACTTGGAAACGAGGTCGGCCAGGTAGTCGACCATCTGCGACGGGTCGAGCGACTTGCCCTCGCCTTCCAGCTCGTACTTGCCGTTCTTGAAGAACTCGGTCGAGGCGACGTCGAGGCCCAGCAGGAAGTCGTCGCCGGCCTTGTAGCCCGCGGCTTCACCGGCCTTGACGATGAAGTCGAGCGCGGCTTCGGCCGAGGCGAGGTTCGGGGCGAAGCCGCCTTCGTCGCCGACGTTGGTGTTGTGGCCGGCGTCCTTCAGAGCCTTCTTCAGGCCGTGGAAGATCTCGGCGCCCATGCGCAGGGCTTCGGAGAAGCTGGCCGCGCCGGTGGGCAGGATCATGAATTCCTGGATGTCGATCGGATTGTCGGCGTGGGCGCCGCCGTTGATGATGTTCATCATCGGGGTCGGCAGGACGCGGGCGTTCACGCCGCCGATGTAGCGGTGCAGCGGCAGGCCGGCCGACTCGGCGGCGGCCTTGGCCACGGCGAGCGAGACGCCGAGGATGGCGTTGGCGCCCAGGCGGGCCTTGTTCGGCGTGCCGTCCAGGCCGATCAGGAGGCTGTCGATGCGGCGCTGGTCTTCGGCGTCAACGCCCGACAGGGCGTCGAAGATCTCGCCGTTGACGGTTTCCACGGCCTGGCGGACGCCCTTGCCGAGGTAGCGCGACTTGTCGCCGTCACGCTTTTCGACGGCTTCGTGGGCGCCGGTCGAGGCGCCCGACGGCACCGCGGCGCGACCGAAGGCGCCGTCCTCGAGGACGACGTCGACCTCGACCGTCGGATTGCCGCGGCTATCGAGGATTTCGCGGGCGATGATGTCGACGATCTCGGTCATGGGAGCTCCCGAAAGAAAAGGCGCTTCCCCTTAGCCGCGACGCCGCTTCGCCGCAACCAAGACCGGCGTTCGGCAGGATCGAAGTTCCGTTGCGTCAGCGCTTTGTCGTCACGCCCGCAGGACCGGCGGTCCGCCCGAACCGAGGCGGAACAGCAGTTGCTCCGCGCCGAAGTCGAGCTCGACCCGGGCGAACAGCTTCAGGACGTCCACCCCCAGCAGGAGCGCCGGCTTCTCGTTGATCTTCCAGTGATCGAAGATGTGCAGCTCGGCGAAGACCACGGCCAGGTTGGTCATCCGCAGGTCGCCCATGTTCATCGACCGCAGGACGCGGTACTCGCCGATCGTCTCGCCGCCCGCCACGCCCAGCAGGCGCACGGCTAGGGCCGGATCGGCGCCGCGCCGCTGCCTAGCCTGGATCGCTCGGGACAGGGCCATGTTGCCGATCGACGAGCCGGCGCCGGAATCGATGAAGGCCAGCGTTCGAATGTTGTTGACCCGGCAGTTGACCACGGTGAGCCGCCCGAAGCGCTGGTCGGCCTCGATCTGCACCTCCTGGTTCCGTCTGGAGAACCGATATTCCGGCGTGCTGTGACGGACCTCCAGACGCTTTCGCTTGAAGTCCATGACCACCGAGCGGTCCTGCAGGATGTCGATCCCCAGCAGGCCGTCTCCGCCGACCCGCTCGGCCGCCAGCACCGGCAGTTCGACATCGGCCAGGCGCGCGTCGCCGGTGGACAGGTGGGCGATGCGGGCCGTCGGGGTGATCGCCGAACCGCCGATGCCGTGGACGATGACGTCGCGACCACGCGGCAGGTCCAGGCGGGCGGCGAGCGTTTCGGAGATGACCGAGCGGTCGGCGCCGGAATCGACCACGAAGCGGTACTGGCCCTGGCCGTTGATCTGGGTCTCGACGGTCATCCGTTCCGATTCGTCGATGCCGGTGTCGATGACGTAGAGCGGCAAGGCGGGCGTCGCCGGGGGCGGGACGACGGTCGGAGAAGCCAGCGAAACGGCCTGCGGCGCCTGGCCGGGGGAGAAGGCGTGGACGAACGAGGGCGCGGCGGCGAACGATGCGCCGAGGCCGCACGCAAGGGTGCGACGCGTGAACATGGCGAACCTCCCAGTTCGCCCGAAGTCGAGCCGCGCCTTTGGCGCTGACCGCGCTCCTGGCTTGTTGGGACCGTCCCAGTGGCGGTCCGGAAGCCATGATAGCACCGCTTGGGGCGCCCCACGACGAAAAGCGCCGCCCAGGCGAGCTGGGCGGCGCTTTCGAAGCGTCAGACGCTAAATCCTGGAGCGCTCGCCGGTCTGGCGGGCGCGTCCGAGAAAGACCTTAGTCTTCCTTCGGGGTCAGAATCTGCTTGCCGTTGTACAGGCCGGTCTTCAGATCGACGTGGTGCGGACGACGCAGCTCGCCGGTGTCCTTGTCCTCGATGAACGAGTTAGCGCCCAGGGCGTGGTGCGACCGGCGCATGTTCCGGCGAGAAGGCGAAGTTTTTCTTTTGGGAACGGCCATCGAAGTGACTCTGCTCGCTGAGCGTGAAAATCGGAAGCGGCGACTCGGGAAAGCCCAGGTCGCCGCGTGAGGGCGCGCTTATGCCTGAATGTCGCTTTCAACGCAACAGGGTTAGAGCCGAGGTCCGTAATCGCTGCGTTCATCGAGAATTCTGACGATCACGACGCGTCCTGGCTCGTCGCGATAGAAGACGATGTGACGCCCCGATTTCACCCGCCTCATGCCCGGCCGCGACGCGCCGACCAGCGGGTGACGCTCGGGGTTCCTGCCGATGGCCAGCACCCGCCGCATGAGGTCGTCGAGATAGCGTCGATGGCGCTCCGGGCTCCAATCGGCGCCGCTCGCGCTTCGGACCGATTCGAGATCCGACCGCGCCAGGGCCGAGACGATGACCGGCTTCACAGGGCCTTGAAGAAGGCTTCGACCTCTTCGGCCGTCTTCAGTTCGGTGAAGCGGCCGTCGCGGATGTCGGCCTCGCCGGCGTCGAGCGCCCGCTGGACGTCTTCGGAAAGACCGCCGGAGCGCTCGTCCAGCAGGCTGATCGCGTCGGCGACCAGCTCGTTGGCGTCACGATAGCCGCGCTCGGCGACCTTCTCGCGGATCAGCGTTTCCAACTCGGGCGACAGGGAAAGGCTCATGAGGTGATGCTACCCCCTCGCCTTTCCCAAGCCAATGGCTGGAGCCCGAGGGGCTCAGACCAGTCGACCGTGCTCCTTGGCCGCCGCGATGAAGCTGGCGAACAGGGGGTGCGGGGCGAACGGACGGCTCTTCAGTTCCGGGTGGAACTGAACGCCGATGAACCACGGATGGTCGTCGCGCTCGACGATCTCGGGCAGCACGCCGTCCGGAGAACGGCCGGTGAGCTTGAGACCCGCCTCCTCCATCTTGTGGCTGTAGCCGATGTTGACCTCGTAGCGGTGACGATGGCGCTCGACGATGTCGGTCTCGCCATAGATCTCGGCGACCTTGGAGCCCTGCTGCAGGACGGCGTCGTAGGCGCCCAGGCGCATGGTGCCGCCCAGGTCGTCGCCGGCCTTGCGCGAGACCATCTCGTTGCCCTTGATCCACTCGGTCATCAGACCGACGACCGGGCGCTCGGTGGGACCGAACTCGCTGGATGAGGCGTCGGTGATGCCCGCGACGTTGCGCAGGGTCTCGATGACGGCCATCTGCATGCCGAAGCAGATGCCGAAGTACGGCACCTTGCGCTCGCGGGCGAACTGGGCCGCCCGGATCTTGCCTTCCGCGCCGCGCTCGCCGAAGCCGCCGGGCACCATGATGGCGTGGGCGTTCTCGAGACGGGCCGCGGCCGCGTTCTCGTCGCCCTCGAAGGTCTCGCTCTCGACCCAGTCGAGGTTGACCTTGACCTTGTTGGCCAGACCGCCGTGGTGCAGGGCCTCGATGAGGGACTTATAGGCGTCCTTCAGCACGGTGTACTTGCCGACGACGGCGATGGTCACCTCGCCGTCCGGATGCTGGACGGTGTGGTCGATGGCTTCCCAGCGCGACAGGTCGGGCTTGGGGGCGTCGTGCATGCCGAAGACGTCGAGCACTTCGGCGTCGAGGCCTTCCTTGTGATAGTCGATCGGCACCGCGTAGATCGAGGCGCTGTCCATGGCCTGGATCACGGCGCTGGGGCGCACGTTGCAGAACTGGGCGATCTTGCGCTTTTCCTCGACCGGGATGTCCTGCTCGCAGCGGCAGAGCAGGATGTCCGGCTGGATGCCGATGGAGCGCAGTTCCTTGACCGAGTGCTGGGTCGGCTTGGTCTTCATCTCGCCGGCCGTCTTGATGAACGGCAGCAGGGTGAGGTGGACGTAGCAGCTCTGGCCGCGCGGCAGGTCCTGGCGCAGTTGGCGGATGGCCTCGAAGAACGGCAGGCCCTCGATGTCGCCGACCGTGCCGCCGATCTCGACGAGCACGAAGTCGACGGCCTTCTGGCCGGTCTCGTCCATGGCGGGCGAGAGGACGAAGTCCTTGATCTCGTTGGTGACGTGCGGAATCACCTGGACGGTCGCGCCCAGATAGTCGCCGCGGCGCTCCTTCTCGATGATCGTCTTGTAGATCTGGCCGGTCGTGATGTTGTCGGCCTTCTTGGCCGACACGCCGGTGAAGCGCTCGTAGTGCCCCAGATCCAGGTCGGTCTCGGCCCCGTCGTCGGTGACGAACACCTCGCCGTGCTGATACGGGCTCATGGTGCCCGGATCGACGTTCAGATAGGGGTCGAGCTTGCGCAGGCGGACGGTGTAGCCGCGAGCCTGCAGGAGAGCGCCGAGCGCTGCGGAGGCGAGGCCTTTTCCAAGGGAGGAAACCACGCCGCCGGTGATGAAAATGTACCGCGTCATGGGCGCTCAGATTACCCGCGATTCGGCGATCGCGGCGAAAAGACCGACGTTCATAAACAAGTTTCGCTTCCGAGCCTGAGCCCCGCCCTTATTGGGCGGGGGTCTGAGCCGGAGCCGGAGCAGTCGTGACCGGAGCCGCAGGCGCCGGAGCGCCGAGCTGCGGGGTCGGAGCCTGGATCGGCGCCGGCGCGGTCGTGGCGGGAGCGGCCGGGGTCGCGGGCGCGTTCAGGGTCTTGGTGTCGAGATTGTCGATCTTCAGCTTATCGACGACCGAATCAGCGCTGCCGATGCGACCCGTCAGAATGGTCAGCACCAGGCTGATGACCAGAAACACCGAGAACAGGATCCAGGTCATCCGGGTCATGAAGTCGCCGGCCCCGCGGGCGGTCATGAAGCTGCCCGCCCCACCGCCGCCCATACCGAGCGCGCCGCCTTCCGAACGCTGGAGCAGCACGAAGCCGATCAGCGCGATGCAGACGATGATGTTGATGGCCAGCAGGATGGCGATGAGCATGACGAAACAGTTCTCGATTCAGTGCAGTCAGAGGACCGGCTGCGAAAAACGAAGCGGCCCCTCTACCACTACCGGCGCGCGCACGCCATAGGTGGGGCGACGGCCTGCCAACTCAAGTTCCCCAATCCAGTTTTAGGGCGCGCATGATTCTCGAGACCGAACGCCTCACCCTGAAGCCCCTGGTCGCCGAAGACGCCCCGCTGATCTATCCGTTCCTCAGCGATCCGGAACTGATGGCGCACTGGGACCGGGCGCCGCTGGAGGATCCCGACGAGGTCGCCGCCTGCGTGGTCGGCCAGGTCGAGGACATGCAGGCCGGGACCGCGCTCTACTGGACCATCCGCCTGACCGCGACCGGCGCCTTCGTCGGCGCCTGCGAGTTCGTCGAGATCGACGAGCGCCGCCACCGGGCCGAACTGCGCTTCATCGTGGCCCGCGAGGCCTGGGGCAACGGCTACGCCCAGGAGGCGGTCAGCGCCCTCCTCGCCCACGCCGCCGCCAGCGACCTCAAGCACGTGGTCGCCCGCACCCAGGTCGGCGACGCCCGCGCCGAGAAGCTGCTGGAACGCCTGGGCTTCAAGGGCGCGGCCTATCTGAAGGGCCAGGTGGATCGCGACGGCGAGCGCCGGGACGGAAGGCTGTACGGGTTGGAGCTGTAGGGTCCTTCTCCCCTTGCGGGAGAAGGTGGCGCCGACAGGCGTCGGATGGGGGGTCTCTCAGATGGGAGACGCCGCGCCCGGCCTGACCGCTGCACGCGGCTTTGAGGTTTGAGAGACCCCTCACCCGACCTCCCTCCGGGAGGCCACCCTCTCCCGCAAGGGGAGAGGGATCAGGCGGCCGCGCTTTCGCGGGGACTTTACGGGAGGGGGATGCGCAGAGCCCAGCCCCCCCTTTATCGCAAGCAGAAGCCTAGGCCGCCCGGATGATCGCCAGGAAGTCCGCGGCCTTCAGCGAGGCGCCGCCGACCAGGGCGCCGCCGACTTCCTCGGTGGCCAGGATCTCGGCGGCGTTGTCGGGCTTCACCGAGCCGCCATAGAGGATCGGCACGCTTGCGCCCTGGTCGCCGAAGCGCTCGACGAGGATGGCGCGGATGGCCTTGTGGATGGCGGTGATGTCGGCCGGGGTCGGGGTCAGGCCCGTGCCGATGGCCCAGACGGGCTCGTAGGCGACGGCGAAGGCCTGGCCCGCCAGACCGGCCGGCAGCGAGTTGCGAATCTGGCCGGTGACGATCGACTCGGCGTCGCCAGCCTCGCGCTGGGCTAGGGTCTCGCCGCAGCAGATGATCGGCTCCAGGCCGACCGCCAGGGCGGCCTCGACCTTGGCCGAGACCAGTTCACAGGTTTCTCCGTAGCCGCCGCGCCGCTCGGAGTGGCCGAGAATCACCAGCCGGGCGCCGGCGTCGACCAGCATCGCGGCCGAGACATCGCCGGTGTAGGCGCCCTGCGGGGCCGGATGGCAGTCCTGGCCGCCGACGATCACCGTTTCGCCCGAAAGCGTTTCGGCCATGCGGTGCAGCAAGGTGGCGGGCGGACAGATGGCGACACGGGCGGCCGGAGGGGCCTCGGCGACCGCCGCGGCCACGGCCCTGGCCTCGTCCAACGAGGCCTCGAGGCCGAACATCTTCCAATTTCCGGCGATCAACGGCCGGGGCGTCGTCAGAGAAACGGTCATGAGAGTGGCTTTGGGGACGTGGTCCCTTCGGAAGTCAAGTCCGCTTCGGCTTGCTCACTCGCCTTGGCCTCTACTATACCCGCTTGCTCGCATCGAGTGCGTCGCCGTGGCGGCCGTCCGTGCGAACGACATCGGGCGAAACTCAGAAGGTAGTTCCAACGTCATGCTCGCCGGTTTTCGCTCCCTCGCTAAATCGCCCTTCGCGGTCGTCCTGTTCGGCCTGCTGATCGTCAGCTTCGCCGTCTTCGGCATCAGCGACGTCTTCAAGCGCTCGCCCGCCGCCGACGTGGTCGATGTCGGCGCGCGCAAGGTCACGCCCGAGGACTTCAAGAGCCGCTTCGACACCTATCGCCGCCAACTCGAGAGCCAGGGCCAGAGCCTGACCCCCGACGAGGCCGTCGCGCGCGGCGTGGACCGCCAGATGGTCCAGGAACTGGCGCTGCAGGAATCGATGGCCGAGCTGATCGCCAAGATGGGCGTGCGCCCGTCCGAGACGCTGATCGCCACCACCCTGCACAAGCAGATGAGCGAGCTGCCGGCCGGCCAGCGCCCGTTCAACCCGATCACCGGCCAGTTCGACAAGGACGCCTATCAGCGCCTGCTGGCCGAGAACAACCTGACCCCGACCCGCTTCGAGGCCTCGCTGCGCGACGACATCGCCCAGTCGCAGTTCTACGCCAGCGTCGCCAACGGCCTGCGCACCCCGCGCATCTATTCGGCCCTGCAGGCCGTCTACGGCCTGGAAAGCCGCGACCTGGCCGCCTTCGCGATCAACCCGGCCAGCGTGCCCCAGCCGGCCGCGCCGACCGACGCCCAGCTGCAGGCCTTCATGAAGGAAAACGCCGCCGCCCTGACGCGTCCCGAGACGCGCCAGCTGGCGATCGTGCGCTTCAGCGCCAAGGCCCTGGAGCCGACCGTGAGCGTCGACCCGGCCGAGGTTCAGAAGACCTTCGACTTCCGCAAGGACACCCTGGCCGCGCCGGAAACCCGCTCGCTGATCCAGATCGTCGCCCCGGACGCCAAGGCCGCCGCCGCCATCGCCGAGCGCCTGCGCAAGGGCGAGGATCCGGCCGCCGTCGCCAAGGCCTATGGCAAGACCCCGGTGGTCATCGCCGACAAGCCCAAGACCGCCCTGCCCGACCGCAAGGTCGCCGACGCCGCCTTCTCGCTGGCCGAGGGCCAGGTCAGCCCGCCGATCGCCGGCGAGCTGGGCCAGTCGGTGATCAAGCTGACCAAGATCACCCCGGCCAAGGCCGCTTCGCTGGAAGCCGCCCGTCCGAAGATCGAGGCCGACCTGCGCGTCCAGAACGCCCAGGCCAAGGCCTATGAGCAGACCCAGACCTATCAGGACGCCCGCGACGCCGGCGCCAACGTCGTCGACGCCGCCGGCAAGGCCGCCGCCCTGGTGGTCACCAGCCCCCCGATCACGGCCCAGGGCACGGACCTGGCCGGCCAGCCCTTCGCCGGCCTGACGCCGGACGTGCTGAAGACCGCCTTCGCCCTGCCGAACGGCGGCGAGAGCGACCTGATCGAGGCCGAGAAGGGCGAGTACTTCGCCGTCCGCGTCGAGAAGGTGATCCCCGCCGCCCTGCCCCCGCTGGCCGAGATCAAGGGTCCGCTGGCCAATCAGTGGATGCTGCAGGAGCTGTCCAAGCGCCTGAAGGCCAAGGCCGACGAGCTGGCCGCGCGCGTCCGCAAGGGCGAGTCGCTGGACAGCGTCGCCGCCGCCGCCGGCTCGAAGGTGCAGAAGGTGGCCGGCCTGTCGCGCGAGAACGCCCGCCAGTACCAGGCTCTCGGCCGCGACCTGCTGATCGGCGCCTTCAACGCCAAGCCGGGCGAGGTGTTCACCGCCCGCGCCCCGGCCGCGCCGAACGCGCCGCAGCTGACCTATGTGGTCGGCCGCATCGAGGGCGTGCACACCGGCGACGCCGCCGAGATCGCCCGCGCCACCGAGACCCTGCGTCCGCAGACCAGCATGGCCTACATGCGCGACGTCGGTCAGGCCAGCCGCGTGGCCGCCATGGCCAAGCTGAAGCCGAAGACCAACCTGACCCTGGCTCGCCAGGCCCTCGGCGTCGACACCGACGCCCTGGCCAAGAGCGGCAAGGACACGGCCACGAAGCCGGGCGCGGCTCAATGAGCCTCGAGCCGGGCTACGACGCCTTCGCGGCCGGCTACGACGCCGGCCTCCCGCAGCTGGTCTGGACGCGACTGATCGACGACCTGGAGACCCCGGTCTCGGCCTATCTGAAGATCGGCCACGGCCGGCCCTACGCCTTCCTGTTCGAAAGCGTCGAGGGCGGCGCCTGGCGCGGCCGCTATTCGATCGTGGCCATGAAGCCGGACGTGGTGTGGCGCTGCCGCGGCGACCAGGCCGAGATCGCCCGCGACGGCGACATCGCCGCCGGCCGCTTCACGCCGCTGGAAGGCGGCGCGCTGGACAGCCTGCGCGACCTGATCGCCCAGTCGAAGATGGAGCTGCCGGCCGGCCTGCCGCCGATGGCGGCGGGGATCTTCGGCGCGCTGGGCTACGACACCGTGCGCCTGGTCGAGAAACTGCCGGACATCAATCCCGACAGCCTGGGCCTGCCCGATGGCATCATGACCCGGCCCTCGATCGTGGCCGTGTTCGACGCCATCGCCCAAGAGATCGTGCTGACCACGACGGCGCGTCCGACGCCCGGCGTGTCGGCCAAGGACGCCTATGCGGCGGCCCGCGAGCGCATCGAGACGGTGATGGTCGACCTGCGCCGTCCGCTGGCCCACGACGCTCCGCGCGTGCCGCAGGGCCCGATGGAGTTCACTACCCCGGTCAGCCGCGAGGACTATCGCGAGGTGGTCGAGAAGGCCAAGGAGTACATCCGGGCCGGCGACATCTTCCAGGTGGTGCCCAGCCACCGCTTCCGGGCCCCCTTCGGCCTGGACGCCTTCGCCCTCTACCGCTCGCTGCGCCGGACCAACCCGTCGCCGTTCCTGTTCTTCCTGGACCTGGACGGCTTCAACCTGGTGGGTTCCAGCCCCGAGATCCTGGTCCGCCTGCGCGACGGCAAGATCACCATCCGCCCGATCGCCGGCACCCGTCCGCGCGGCGCCACGCCGGAAGAGGACCTGGCGCTGGAGAAGGAACTGCTGGCCGATCCCAAGGAGCGGTCCGAGCACCTGATGCTGCTGGACCTGGGCCGCAACGACGTGGGCCGCGTGGCCATGCTCGGCCAGGCTGGCAGCAACAGCAGCTCCAAGGGCAAGCACGCCAACGTGCGCGTCACCGACAGCTTCACGATCGAGCGCTACAGCCACGTGATGCACATCGTCTCGAACGTCGAGGGCAATGCGCCCGAGAACGTCGATCCGGTGGACGTGCTGATGGCCGCCCTGCCCGCCGGCACGCTGTCGGGCGCGCCCAAGGTGCGGGCGATGGAGATCATCGACGAGCTGGAAGTCGAAAAGCGCGGCATCGGCTACGCCGGCGCTGTGGGCTACATCGGCGCCGACGGCTCGGTGGACACCTGCATCGTGCTGCGCACGGCCCTGGTCAAGGACGGCATGATGTACGTCCAGGCCGGCGGCGGGGTGGTGGCCGACAGCGACGCCGACGCCGAGTACGACGAGACCCTGCACAAGTCCCGCGCCCTCAAGCGCGCCGCCGAGGAAGCCTGGCGCTTCGCCTGACTTCCGGGTGTTCGGAAAAGACGAAGGCGGCGATCCTTTGCGGGTCGCCGCCTTTTTCTTGCGCACGTGGCCCTCATCCTTCGACGAGCTCAGGGTGAGGACCATTTCGCAGGCCGCGCAGTAGAACCCCTCATCCTTAGCCTGTCGAAGGACGAGGGTTTCCTTCCTCAGTGATCCATATGGCCCGGCGGGCGGGCCGCGCCTTCCGGCCCGGCGACGTCGGTGAGGCCATGGCCCAGGGCGATCGGCTTGCCGTCGGGACCGCGATCGGCCACGCGGACCATCTCCATCATGCCTTTGTCCTCGTGGTTGAGGATGTGGCAGTGCAGGACGAAGTCGCCGATGTAACGCGCGTAGTGGCTGCGCACCTTCACCACGACGCCCGGCTCGACGAACAGGGTGTCCTTGAAGACGCCCGTCAGGCCGAAATATTCCGAGTTCGGATCCTTGGTCAGGTCGACGCCGTCCTTGGTGGCCGATTCCAGCTCGAACGGATTGACGTGGATGTGGAACGGGTGGCCGACCTTGAAGTCGGTCTTCTGGACCGACAGCGTCCAGCGGTCGGTGTCGCCCAGCACCAGGGTGCGCGAGAAGTCGTTGGGATCGAAGCGCTTGACGTCGGTGTCGGTGCGGCCGATGCCCGGCCCCGACTTGCCGCCCGGCTTGGACGGCGGCGCCTGCAGCGAGAAGACCAGGGTCTGCTCGTTGTCGATCTTGTCGGCCAGCAGGGTCGGGTGCGGCGAGAACGACGTCAGGGTCAGGTCACGGCGCAGGTCGGCGACGACCTGCTCCTTAAGCGTCGCATCGGCGATGGGCAGGTTGCTGGCGGCGTTGACCAGCAGCGTCCTGACCTGGTCGGCCGGCGGCGCGACCGGACCGGCGCCCGGCGCGACTTCGACCACGAACAGCAGCTGACGACGCTCGGCGCTGCCCTCGACGCCCGACTGCTGGACGTTCACCAGCTCGTCGATGACGCAGTAGGAGCCGGGCTCGGCGAAGGCCACCAGCAGGTCGCTGCGATAGCCGGGCTGCATCACCGTGGACTTGCGCTCCAGCACCTTCTGGCGGGTCAGGCCGTCGGCGGCGATCTCGAATTGCGACACCGCCTCGCTGGAGGGCGCGCATTCCTTGGCGATCAGGGCGTCCTGGCCCAGTGGGCCGACCTTGGCCAGGGCGGCCAGCGGGCTGGTTCCGATGCGCTTGCGGATCGAGATCTTGACCGTGTCGGACACCCCGCCGTGGATGAACCGCCAGCGTTCCGGCGCGCCGGCCACGGCCTTCTGGTTCAGGGTCTCCAGCGTGGCGCCGTTGACGGTGGTGAAGCGGCCGGAGTTGGACCAGTTGCCGCCGCCGATGATGTCGTAGCTGTCGAGCACGCCGGTCTCGCCAGCGTCGCAGTACCAGTTCTTGCGCGTGGGCGCGACGATGCGGGCCTTGGGTTTGCCCTCGGCGTCACGGCAGGCGTACTGGATCTGCTGCAGCACGAAGACGTGGTCGGGCGACTTGGCCAGCAGCACGTCGATGTCGCCCGGAACCACCTTGCGGGCCGGCAGGTCGCCGCCGGCCTCGACCACGCGCGGCAGCCGGTCGCCCTTGATCACCAGCGCGCCGACCAGGCCGCTGGAGACCTGGATCGCCGTCGAGCCGTGGACGTGCGGGTGGTACCAGAAGGTCCCCGCCGGGTGGTCGCCGGGGATGTTGTACTCGTACTCATAGGTGAAGGTGGGATTGGGCGGCAGCTGGCGCAGGACGTTGTCGCTGATCCCCGCCGGGCTGACCCACAGGCCGTGGCTGTGCAGGTTGGTGGTGTTGAAGCAGTGCGGCTCATTGATGTCCTCGGGGTGGCCGGGACAGTTGGCCTCGGCCGGCAGCAGGTTGCGGATCTTGACCCGCACCGTCTGGCCCGGACGCGACACCAGGGCCGGCGCGACGTAGGGCCGGCCAGGCTGCGACGGATGCAGGCGGTCCTGATAGGCCCGCAACTCGACGTCGTCGAAGGCGCCCTCGTACTTGTCCTTGCCGATCTGTTTGCCGCTGTTGGGATTCCAGATCTTGGCCTTCAGCAGAACGATGTCGAGATTGGCCTCGACCTCGTCGCCCTTGGGAGGCGGGGCCGGCACGGCGCCGAACTGCTTCAGCGGCGACTCGGGCGGGGCTTCGCCCGGCGCGACCATGGTGAGGATCGGCGGATCGGAGACCGGCGCCGCCTGGCGGGCCAAGGCCGTTCCGGCCGGCAGGGCGAGGGCCAGCGCCGCTCCGCCCAAGAGTCCGAGTTGTCGCATGTGCACCCCCGTGCATCCCAAAGATGCGGGAGGCTGGGCGCATCGCTTCGGTAGATCAAGCCGGATTCACAACCTTGGGAACCCATTTTGAGCAGCCGAGGCCTTTAGTCGCCCAGGCGCTCCTTGGGCAGATGCTGGGTGACGGCCGGCGGGGCCAGGACCATCACGGCCGCGAAGCTGACGGCGGCGCTGGCCGCGAAGGCGGCGGCCATCAGCACGGGCATGATCCGCTGACGCCGGCGCGGCGCGCGCAGCAGGGCGCGGGCGTAGGACAGGGCGGCGGTGTCGAGGGCGGAATCAGCGACGGACATGCGGGAAATCATGCCCGATCGCGCCCCGGTGGCAACGGCCCGGCGGCGCGGCTGTTCGCCGCTGGGCCCCGAAAGAGAAAAACTCTCTCCGTAAAGGGATGACGCGCCGCCCCTGCCCGGACTAGAAGCGAGGCCTGAAAGGCGGCGTCATGATCCTGGTCATCGATAACTACGACAGCTTCACCTACAACCTCGTGCATTACCTGAACGAGCTGGGGGCCGAGACCGTCGTCCATCGCAACGACGACCTGACGGTGCAGGAGGCCCTGGGCCTGAAGCCGCAGGCGGTTCTGCTGTCGCCGGGGCCCAAGGCGCCCGACCAGGCCGGCATCTGCCTGCCGCTGCTGCGCGGCGCGCCCGACGACCTGGCGATCCTGGGCGTCTGCCTGGGCCACCAGGCCATCGGCCAGGCGTACGGCGGCGAAGTGGTGCGGGCCAAGGAGGTCATGCACGGCAAGACCAGCCCGATCCGCCACGCCAACAAGGGCATCTTCAAGGACCTGCCCGACCCGTTCACCGCCACCCGCTATCACAGCCTGGCCGTGCGCCGCGAAGACCTGCCGGCCGAGCTGGAGGTCACCGCCTGGACCGCCGACGGCGAGATCATGGGCGTGCAGCACCGCACCCGCCCGGTGCACGGCGTGCAGTTCCACCCCGAATCCATCGCCACCGAGGGCGGCCACCAGTTGCTGGCCAACTTCCTCGACCTGGCCGGCGTGCGCCGCGACGCCCAGATCTGGGTCTAGGACGGGGCCAAACAGATGTCCGACGCCTTCAAGCCCCTGCTGGCCAAGCTGGCCGACGGCCAGACCCTTTCGGAAGACGACGCCGAGGTCTTCTTCAGCGCCTGCCTGCGCGGCGAGCCGACCCCGGCCCAGGTGGCCGCGGCGGTGACCGCCATGCGCCTGCGCGGCGAGACCGTGGGCGAGATCGCCGCCTGCGCCCGCGCCATGCGCCGCGCCGCCGTGCACCTGGAACACCCCTATGACGTGGTCGATGTCTGCGGCACCGGGGGCGACGGCCTGCACACCCTGAACATCTCCACCGCCGTGGGCTTCGTCGCCGCCGGCGGGGGCCTCAAGGTCGCCAAGCACGGCAACCGCGCGGTGACGAGCAAGTCGGGCACCGCCGACGTGCTGGCGGCCCTGGGCGTCAATATCGACGCGACCCTGGCCCAACAGCGCGCCGCGCTCGACAGCGCCGGCATCTGCTTCCTGTTCGCCCAGTCGCACCACGGGGCGATGAAGCACGTGGCGCCGATCCGCCAGCAGCTGGGCTTCCGCACGATTTTCAACCTCTTGGGTCCGCTGACCAATCCGGCCGGCGCCAAGCGGCAGGTGGTGGGGGTTTCAGCCCCGCGCTTCGTCGAGCCGATCGCCCGCGCCCTGGGAGCCCTGGGCGCCGAGCGCGCCTGGTCGGTGCATGGCGGCGGCATGGATGAGCTGACCATCACCGGCGAGACCGAGGTGGCCGAATGGCGCGAGGGGGCGATCCGCCTCTTCACCATCACGCCCGAGGCCGTGGGCCTGCAGCGCGCCTCGCTGGCCGAGATCACCGGCGGCGATCCGGCCTTCAACGCCGCGGCCCTGACCCGCCTGCTCGACGGCGAGACCGGCGCCTATCGCGACATCGTGCTGCTCAACGCCGCCGCCGCCTTCCTGGTGGCCGACAAGGTCGAGACCCTGCGCGAAGGCGTGGAGCTGGCTGGGGCCGTGCTCGACGACGGCCGCGCCAAGGTCGCCCTCGCCGGCCTCGTGGCCGCCACCAATTCCGAAGTACAGCCAGCATGACCGACATTCTCGCCAAGATCGCCGACTACAAGCGCGAGGACGTCGCCGGCCGGAAGGCCGTGCGCTCGCAGGCCGAGGTCGAGGCCGCCGCCAAGACCGCTTCGGCGCCGCGCGGCTTCAAGGCGGCGCTGGAGGCCAAGCACGCGCCGGGCAAGCTCTCCTTGATCGCCGAGATCAAGAAGGCCTCGCCGTCCAAGGGCCTGATCCGCGCCGACTTCGATCCGCCCGTGCTGGCGAAAGCCTACGAGGACGGCGGCGCGGCCTGCCTTTCCGTGCTGACCGACGGCCCAAGCTTCCAGGGCGCCGACGAATACCTGGTGGCCGCCCGGGCGGCGACCGCCCTGCCCTGCATCCGCAAGGATTTCCTGGTCGACCCGTGGCAGGTGGCCGAGAGCCGCGCCCTGGGCGCCGACGCCATCCTGGTGATCCTGGCGATGATCGACGATGCGCTGGCCGCCGAACTGATGGCCGAGGCCGCGCGCCTGGGCATGGACGCCCTGGTCGAGGTGCACGACGAGGCCGAGACCGAGCGCGCTGGCCAGTTGGGCGCGACGCTGTTCGGCGTCAACAACCGCGACCTCAAGAGCTTCGTCGTTGACCTGGCCGTCACCGAGCGCCTGGCCAAGCTGGCCCCGGCCGGCTCGCTGCTGGTCACCGAGAGCGGCCTCTTCACCCATGCCGACGTGGTGCGGATGGAGGCCTGCGGGGCCACCGCCATGCTGGTCGGCGAAAGCCTGATGCGCCAGGCCGACGTCACGGCCGCGACCCGCGAGCTGATCGGCTAGACTTCCCATAACGGCGCTCGGCCACGTTTCGGCCAAGCTCGCGCTTCTCAATGCCCCTCGGTGTTCGACATCGAGGGGCTTTTCGCATGACCGCCGACAAGACGTCGCTTCGCGCGAAACTGGGCGCGCATCTGATCGACTGGGCCAGGACCCTGGCGCTGACGGCGGCCATCGTGCTCGTGCCGCGCACGGTGCTGTGCCAGCCGTTCGTGATCCCGTCGGGCTCGATGGAGCCGACCCTGCTGGTCGGCGACCGCATCCTGGTCAACAAGTTCGCCTATGGCTGGAGCCGCCATTCGGCGCCGTTCAGCCCGCAGATCGGCCATGGTCGGCTGATGGGGCGCGAGCCCCGGCGCGGCGACGTGGTGGTGTTCAAGAAGCCGGGCGATGGCCGCACCGACGTCATCAAGCGCCTGATCGGCCTGCCGGGCGACGAGCTGCAGGTGGTGGACGGGGTGCTGCGCATCAACGGCGCGCCAGTGGTTCAACAGCCCCTGGGGACGCGGATGGAGGACACCCCGTTCGGGGAGCTGCCCGCCGAGCGCTTCGTCGAGACCCTGCCGGGCGGCAAGACGCATCTGGCCAACAGCTACGGCCCGCGCACGGCGGCCGGCAACACCGCCGTCTATCGCGTGCCCGAGGGCTGCTACTTCATGATGGGCGACAATCGCGACAACTCGCTCGACAGCCGCTTCGACCCGGGCCCGATCCCGGCCGGCCAGGCCCGCTGCGCCTGGAACCCGGCGGTGGACGCCAATCTGCCGGCGCAGATCGGCATGGGCTTCGTGCCGTTCGAGAACCTGGTCGGTCGCGCCGAGATGGTGGTGTTCTCGTGGGAAAGCGGCGCCGGCCCGCGATGGAATCGGTCGTTCCAGCGGCTGTGAATCGGCGGTTGGGGTCCGGGAATCGCGGTCTCGGCGGCGATATTCTCGGAGCTTCCGGCGCGGCGCGATCGCACCGTCTACGGAAAATCGCGGCCCGGTCTGTTTTCACGGCAGCGTGCAGCCGACTGAGAACGGCGGACTTATCCGACGTAAAATCAGTCATTTAGGCCCCGCGTCCTGACATGAACGGCGCGAACGAACTGGCAGAACGCCGGTCGCCGTAATTCACTTGACCTTAACCAAGAACACCTAGAGAACATTCGCAAGGTTTGCGGTTTGTTCCGCGACGACTTGCGAGGCCGTCATGCTCACCCGCAAGCAGCACGAGCTGCTGATGTTCATCCACGAACGGATCAAGGAGACCGGCGTCTCCCCCTCCTTCGACGAGATGAAGGAGGCCCTGGACCTGGCGTCGAAGTCGGGCATCCACCGGCTGATCACCGCCCTGGAAGAGCGCGGCTTCATCCGCCGCCTGGCCCACCGGGCCCGGGCGCTGGAGGTGGTGAAGCTGCCGCAGCAGGCCACGACGGCCGCCCCGCCCAAGGGGCGCGGGGCGTTCCGGCCGCAGGTGCTGGAAGGCGGCGGCCCCGCCCCTTCGGCGCCCGCCCCGACCCTGCCGATCGCCAATGACAGCCGCGAGCTGCCGATCCTGGGCCGCATCGCCGCCGGTACGCCGATCGACGCCATCCAGCACGAGCGCGACCGCCTGCCGGTGCCCGAGAGCATGCTGGGCGGCGGCGAGCACTACGTTCTCGAGGTGCAGGGCGACTCGATGATCGAGGCCGGCATCCTGGACGGCGACTATGTGATCATCCGGAAGGGCGACACGGCCAACAGCGGCGAGATCGTCGTCGCCCTGGTCGGCGAGGAAGCCACGCTGAAGCGCCTGCGCAAGAAGGGCGGCTCGATCGCCCTCGAAGCGGCCAACCCCAAGTACGAGACCCGCATCTTCGGCCCCGACCAGGTCGAGGTGCAGGGCAAGCTGGTGGGACTGATCCGCCGCTATCACTGACGGTTAGGCCGGCACGACGGTTCGAGGGCGCGATCGCGAGGTCGCGCCCTTTTCCGTTTCGGGGGCGCGGCGATGGCCGCCCAATCGGCCAGTGTTGACTCAGTCAATAAATATCCAATATTGACACAATCAACATTGGAGGCCGCATGACCGATCGCCACGACACCGACGTCGCCACCCTGCGCGCCTTCAACCGCGTCTACACAAGCCGCCTGGGCCTGCTGGACGCCAGCTATGACGGCAGCCCGTTCACCCTGAGCGAGGCGCGGGTTCTCTACGAGCTGGCCAACCGGACCGACGCGATGGCCGCCGACATCGCCCGCGCCCTGCGGCTGGATCCGGCCCAGGTCAGCCGCACGATCAAGCGCTTCTCCGAACGGGGCCTGGTCACGGCGCGCGAGAACCCGGCCCACGGCCGCCACCAGCTGCTGAGCCTGACCAATGAGGGCCGCGCGACCTTCGCCGCTCTCGAAGCCAACACCCGCGCCAGCGTCGGCGCCCTGATCGAGGGACTGCATCCGCTGCAGCGGGCGCGCCTGCTCGAGGCGGCCGGCGCGATCAACGAGGTGTTCGAGGACGGCGCGCCCGAGGTCGTGCTGCGCGCCTTGCGCCCCGGCGACCTGGGCCTGGTCGCCTCGCGCCAGGCGGTGCTCTACGCCAGCGAATACGGCTGGGACGGCGACTACGAGGCCCTGGTGGCCGGCATCCTGGCCGACTTCCACCACAACTTCGATCCCGCCCGGGACGACGCCTGGATCGCGCAGGCCGGCGGCCGGATGGTCGGCTCGATCTTCCTGGTGCGCGGCGATGCGCCCGGCGTGGCCAAGCTGCGGCTGCTCTATGTGGAGGCGCAGGCCAGAGGCCTGGGCGTGGGCCGGCGGCTGGTCGAGACCTGCGTCGAACGCGCCCGGGCGCTGGGCTACCAGCGGCTCGACCTCTGGACCGTCAGCGTCCTGACCGCCGCGCGCCGGCTCTACGAGCAGGCCGGTTTCCAGCTGACCCACGAGGCGCCCGGCCGCCAGTTCGGCCACGACCTGATCGACCAGACCTGGTCGCTGGACCTCTAGACCGCCAGCGCTTTCGCCGCCGCGTCGAAGCCGGCCCAGGCCGCCGCGGCCAGGGCCGCGCCGGTGCTGGCGCGGCGCACGCCCAGGCCCGGCAGGTCGGCGAGCTTCATGTCCGGTCCCCACAGCAGCACGTTGACCGGCTTGGGCGCCACGGCCGCGACGATGGCGGCGATGTCGTCGTACTTCTTCACGCCCGGCGCATAGAGGCAGTCGGCGCCGGCCTCGGCATAGGCGACCAGGCGCTCGATGGTCGGGGCGAGGTCGTCGCGGCCGATCAGGAAGCCCTCGGTCCGGCCGACCAGGATCACGTCCTGGCCCGAGGCGTCGATGGCGGCGCGGGCGGCGGCGATGCGGGCGACGGCGTCGGGCAGGTCGTAGAGGTCCTTGCCGGTGCGATCCTCGATCGACAGGCCGGCGACGCCGGTTTCGACCGCGCGAGCGACATTGGCGGCGACGCCTTCGGGCGTGTCGGCGAACCCCGCCTCGAAGTCGGCGTTGACGGGCAGGTCGGTGGCGGCGACCAGCCCGCGCAGATGCTCAAGCACCTCGTCGACCGTGACCTCGCCGTCGGCCCGGCCCCAGGACCAGGCCATGCCGGCGCTGGTCGAGGCCAGGGCCTTGAAGCCCAGCTTCTGGAGCCGGACCGCGCCGCCGGCGTCCCACGGATTGGGCAGGGCGAAGAAGCCGTCGGCGTGCAGGGCGCGGAAGGCGGCTCGCCTTCCAGCGAACTTGGCGGCGAGCTCAGTGGCGTCGGTCATCGGGTCTTCCTTCAGTACGGGGCGCGAGTCCTTACGGCCGCCGGCCGCGACTATCCGCCCGGTTCTTGCGCATTCCTGTCAGCAGTCGCCACCCAGGGTCGCGCGCCGCGCAGGGGCTGGGCCCAGACGATCCACCAGCCGTCGCGGCGGCGCCAGAGCTCGGCCGAACCGCCAACCGCGAAATCCTCGCCCGCCAGCACGACGGCGTCGTGACAGGCCGCCGGCAGGACGGCGGGACGGGATCCGCGCACCACCACCACCTGGGCGCCGGCGCAGAGGCGCTGCAAACCCGCGAAGTCGGGCGCGCGGCGGGTCCAGGACAGGCTGACGGCGACAGGGGCGGACGGCAGCGGCGCGCAGGAGACGCGGTCGCAGGCGAAGTCCTTGCCGGCGATGGGCGTCAGACCCCGGCGGCGGGCCCAGAGATCGGCGCCGAAGCGGCGGGCGTCCGGGCGCAGCAGCACCGCCTCCCCGCCCCGGCGCGCGGCGGCCGTGGCGCCGTCGGCCGAAATCCACAGGTCGGGCGGCGCAGGGCGCGGCCAGAGGGCCACGGCCAGGGCCAGCGGGACGCCCAGCCAGCGCAGCCGGCCCTTCCACAGGCACAGCAGCATGATGCCGAGGAACGACAGGGCCAGGGTGAAGGGCGGGCCGCTGGCGACAACCTGCTGGGCGCCGTGGGCGCCGGCGAACCAGCGGGCGATGGCGGTCATGGCGTCGACGCCCCAGCCGGCCACGGCCAGGAACGGCGCGCCCAGACCCAGCGGCTCCAGCACGGCGCCGACCGCCAGGAACGGCATGATCACCAAGGACGACAGCGGCGAGACCGCCAGGTTGGCCGGCAGCCCCCAGACGGCGACGCGGTTGAAGTGCTGCATGGCGAACGGACCGGTGGCCATGCCGGCCACGAAGCTGGCGCCGACGCTGATGGCGAGCCAGCCCATGGCGGCCTGGGTGAAGCGGATCGGCCAGGGCACGGAGATCTCGCGCGGCTGGCGCGGCCAGGCCTCGGCCAAGGCGACCAGGGCGGCGGTGGCGGCGAACGACATCTGGAAGCCGGGCGCCCCGGCCGACTCGGGCTGGGCGACCAGGATGATCAGGGCCGCCAGGGCCAGGCCGTGCAGGCTGACAGCCTGGCGGTCGGCCAGGATCGCCAGGAAGGCCACGGCGGCCGTGATCGCCGCGCGCAGGGCCGGCGGCGGCGCGCCGGAGATGATCAGGTAGGCGCCGACGGCCGCGAGACCGGCGACGGCGGCGATCTTCTTGCCCGAGACCCGCAGGGCGACCCACGGCCAGGCGGCGATCAGCAGACGGACGGCCGCGAACACGAAGCCGCCGACGATGGCCATGTGCAGGCCGGATATGGAGAGGATGTGGGCCAGGCCCGAGGCGCGCATGGCCTCGGTCTGCTCCGGCGTCACCCAGGCCTCGTGGCCAGTGACCATGGCCGCGGCGATGCCGCCGCTCTCCGGTCCCAGCCGCTCGACGATGCGGGAGGCGAGATCCCAGCGCACGGCGTTGACCGCCATGGAGAGGCGCAGCCGCCAGGGCGGCGGGTCGAGCGCGGTCTCCTCGATCTGGCCGACCACGAAGCCGACGCCGCCCACGCCGTTGAACCAGGCGTCGCGGGCGAAGTCGTAGGCACCGGGCGCGGCCGGCGGCGGCGGGGCCGACAGCATGGCCTTCAGGCGCAGGGCAGAACCGGGCGGCGGCGCGACCTCGCCTTCGGCCAGGCTGACCCGGATTCGGGTGGGCGTCGCTTCTGGCGACAGCCGTGAGATCGACACCGGCGCGACCAGCAGGCGCGGTCCGGCGGCGCCGGGCGAGACCACATCGACGACGAAGCCGTCGATGACCCGCACGCTCCGCTCGACCGGCATGACCGGCGCGGCGACCCGGTCGCAGCGGACCTTTCCGGCCAAGGCTCCGCTGGCGGCGAAGGCGGCCAGGGTCAAGGGAATCGCCAGGCCGCTCCAGCGTGGCCAACCCCGGCTCCAGATGGCGAGCACGGCCAAGGCGAGCGCGACCAGGGCCAGCAGCGACCACGAAGGCTCGACCTTCAGCTCCAGATAGCCGGCCGCGCCCAGGCCGAAGGCGACCGGCGCCCACAGCATCCAGCGGCCCGCGTTGAGCCTTGCCTCATCGATCGCCTGTGAAGCGAGCGCTGCGGGACTAGGACACCTTCGAACGGCCGTGCTAAGACGCGCCGCCCAGCGGCCGGCGCCTGCGTCGCGCGCAGCCGCCGAGCCTCCCGCCGCCCCCGCGGCCTCCAGACCGTCAGCTTCGAAGCCTATGTCCAGTTCCTCCCCCGCCCCCAGCGGCGTCGTCACCCGCTTCGCCCCGTCGCCGACCGGCTTCCTGCATATCGGCGGCGCCCGAACGGCGCTGTTCAACTGGTTATATGCACGCCATACGGGTGGGAAGTTCCTTATTCGCGTCGAGGACACCGACCGCGAGCGTTCGACCGAAGCGGCCGTGGCCGCGATCTTCGAAGGCCTCGACTGGCTGGGCATGAAGTCCGACGAGGAAGTCGTCTTCCAGTACAGCCGCGCCGACCGCCATCGGGCCGTCGTCGAGGAGATGCTGGCGGCCGGCCGCGCCTATCGCTGCTGGATGACCGTCGAGGAGCTGGCCGCCGCGCGCGAACTGGCCCGAGCCGGCGGGCCGGCCCTGCGCTCGCCCTGGCGCGACGCCCCGCCGCCCAACGATCCCACCCTGCCGCACGTCATCCGTTTCAAGGGACCGACCGAGGGCACGACCCTGGTCGACGATCAGGTCAAGGGTCCGGTGACCTTCAACAACGCCGACCTGGACGACCTGGTCCTGCTGCGCGCTGACGGCGCCCCGACCTACAACCTGGCCGTGGTGGTCGACGACCACGACATGGGCGTCACCCACGTGATCCGCGGCGACGACCACCTGAACAACGCCGCCCGCCAGACCCTGATCTACCAGGCCAATGGCTGGACCGTGCCGGCCTTCGGCCACATCCCGCTGATTCACGGCCCCGACGGCGCCAAGCTCAGCAAGCGCCATGGCGCGCAAGCCGTCGGCGAGTTCGCCGACATGGGCTACATCCCCGAGGGCATGCGCAACTACCTGGCGCGCCTGGGCTGGGGCCACGGCGACGACGAGGTGTTCAACGACGAACAGGCGATCAGCTGGTTCGACATCAAGGACGTGGTCAAGGCCCCTGCCCGCCTGGACTGGGCCAAGCTGAACTTCATCAACGGCCAGCACCTGCGCCAGGCCGACGACGCCCGCCTGACCGCCCTGACGCTGAAGGCCCTGACCGCCGCCGGGACCGACCTGCCGGCCGACGCCGAAGCCCGCATCGCCGGCGCCGTTCCGCAGGTCAAGGAAGGCGCCAAGACCATCCTGGAGTTGGGTGAACACGTGGCGTTCGCGCTCAAGGTGCGCCCGCTGGTCCTCGAAGAAAAAACCGCCAAGCAGCTTTCCGAGGAAACGGTCGCGCGCCTCGCACGACTTCGTGACCAGTTGGCCGCCGCCCCGGCCTGGGGCGTTTCGGAGCTGGAGACGCTGTTGAAATCGTTCGCGGAATCGGAGGCTGTCGGCTTCGGCAAGTTCGGCCCGCCGCTGCGCGGAATCCTCACCGGCGGGGCCCAGGCGCCCGACCTGAACAAGATCATGACCGCCCTTGGTCGTGACGAGTCGCTGGGGCGTCTTGACGACGCGCTGGCGTCGCGCGCATGAGGCGCTATAACGCAGCCGCGAAATACAAAACTGGACTGATCGTTCCATTATTGAAAGGGTCTCTCGCATGACCGACAAAGCCACGCTGACGATCGGCGATAAGAGCTACGACCTGCCGATCCTCAAGGGCAGCACGGGTCCGGACGTTCTGGACATCCGCAAGGTCTATGGCGAAAGCGACCACTTCACCTTCGATCCGGGCTTCACCTCGACCGCGTCGTGCGAGAGCAAGATCACCTATATCGACGGCGACGCCGGCGTTTTGCTGCACCGCGGCTATCCGATCGACCAGCTGGCCGAGAAGTCGTCGTTCCTCGAAGTCTGCCACCTGCTGCTGAACGGCGAACTGCCGACGGCCGCCGAACTGGCCAAGTTCGAGAACAACATCACCTACCACACGATGCTGCACGCGCAGTTCGACCGGTTCTTCGAAGGCTTCCGTCGCGACGCCCACCCGATGGCCGTCATGACCGGCGCCGTGGGCGCCCTGTCGGCCTTCTACGCCGACAGCATGAACGTCGACGACGCCCGCGAGCGTGAGATCAGCGCTCATCGCCTGATCGCCAAGATGCCGACGATCGCCGCCCGCGCCTACAAGTACACGATCGGCCAGCCGTTCGTGTCGCCGCGCAACGACCTGTCGTACTCGGAAAACTTCCTGCGCATGTGCTTCTCGGTCCCGGCCGAGGACTGGAAGCCGAACCCGGTCCTGACCCGCGCCATGGACCGCATCTTCATCCTGCACGCCGACCACGAGCAGAACGCCTCGACCTCGACCGTCCGTCTGGCCGGTTCGTCGGGCGCTCACCCGTTCGCCTGCATCGCCGCCGGCATCGCCTGCCTGTGGGGCCCGTCGCACGGCGGCGCCAACCAGGAAGCCCTGGAGATGCTCGAGCAGATCGGCACGGTCGACAAGATCCCCGAGTTCATCGAGGGCGTGAAGGCGCGCAAGCACAAGCTGATGGGCTTCGGCCACCGCGTGTACAAGAACTTCGACCCGCGCGCGAAGGTCATGCAGAAGACCTGCCACGAGGTCCTCGGCCAGCTGGGCATCAACGACCCGCTGCTCGAAGTGGCCATGGAGCTGGAAAAGATCGCGCTCAGCGATCCGTTCTTCATCGAGCGCAAGCTGTACCCGAACATCGACTTCTACTCGGGCATCACCCTGCGAGCGATGGGCTTCCCGACCAACATGTTCACCGTGCTGTTCGCCCTGGCCCGCACCGTCGGCTGGATCAGCCAGTGGAAGGAAATGTTCGAGGATCCGACCCGCAAGATCGGTCGTCCGCGTCAGCTCTATACGGGCTCGACCCAGCGCGACTACATCGACGTCGAAAAGCGCGGCTAAGCGCTTCTTCCGACTTCGGAATTACGGAAAGGCCTCGCGAAAGCGAGGCCTTTTTGTTTGCGCGCCAGCATTGCGCCGCGTTGCGGACGCGAGTGCATGCGACTAAGCGTTGATTGTTGTAGCGCTTTGGAAGGGTCGCGTAATGTCTGGTTTCACGCCGCTGCGGCTGTGCGGCCTGGGCGTCTACGAACCCCGACAGGCCCTGGCCTCCGACGAGCTGGACGCCCGCTACGGGCGTGAGGCCGGCTTCACCCAATCGCAGTTCGGCCTGACCTCGCGCCGCTTCGCCTCGCCCGACGAGACCGCCTCGATGATGGGGGCCGCGGCGGCGCGCGACGCCCTGGCCGCGGCCGGCTGGGCCGATGGCGAGTTCGACGTGCTGATCGGGGCCGGCGGGGTGATGGAGCAGCCGATCCCTGGCACATCGATCCTGGTGCAGCAGGCCCTGGGCCTGGGCCGCTCGGGCATCAGCGCCTTCGACGTCAACCAGAGCTGCCTGTCGTTCCTGGCGGCGCTGGACGTGGCGGCCATGGGCTTCGCCACCAGGCGCTGGCGGCGGGCCCTGGTGGTCTCCAGCGACATCGCCTCGGCGGGGCTGGACTGGCGCCAGCCGACGGCCAGCGCGATCTTCGGCGACGGCGCGGCGGCGGCCTGCCTGGAGGCGGGCGAGGACCCGGACGGTCCCGCCCTGCTGGCCCGCCGGTTCGAGAGCTATGGCGAGGGCCGGGACCTGGCCACCCTGAAGGCCGGCGGCTCGCGCGTGCGGCTGGAGGACGGGCTGGAGGCCTTCGAGGACGCCGCCAAGTTCCACATGGACCCGTTCGGCATCTTCAAGGCCGCCGCCAAGCGCCTGCCGCCGGTGGTCGACAAGGTGCTGGAGGACGCCGGCCTCGACCGCGAAGGCGTCGACCTGATCGTGCCGCACCAGGCCAGCCGGCCGGGCCTGGATCACCTGCGCAAGCTGGTCGGCGGGGATCCGGCCCGGGTGGTCGATGTGTTCGGCGAGCACGGCAACCAGATCGCCGCCTCCATTCCAACGGCGCTGCACAGCGCCTGGCGCGACGGGCGGCTGACGCCGGGCTCGAGCGTGCTGCTGGTCGGCACGGCCGCCGGCATCAGCATCGGCGCGATGGTCCTGCGGGTCTGATGCGCCAGGCGCTCGTCACCGGCGCCACGGGCGGGCTGGGCCTGGCCCTGACCGCCGCCCTGCTGGCGCAAGGCTACGCCGTGCGCGCGACGGGGCGCGACGCCGTGGCCGCGCGACGGCTGCGGGCCATGGGCGTCGAGACGGTGGAGGCCGACCTGGTCGCCGATCCGGGCCGGGCCGCCGAGCTTTGCCGGGACATCGACGTGGTGTTCCACGCGGCGGCCCTGTCCAGCCCCTGGGGACCGGACGAGGCCTTCGACCGGGCCAATGTGGGCATGACCCGCGACCTGCTGGCCGCGGCCCGCGCCGCCGGCTGCGAGGGGCTGGTCTTCGTCTCCTCGCCCTCAATCTACACCGAACCGCGCGACCGGCTGAACCTGACCGAGGCCGACGCGCCAGCCGCGCGGCCGATGAACGCCTACGCCCGCACCAAGCTGGCGGCCGAGCGGCTGGTGCTGGCGGCCAACGGGTCGGACTTCTTCACGGTGTCGGTGCGGCCGCGCGCCCTGGTCGGTCCCGACGACAAGGTGCTGCTGCCGCGCCTGCTGGCGCTGGTCGCCCGGGGACGCGCACCGCTGCCGCGCGGCGGGCGGGCGCTGGTCGAGCTGACCGACGTGCGCGACGCGGCCCAGGCGCTGGTGCTGGCCGACCAGCGGCGCGACGCTGTCGGCGGCCGGGCGTTCAACGTCTCGGGCGGGACGGCGATCAGCGTGCGGGACTTCGCGCTGGAGCTCGCCGCGACGACCGGGCGATCGCTGAGGCTGGTGTCCGCGCCCTGGCCGCTGCTCTTCGCCGGAGCCGCCTTGGCCGAGGGCGTCGCGGCCCTGCTGCCCGGCCGGCCCGAGCCGCCGATCACCCGCTACGGCGCGGCGACCCTGGCCTTCTCCCAGACCTTCGACCTGACCGCCGCCCGGCGAGACCTCGGCTGGACGCCCCGCCACGACGCCCGCGCCGCCGCCCTTGAACTGGCCCGGCGCTGGGCCGAAGGATCGCGGGCATGAGCGCCGTGCGCTGCGAGATCCACCTGCTGAAGGCCGGCGCCTGCGTGCATCTGGAGGCCGCGGCCTTGCGCGGCGGCAGCCTGTGCCCGGTCGACTTCCCGGCCCTGACCGCCCTGATCCTGCACCCGACGGCGGGGCCGCTGCTATGGGACACCGGCTACGACCCGGCCTTCTTCCGCGCCACCCGCCGCTGGCCCGAGAAGCTCTATGCGCTGGCGACGCCCGTGACCCTGGGCGAGGACGAGCCCGCAGCCCGCCAGATCGCGCGTTTCGGCCTGACGCCGGACGACATCCAGGGCGTGATCGTCTCGCACTTCCACGGCGACCACGTGGCGGGACTGCCGGCTTTTCCAAACGCGAAGATCATATGCGCCCGCGCGGGACTGGAGCAGATCCAGGGGCTGGGACGGTTCGCCGGCGTGCGGCGGGGACTGCTGGCGGGGCTGCTGCCGGGCGATGTCGAGGCGCGGGCGGTGTTCTTCGAGGACCGGCCGCGCTGCGCCCTGCCCGCGCAGCTCGCCCCGTTCGAGACCGGCGCCGACCTGCTGGGCGACGGAAGCCTGATCGCCGTCGAGCTGCCCGGCCATTGCCCCGGCCACTGGGGGCTGGCGGCGCGGGGGAGCGACGATCGACTGTGGTTCTTCGTCGGCGATGCGGCCTGGTCGCTGAAGGCGATCCGCGAGAACCGCCCGCCCCCGGCCTTCACGACCGCCCTGCTGGGCCGCACCGACCGCTATCGCGCGACCCTGGCGGACCTGCACGCCCTGCACGCGCGGGCCCCCGAAGTGGTGCTGACCCCGTCGCACTGCCGGGAGGCGGCGGCGACCGCGGAGGCTCCTTGAGCCTGGCCCGCGCCGGCCGGATCGCCGCCGCCTATCTGGACGCGCGGCTGGCCGAGCGGTCGTTGCGCGACCGCGCGGCCCTGGAGCGGCGGCAGGCCCGGCTGTGGCGGCGTCTCGCGCCGGCCCTGGCCCGCACGCCGGCGCTGGCGTCCCTGGTCGGGCGTCCAGTGGAAGACTTTCCGGTGCGCGAGCCGGCGCAGGTGCGCGGCGACCTCTCGGCCTGGAACAGCCTGGGGCTGGATACGGCCTCGATCCTGGCTGCGGCGCAGGCGGCCGAGGATGGGCGCGAGATCGCCCTGCCCGGCGGCGCCCAGGCGGGCTTCTCGACCGGCAGCGAGGGCGCGCGCGGGGTGTTCCTGACCACCCCGGCCGAGCGCGACCACTACATCGGGACCCTGCTGGGCAAACTGGTCGCGCCGGGACGACTGCTGGCCCCGATCCGCGCCGCCCTGATCCTGCGGGCCAATAACAGGCTCTACGAGGATATCGGCGGCGCGGGGGCGGCCTTCGCCTTCATCGGTCTGGACGAGACCCCGCAGGCCCAGGCGGCCGCCCTGCGGGCCTTCGCGCCGACCCATCTGGTGGCCCCGCCGCACGTGCTGGCCGGACTGGCGCGGCTGGGCGAGACCGATGGCTGGGCCGATCGGCTGGAGGGCCTCTATTACGGGGCCGAGCCGATGGGCGAGCGCGAGGGCGAGGTCCTGGCCCGGACCTTCGGCCGCCATCCCGCGCCGCTCTACCAGGCAACCGAAGGCTTCCTCGGCGCGCCGTGCCGCATGGGGACCCTGCACCTCAACGAGGAGAACCTGATCGTCGAGCGCGATCCCCTGCCCGGCGGAACGCGCTTTCGGCCCATCGTCACCGACCTGCGCCGCACGGCCCAGCCGGTGGTGCGGGTGCGGCTGGACGACCTGATCGAACCCGCCCCGCCCTGCCCCTGCGGCTCGCCGCGGCTGGCGATCCGGCCGGTGGAGGGCCGGGTCGGCGACGTCTGGCGGGCGGGCGAGACGATGATCTTTCCGCGCGAGATCGAAGCGGCGCTCGAGGCCGCGTTGCCGCCGCTGGCGCCGTGGCGGGCCGAGGCTTCGCCGGGCGAGGTTCGGGTGCTGGTCGAAGAGGTCGCGCACGTCGCGCCGGCCCGCGCGGCGACCGAGGCGCTGCTGGCGGCGCATGGCGTGGACTGGCCGGTGACCACGGAAGTCTCGGCCCAGGTCGAGAACCGGCCCAAGCGGCGGCGCGTGCGGTGGCGGGCGTGAGCGGCGCGCCGCTGGTCCTGATCACCGGCGCGCGGGCCCCGGCGGCGCTGGACCTGGCCCGCGCGTTCCGGGCGGCCGGCGTCCGCGTGCGCATGGCCGATTGCAGCCGGTCACGGGCGGCGCGGCTGTCGAAGGCGCCCGAGGCGGTGCACGCCTACGCCTCGCCGGTGACGCGGCCCGAGGCCTTCGCCCACGACGTCGAGGACCTGATCGACACGCTGACGCCGACCCTGGTCATCCCGACATGCGAGGAGGTGTTCCACCTGGCCGCCCTGGCCGAGCGGCGCCCTACCCTGGCCGCGACGCTGTTCGCGCCGTCGCTTTCGACGCTGCGGAGGCTGCATTCCAAGCGGCTGTTCGCGGCGGCCTGCGTCGCCGAAGACTTGCCGGTTCCTCGCACCTGGAGCTTGACCAACCCGGCCGATCTGGCCGGCCTACCGCCGGCGGGCGAGCTTGTGTTCAAGCCGGAATATTCCCGCTTCGGCGTTCACGCCCTGATCCGGCCGATGGCGCAACAGGTCGCGGCCCTGCCGATATCACCCGAGCGGCCGTGGGTGGCGCAGGCCTGCGTGGTCGGGACCGAGGTGTCGTTCTACGCCGTGGCGCGAGGCGGACGGCTGGCGGCGTTTTCCGCCTACGGCTCGGCGTGGCGCGATCGGGGCGGCGCCAGCTACGCGTTCGTCGCGCCGCCGGCCAAGACGGTCGCGGTGCTGCGGGACCTGGCCGCCCGGCTGACTGAGCGGATCGTCGGCGACGGACAGTTCGCCTGCGACGTCATCCTCGACGCCGAGGGGCTGCCGTGGCTGCTGGAGTGCAATCCGCGCGCGACGAGCGGCGTGCACCTGTTCCAGCGCAGCGCGGCGTTCGGCCGGGCCTTCCTGGCGGACGGGCCGCTCGTCGAGCCGGACGCCCCGCCACCGCTGCACGTCGCGCCGGCTCTGTGGCTGCTGGGATTGCCGGCAGCGCTACGGGAACGACGTCTGACCGAATGGAACGCTCTGCGGCGCGACGGCCGGGACGTGCTGACCGCGCCGGGCGACCGGGCGCCGCTGCTTGGGGCGCTGGTCGACAGCGCCGCCTTCGGCCTGAAGGCCCTGGCGACCGGCCGTACGCTGGCCGCCGCCATGACGGCCGACATCGAGTGGAACGGAGACCCGGCGTGAGCGCGGTGCGGGTCGCGACCGTGGACGATCCGGCGCTGGATTGGGGCGATCCGACGGTCGGCGCCTATGCCCGCGCCCTGGCCGCTCTGGGACCCGACGGCGCGCTGGAGAACGCCCGCTTCCACCTGGCTTCGCTGCAGTTGCGCGACCGGGCGCTGGCCCTGGTCGTCCCGGAAGGACGGCAGGCCTGCTGGCTGACCGCGCCGACGGTGACCTACGGACGAACGCTGCGCGAGGAGATCGATCGCGAACTGAAGGGCGGCGAGGCCTTGGCGGCCAAGGCCGCGTCCTGGCTGGCCGAGGGCCTGCTGCGGATCACCCGAGCCGACGACGCCGTCCATGTGAACCACCTGCTGTTCTCGACCAGCCTGCACGGCGGCTGGGACGGCGCGGAACTGGGCGAGGCGCTGACGGCGCTGCGTGTGGCCTATCCCGGCCGGGCCATCGTCTGGCGCAGCCTGAACGCCGTGGATCACGCCGGCCTGCTGGCGCGGATGCAGGCGGCTGGCGGGCGGCGGCTGCTGAGCCGGCTGATCTGGCGCCTGCCCGATCCGGAGCGGCAATGGGCGCCGCGCCGCGACGTCCGGCGTGACCTGGCTCTGACGGCGGCCGGCGGCTTCACGGTCGAGACCGACGCCAGGCCGACACCGGAGGAGATCGAGCGGCTGCTGGCGCTCTATGCCGGCGTCTACATAGCCAAGTATTCCGGCGCCAATCCGCGTTACACGGCGGCGGCGCTGGCGGCCGGCATCACGTCGGGTGTGCTGCGCCTGTCGCTGGTGCGCGCGCCGTCGGGCGAGATCGTCGCCTTCGCCGCCGACCAGACCTGCGACGGCGAACTGGCCACGCCCATGCTGGGCCACGACCGAACGCGGCCCGAGACCGAAGGCCTGTTCCGGATCGCCATGGCGCTGGCGGTCCAGCACGCCGTCGAGCAGGGCCTGGCGGTCAACGGCTCGGCCGGCGCGGCGGCCTTCAAGCGTCACCGGGGCGCGACGCCGGCGCTGGAGCACCAGATGGTGTTCGACGACCATCTTCCCCCCTGGCGGCGGGCGGGCTACGCCTTGCTGGCCAAGGCCCTCGACGCCCTGACCCCGACCCTGGAAAGGATCGCCGCCGGATGACGCCCTTCCCCGCCGGCCTGACCCGAACCTGGCTGCCCGTCTGTCTGTCCCGCGAGCTGACGGCAAAGCCCCTGGCGCGCCAGCTGGCCGGCGTGCCGCTGGTGCTGTTCCGCGACGCCAAAGGCGCGGCCGCGGCGCTGGAGGATCGCTGCCCGCACCGCAACTATCCGCTGTCGGACGGCAAGGTGGTCGATGGCGCGATCCGCTGCCCCTATCACGGCTGGCGGTTCGACGGTTCGGGCGGCTGCGTGGAGATCCCCGGGACCAGCGAGGCGGTGAACGCGGAGCGCCTGGGCGCGCGGCGGATCGAGCTGGTCGAGCGGCACGGGGCGGTGTTCGTGCGGCTGGAGCCGGATCCGGAGCAACCGGACCTCGTGCTGCCGCCGCTGCTGGGCGACCCCGACCACGATCATTTCTGGTGGAGCCAGCCGCCGTGGAAGGCCCGCGCCCTCGACGCGCTGGAGAACATCCTCGACCCGTTCCACACCAACTTCGTCCACGACGGCCTGATCCGGGTCAGCGGCAAGCGGCAGGCCGTGCGCCAGACGGTGATCCAGCACACCGACGGCGTCGAGGTGGTCTACGAGCAGGACGAGCCCGACCGGGGCTGGATGTCGCGGCTGCTGGAGGGCGATCGCCAGCGCAGCGTCGGCCGCTACTATCCGCCGGTGACGTTCCAGGGGCGCTGGGAGAAGAAGGACAGCCTGACCCTGTGCGCCACGGCCTTCTTCGTGCCCGAGACGCAGGACCGCTTCCGGGGCTTCGGCTGCTGGACGACGCCGAAGGGCCGCGCGCCGGCCTGGCTGAAACGCCAGGCGATCATGGCCTTCGTGCGCCCGGTCGCGGTCCAGGATCGCCGCGCGCTGGAGCGGCAGTACGCAACCATCGCCGCCTTTGGAGGCCCCCGGTTCAAGTCCGGCCCGACCGACCGCGTCACCACGCCCCTGACCCGGCTCTATCAAGGCGAGGCGCTGGAGCCGTCGATCGACGGTCCCAACACCATCTGGCTCTGAGCCTCCTCGCGGAGCATTTCGCTCCGGACGCGGCGTAAATCCAATCCGCGCCTCAATGCTCTTGCGATTTAATCGCAACAATCATGCGAACTGGACCTGAGGTCTGGTTGGCGGCGTCTATCGCGATGATAGGAACAATCAATTTTACCTATCGGCGGATGCGCGTTGACTACGCGCCGGGGGCAAGCAGCAGACATAAGCCAGGGAGGAAGGCGACGATGGATGGGAATGTCGAGACCGGCGCGAAGGGCCAATGCCCCGTCGGACACGGCCGCGGCCACGGCAATCGTGACTGGTGGCCCCAGAGCCTTCGCCTCGAAGGCCTCAATGCGCATTCACCGCGGTCCAATCCCCTGGGCGAGGCCTTCGACTACGCCGAGGCCTTCAAGAGCCTGGACCTCGACGCGGTGGTCGCCGACCTGCACGCCCTGATGACCGACAGCCAGGACTGGTGGCCGGCCGACTTCGGGCATTATGGCGGCCTCTTCATCCGCCTGGCCTGGCACAGCGCCGGCACCTACCGGATCACCGACGGGCGCGGCGGGGCCGGCGGCGGCCAGCAGCGGTTCGCGCCGCTCAACAGCTGGCCGGACAACGCCAATCTGGACAAGGCCCGGCGCCTGCTGTGGCCGATCAAGCAGAAGTACGGCGCCAAGCTGTCCTGGGCCGACCTCTACGTGCTGGTCGGCAACGTCGCGCTGGAGTCGATGGGCTTCAAGACCTTCGGCTTCGGCGGCGGCCGGGCCGACCAATGGGAGCCCGAGGAGCTCTACTGGGGTCCCGAAGGCTCTTGGCTGGGCGACGAGCGCTACAGCGGCGAGCGGCAGCTGCACCCGGCCCTGGGCGCGGTGCAGATGGGCCTGATCTACGTCAATCCGGAAGGCCCGAACGGCAATCCCGACCCGAAGGCGGCGGCGCGCGACATCCGCGACACCTTCGCCCGCATGGCCATGAACGACGAGGAGACCGTCGCCCTGATCGCCGGCGGCCACAGCTTCGGCAAGACCCACGGCGCGGGCGACCCGTCCTTCGTCGGTGTCGAGCCCGAGGGCGGCGAGATCGAGGCGCAAGGGTTGGGTTGGGCCAGCAAGCACGGCACCGGCATCGGCGCCGACGCCATCACCGGCGGTCCGGAAGTGATCTGGACCCAGACCCCGACCAAGTGGAGCAACCACTTCTTCGAGAACCTCTTCAAGTTCGAGTGGGAGCTGCACCAAAGCCCGGCCGGCGCCAAGCAATGGCGGGCCAAGGACGCCCCGGCCGACATCCCCGACGCCTACGACGGGTCCAAGACCCACGTCCCGCGGATGCTGACCACGGACCTGGCCCTGCGGTTCGACCCGGAATACGAGAAGATCTCGCGCCGGTTCCTGGAGAACCCCGACCAGTTCGCCGACGCCTTCGCCCGCGCCTGGTTCAAGCTGACCCACCGCGACATGGGCCCCAAGCCCCGCTACCTCGGCAAGCTCGTGCCGGAAGAGACGCTGATCTGGCAGGACCCGATCCCGGCGCCCGACCATCCGCTGGTCGACGCTTCGGACATCGCGGCGCTGAAGCAGAAGATCCTCGCCTCGGGCCTGTCGGTGGGCGAACTGGTCTCGACGGCCTGGGCCTCGGCCTCGACCTATCGGGGCTCGGACAAGCGCGGCGGGGCCAACGGCGCCCGCATCCGCCTGGCGCCGCAGAAGGACTGGGAGGTCAATGATCCGCCGGTCCTGGCCAAGGTTCTCGGCGTGCTCGAAGGGATCAAGAACGAGTTCGACGGCTCGGGCGGCAAGAAGATCTCGCTGGCCGACCTGATCGTGCTGGGCGGGGCTGCGGCGGTCGAAAAGGCCGCCAAGGACGCCGGCACGCCGGTCGAGGTGCCGTTCGCCCCGGGACGCGGCGACGCCAGCGCCGAGCAGACCGACGCCGACTCCTTCGCGCCGCTGGAGCCGCTGTCGGACGGCTTCCGCAACTATCGGCGGTCGGGCGAGCAGTTCATGGCCCCGGAAGAGGCCCTGGTCGACCGGGCGCAGCTGCTGCGCCTTTCGGGACCGGAGCTGACGGCGCTGGTCGGCGGGCTGCGGGTGCTGGGCGCCAACGCCGGCGGCTCGAAGGCCGGGGTCTTCACCAACCGTCCGGGCCAGCTGACGAACGACTTCTTCGTCAACCTGCTGGACATGGGCACGACCTGGAGCCCGACGGCGGTCAACGCCTTCGCCGGGCACGGCCGCAAGGACAGCCAGCCGCGCTGGACCGCCACCCGCGTCGACCTGATCTTCGGCTCCCACGCCGAGCTTCGGGCCCTGGCCGAGGTCTATGGCAGCGCCGACGCGCAGGGCAAGTTCGTCAAGGACTTCGTGGCGGCCTGGAACAAGGTGATGAACGCCGACCGCCTGGACCTGAACTGATCCTGTGAAACGGCTTTAGACGACAGAAGGGGGCCGTCCGCGAGGACGGCGCCCTTCCCTTTTCTGGCTTCGGGCCTTTTCAGCCTCCGGCCTTTTAGCTTCCCGAGAGGCGCTTGGATTCCGCGAGGTCGCGCGCCGCGCCGGCCGTGTCGCCCTGGCTGGCCTTGACCTTGGACCGCCACTCCCAGGCGTCGGCATAGGTCGCATCGCCCGCGATGGCCGCGTCCAGTTCCTCGGTCGCCCGGCGATAGTCCGACAGGTACCAGTAGACCGCGCCCTTGCGGGTCAGGGTCATGACGTCGCCCGGCGACAGCTTCAGCGAGACGTTGAGATCGCGGATGGCGCGGTCGTAGCGATCCTGCCGGATGAAGACGTCGGCGCGATTGTAGTAGGCCGGCTCGTAGTCGGGCTTGGCCGCGATGGCCGCCTCATAGGCCGCCAGGGCCGCCGCGTCGTCCTTGGCGGCGAAATAGGCAAGGCCGCGGTTGTTGTGCACGTAGGCCGACTTCGGATCGACGGCCAGGGCCGCGTCGAGATCGGCCATGGCGCCGGCGAAGTCGTCCTGGTTCCGCAGCAGGCTGGCGCGGGTCACCCGCAGGTCGATGTCGTTCGGGGCCAGCTTCAGCGCCCGGGCATAGTCCGCCAGGGCTTCGCGCGGGCGTCCCTGGTCACGGTGATAGTCGGCCCGCGCGGCCCAGCTCGCGGCCCGGTCCGGGTTCAGAGCGATGGCCTTGTCGTAGAGCTTGCGGGCGCCCTTGTCGTCGCCCTGCCACGCCAGCAGCTCGGCGATCGCGACCTGCAGGTCCGGCCGCTTTGGCGCCAGCTTGGCGGCGTTGCGATAAGCGTCCAGCGACCGCGGCCAGTCCTGCCGTTCGTTGTAGGCGATGCCCAGGTTGACATAGGCCTGGACGTTGGCCGGATCGATACGCAGGGCGGCGGCGTAGGCGGCCAGCTCCTCGTCGCCGCGCTTCAGTTCGCCCAGGGCCTCGCCGGCGCCGTTGGGGGCGTCGGGGTCCTTCGGGTCCAGCTCGGCGGCCTTGCGGTAGTCGGCCAGGGCCGCCTCCCACTTGCCCTGATCCTTCAGCAGCAGGGCGCGGTTGTAGTAGGTGGCGGCGTGTTCGACCTTGTCGGCGACCAGCACGTCGTAGTCGGCCATCGCCTTGGCGGGCTCGCCCTTGGCGTTCAGCAGCAGCGCGCGCTGGAAGCGGGCGTCTGCGTCCTTGGCGTCCAGCTCGAGCGCCTTGTTCAGCACGACCAGGCCCTCGTCATAGGCCTTGTTCCGACGCAGCAGCTCGCCCAGGGCACGGAGCACCCGCGCATAGTCGGGATCGATCTTCAACGCCTCGCGATAGGCGTCGCGGGCGGACTCGAACTGGTCGAGCTGATCATAGGCGACCCCGAGGGCGTAGAAGCCGCGGGACTCCTTGGGATCCACCCGCACGGCCTCCTTGGCGTCGCTCAGGGCGCCGGACTTGTCGCCCCGCGATCCCCGCAGGATCGAACGATAGCTCAGCGCGTAGCCGTCCTTGGGATCGGCCTTGACCATGGCGTCATAGAGCTTGCGCGCCTCGGCGTAGCGTTCCTGGCCTTCGTAGAGTTCGCCCAGGCGCAGCTGGGCGCCGTATGGATCGTCGGTCACGCCGATTGCCGTCTTCAGGTCGCGCTCGGCGGCGGCCGGGTCCGTGCTTTCCAGCAGGTCGGCGCGCTGCAGATAGGCGCGGTAGAACCGGGGATCGGCGGCGATGGCCGCGTCGTAGTCGGCGCGGGCGCCGGCCGCGTCATGCTTGGTCCACTGCTTGACGCGGCCGCGATAGAGCAGCGCGTCGGTATGCGCCGGATGGGCCTTCAGCACGGCGTCGAAAATGGCCAGGGCCTCATCGTCGCGGTCGAGATGGAACAGGGCCGCGCCCCGCGCCACCTGGGCCTCGACATCGCCCGGCGACAGCTTCAGCGCGGCGTCGGCGTCGGCCAGCGCATCGGCGTCGCGGTCGAGCCGCCAGCGGGCCTTGCTGCGGGCCACCAGCAGGCGGGTCTTGACCGACGCGTCCTGGACGCCGGCGTCCAGCGCCGTGGTGCAGTCGGCCGCCACGACCTCGCGGTCGACGAGGCGCTTGGAGGTGTCGGCCGCCAGGCACGCCTCGCGCGGATCGGCGGCGGCATGGGCGACGCCGGTCGCGGCCAGGGCGATCAGCAGGGCGGCGGGATGAAGGGCGCGGCGGATCATCGAGCGGCTCCCGTCGAGACTTCGGCGGTCTTGGCGTTGGCGGCGGGATAGGCGAAGCCGACGATCGGCGGCCGCTTGAGCCAGGTTCGCGCGGCCGCGCGCAGATCCTCGACCGTCAGCGAGGTGACCAGGGGCTCGACCAGCAGGGCCTCCTGCAGAACGGCCGGATCGGTCGCCGAACCGGCCATGGCGCCGGCCCACCAGGCGGTGGTCTCGCGATTGGCGCGGATGGTGGCCAGGATCGGCTGGCGGGCGTCTGTCAGCATCTGCTCGGTGATCTCGCCGTTGCGCAGGCGCGCGGCCACGGCCTCGGCTTCGGTCGCCAGATTGGCCAGGTCCTTCGGATCGGCCTCGATCGAGACCTCCAGCACGCCCTGGTCGCCATGGTCGGGCGTGGCGGTCGAGACGACCGGGGCGTAGGTCTTGCCCAGTTCCTCGCGGATGCGCCGACGCAGCGCGGTGTCGAACACCGAGGCCAGGAGCTTCAGGGCGTACTCCTCCTTCCGGCGCTCGGGCGAGGCCACGTACAGCGGCCAGATCAGCGCCGCGGCGGCCTTGTCGGCCGAGCCGCCGTGCTCGACGCGGATCGGCGGCACGGGATCGTCCGGATAGCTCAGGAAGTGGACGTCCGGACGCGCGCGGTCGGTCACCGGGCGGGCCGGCAAGGCGCCGAAGGTGCGGGCGGCGGACCGGATGGCGGTGGCCTCGTCGACGTCGCCGGCGATGGTCAGCTCCAGCGGCGCGGTGGTCAGGATCGGACGCAGCACGCGGGAGAAGTCGGACGAGCGGATCGCCAGGAGCTCGGATTGCGGCGGCAGGCTGCTGGCGCCGGTGGGATCGAACCGCTTGGCGATGGCGTCCGACAACGTGGACGGCGGCATGCTGCGCATCGAACGATAGGCCAGGTCGGCCGCCGTCGGCAGGCGCGCGTCGAGCGTGCTGCGGAAGCCCGGATCGGTCACGAACGCGGCCAGAATCTCCAGTTCCCGGCCCAGCGAGTCGCCGAAGATCGAGGTGTCGATCGAGAAGGTCGTGACCCCGAGATTGGTGTCGAAATTCACCAGGCCGCCGGTCGGGAACAGCGTCTCCAGGTCTTCGGCGCTGTGCTTGCCGAGACCCCCGCTGCTCATCATCGCCAGGCCGAACTCGGCGATGGTGTTGTCCTTGTCGGCGATCTCGCGGCGGCCCGCCCCGAAGTTGAGGCGCACCTCGATCTTGTGGGGCTGGACGTCGGTCTGCTTGAAGTTCAGCACGAGGCCATTGGCGAAGGTCAGCCGCACGAAGCCCGGATCGGCGATGGTCTCGCGCCGGACGACCTGCCCCGCCGGACCAAAGTCGCCATAGGCCCAGACGGCGTTGGAGGCCGGCTTGACGAGCGGCGCGTCGCTGACCGCGTCGCCGTTGCGGGTCCAGGCGGCCAGCAGGGCCTCGCGGGTCGGCGGCTTGGCGCCGGTGACCGACAGCAGCGGCCCGGTTCCCGACCAGTCCTCGGCCATGGCGGCGCGCATGTCGTCGACCGTGGCGTCTTCGACCGCGCGGTCGAAGACGTAGAGGGAGTCGGCCGGCGAGCGGGCGACCTGTCCGGCCAGGGCCTTGCTCAGCAGCCCGGACGCCAGGTCCGGCGACTTGCGCGAAGCGGCGTTGGTGCTGGCGCCGCGCACCAGCGAGCGGATCTTCTCGACGGCGGTTTCGAACTCGATGTCGGTCGGCGGCGTCTTGGCCAGGCGGTTGAACTCGGCCTGGCTCTCGGCCAGGGCGGCCTCCCAGGAGTCGTTGGTGGGCATGGCGACCATGCAGGTCGCCGACATTTCGCGGGTCTGGGCCCCGAACGCGAGGGCGCCCAGCAGGTGGGTCTCGCCGCCGGAGACCCGGCGGGCCAGGCGCAGGTTGAAGATCGTCTGCCAGACCTGGGACATGATCTCGCGACGCTGGAACTCGACGGTGTCGATCTGCGGCGGAACGCCCGGCCGCAGGCGGCAGACGCTGATCGCCGTCGGCAGGCTTTCGTGGCCGATGGCGAAGGCGTCCAGGTCACGCTTGGCGGGCGTGATCGTCACCGGGACCCGGACCGGCTTGGGCCCGCGCCCGCTCCAGTCGGAGAAGGTCTCGCGGACCAGCGCCTCCAGGGCCTCGACCGGCCGGTCGCCGACCACCGTGACCACGGCGTGCTCGGGCCGGTACCAGGCGTCGTAGAATTTCTTGAGGCTGACGGGCGTGGCCGCGTCCAGCGTCTTGCGCGTGCCGATCGGCATCCGCTGCACCGAGCGCGACTCCGGGGCCTGGAAGCGCGAGATCGCCTGCTGGGCGTCCATCTGCGGCCCGCCGCGCGTCTCCATCTCGGCCAGCACGACGCCGCGCTCGCGGGTCACGCCGTCGGTGGTGAAGATCACGCCGTCGGCCACGTCGCGCAGCCAGCCCAGGCCCGTCTTCAGTTGGGCGTCGTCCGGCTTGGGCATGTCGAGCATGTAGGAGGTCGAGAAGTAGTCGGTGACCGCGTTCTGGTCGCGGCCGAACACCACGCCCCACGGCGCGAACACCCGGTCGGGGCCGCCTTCCGGATAGCGGCGGGTGGAGCGGAAGGCCATGTGCTCGACGAAGTGGGCCGTGCCGCGCTCGGCGTCGCTCTCTTCCAGGCTGCCGACGTCGACGGCCAGGCGCAGCGACACCGCCCCGCTCGGCACGGCGTTGCGCATGACCAGGTAGCGCAGGCCGTTGGGCAGCACGCCCTGGCGGACGGCGGGATCGGGCGCGATGGTCGGGTCGACCGCCTTCTGCGCCGACTTGGCCTTGCTGGCGTCAGCCTTGTTCGCGTCCGCCTGGACGACCTGAGCCTTGGCCGGCTCCTCGCCGATGGCCGGCCCGCCCAGCAGAGCAGCCCCCATCACCAACGCCGCCCCCGCGACGCCTCCGTATCTCGACACTTTCACGCCCCCAAGACGCCCCGAAACGCTCACGAGAGCATACACGCTCACGCAACTCTGCGTGCTTATCGGTTGTGGGAGGTTTCGGCTAGCCGCCTCTTGCGTGACGGATCTCGCGCCGCTCAGGCCGCCTGCGAAGCGACCTCGGCCGAGAGCAAGGGCCGGGCTTGCGGCTGAAGAACCGGCAGGATCAGGGCGAGGAAGCGCCAGGCGGCCTCGTCGTGATCAAGATGGTGGGTCAGCAGCCCGATGGGCTCGTTCCAGGCCCGCTTGCGACGGCGCTCGGCCAGCAGGCGGCGGGCGCGATCCAGGAACCGGCGTGCGCCCCGGAACCGGGCCGTCGGCTTCCAGCGCATGATGTCCAGGTGGGCGTCGATACGCGGCGGCAGCGCCTCGGGCGCCAGCATCCCGTCATAGCCCGACAGGCCGACGCCACGGACGGCCAGGGCCGTCTCCAGGGTGCGGTGAACGTTGTTCCAGGGCGGCACGAACAGCGAGGGCCTGACCCCGGCTTTCGCGAAGGCGGCCAGCGCTGTATCGAGCGACGCTAGCACATCGGCGAGGCTGTCGCCGTCGATCACCTCGCCCGAAGCGCGTCCCGGCGAGGCGCGGTTCTCGTGCCGGAAGCCGTGGATGGCCAGCTCGACGCCCGGCGTCACGCCGCAGGCGCCGACCAGGGCCGGAAGGTCGCCGTCGGGGATCGCCGCCACGGTCAGGGGCGCCGAATAGCGGGCCGACATGCCCAGCAGCAGCGTCAGCGCCGGCCCGGTATGGCGAGCGTCGTCGTCGCGCCACCAGACCACGGGGCGGCGTCCGGCGCGGCGCCACAGCGCCAGCTCCGGGCCGAGCATGGCCAGGATGAGCAGACGATCGATCATCCGGCCGATCACCCGGCCTGGCCGAGAACCAGTTCGGACGCCGAGGCGCCGTTCGGCTCGGCGCTGATCACCAGGGTGCGGCGGGAAGCCATCAGTTCGCGCGCCTTCAGGTTCGACAGCAGCGGATAGAGGCCGGCCATCACGGCGATCGCAAAGCCGTAGTCGCCTTCCTTGTAGCCCTGGCGCGAGACGTAGCACTTGAAGAACCGGCGCACGCCGCGGAAGGCGTCGTCGGCCAGCCCCTTGACCTTGCCCTTGTCGGCCAGGTCCTGGGCGCGCAGGTCGGTGTAGCGGTTCAGGCGCTGGATCATGTCGGGAAGGTCGTCGTCGACCTTGTGGACGATGGCGGCGTGCAGGCGACCGCCGCATTCGCCGGTGAACACGGTGCCGGGGTGCACCCGGTCGTTCTTCCAGGTCTTGACGCCCTTGCGGAACAGGCGGGCCACCGACGAGGCGCCGAACGAGCCGCCCCAGCCGCGACGGACCAGGCGCTCGCCGATGTAGTTGTCGACCGGAACCTGGTACCAGTCAGCGCTGTCGGCGGCATTGACCAGGGTGCGGATCTCGCGGGCCAGTTCGGGGGGCACGCCCTCGTCGGCGTCCAGCTCGAACACCCATTGACCACGGCAGGCCGCCACGCCGGCCGTCTTGCGCACGCCTTCCACCGGGAAGATGCCCGAGACCACTCGCGCGCCCATGCGGCGGGCGATGGCTTCGGTGCGGTCCGAGCAGCGGTCCGCCACCACGACGATCTCGTCGCAGAACGACAAGGCGGCCAGGCAGTCGGCCAGGCGCGCTTCCTCGTTGTGAGCGCAGACCAGGCCCGAGAGTACGGTCATCGGCAGTTCCCCCGATAGACCCGCGTGTCGCGGATCCGTCATGGGTCAGACGGCGCCGAAAAGGCGCCCCCTCAAGGAAAACGCACGATAACCATACACAACGTCAGAAGGCCTTGGCGAGTTCCATGGTCCAGGTGCGCGGACGCAACGGCGTGACCTGGCGCACCTGGCCGAAATAGAAGGGATTGCCGTAGGCGAAGGTGTCGCCCGAGGTGTTGGCCGGATTGGTCACCGCCAGGCCCAGGCTCCAGTCGTCGCCGCGCAGCTGGCCGCTCAGCCGGCCGGTGACGTAGCCGCCCATCTCGGGCGAATAGCGCGGATCGAAGGTCATGCGCGATCGGCCGACATAGTTGACGTCGGTCGTCAGCACGATCCGTCGCGTTCCCCAGGGCCGCTCATAGCGAAGGGTGGCGCCCGCCGACAGGTCGGGCACACCCGGCAGGGCCGCGTCATTGACCGAAGCGAAGCTGGGCGCGATCCGCACCATCCGCGGCCGATTGAGCAGGGCGTTGCCCTGCAGCTGCCAGCGCTGGCCCAACCGCACGAGGCCTTCCAGCTCCAGGCCGGTGTTGCGGGCGTCGCCGACATTGGCGGTGTAGGACAGGCCCGAGCTCAGGTACTGGTCGGTCTGGATGTCGCGCCAGACGTCGTGGAACAGCGCCGCGCGCAGGGTCAGCCTGCCGGCCAGGGGGCGCAGGCTGGCGCCGATCTCGTAGTTGCGCAGGTGATCGGGCGAGAAGTGGTCGAGGCTCGACGACGGCGGGGTCAGGCCGCCGGAGTTGAACCCGCCCGAACGGTAGCCCTCGGAGGTCAGGGCGTAGACCATCCCTCCCCCGCTCAGGCTCTTCTGGATCGACAGCTTGGTCGAGACGCCCGAGAAGCTGGCTTCCTTGTCGAAGTCGCGTGATCGCCCTGGCGACGGCGCGATGATCGACGAGACGGTCCGCACGCGGCTGTCGGAGGCCCGCGCCCCGGCGCTGGCCGACCAGCCCGCGCCGATGGCCCAGGTCGTCTCGCCATAGAGCGCGCCTTCGCGGCGGCGATCGACGCGGGTCTCGTCGTAGTACAGCCGCAAGCTCTGGCGCGAGGTGCTGCCCCGCAATTCGCCCCGGCTGCGCTCCTCGCCGACCAGGCCGTAGATGCCCAGCAGCCAGGTCAGCCGCCGGTCGGACGGCGAGGTCCAGGTCATGTCCTCGACCCACAGGCGCACGTCGCTGCCTTCGTCGAACAGACCCAGGTCCACGGCCGTGTCGCTCATCTGCTCGACTGCGGCGGTGGCGTCGTAGCGGCTGGCGTAGCGGTGGCGCACGAAGCCGGTGGACGACTCGAACTGCCCCCAAGGGCCCGACCCCGTCACGATGGCGGCGGCTTCGCGGAAGCGGTTGCCGTGCGTCTCGCGCACCTGGTTGGCGCGGCGATGGCCGCCAAGATCCGGGGTCGTGTACTGGGTGTCGTTCGAGGCCAGGTCCTGGGCGGCGGTCGACAGGTCGAGCGTCCAGTTGTCGCTGAGCCGGGTCGCCAGCGCCAGGCGTCCGCCCTTGCGGGTGGTCCGGTCGACGTTCGACAGGCGCAGGTTCACGTCGTCGACATAGCCGCCGTCCACATCGTCGAAGAGCGCCAGGCGCATGGCTGCGCGGTCGGCGACCAGGGGGACGTTGAGCACGCCCTCGATCTTGCCGCTAGCCGAGCCGGATTCGGTCGAGGCTCCGACCGCCCGCGCCTCAAGCGACCAATGGTTCAGCTCGGGCCGGCGCGTGACGATGCGGTAGATGCCGCTCAGCGAACCGCCGCCGTAGAGCGCGCCCTGCGGCCCGCGCAGCACCTCGACCCGCTCGACGTCGATCAGCCGCAGGTCGGGGTCCGGCGCGTTGTAGGTCAGGGGGACGTCGTCGAGATAGGTGCCCACCGTCTGCTGGGTGCGCCCGGTGAAGGCGCCGTCCGACAGGCCGCGCAGCATGATCTTGTTGCGGGCCGCGCCGAGGTTGGTGGTCAGGAAGCCGGCCGTGCGCAGGGAAACGCCGGTGGTGTCGACGGCGTCGAGCTCCCGCAGGCGCTCGCCCCGCACGACGCTGACCCCGCCGGGCGCGGCGTTCAACGGCGCGCCGCGCTTGGTGGCGCTGACGACGACGCTGTCTACCTGGGTCGAGGCTTCGGTCGACGCCGGGGCCCGCGGCGCCGCGACGGACAGCGGCGCGGCGCGGGCCACGATCTTGACCGTGACCGCGTCGATGATCTGGAAATCGCAGCCGCCGCCGGCCGTCAGGCTTTCGAGCGCCTTGCGCAGCGACATGCGGCCTTCGAGGGCCGGCGCGCGGCCGCCGCAGTTGGAAGCGCCGCCCAGGCTGACCCCGGCCTGGACGCCCAGGTCGATCAACGCGTCCTTGCGGCTCTTGGCGGGGATGTGGAGCGTAATGTCGGCGGCCGCGGCGGAACCGGCGGCCAGGCCAGAGACAGCAGCCGACGCCAGCAGGACGCGAGCGAGTCGCGACGGCCAGGGCGGCCGCGCCATTCGTCCCCCTGCCCGCTGCATGGCCCCCGCCGCACCCCTGGCCCGCAAAGGCCCGCCTAGAAAATTCTGGCGGCGCTAGCGCGCGCGGAGTTCGATCGCGTCATCCGCGACCGCCACTTCCAGCGGCAAGAGCTTAGCCAAGCGCGAGACCATCGCATCCTGGCCATCAACGATCAACACGCCGGAAAGTCGCATCCCCCCGGCTTTCCCGTCCACGATGCGCACGGGCTTGTCGAACAGGCGGTTCAGATCGCCCGCAACCTCGGTCAAAGGCCTGTCGCGATAGATCAATCGCCCGTTCCGCCAGGCCGTGGCCTCGCCCGGCGCCAGATCGGCGAGCTTGGCGTCATTGGCGCCTTCGACATGCGTCAGGCCGCGTCCGGGCGGCAGACGATAGGTCTTCGAGTCGCCCGGCGACACCTCGACCAGGCCGCGCTCGACGCCCACCGAGACCCGTCCGTCGCGATGACGCACGTCGAATCGGGTGCCGACCACGCGCACCCGCGTGTCGCCGGCCGCGATGACGAAGGGGCGCGACGGATCCTTGGTGACGTCGAAGATCGCCTGGGCGTCGCCCAGGTCGACGTGGCGCTCGCCGTGCGTGAACCGCACGACCATGCGCGAGCCGGGCGCGAGATCGACGTGCGAGCCGTCTTCGAGCGCGATCGTCCGACGCTCGCCCTTGCCCGTGGAATAGATCGTCTCGGCCGGCGAATTCAGCAGGCCCGGACCCAGCACCGCCGCCGCGACGAAGGCGGCGGCCAGCGCCGCGCCGCCGCTCCACAGCCACGCGCGGCGCGACGGCCGCGGGCGAAGCGGGGTCACCACGGCCGACGGCGAGACGGCCGACAGCCGCTTGAGTTCCTCATCCTGGGCGGCGACGACGTCATAGGCCTCGCCGTGCTCCGGCGCGGCGTTCAACCAGGCGTCGAAGGCAAGCCAATCGTCGGCGGTGACCGTTTCGCCTTGCAGGCGAACCAGCCAATCGACGGCTTCATCCATGTTCCTTCGCGAAAGGCTCATGCCACCCTGTCCCCGCGCCCATCGACGCTCGCCCATACAGTAGACGTCGCCGACGAACGATCCCCTCCAGAAAGTTCGTCAAAAAACCCGCAAGCCGCGTCACGACTCGTCATGCAGCCTCCTGGCGACGGCTTTCAAGGCCGAGCTTACGTACTTTTCCACCGAACTGCGGCTCACGCCCATGGCCGTGGCGGTTTCCGAATGGCTGAGGCCCTCCAGCTTGTGCAGGCGGAAGGCGCGCGCGACCGGCGGCGACAGCTCTTCGAGCACGTTCAGCACGATGGCCAGCCGCTGGCGGCTCTCGACCACGGCCTCGGCCGAGGGCGCGTCGGCGGGCTGATCGCCGTCCACCAGGCCTTCGCCGCCCTGGGTGCGCCGCCAGTGCTCGTCGCGCGCCTGGCCGCGCTGGGCGCTGCGAAGGCGATCCAGCATCAGGTTTTCGGCCATGCGGTAAAGCAGGGCCGAGCCGCCGCCGGCCGACGCGGTGTCGCCCTCGATGGCCGTGACCTTGAAATAGAGTTCCTGGACGAGATCTTCGGCCTCGGCGCGCGAACGCAGCCGCGCGGTGAACAGGCGTACGAGGCTCAGGCGCTTTTCTTCATAAAGCGCCAGCAAAGACGGCGCTTGCTGGACCCCCGACAGCCTCGACCTCCCCTACGCATTACCGGACGCGCCCGACTGGCGCTGATCCGCTCGACTTGGCCAGCGGACCTGACCAGCGAACCTGAATTGTCACCACCATATCCCGGCGACGGACGCAAATACGATATTGCCGGCAGGCGACAGGAACCTGGGGAATTTCGCCTGACACGAGCGTATCTCGCGTCTGAGCCTTACCCCAGGTCGGCCGGATCGAGCACCAGGGACGTGCGCTCGGCCAGGTCGCCGATTCTCGCCAGATAGGCCGCGAAGTGCGGGCTGGCCCGGTGAGCCGCCACCGCTGCGTTGTCGACATAGAGTTCGTCGAGCACGAAACGGGTCGGATCGGCCTGGTCGCGCCAGACGTCCCAGCGCAGATTGCCCGGCTCGGCCCGGCAGGCCTCGGCCATGCCCAGCAACAGCGCCTCCAGCGCCGCGCCCTTGCCCTCGCGGGCGGCCAGCACGGCCACGATCTTCACGCCTGCGCTCATGACCTCACGCCGCTCCCTTGGCCGCGCCTAGCACGGCGCCGCGCCCCCTGCCCGCTCGCGAGCGCGCGGCCTTGGCGTAGGCCACACCGAACGCGGCGGCCAGGATGTAGGCCATCGTGTCCTCGTCGATCCCCTTGAGCCAGACCAGGGTGACGCCGGAGCCGCGCGGGCGCTTCGGCTCGATCGCCACCGCGTCGCTCATCGCCAGGGCCGCGGCCTGGTCCTTCAGGCTGAGTTTGACCACGGCCCAGCCGGCTTCCGGCCACCCCAGGGTCGCGAACGCGCGGCCGCCCACACGGAACTGGACGGTGTCGAGCACGGGCCGCACCTGCACGGCCGCGCCCAGACGGGCGGCCAGGGTCGAAAAGGCCTCAGGGGTCATGATGAATCCTCGCGCGGTGCGACGCCCTACAGACCGCGAGTCGCCGCTCGGTGGCAAAGCTGCCTTCGAGTGACGTCAGGATCGGTCGTACTCCACGCGGCGGCGCTAATGTAGCAAAGCCACCGTCGCGGGCAGCGGCGGACAGCCTTCGCCCGGGCAGCCGCCCCCTGGGTCTCCAGCTTGAGCTCGGGATCCCAGTCCAAAGTGAAGTCCGGCGAGGCGTTGAGATGCTTGAGCGTCGTCGAGGCGTTCTGCTCGGCGGGCGGCAGCGGATCGATCGTGAACACCGCGCCGGTGAAGGTCAGGTCGTAGTTGGCCGACAAACCCAGGGTTCCGCGCGTGATCGCATAGGCGCCGGCCGTCTCGCCGGCGTCTCGGGCCGGGCCGCCCGTGAAGGCGTCTCCCGCCACGAGGTCGCCCACCGTGATGCGATAGGTCAGGGTCGGGTCGAAATGGCCCTGAACCTTGAACGTGTCGTCGGCGGACACCGTCACCGACCGGCGCAGGATGTCGGCCAGACCGGCGCTGACGCCGCTCAGGCTATAGTTGGCCGCGTCGAGCCCGGCCAGGGTCGCGCCCGACACCGTCACGGTCTTGCCCGCGCCCGCGTTCCTGTCGGCGAAGGCGTAGACGCCGGCGGCCGAGACGGTGTCGCCCGCCACGACGCCGGTCAGGCCGATCGTCCCGCTGGCGGTCGTCGCGCCGTCATAGGTCTTGTTGCTGGCGATCAAGGCGCCGGTGATGGTCTTCTTGAAGATGTCGGCAGTGTCGGACGACACCGTACCCAGGCTGTAGTTGCCGGCGTCGCCGCCCGACAGGGTGACGGCCGAGGCGGTGACCGTCTTGCCCGTGCCGGCGTTCCAGTCGCCGAACGCGTAGGTCCCGGCGGCCCCAACCGTGTCGCCCGAGATCACCCCGGCCAGGGTGACCACGCCCGTGGCGGCGGTGCTGCGGTCGTAGGTCTTGTCGTTCGCCGTCAGGGCGCCGGCGATCGCCTTCTTGAAGATGTCGGCCGTGTCGGACGACACCGTACCCAGGCTGTAGTTGCCGGCGTCGCCGCCCGACAGGGTCACGCCCGAGGCGGTGACGGTCTTGCCCGTTCCGGCGTTCCAGTCGCCGAACGCATAGGTCCCAGCGGCCCCGACCGTGTCCCCCGAGATCACCCCGGCAAGGGTCACCACGCCGGTGGCGACGGTGCTGCGGTCATAGGTCTTGTCGTTCGCCGTCAGGGCGCCGGTCACAGCCTTCTTGAAGATGTCGGCCGTGTCGGACGACACCGCGCCGAGGCTGTAGTTGCCGGCGTCTCCACCCGACAGGGTCACGCCCGAGGCGGTGACCGTCTTGCCCGTTCCGGCGTTCCAGTCGCCGAACGCATAGGTCCCGGCGGCCCCGACCGTGTCGCCCGAGACCACCCCGGCCAGGGTGACCACGCCGGTGGCGACGGTGCTGCGGTCGTAGGTCTTGTCGTTGGCCGCGAGGGCCCCGGTGATCGCCTTCTTGAAGATGTCGGCCATGTCGGACGACACCACGCCCAGGCTGTAGTTGCCGGCGTCGCCGCCCGACAGGGTCACCCCCGAGGCGGTGACCGTCTTGTCCGTTCCGGCGTTCCAGTCGTCGAACGCATAGGTTCCGGCGGCCCCGACCGTGTCGCCCGAGATCACCCCGACCAGGGTCACCACGCCCGTGGCGTCCGTGCTTCGATCATAGATCTTGTCGTCGGCCGTCAGGACGCCGGTCAGAACCTTGGGATCGATGCGCAGCGAACCGGTCCCGTAGGCAAAGGCGTAGTTGAGGTCGGAGGCCAGGGTCCCTGCCCCGGCGGTCAGGACGTAGGTCCCGACGTTCCTGCTGGTCGCGCCCGAAACCGTGGCCGCGCCCGACCAGGCGTCGGACGCCAGGTCGCCGTTGACCAGGCCGGTGATCGTCGCCGAGGTGCTCGGAACGCTGCCGTCATAGGTCACGGTCTGGCTGACCGGCGTCACCGTCAGGGTCGGCTGGTAGGCGTAGACGAAGCGGTTGCCGGCGTTGGGGGCGACGGCGAGGGTCTCGTTGGAGAAGTCGTAGGCCGAGCCGTAGAAGCTCTTGCCCGCCAGGCCATTGAAGCTGTTGGCCGCCGTCGAGCCGGACGCGTTGCCGACCGCCTGGGTGTAGATCAGCCAGCGGCCGGCGGCGTTGGTTGCGGTCACCGCGTCGGCGCCGCGCGCATTGGTGAAGGTTCCGTCCGAAGCCAGCACGATCGCGTCGCCCGCCCCGTCGGCCGTCACCTTGCCGGTGCTGGCGAAGGTCATGCCGGCATGCGAGGTCAGGGCCAGCGTCCCCGTGCTCAGCACGGTTCCGGTGATGGTCAGCGAGCGGCCGTCGAGCAGCTTCAGCAGGCCGCCGGTGTTGGTGAAATCGCCCAGCTGCGCCACCTGATTGGCGGCGCCGAAGTTCGCCCCGCCGACCGACGACCCGGTCAGGGTCTGGGCGGTGATGATCCCGGTCGAGACCTGGCCGATGGCGTGGGCCGAACGCAGGTCCACCGTCTGGCCGATCGCGGTGATCGGACCGTAGAGGTCGAAGGCCAGGGTGTCGTTGAAGGCGAAACCGCCGGCCGTGACGCTGACCGCGTCCAGGTAGGAGACCTCGTTGGCGCCGAGCAGGACGACGCCCGTTCCCGAGGTCACGCCCAGCGAATTGGCCTTCAGCACGCCCTGCTGGGCGATGTCGGTGGCCGCCTCCAGGGTCAGGGCGCCGCTGACGTCGATCACGCGGCCGGGTACCGCGTCGCCGAAGCGCAGATTGCCGGTGGCCGAGGTCACCGTCAGGTCGCCATCGACGAGGGCCGAGACGAGCCGCGTGTCGCCGCCGCCGTTCACCTGAGAGTCCGCGTTCGCGGTCAGTCCGTCGATCGTCAAGGCGCCGCTGGGGCCGTCGATGTTCACGGCTCCGGTGATCGACCGCGCGGCGATGATCCGCTGCGAACCGTTGAGCACCGTGATGTTGACCGCGTTCAGCGCGTCGATCGTGGTCAGGTCGGCCGTGGTCGTATGGTCCAGGTTGACATCGACCGCGCCGGTGTTGGTCGAGGCCTCGACGATCGTGCCAGACCCCGCCGATGTGACGATGTTGGCCGTGGTGATCGCGCCCGGCGTCGCCGCGCCCAGCACCACGTCGCCGTTCGTGGCGGTGACCAGCAGGCTGTTGGTTCCCGTCCCCGTCAGTATCGCCGAGCCCAGCTTGGCGTCACCCAGATTGGCGGTGACGATGATCTGGTCGCCGGCCGTGGCCGAGCCGATCAGGGCGTCGCCGAAATAGCCGTGTGCAGTGACCTGGCCGTTCGCCGCGCTAAGGGTTTCGACCTGAACGTTGTTGGCCTCGAGATAGACATCGCCTGTATCGCTGGTGACGTCGCCGCCGGTGACGTCGCCATTGACCATCTCGACGCCGATCCCGCCCACATAGTGCAGGTCGCGCCCCGTGAAGTCGAAGTCGTAGCCGCTCGGAACCTTGATGAACCAGCTGCCGGTCTGGGTCCCCGTCGGCGACAGGGCGTTGGCCGAGAAGCTGGCGCCCGTCAGATGATAGTTGTAGCCGGCCGTGACGCTGGTCCCCACGGTCACCGCGCCGGTTCCGGCGTTCAGGTCCACGTCGTAGTCGGCTTCGGCCGTATCCAGCGAGACGCCCTGGCCGGTCACGCGGACCTCGCCGTCGCCCACGCCCGTACCGGCCAGCAGTTGCGCCGAACCCAGCACCGCGCCGGCCTGGCTGGTGACGGTCAGCTTGCGGCCGGCGTAGAGCGACAGGCTTCCCAGGTCGAGGTCGCCCAGGGTGTCGGTGATGGTGACGTCGCGGATGTCGCCGTTGAACAGATAGGGCGTCAGGCTGTCGCCCACGAAATCCTGGGCGGTGACCGTGTAGTCGCCGCCGCTGCTGATGGCGCTGACATCCAGTGTGCCAGCCATGGCCTCGATCGTGATGTCGTAGGCCGCCAGCTCGCCGATCACCAGATCGCCGGTCTTCTGGACGACAGTCGCGCTGCCGTCGATCGCCGCCCCGACCAGGGTGATCCCGTTGCTGGCCGAGTCGATGTTGACCACGACGTCGCCGTCATAGGACAGGATCTGCAGGCCGTCCGTGCCGCAGCCGCAGCTGGGATTGGTGACCGCGTAGTTGGCGGCGGTGATCGAGGCCTTGTCGTCGGCCCCAAAGGTGGCCTTGTTCATGGCCAGCACCGTGACGCCGTCCGGCCCCTCGGCGCCGCGCAGCGTCGCGTCGCCATTGATCGCGGCCACCACGACGGTCTCGCCGGCCACGGCCTTTTGGACAACGATATTTCCGGTCGCGGCGGTGGCGTCCAGCGCCAGAGCGGCCGTCACCTCGCCCACGTCGACGCTGCCGCCGATCAGGGTCAGGTCGTCGCCGCTGGAGATCAGCGTCGCCGCCGTTCCGTCCAGCAGCCCGTCGGTCTCCAGATGGGTGGCGCCGCCGCCGTGGACCGAGCCGGTGATCGTCAGGTCGCCGCCGGCGACATAGAGCGCCAGCGTGCCGCTGCTGGCCGTGGCCGAACCGACGGTCAGGCAGCCGTCGTAGGTCTCGGCGTAGAGGTTGCCGGTCAGGGCGGTGATCGTGCCGAAGCTCGCCAGGCCGCTGGCGACGGTCACGTCGACATCGGCGCCCTCCAGGGTGTCGATCAGGGCGCTGGTGTCGAGGTGGACCATGGCGACGCCGCCCGTCGACTTGACGCTGGCCGTGCCGGTGTTGCCGCCCGTGCGGCTGAAGAGGTTGGCCGTCGTGATCGCCGTATAGTCCGGATCGCCCAGCACCGCGTTGCCGACCGCCGTGATCGACAGATCATGGCCGGAGCCTGAACCCGTCAGCGTCGCGGCGCGCAGGATCGCCTGGCCGCCGTTGGAGGTGATGGTGATGTCGCGGTCGGACGTGGCCGAAGTCACGTCGATATCGCCCGCCGCGACCGCCTTCACGTCGCGCGTCGCCGTCAGCGAACCGGCGGTGATCGTTCCGCCCGCGTCAAGGGTGACGTCGCCCGCCGTCGCGCCCGCGCCCTGGGTGATGGCCGCACCGACATTGACCGCGCCGTCGCTCGACCTGGCCAGCACGTGGGCGTCGTCGGTCGCCCCGGCGCCGGTCGACTTCAGCGTCGCGCCGCTGGCCAGGACGTCGCCCGAGGTGGTCGTGACCTCGACGTCGTCGCCGGCCGTGGCCGCGGTGACGACGGTAGCGTTTCCGGTCGTCGCGTCGACGAAGAGGTCGCGCGCCGCCGAGCCGTTGCTCAGGCTGGCGGAGGTTCCGCTGACCTTGATGTCGCGCGTCGAGGTGGCCGTGCCCAGGCTCGCGGTCGTCGCCGCCTGGATGGTGATGTCGCCGGCCTGCGCGCCGGTTCCCTGGGTCAGCAAGGTGTTGCCGGCGTTGACCGAGCCGGTGTCGGAGCGCAGCAGGATGTGCGCGTCGTCGCTGGCGCCCAGGCCTGTCGATTTCAGATAGGCGCCGCCGGCCGAGACGTCGCCGGCCGAAGCCGTGATCTCGATGTCGTCGCCGGCGAAGATGCGGTTGGTCACATAGGCGGCCGTCGAACCGGTCACGAACACGTCGCGCGCCGCGTCGATGGTGCTCACGAAGACCTGCGGAGCGCTGATGGTGACGTCGCGCGCCGAATTGCCCAGGGTGAGCGACGCCGAACCGTTGCTGGTGAGCAGGATGTCGCCCGAGGTCGTTGTCGTGGCCGCGCCGACCGAGGTGTTGGCGCTCGACGAGACCGTGACGCCGGTGGCGCCGGTGATCTGGGTGACGGTCGCGCCGGGGCCGCCGGCGGCGACGCTGGCCGCGCCGCTGGTGGCGACGACTTCGCTGGCGGTGATCGAGCCCGAGGTGGTGGAGATGTCCACAGTGGCGCCCACCACGGTGGAGACGTTGAGGGCGCCGCTGGAGGCGCTGAGCACGACGTCGCCGCTGCTGTTGATCGAGGCGCTGGTCGCCGAGCTGATCGTGGTCATCTGGATCAGAGCGTCGGCGGTCGAGCGCAGGAAGGTCAGCGGCGCAGCGGAATCGACGAAGCTGGCGTCGACCAGCCCCGAGCCCTTGCTGAACAGGAAGCCGCCAGCGGTCATGGTCGCGCCCGGCGAAATGATCACGCCCTGGGGCGAATAGAACCAGACATTGCCGGCCGTCGCCGCCCCGACCTTGCCGGTCACCACGCTGCCGTTGTCGAACCGGATCTGGCTGGTGGTCTTGTTCAGGACGATGTCGCTGGCGGAGTCGAACAGGAAGTTCATCGCGTCGCCGCTGCTGAGGTGCAGGTCGGTCCAGTTGATGACCGTCCGGGGCGCGTTCAGCTCGATCTGCAGCGTGATGGCGTCGGGAAAGCTGATCACCGGCTGCGAGCCGCCGGTCGAGACCGTGATGTTGGCGGCGCTGGGAATGCCCGGCAAGGTTCCCGACACCGCCGGCTGAGCCAGCATCGCCGCCACGCCGCCCATCAGGGAGCTGACGAGGGCGGACGCCGCCAGCAACTTGGTTCGGTGCGCCGGGCGCGGGGCGTTGCGAGAGAAGGTCGGGCGGATCGGCGACGAGGTCATGATGGACGCTCCGGGACTTCGACGGTCTAGAACAGGGCGGCGGACAGCGAGATCAGGACGCGCGAGGGCGGCTCGTCGCCGACCCCGAACGGGCTGTCGAAGGGCTTGGCCCAGGTCAGGTCCAGCGCCACGCGCGAGGTGATCTGCGCGCGCAGCCCAACCCCCGCCGAGGTCAGGTCCAGCTTGCCGCCCCCCAGGCCCAGATTGGTCAGCTCGGCGACGTCATAGAAGGCGTAGGGCCGCCAGGCCGCCCTCCCCCCGCCCTTCAGGGCGAACGGCAGGGCCAGCGGCGTGGTGCTGATCTCGAGCGAGCCCGAGATCGCGCGGTCGCCGGACGCCGCCGACGGGTCGTAGCCGCGCCCGATCGTCAGGTTTCCGACCCCGTACTCCTCGTAGGAAAGCAGGGGATCGTCCGTATGCTGCCAGGCGACGTTCAGCTTGCCGATCAGCGGTCCGGCGAGCCGGCCGCCGAACTCGCCCTCGGCCCGCACGACCGTGGCCTCGGGCTTGCCCAGGAAGCGCGAGGCCGAAAGATCGCCGTACTTGCTGGCGCCCAGGCCGCGGCTTCCCTGGCGCACCTCGACCAGGCCGGTCATGGCCACCGAATGCGAAGCCAGACTGGCCGGGGCGTAGTGGCCGTCCAGCCGCAGGAAGAACACCCGCAGCTTGTCTTCGGTCAGCACGGCCGCGCCGCCGCCGAACTCGACCTTCTGGTCCACCCAGTCCAACCCGACCCCGATGTTGAGGTTGTGGCGGCGGTGACGGACCAGCGGGTAGGTCAGGCGGAGGCTGCCCGCGAAGGACTCGCCCTCCAGGTCCAGCGGCTTGAGCACGTCGCCCGGCCGGGTCCAGCCCCACGCGCCGGACAGATCGGCCGCCAGGCCGTCGCCGCCGATGTAGAAGCGCTCGGCAACCTGGATCACCCGCTGCTCGTCGCTGGACAGCGTGCCGTAGCCGAGGATCGAGGTGCGTTCGCCCAGCGGCGTGAAGCCGTTGAAGTCGACGCGCGCCAGGGTCAGGTCCCGGCCCACGGTCTTGGAGCCGTAGTTCTGGGCCACCACCGAGCCGTCGACGGCGTCGCGGGTGATGGCGATCTCGAGATCCAGCGCGCCCTGCCCCTGCGGCGAGGCCTTCAGCACCGACTGGATGCGCGCGCCGGGCACGTCGGAGGCCAGCAGCAGGTAGCGCTGGGCGACGTCCAGGTCGAACGGGGTCAGGCCGCGCAGGTGATCCAGAAAGCGGACGACCTGCTTCTGGGCTGGGCCGGCGTCGCCGTGATAGTTCACCGCCGCGATCCGCGCCTCGACGACCGTCAAGACCAGCTTGCCCTCGACGATCCGCTGCTCGGGAATGACCACGCTGGCCAGCACGCCGCGCCGCAGATAGAGCGTCGCGGCCCGGTCGCGGATGTCGCAGACCACGCTGACCGGCGTCTCGCGGCCGACGAACTCGGCATAGGTCGAGGCCAGGGCCTGGTCCGACAGCGCCAGCGGTCCGGACCTCGCGCCCTGGAACTCCACCGCCTTCAGGGTGACCTTGACGGGGCTGTCGCGGAAGGCGCAGGAACCGGCCTCCACGCCCTTGAACAGGTCGCCGCGCGGCGCGGCCGCGATCGGGGCGGCGTTGGCGGGGTCCAGTTCCTGGCGTGACGGCAGGGTCACCTGCGCGGCGGCGGGCGCGGCGAAGGAAACGGCGGCGGCCAGGACCGCGCCCATGCACGCCGGCGCACCGGCGCCCACGATGGCGCGACGCATCCTCATCAGCACTTGCAAGCCCCTTGCCACCAAACGCGGTATTGTCACAACGCCGTTACGTCATGACTCGCGCCGGTTTAGTATAACACGGTTCTGCAACGAGCAATCTTGAGCCGCGCCGCCGCCTCCGATCAGAACCTCCAGCTGAGCTGGGCGCGAGCCCCGTGGTCGGTCGAGCGGTCGCCATAGTCCCCGGAGTAGCTGACGCCCAGCACGGCGCTCCGGCCGAGGTCGGCTTCCAGGCCCAGATTGACGGCGAGGCTGTCCTTGTCGATCGGGGCGCCGACGATCCTGAACGACGGCGCGCCGCTGAAGGCCAGGTCGATGGTCGGCGCGCGATCGCCGAACGCATGGCGCAGCGCGGCCGAGCCGGCGAGACGCAGGTGAAGCTCCCCGGCGTTCAGGTCGCTCTTCAAGCGCACGCCGACCGAACCGTAGGTCAGGTGTTCGTCGCCGCCGCCCTGCAGCGCGGCGGCGCCGCCCTGCTCGCTGACATCGGAGTCGGTCAGCGCGACATAGGCCAGGCCGGCGAATGGCTGCAGCGTCGTGCCGGCCACCTCACGCTTCAAGGCGACCTCGCCGAACGCCTGATAGGTGTGGGCCGAATAGTCGCTCGACAGGGTCTCGCCGAACGTTCCGAACGCGACCCGGCGCGAGGCCTCGACCTCATGCCACGCATAGGCGCCGCCGAGCTGGAACGACACCCCGCCGCGCTCCGCCAGGACATAGCCGCCGAGGTGATAGGTCTCGACGTCGTGCTTGGCGCGCGCGGTCTTCAGGTCGCTGGTGCTGTAGCCCGCGGCGACGCCGGCGCGGATATCCCGGCCCAGCGAGCCGTCGTAGCCGGTCAGCAGCCCCTGGATGTCGCGGTCGTAGCTCTGCGCGTCGCCGTCGCCCTTCATGGAGCCCCAGCCGCCGAAGATCTGCCCCCACGCCGAGGTTCCGTCGACGCCGGCCAGGTCGCCGCGCGCCAGGATCGCGTCGCGAACGAAGCGGCTGTCCTGGATCAGCGAGCCGCGCAGGCTGGCGTGGTCCGAACCGGCCAGCTGGTCGAAGGCGTCGCGCGCCTGATCGGCCGAGAGGTTGACCACGGCGTCGAAGACCGGGTTGTCCCAGCCCAGGCTCTCGGCGCCCGCCCCCGCCGCGATCTGGTTCGGGGTCACGCCGATGTCGGTGAAGCTGATGTCGTTGCGCCGCAGCCGCAGATAGACGTTCGAGCCGTCATAGCTGAGCGAGGGGTCGAGGAAGGCGAGGTTCGAGGTGACGCCGTCGAACTTGCCGCCGGCCGTCAGGCCGCCGTCGGCATGCAGGATCAGGTAGCTGGTCTGGGGCTTGTAGGTGCCCGCGCCCGCCAGGACCTTGACGGTCCCGCCCTGGATCGTGGCCGCGCCGGAGGCGAGGATCTTGTCCGACTGACCGGCCGCGTTCGCCTCGACCTCGAAGATCGAGCCCGGCTTGAAGGTGACGCCGCCGGCGATGTTCAGCGTGCCGATCGAATTGCCGGGCGCGATCGTGCCCGACACGACGGTGGTCCCCACCGTGCCGACGCCTTGCAGGCGAGCGCCGGACCAGACGTCCAGCGTTCCGCCGAGCAGGCCGTTCACCGCCAGCGTGCCCTGCTCGACCGTGGTCGAACCGGTGAAGCCGCTGGAGGCGCCGGTCAGCTCCGTCTTGCCCGCGCCGACCTGGCGGATGGCGCCCGAGCCGCTGATCGCGCCGGCGAAGGTCAGGCTGTCCGAACGGTCGAACACCAGCGCGCCATTGGCGACGACGTCCCCGCCGATCGAGCCCGTCGTGCCGCCGGCGCCGAGCTTCAACTGCGCGCCCGAGGCGATGCTCGTGCCGCCGGCATAGCTGTTGTTGGCGGTGAAGGTGACGCCGCCGTCCAGGATGCGAACCGCGCCCGAACCCGAGATCAGCCCACCGAAGGTGACGGCGTCCGACCGGTCGAAGGCCAGCACGCCGCTGTTGGCGACGTCGCCGACGATCGAACCCGAAGTCCCGCCATCGCCGATCTGGAGCGTACCCGCCTGGATGGAGGTGCCGCCGGCATAGGTGTTGGTCCCGGTCAGGACCAGCGTGCCGGCCTCGGTCTTGACGACCTTGCCCACGCCGGTGATCGCCGCGCCGATCTTGGCGACGTCGGCCAGCACGCGGATCTCGCTGCCCGTCGCGACGGTGGTCAGCTGGCCGCTCCCGTTCAGTTCATAGCCTTCGTCGACGAATTGCAGGCCCAGGAAGCTCTGCGCGCCCTCCACCGTGATCTCGCCGCCGACAAACGCGCCGGCGTCCTTGAAGACGGCGTAGTTGCCCGCCCAGGCAGCCGGGGTGTTGCCGCCCTGGTTCAGCCATTGGGTGCTGGCGGCGCTCCAGACGCCGTCGCCGCCCTGCCAGTGCTGCAGGGTGTCGTCGCCAGGAATGAGCGTGCTGCTGATCAGCAGGTCGACTCGGCCGCCGCCCGCCTCCAGCGTGTAGTCCACATTGCTCAGCGACAGCATGGAGTTGATCGTCGCCGTGTTGGCGGTCAGGGCGCCGCCGTAGGTGATCAGGCGATAGTATCCCAGGCCCGCCGCCATGGCGGGGCTCTGCGAGAGATTGACCACGCCGTTCAGCGCCAGGTCGCCGCTGACGACCAGACGGTCGCTGACGCCGGGCGAGGCCGACGACGCGCCCGGAGCGACCAGCTCGATGTCCAGGTTCGAGCCGGACGCCAGGGTCAGGTCGCCCGCGATCGACAGGGTTGCGACAGATCCGATAGATCCACCGGAGCCGGGAGCCAGATGGCCGCCGCTCTGGATGATGGTGTCGCCCACCGTGCCCTTGCCGCCCAGCGTCGCACCGGAAGCGACGGTGACCGTCGAACCGGCCAGGGAGCCGTTGACCGTCAGGGTTCCCGCCTCGACGGACGTCGCGCCGGTGAACGCCGAAGAGTCGCCGGTCAGGACCAGCTTGCCCGAACCGACCTGGCGGACCACGCCCGAGCCGCTGATCAGGCCGTCGAAGTCGAAGCTGTCGGAGCGGTCGAACACCAAGGCGCCGTTGGCGACCACGTCGCCGATCAAGCCGCTCGTGCCGCCGGCGCCGAGGTTCAGCTGCGCGCCCGAGGCGATGGTCGTGCCGCCGGCATAGATGTTGTCGGCGGTGAAGGTCACGCCGCCGTCCAGGATGCGCACCGCGCCCGAGCCGGAGATCCGACCGGCGAAGGTGATGGCGTCGGAACGGTTGAAGACCAGCACGCCGCGGTTGCCGACATTGCCGACGATCGAGCCCGAAGTCCCGCCGTCGCCGATCTGCAGCGTGCCCGCATCGATCAACGTCCCGCCGGTGTAGGTGTTGGCGCCCGTCAGGATCAGCGTGCCGGCCTGGGTCTTGGTGACGAGGCCGGCGCCGGTGATCGCCACGCCGATCTTGGCGACGTCGGCCAGCACGCGGATCTCGCTTCCGCCCGAGACGGTGGCCAGCTGGCCAGTCCCTGTCAGCTCATAGCCCTCGTCGACGAACTGGAGGCCGATGAAGCTCTGCGCGCCGTCCACCGTGACCGTGCCGCCCGTGAAGGCGCCGGCGTCCTTGAAGATCGCGTACTTGCTCGCCCAGGCCGCCGGGGTGTTGCCGCCGTCGTTCAGCCATTGGGTGCTCGTCGCGCTCCAGACCCCGTCGCCGCCCTGCCAGTGCTGCAGGGTGTTGTCGCCAGGAATGAGGGCGTTGCTGATGTAGAGATCGACCCGGCCGCTGCCGGCCTGCAGCGCGTAGTTCACATTGCTCAGCGACAGCGTGGAGTTGATCGTCGCCGTATTGGCGGTCAGGGCCCCGCCATAGGTGATCAGGCGATAGTAGCCGATGCCGGCGACGCCGTCGGCCGAGGCGGCGCTCTGCGAGAGATTGATCACGCCGTTCAGCGCTAGGTCGCCGCTGACGACCAGACGGTCGCTGACGCCGGGCGAGGCCGAAGACGCGCCCGGCGCGCCCAGCTCGATGTCGAGGCTGGAGCCTGACGCGAGGGTCAGGTCGCCGGCGATCGACAGCGTACCGACGGAGTTGCCGGCCGCCAGATGGCCGCCGCTCAGGATGATGGTGTCGCCCACCGTGCCCGTGCCGCCCAGCGTCGCGCCGGAGGCGACGGTGACCGTCGAACCGGCCAGGGAGCCGTTGACCGACAAGATCCCGGACCCGACCGTGGTCGCACCGGTGAAGGCCGAAGAGTCCTCGGTCAGGATCAGCTTGCCCGAGCCGGCCTTGCGGAACTCGCCAGCGCCCGAAAGCACGAAGCCATAGGTTCCGTCCGTGCTCTGATCGAGGGTCAGGAACGCGCCGGCGTCGATCGTCGCATCGTTGCCGAACAGGCCGGCCTGGGCGATCACCCCGCCGCCCGAGATCGTCCAGTTCGAGGCGGACTCGCCGGTCAGCGTCAGGGTTCCGGCGCCCGTCTTGGTCACCGCGCCGCCGCTGGACATCTGGCCGCGGTAGACCCCGTCGAACGCCTGGTCGAAGACGACGCCCCGGCTGCCGGCGCCGGTCCCGAAGACCACGCTGCCGGCCAGGCTGTTGCTGTCGCCCTTCAGCACGCCTTCCAGCAGCGACCAGGTCTGGGCGCCCGTGCCGGTCAGGGTCCAGGTGCTGGCGCCCAGCTTCTCGAAGGTGTCGAAGCCCATGTAGCCGTAGCCGTCATAGGACCCGTCCGACCCGATATGCGTGGCGTCGAACCTGTCGTCGTCGGCGCCGCCCAGGGCCAGCACGTTGTTGGAGCCGCCGCCGGTCACCGCCACGACGTCACGGATCCACGAGCCGGCGTGAAGCTCCAGACGGTTGTCGCTACCGAACAGTTGGATCGCATAGGCGCGCTGGGAGCTTACGCTGACGCCGCCGATGATCGTGCCCGAATTGATGATGGTGGTGGAGCCGGTGCTGGCGCCGACCACGCCCCTGCCGCCGGCGCCCCGCCGGATCGCGTTGGAGGCAGGGCCGCCCGCCCCGCCCTGGATCGTTCCGGCGTTGACCAGCAGCCCCGGCTGACCGCCCGTGAAGACGATGCCCGCCCCGCCGGCGCCGGAATACATCCCGCTGAAGTTGCCGTTCCCTTGCCCGCCGACGCCGCCGGCGATGACGCCGGTCGCGCTGTTCTCGATCGTGCCGCCCCAGGCGATCACGCCGATGCCGGCCGCCCCGCCGTTCGAGTAGCCGTAACCGCCCTCGCCGCCGGTGATCGTCCCCGCGTTGACGATGGTTCCAAGATTGCTGAGCACGCCGGCCGCGCCGGCCCCGCCCCAACTGGCGAAAGTGCCCCCGGCCCCGCCTGTGATCGTGCCGCTTTGGACGTTCAGCGAACCGCCGTTGTAGAGGAAGAGGCCCGCGCCGCCGTTGCCGAGCGAGCTGCCCGCGCCGCCCGTGATGGCGCTGGCCGCACCGCCCGCGCCGCCGTCCACGGTCACCGAGCCGCCGTTCAGCAGCACCAGCCCGACGCCGCCGCCGCCACCGCCGCCGCCGCCGCCAGCGTTGCCCTCGCCGCCGTCGCCCCCCGTGATGTCATAGCCCGCGGTCGACAGCCGCACGTTCGCGCCCGTCAGCACGAGCCCGCCGCCGCCGCCGCCGCCAGCCGCATTGGCGCCGCCGTTGGCGCCGCCGTTGGCGCCGTCCGTCCCCGCGAAGTCGACGACCAGCGAGATGGTTCCGGTCGAGGCGACCTGCCAGCCCAGGCCGCCGTCGCCGCCAAGGCCGGTGGAGCCGCCGCCGCCGCCGCCGGCCGAGAGGTCGTTCAGCGCCCCGGGCTGCCCTCCGGCCTGGCTGCCGTTGGCCCCGGCCTCGGCCGAGCCGGTCGGCGTGGCGGCCGCCGCCCCGCCATAGCTTCCAGAGCCGGAGGCGCCGCCGGCGCCGCCGGCGATGCCGCCTTGGGGCGTATAGGAGCCGAAGCCGGCGCCATCACCGCCGCCCCGGGTGATCTGCCGGGCCTGGGCCATCGGGGCTGCAAGGCTGACCGCCAGCGCCAGCACCGTGAGCGAGACCGAATTGCGGATAGCCCGCGTGTTGTTGAACGCCCGAACCGTGTTGATCGACTGCCGCACTTTGACACCTGCCAGGCCCGTCTTGGCGGGCCGTTCTTGAACCGCAGGGACGTCAGATCGCGTCACGCGACGCGCTGGCCTGGGCCCAGGCCCGATCCCCCTGAAACGCACGTGCAAACAGGGATCGACGGCGACGCTTCAGGCCGGCCAGGTCGAGGATCCGCATGACGCGTGTCCGCCCGTCCCTGCCAGCGAGGCGGGCGCCGGACTATGCGATCCCGGCATGAACGGCGGAGTTTGGAGAAAGGTCAGTGCGCGTTGCGGCGCAGGGTGTCCGAAGGACGCTCGCCGAAGCGAAGGCGATAGGCCTGGGCGAAGCGGCCCAGTTCCCAGAAGCCGTGATCCATGGCGACCTTGGTCACCAGGGTGGTGGCGGGATCGGAAGCCCGCAGCCTGGCATGGACGAGGTCCAGCCGCCGATTGCGGGCGTAGCGCACCGCGCCTTCCCCAAGAAACTCCTGGCAGGCCAGGTTGAGCGTCCGCTCGGCCGCGCCCACGACCCTGCAGATGTCGCCCAGCGACAGCATCTCCTCAGGGCGCTCCTCCAGGGCGCGCTCGAAGCGGGCGACGATCTGGCGATGGCGACCCAGGGCGGCCCTGTCCGGCTTGACCAGCCCCTCCGAGAGACAGGCCATCAGCCTGTCCACGACCGCACCCGCCAGGGCCTTGGACGGCTGTGGCTCCGCCAGGACTTCGGGCGTGCTCTGGATCACGCCCGAGATGTCGCTCATCAGCCCGATGAGCTCGTTCATCGCCGCCGACGGCGCGACGAACATGCGGTCATCGTCCAACGGCGTCGCATGGCCCGCGCCCATCAGGTTGGGCGCATGCTCGGTCAGCCGCTCGAACGGCATGGTCACGATGCCGAAGGCCCAAGGCATGTCGGGCGGAGAGCCGGTGACGGTCCGCTCGTTGGGCCGGAAGTGGAAGATGTGCCGGCCGAACAGCTTGCGCCCCGAGACGCGCCGCATGATCCCCGGCTCGGTGGCGAACATGAAGGTGTGGACGCCGGGGATGGCCGCGGTCTGGGCGATGCCCTGGGCGAAGCGGCCCATGCCCAGGTTCAGCCCGCCGAAGCTCGCCCGCGCCAGCATGCCGTCGAAGCGCCGGCTCGTCCGTTCGAGGGGAAGAGGCTTGGCGCCCGAATTGATGTCGCCGATCGCCAGCGCCATCGTCTCGGCGTCGGTGAACCTGGCGAAGGCGCTCGAGGCGGAAGGTACGCTGGACGGGTCGGGTGTCATCGTGATGCGGAGAGGTCGCGAACTGTGTCGGCTTAGCGACAATCTCCAACCGGTATGCCAAGACTCGGCAAAGAACAACCGAAGCCCGCTGGAACCTAGATGGACCTGATCAGTCTTCCCGTGTCGCCGTTCGCGGCGCGCGTCCGCATCGCGATCTACGCCAAGGGCCTGCCCATCGACCTGATCCCGCCGCCCGCGGGCTGGCGCGACAACCGCCACTTTCGCGACCTGAGCCCGACCGGGCGGATCCCCGTCCTGCTCGAGGATCGCGGCCCCCTCTGGGAGTCGGCCGTCCTGCTCGAGTATCTGGAAGAGCGGTTTCCGGAGGCGCCGTCCCTGATGCCGGTCGACGTCTTCGACCGGGCGATGGCGCGGCTCCTGGTGCGGCACGTGGATCTCTATCTGATGCCGTCGATGGTCGCTCTGGCCCAACCGCGCACCGACGCCGCCAGCGCCCGCCGGACGGTCGAGGAACTGCTGAACGGCGTCGCGATGCTCGAAGACCTCTTGCCGGGACCGGGCTACGCCCTGTGCGAACGCCTCACGATCGCCGACTGCGCCCTGGCCCCCGCCCTCTTCGCGATCGGGGTGACGGCCGAACGCCTCGGCATGGACCTGATCGCGCCCGCCTCGATCACCGAGACCTACGCCCAATTCCTGCGGCGGGACCCGCACGTCGAACGCGTGATCGACGAGATGGAGCAGGGCATGCGCCACCTGGTGCAGGTCGGCTAGCGAGGGCCTTCGGGGACAGCCTCACTGCTCGCGGAAGCTCCGGAAAAGCCGCTGCTGCAGCGGCTCCAGCAGGTACTGCAGCGCCGTGCGCTTGCGCAGCGGCGCCACCACCTCGACCGGCAAGCCCGCCTTCAGCGCTGGCGGCTCCCGCCCCGGCTGCCTGAGCGCGGCCAGTTCTTCGGGCGGCACCGCGACCTCGGCCCGGAAGTAGCGCGCGCCGGTCTTGTCGTCGGTGAAGCCGTCGGCCGAAAGCTTGGTCACCGTGCCTTGCAGCAGCGGCAGGTGGCGGTCGTGGAACGCCGTCAGCCGCACGTCGGCGGTCTGGCCGACATGGACGTCGTCGGCGTCGTTCGGCGACACCCGGGCCTCGATCACCAGCGGCGCGCGCTGCGGCACGATCTCCATCAGGACGTCGCCCGGCGCGGCCACGCCGCCGACCGTGAACACCTTGAGCCCGACCACCTGGCCAGAGGCCGGCGCCCGGACCATGCCGCGCGACAGCTGATCGCGGGCCGCCGCCAGCCTGGGCTTGAGGTCGTTGAGCTCGATCTCCGACTGGCGCAGGTCGGTGATCACCTCGTCCATGTGCTCGCGGTCGCCTTGCAGGGCCTGCATGCGGGTCTCGCCGATGCCCTCGCGGGCGCTGGCGGCCTGGGCGCGATAGGCGCCGTCGGTTCCGACGAGGTCGGCCGCGGCCCGTTCGAGCGCCCTCACCCGCGTCAGCGGCGCATAGCCCTGGGCGGCCAGCTTGCGCATGCCGTCCAGCTCCTCGCCGATCAGCCGCTGCTGCTCGCGGTTCGCGGCGAGCTGGCGGTTGTAGCCGTTGATCTGCTCGGCCAGCTGGCTGGCCCGCTCGCCCAACACGCCGCGCCGAGAGGCCAGGGCCGCGCGCTGGGCGGCGAGCTGGCGGCGTTCCAGGCCCATGGCCTCGTCGGCCAGCGTCCGGTCCTCGGCCGGCAGGCCTGCGAAGGCGACCGGCATGACGGGTTCGGCCAGGCCGTCACGCTCGGCGACCAGCCGGGCCCGGCGCGCCTCGACCGCGAACACCCGAGCGGCCAGCGCCCGTTCCTGGGCCCGGACCTCCTGGACGTTCAGCTCCAGCAGCACCTGGCCCTGGCTGACCTTGTCGCCCTCCTGCACCCGCAGGGCCGAGATCACTCCGCCTTCGCGATGCTGCACCGCCTGGCGGCTGCCCGAGACCACGACGACGCCTTGCGCATAGGCCCCCGCGTCGAGCGGCGCGAAGGCGGCCCAGCCCATGAAGCCGACGAAGAACAGGCCGGCGGCGGCGAGGCCGACGCGGAGCTCCCAATGGGGTCCGTCGGTGGGACCGTCTTCCTTGTATGCGTCGACCGTGGTCAGGGCCCCGGTCTTTCTGACGGCGAGCGAGGCGGTCATGGCGCGCCCCCGGTGACCCGCAGATCGGGCGGCGCGTTGGCCGGCCGGGGCAGGCCGGCGACCCGGGCCTCAAGGGCCTGCAGCACCTCGCGGCGCGGGCCGTAGAGATCCATGGCGCCCTCGCGCAGCACCAGCAGCTTGTCGGCCACGCCCAGGATGTTGAGGCGATGGGCGATGACCACCAGGGCCGCCCCCCTCGCCTTCTGGGCCGCGATCGCATGCTCCAGCGCCGTCTCGCCCTCGAAGTCGAGATTGGAGTTGGGCTCGTCGAGGACGAACACCTGGGGTCCGCCATACAGCGCCCGGGCCAGGGCCAGGCGCTGGGCCTGGCCGGCCGACACCCCCGCCCCGCCCGGTCCCAGCGGCGTGTCGTAGGCCTGGGGCAGGCGCAGGATCATCTCGTGCGCGCCGGCCGCGGTCGCCGCCGCCACCGCCCGCTCGTCGATCTCGCGCGGGTCGCTCTCGGTGATGCTGGCGAAGCGGGCGATGTTCTCCTTCACCGTGCCGGCGAACAGGCCGCAGTTCTGCGGCAGGTAGCCGATGTGGGCGGCCAGGCGCTCGGACTGCCAGTCGGAAAGGTCCGCGCCGTCGATGCGCACGCAGCCCTGGTCGGGCGTCAGGGCGCCGACCAGCACCCTGGCCAGGGTGGTCTTGCCGGCTCCGCTGGGGCCAACGACACCGATGATCTCGCCGGGATTGAGGTCGAAGGAGACGCCGCGCAGGATCATGCCCGCGCCATCGGCGGCGCGGACGCCGGCCTGCTCGGCCCGCAGCCGGCCCTTGGGCTCGGGCAGGCGGGTGCGGACCGGCGCGGCCGGGGAGCGCTCGAACAGGTCGACCAGGGTGCGCAGGCCGTCGCGCGCCTGGATCACGCTCTTCCAGGCCCCGACGATCTGCTCGACGGGCGCCAGGCTGCGGCTCAGCAGGATCGAGGCGGCGATCACGCCGCCGGCCGAGATCTCGTGGCGCACGGCCAGCCAGGCGCCGGTCCCCAGCGCCAGGGATTGCAGCGTCAGCCTCAGGAAGCGGATCAGGCCGGTATAGACCCCGCCGGTGAACTGGGCGTCGGCCTGCAGGCCGACGGCGGCGCGGCGGTCGAGCAGCTGGCGCACGATCAGAGGCTCGCGCATGCCCAGGGCCTTCACCAGTCCGCCCTGGCTGGCGATCGCCTCCTGCGTGGCGTAGGCCTCGGCCGAGGCCTGGTTCAAGGCCTCGAGCTTGGTGCGCGTGGCCTGCTCGTTGAGGATGGCGAGGATCAGCAGGATCCCCGCCCCGATCACCGAGATGACGCCCAGCAGCGGGTGCAGGATGAAGCAGAGCGCCAGGTAGATCGGGGTCCAGGGGGCGTCGAGCATCGCCGTGGCCGCGGGACCCGACACGACGTTGCGGAAGGCGTCGAACTCCCGCATCGCCTGGCGCAGCCGCGGCCCGGAGTCGGGACCAAGGCCGCCGGTCAGTCGGGTCAACACTTCGGGAGCCAGCTGGCGGTCGAGGCGCAGGCCGAGGCGCACCAGGATGCGCTGGCGGAGGCTGTCGAGCAGGGCCAGGGTGGCCAGGGCGAAGACGACCGCCACGGTCAGAAACGCCAACGACAGGAGCCCGCCGGTGGGCAGGACCCTGTCGTAGATCTGCAGCATGTAGAGGGTCGGCGCCAGGTAGAGGATGTTGACCAGGGCGCTGAAGCCGGCGGCGATCAGCAGGTGCCGCCGGCAGGTTTTCAAGGCGCCGGCCAGCGGCTCGGGAAGGGCGCGCCGCCCCGAGCCTCTCGCCCTGCCCTCGCCGCCCCGGCCGCTCATGCGAGGACGTCCTCGGCGTGGTAGCGGGTCAGCATGGTCACGAACAGATGGTCGTCGGCGCTGCAGGAATAGGCCACGCCGTTGATCGTGCCGTGGTTGTTGTACTCGTCGAGCGCCGTGTGCAACCCCGAGCCGGAGCCCTGCCAGGCCGCGCTGTTCTGCTTGATCGCCGGACCGTTGAAGTCGGCCACGCCGTCATGGTTGGCGTCGGCGTATTGCTGCAGCCAGTCGATGGCCTGGTTCATCTTGTAGGTCGGGCTGTTGGGATCGAGCGCCCCGCCCGCGCCGTTGCCGGCCTCGAAGTTCAGCCAGGCGGCGACGACGTCTCGACCCAGGACGTAGCGCGCGTCCTGCGACGGCTTCAGCGAGGCGTCGATGACTTTGAGGGCCATCGCCAGGGACATCTTCAGGGTGTCCTCGCCGGCGTCGGTGACGCCGTTGCCGTTGTAGTCGCCCAGCAGGATGTAGCGCTCTTCCTTGTTGCTGCTTCCCGGGTCGGGGCCATCGGTGATGCTGTTGTTGAAGGCCAGCAGTTCACCGTTCGGGAAGTCAGGGCCGGACTTGGTTTCGTTGCCCACCGTGCCGTCCCAGAAGGTCAGGCCGTTGGGCGACAGCCAGAAGCCGGGGGTGCGCGTGCCCACGCAGTCGATCAGGCCGTAGTAATAGGCCAGGTCATGGTCGCTGACCGGACCGCCGGAATAGCTGCCCGAGGCCGTGGCGTCGTTGACGTGCTGGCCGGCGGTCCAGGGCGCGGAGATCTGGAACTCCGTGCTGGCGCCGACCCCCAGGGTTCCCAACGTCCGCGCCGTGCCCGCCGCCGCGCCGTTCAGGTCGAACACGGAGTCGGTCACCGAGGCGTTGGTCAGGGTGACGTTGCCGGTGTTGGCGACCACGAACTTGAACATGATGTTGGCGCCGGAGGTGGCGATCGGCCCCATCGGGTTGTCCGCGTCGTCCCAGGTCGCGCCGCCGTCGATCGAGACGTACTTCTCGATGTCGATGCTCGCTCTCTGCAGCACGGGCACGGTGGCGTCGTCGGTGTCAGGCCCGGTCTGGTTGGAGTCAGCCGTGGCCGTGTTCTCCAGTTGCCCGTCTCCGCCGCCGTTGGAGTCCAGCTCAGCCTGGGTCACGGTGTGCTTGGCCGTGTAGCCCCAGGTTTCACCGACTTCCAGGAGGCCGTCATTGTCGCCCGAGACATCGGCGCCCCTGACCAGGGACCCGACATCGGCGTAGGGGTCCGTCACCGTCACGCCGTCGAGCGTGGTGTTGCCGGTGTTGGCGACCGTGATGACGTAGCTGATCTGCTCACCGGCCGCATCGGCCGTACCGCCGGGGACGGTGGCGTCCTTGACGATGTTGAGGCTAGGCCGGCGATCGACGGGCACGGTGGCGTCGTCGGTGTCGGGACCAGTCTGGTTGGAGTCGGCGGTCGCCGTATTCTCCAGCTGTCCGTCGCCGCCGCCGTTGGAGTCGATCTCGGCCTGGGTCACGGTGTGCTTGGCCGTGTAGCCCCAGGTTTCACCGACCTCCAGCAGGCCGTCATTGTCGCCCGAGACGTCGGCGCCGCGGACCAGGGATCCGACGTCGGCGTAGGGATCAGTGACGGTGACGCCGTCCAGCGTCGTGTTGCCGGTGTTGGCCACGGTGATGACGTAGCTGATCTGCTCGCCGGCCGCGTCGGCCGTGCCGCCGGGGACGGTGGCGTCCTTGACGATGTTCAGGCTCGGCCGGCGATCGACGGGCACGGTGGCGTCGTCGGTGTCGGGACCGGTCTGGTTGGAGTCGGCGGTAGCCGTGTTCTCCAGCTGTCCGTCGCCGCCGCCGTTGGAGTCGATCTCGGCCTGGGTCACGGTGTGCTTGGCCGTGTAGCCCCAGGTTTCGCCGACCTCGAGCAGGCCGTCATTGTCGCCCGACACGTCGGCGCCGCGCACGATCGAGCCGGCGTCAGCATAGGGGTCCGTCACCGTCACGCCGTCGAGCGTGGTGTTACCGGTGTTGGCCACCGTGATGACGTAGCTGATCTGTTCGCCAGCCGCGTCAGCCGTGCCACCGGGGACCGTGGCGTCCTTGACGATGTTGAGACTCGGCCGGCGATCGACCGGCACGCTGGCGTCGTCGGTGTCCGGGTCCGTTTGATTGGAGTCGCCGGTCGCCGTGTTCTCCAGGGCGCCGTCGCCGCCGCCGTTGGAGTCGATCTCGGCCTGGGTCACGGTATGCTTGGCCGTGTAGCCCCAGGTTTCACCAACCTCCAGAAGGCCGTCATTGTCGCCCGAGACGTCGGCGCCGCGGATGATGGATCCGGCGTCGGCGTAGGGGTCGGTGACCGTCACCCCATCCAGCGTGGTGTTGCCGGTGTTGGCGACGGTGATGACATAGCTGATCTGCTCGCCAGCCGCGTCGGCCGTGCCGCCGGGGACGCTGGCGTCCTTGACGATGTTGAGGCTAGGCCGGCGATCGACGGGCACGCTGGCGTCGTCGGTGTCCGGGTCCGTTTGATTGGAGTCGCCGGTCGCCGTGTTCTCCAGGGCGCCGTCGCCGCCACCGTTGGAGTCGATCTCGGCCTGGGTCACGGTGTGCTTGGCCGTGTAGCCCCAGGTTTCACCGACCTCCAGCAGGCCGTCATTGTCGCCCGAGACGTCGGCGCCGCGGATGATGGATCCGGCGTCGGCGTAGGGATCAGTGACGGTGACGCCGTCCAGCGTCGTGTTGCCGGTGTTGGCCACGGTGATGACGTAGCTGATCTGTTCACCGGCTGCGTCGGCCGTGCCTCCAGGCACGGTCGCGTCCTTGGTGATGTTCAGGCTCGGTCGGGGGGCGACTGGAACGCTGGCGTCGTCCGTGTCCGGGCCAGTCTGGTTGGAGTCGGCGGTGGCCGTGTTCTCCAGTTGCCCGTCGCCGCCGCCGTTGGAGTCCAGTTCAGCCTGGGTCACGGTGTGCTTGGCCGTGTAGCCCCAGGTCTCGCCGACTTCCAGGAGGCCGTCGTTGTCGCCAACCACGTCGGCGCCGCGAATGATGGATCCGGCGTCGGCGTAGGGATCGGTGACGGTGACGCCATCCAGCGTGGTGTTGCCGGTGTTGGCGACGGTGATGACGTAGCTGATCTGTTCACCAGCCGCGTCGGCCGTACCGCCGGGGACGGTGGCGTCCTTGGTGATGTTCAGGCTGGGTCGGCGATCGACGGGCACGCTGGCGTCGTCGGTGTCCGGGTCCGTTTGATTGGAGTCGCCGGTCGCCGTGTTCTCCAGGGCGCCGTCTCCGCCGCCGTTGGAGTCGATCTCGGCCTGGGTCACGGTGTGCTTGGCCGTGTAGCCCCAGGTTTCACCGACCTCCAGCAGGCCGTCGTTGTCGCCAACCACGTCGGCGCCGCGCACGATCGAGCCGGCGTCGGCGTAGGGGTCGGTGACAGTCACGCCGTCCAGCGTGGTGTTGCCGGTGTTGGCCAACGTGATGACGTAGCTGATCTGCTCGCCAGCCGCGTCAGCCGTGCCGCCCGGGACGGTGGCGTCCTTGACGATGTTGAGGCTAGGCCGGCGATCGACCGGCACGCTGGCGTCGTCGGTGTCGGGGCCGGTCTGGTTGGAGTCGGCCGTGGCCGTGTTCTCCAGGGCGCCGTTGCCGCCGCCGTTGGAGTCGATCTCGGCCTGGGTGACCGTGTGCTTGGCCGTGTAGCCCCAGGTTTCGCCAACCTCCAGCAGGCTGTCATTGTCGCCAACCACGTCGGCGCCGCGCACGATCGAGCCGGCGTCGGCGTAAGGGTCGGTGACGGTGACGCCGTCGAGCATCACGTTGCCGGTGTTGGCGACGGTGATGACGTAGCTGATCTGCTCACCGGCCGCGTCGGCCGTACCGCCGGGGACGCTGGCGTCCTTGGTGATGTTGAGGGCGGGGTTGCGGGTCAGGGCCACGGTCTCGGGGTCGGTGTCCGACGCCGTCAGGCCGCTGGCCGAAACGCCCGTGGCCGTACCGGTGTTGGTATAGCCGGCGGCCTCGATCTCGGCCTGGCTGAACACGTGGAGCAGGCTGCCCGTGGCCGCCGCTCCGGGCGCGAGGTCGTCGGCCTGGCCGTCGCCGTCTCGGTCGGTGAGACCCGTCAGGGTCACGGGGATGTCGTCGGCCGTGTTTCCGGGCGTGCCGTTGTCATCCATCAGGGTGACGTTCAGCAGATTGATCGTGCCGGTGTTGGTAACCGTGAAATTGAAGAGCTGGGTGTCGCCCGCGTCGTCGCCATTGGCGTCGCCGTCCGTGCGGGTCCCGGCCGTCTTGACCACGTCGATATGCGGCGGGATCGGCTGGTTGCCGATCTCGACATTGTAGGTCGTGGCCGCGCTCAGGGTGACAGTCTCGAAGGCGCCCGTGGTCTGGGTCCAGCCGTCCTTCAGCACCTCGTCGACCTGGACCGTGCCCAGCGATATCGGCAGGCCGCCGATCTGGAACGAGCCGTCGGCGCCGGTGACCGTCGAGCGTTCGCCCGCGTCCAGCACGCCGTTCTTGTTGTCGTCGATGAAGATCGTCCAGCCCGACAGGCCGGCCTCGCCGGCGTCCTTGACCCCGTCGCCGTCGGCGTCGAGGAACTTGACGCCGCTGATGATGGCGGCCTGCTCGGTGTTGAATTCCTCGAAGCCGTCGTCGGCGCCGTAGGCCGTGCCCGGCCGGCCGAACTCGGCATAGACGGTGATGTAGGCCGTGCTCAGGTTGGCGCCGCCGAACAGCGAGACCGGTACGTAGAACACGTAGTCGTCATTGCCGCTGCCCGAGGAGTGGGCGTTCATCAGCAGCGTCTTGTCGCCGCCGGCGTCGAGGTCGAAGATCTTGGTGAAGTCGGCGTCTAGCTCCTGCGTGCCGGCGACATAGTCCGCGCCGATGGCCGGGGCGGACGAATAGTAGATCTTCATCGCGTTGAGCGCGGTCAGCGGATTGGCGTTGGTCTCGTTGAGGTCCAGCCGGAATTCCAGGTACTGCACGCCGTCGATCACCCGGATGGGGATCTGGTTGAAGGTCAGGCTGCTGGTCTTGGCGGCGTTGGTGTTCAGCACGCCGCTGGCGTCGGTGTTGAAGCCGTTCTCGTTGCCGTCGTTGTCGCCGATGGCGAGGAACGGGGCGTAGAGGCCGGTGCCCGATCCGATCGGGCTCCCGTAGGTGACGATCACGCCGTTGACCGTAGTCGTACTGCCTGGTGCGGTGATGTCTATGTCGGCCATGACTGGCTCCCGAACGCTTCGCGCGAGAGCCGGAAGGGCCCGTCCGCGCGATCCAAAGGAAGGCCTCGATCACAACGTCGACGGGGGAGACGGTTGGCGGGTCCAGGGTCGGCGCAGGAAGCGTTCGCGCGGATACCTGAAGTTCACGACGGCTTTCCGGGATGCGGTCCTCCGCCTCCCTCGTCGTCGATTGAGACCTTCATGAAACGCGGGACGCCTACGCGAAGCGAAACAGCGGCTACCGATCTGCCTAGTTCAGCTCGACGTCAATAGCTCGACCGTAGCAATGAAAAGACGTCATGTAGAATGCATTACGGAGAAAGCCTCAGTTTTCGCCTCAATTTCGCATTCAGAAATCAATCATCGAAATGCACTAAACTTTCGCCAGAGTGGAGTCGTTCGGAAAATCGCCAAATCGGAGACAAAAAAGAAGGCGCCCGAAGGCGCCTTCCTTGATCACTCCCACTCGATCGTGCCGGGCGGCTTGCTGGTCACGTCGTAGACGACGCGGTTGACGCCTCGGACCTCGTTGATGATCCGGGTGGCGGTCTTGCCGAGGATTTCCCAGGGGAATTCGAAGAAGTCGGCGGTCATGCCGTCGGTCGAGGTCACCGCGCGCAGAGCCAGGACGTTTTCGTAGGTGCGGGCGTCGCCCATGACGCCCACCGTCTTAACGGGAAGCAGCACGGCGAAGGCCTGCCAGATCTTGTCGTAGAGGCCGGCGTTGCGGATCTCTTCGAGATAGATGGCGTCGGCGTCCTGCAGAACCTTGACCTTCTCGGGCGTGATCTCGCCGGGGATACGGATGGCCAGGCCCGGGCCGGGGAACGGGTGGCGGCCGACGAAGGCCGGGGCCAGGCCCAGCTCGACGCCCAGGGCGCGGACCTCGTCCTTGAAGAGCTCGCGCAGCGGCTCGACCAGCTTCAGCTTCATGTAGTCCGGCAGGCCGCCGACGTTGTGGTGGCTCTTGATCACGGCCGACGGGCCGCCGCGGGCCGAGACGCTCTCGACGACGTCGGGATAGAGGGTCCCTTGCGCCAAGAACTGCGCGCCGTCGATCTTGGCGGCTTCCTTGTCGAAGACGTCGATGAACAGGCGGCCGATGGTCTTGCGCTTGGTCTCGGGGTCGGAAACGCCGGCCAGTTCGCCCAGGAACAGGTCGCCAGCGTCCACGTGGACCAGCGGGATGTTGTAGTGGTCGCGGAACAGGGTGACGACCTGGTCGGCCTCGTTCTTACGAAGAAGGCCGGTGTCGACGAAGACGCAGGTCAGCTGATCGCCGATGGCTTCGTGGATCAGCACGGCGGCCACCGAGCTGTCGACGCCGCCCGACAGGCCGCAGATCACCTTGCCGTCGCCGACCTGGTCGCGGATCTTCTGGACCATCTCCTGGCGGAAGGCCGCCATCGTCCAGTCGCCCTTCAGGCCGGCCAGGGCCAGGAAGTTCTTGTAGATCTGGGGGCCGTTGACAGTGTGGTAGACCTCGGGGTGGAACTGCAGCGCGTAGATCTTCTTGTCGTCATTGGCGATGGCGGCGAAGGGCGCGCCGTTCGAGGTGCCCACCACCTCGAAGCCCTCGGGAATGGCGGTGACGCGGTCGCCGTGGCTCATCCAAACGGTTTCCAGCTCGCCGACGCCGGCCAGACCCTGGAACAGCGGGCTGGTCTTGCCGATGGTCAGTTCGGCGCGGCCGAACTCGCCGGCGTGGCCGCCCTCGACCTTGCCGCCCAGCACGTCGCACAGCAGTTGCTGGCCGTAGCAGATGGCCAGCAGCGGCAGGCCCAGATCAAACAGTTTGCGGCCGATGCGGGGGCTGTCGGCCTCCAGAACACTGGCCGGGCCGCCCGACAGGATGATGGCCGAGGGCTTGTACTCGTCGACCAGCGCTTCGGCCTTGTCGAACGGATGGATCTCGCAATAGACGCCGGCCTCGCGCACCCGGCGCGCGATCAGTTGGGTCACCTGGCTGCCGAAGTCGACGATCAGGACGCGCTGGTGGTGGGTTTCGGTGGTCATCGGGCGGGTCTCCAGCGGGTCGATCGGGCGATTACGGTGCGTAGGTGGAGCGCTGCAGCACGGCGGCGAAGAAGCCGTCCGTACCGGCGCGGTGCGGGGTGAGGCGCAGATAGCCTTCCGGGGTCACGTGGGTGACGCCGTCCAGGGCGATCGGCTTGACGGTGAATTCGGGGTGGCGCTCGAGGAAGGCCGCGACGCGGTCCTCGTTCTCCTCGGTCAGCAGCGAGCAGGTGACGTAGACCATGCGGCCGCCGGCCTTCACGAAGGTCGAGGCGTCCTCGATGACGCTGTCCTGCTCGATCTGGCGCTTGGCCAGCTGGTCGGGCGACAGACGCCACTTGGCGTCAGGATGACGGCGCCAGGTGCCGGCGCCGGTGCAGGGCGCGTCGACGAAGACGACGTCGATCTTGCCTTCCAGGCCCTTCAGCGGCTGGGCCTCGATCGGCGAGCGGATCTGCAGGTTGCGGACCCCTGCCCTCTGGCCGCGACGGATGGTGTCGGCCAGGCGCCGGGCGTCGCTGTCATGGGCGAAGATCTGGCCGCTGTTGCCCATGGCGGCCGCGAGCGCGAGCGTCTTGCCCCCGCCGCCGGCGCAGAAGTCGAGCACCTGCTTGCCCTTCACATCGCCGGCCACGGCCGCGGCGATCTGGGAGCCCAGATCCTGCACCTCGAACCAGCCCTTGGAGAAGGCCGGGACGGCTTCAACCGACGGGGTGCGATCGGCGGCGGCGGGCGCGGGAATGCGGAAGGCCGTGGGCAGGATCCCCGCCGGAGCGGCGTTGATCGGGGCCAGGGCCTTGGCGCCGCGCTCGGCGTCGGTCTTCAGGGTGTTGATGCGCAGATCGACCGGGGCGCGTTCCGACAAGGCCGCCATCTCGGCGACCTGATCGGCGCCGAGGGCGCGGGCCAGATGCGGTTCGAGCCAGTCGGGATAGTCACCGGCCACCGGCGAGGGCGCGCCATCCAGCGAGACGGGATCCTTCAGGCGGGCCTGTTCGGTCTCGGAAAGCGCGCCGAAGCCGTGCTCTTCGGAGGCGGCTTCTGCGATGCGCTCGGCCGGCCATTTCCAGACCAAGGCCAGCACGCCCAGCACGACGCCGCGCGCGGCGGGATCGCCCATCGCCCAGCCCAGCGAGCGCTTGCGGCGCAGGGCGTCGAGCACCAGGCCCGAGACGAAGGCCCGGTCCTTGGAACCGGCGTAGCGCGCGGCCTCGCCCCAGCGCTTGAGCGCCATCTTCACCGGAAAATGCCGCGTCTCGATCTCGGTCAGAACCTCGATCGCCGCGGAAACCCGTCCTCCGTCACGCATGTGAGCTATATCACCAAGGCCAGGAGAACGAGGCCCAGGCCCGCCATCGAGGCGACCCAGACCAGGCTGCGAACGACCGGCACGCCGAACGCATAGAGAAAGACATAGACCGCCCGGGCGCCGACATAGAGCGCGGTTCCGGCGACGGTCAGCGCGCCGAGCCGGCCGCCCAGATAGGCGACCAGCACGGCGGCGACGAAGAACGCGAAGGTCTCGCGGAAGTTGGCGAAGGCCCTTTCGAGCCGTCCGGCCATGCCGGTCAGCACGACCGGCGTCTCCCGCGAGCCGACATTCCACTTCAAGCCGCGCTGGGGCTGGGCCGCCGCGCTGGCCCACAGAAGGTGGACCAGCCCGATGACGACCGCCGCCGCCAGCATCTGCAGCTCGAAGGCCATCTGCATGGCCTAGACCGCGCTCGGATAGTTCGGAGCCTCGCGCGTGATCATCACGTCGTGGACGTGGCTTTCACGCAGGCCGGCGCCCGTGATCCGCACGAAGCGCGCGCGCTCCTGCAGTTCCGCGATCGTGGGAGCGCCGACATAGCCCATGGCCGCCCGCAGGCCGCCGACCAGCTGGTGCAGCACCGGGGCGATCGGACCCTTGAACGGGGTCTGGCCCTCGATGCCTTCCGGCACGAGCTTGAAGCTGTCGGTCACTTCCTTCTGGAAGTAGCGGTCGGCCGAGCCGCGGGCCATGGCGCCCACCGAGCCCATGCCGCGATAGCTCTTGTACGAGCGGCCCTGGTACAGGAACACCTCGCCCGGCGCCTCTTCGGTGCCGGCGAACATCGAGCCCATCATGGCGGTCGAAGCGCCCGCGGCGATGGCCTTGGCCAGGTCGCCCGAGAACTTGATGCCGCCGTCGGCGATCACCGGCACGCCGCTCTCGCGACCGGCGCGGACGGCTTCCATGATCGCGGTCAGCTGCGGCACGCCCACGCCCGCGACGATGCGGGTGGTGCAGATCGAGCCCGGACCGATGCCCACCTTCACCGCGTCGGCGCCGGCGTCGATAAGAGCCCGCGCGGCGTCGTAGGTGGCGATGTTGCCGGCCACGATCTGGACGCGGTTGGCTTCGCGCTTCAGACGCGAGACCGCCGCGGCGACCTGGCTGGAGTGGCCGTGGGCGGTGTCGATGACGACGACGTCGACGCCGGCGTCCACCAGGCCCATGGAGCGTTCGAAGCCGGCGTCGCCGACGGTCGAGGCCGCGCCGACCAGCAGGCGGCCCTTGTCGTCCTTGGCGGCCAGGGGGTGAGCCTGGGCCTTTTCGATGTCCTTCACCGTGATCAGGCCAACGGCGCGATAGGCGTCGTCGACGACGATCAGGCGTTCGATCTTGTGCTTGCGCAGCAGCTCGCGGGCTTCGCGGCTGTCGACGCCCTCGCCCACCGTGATCAGGTTCTCGCGGGTCATCAGCGCCGAGGCCGGGACGCTGGCGTCGCCCTCGAAGCGCATGTCGCGGTTGGTCAGGATGCCGACCAGCTTGCCCGTCTCGCGCTCGACCACGGGGAAGCCCGAGATCTTGCGGCGGGCCGTGATCTCGCGGACCTCGGCCAGGGTGGTGTCGGGATTGATGGTCAGCGGATTGATGACCATGCCGCTTTCGTACCGCTTCACCTCGCGGACGTGGTCGGCCTGCTCCTCGTTGGAGAGGTTGCGGTGCAGGACGCCCAGGCCGCCGGCCTGCGCCATGGCGATGGCGAGGCGACTTTCGGTGACCGTGTCCATGGCGGCGGACACGAGCGGGATGTTCAGACTGATTTCACGCGTGAACTTGGTCTCGGTCGTCACTTGCGTCGGCATGACGTCGGACGGACCAGGTTCGAGCAAAACGTCGTCGAAGGTGAGCCCTTCGCGAATCTCCATCGGATTCTCCATTTTGCGGCGCGGGTATAGTCGCGAGGCGGGCGTTTGTCGACCCGCCCGGAGCCGGAAATGGAGATGATTTTCCGGAATGGAAGCCGGGAAGGAGCGGCTCGCCCCTCCCCGGCCGCCGGGTCACTTCACCGGCTTGGCGCCCGGCGTGCCGCACTTGGCGAACTTGCCCTTGGCGTCCTTGCACTTGACCGGCTTGGCCGGCGCGGCGGCGGCCGGGCACTTGATGAACTTGCCCTTCGCATCCTTGCAGGGAGCGGCCATGGCGCCGCCGGCCGCGGAAACGGCGAAGGCGACGGCGAGCGCGGTGACGAGCGAACGGGTCATTGGGGGATATCCAGTCTGGCGAGCGCGGGGGATACGCTCCCGCCGAGATCACACCCGCGCGAAAGCCAGAGCAAGATCACCCAAGGCTGCAAGCTACAGTATTTTCGAAGCAAACCTCGAAAACACAACCCAAGGACAAGTTTCGATAAATATTCCCGAAAGACGCGTCACCGACATCGCCGCGGCGCAATACTCCGGTCAACTCGCCGGAACATTCTCACCGATCGACGCAAAGTGCGGCGCCGGAACCTGCTGAACTCAGAGTCTCGGTCAGGCGGCGGGGCGACTCACGCGATCGCGCCGCCGCCTGCTGGTCAGCGCCCCTTGAACCCCGTCGCCACGAGGAAGACCTCGGAGCTGTCCTGACGGCTGGCCTTGGGCTTGAAGTGCTGGACCTTCTCGAAGTTCTTCTTCAGCCGGGCGATGACCTCGGAGGTCTCGCCGCCCTGGAAGGCCTTGGCGACGAAGGCCCCGCCGGGACGCAGGGTCTCGATGGCGAACTCCGCCCCGATCTCGATCAGGCCGACGATGCGCAGGTGGTCCGTCTCGCGATGGCCGACGGTGTTCGGAGCCATGTCCGACATGACGAGGTCCGGCGCGCCGCCCAGCAGCTCGAGCAGCTTGGGCGGACAGGCAGGATCCGTGAAGTCCATCTCGATGATGTGAGCCGGCTCGACCGGATCGACGTGCAGCAGATCGACGCCGACCAGTTGGGTCACGCCGCGCTCGACCGCGATCTGCAGCCAGCCGCCGGGGGCGCAGCCGAGGTCGATGACGCGCGCGCCCTTCTTGAAGAAGCGGAACTTCTCGTCGATCTCGCTGATCTTGAAGGCCGCGCGGCTGCGATAGCCGAGCGCCCGGGCCTTGGCCGAGAACGGATCGTTGATCTGGCGTTCCAGCCAGGCCTGCTGGCTGGGCGTGCGGCCGTCGGCGGTCTTCAGGCGCGCGGGCTTGGCGCGACCGTCGGCGTTGCCGCCCGTGGGCGGCTTGACCATCCGGCGTCTGGGGGGCTCGTCGTTCATGCGTTCACCGTTCGGGCCGAACCGGCCCCGCCGCGCCGCCGACGGCGGGGGCGCTTCTGCCGATCCGACATCAGAGACATCAGGAGCCCCTCTCTAAGCCCTCGATCGGCGACTCGCACGCGCGAACATGGCCAAAGCTCTTGAACGGCTTGAAGAATGGCCGCGCCGGCCAGGACGAGGTCGGCGCGATCGGCGCCGATGCAAGGCTCCAGCGCCCGCTCCTTGGCGGTCAGCTGCAGCAGGCGGTCGGCGGCGGCCTCGCAGTCGGTGCGCTGCATCCACAGGCCATCGACGACGTTGCGGTCGTAGCGCGGCAAACCAAGGTGCAGGCCGGCCAGGCTGGTGATCGCGCCGGAGGTGCCGACCAGGTGGGCCCGGCCCGCGTCGAAGGTCTTGCGCATCGGGGCGGCGTGCGGAAAGGCCGCGATCTTGGACTTCACTTCTTCGACCATGGCCCGGAACCAGCCGTCGTCGGCCCGCTCGCCCTCGGGGAAGCGCTCGGCCAGGGTGACGACGCCGATAGGGATCGACAGCCAGGCGCGGATCGGCAGTTTCCAGGCCTCGAACTGGCGCGGCTTGGCGTCGAGCCCGCCAGCCTTGAGATCGACCCACGACAGCTCCGTCGAGCCGCCGCCGACATCGACGACCAGCGCCGCGTCGGCCTGGCGGTCGAACAGGCTCATGCAGCCGGCGACCGACAGCTGCGCCTCTTCGCGCGGGGTGATGATCTGGAGCCGCAGGCCGGTCTCCTCGGCCACGCGACGGACGAACTCGGTGCCGTTGGTCGCGCCGCGACAGGCCTGGGTGGCCACGGCCTTGACCCGGATCGCCTTGCGGCGACGGATCTTCTCGGCGCAGACCTTGAGGGCGGCCATCGACCGCTCCATCGCCGCGTCGGACAGCTGGCCTGTCTGGGAAAGCCCCTCGCCCAGCCGGACAATGCGGGAATAGGCCTCGACGACGCGGAAACCGCGCGGCGAAGGCGTCGCCACCAGCAGGCGGCAGTTGTTGGTTCCGAGATCGAGCGCCGCGTAGCACGGCTGCTCGCCCGGAGGCCGGCGTCGTTCCCGGCCGTCCTGGGCCTGGGATGCGCCGGGCGCTCTCGGCGCCTCCGACATGGTCTTTCCACCTTGTCTCGCAGGCGATTCGTGACGAACCGCCTCACTTCGTCGCCGACCATAGCAATCGAGTTCGCCTCTCGGAAGCATGGCGTTGCGCGACAATGGGCGTCGTTTACGTTCAGGATTCAGTCAGGAGACTCGTCGTAATCTCTTCATCATGAACGAGAGACTCGCCAAATTCGCGATCGGCCAGATCGTCAAGCACCGCATCTTCCCTTTCCGGGGTGTGGTGTTCGACGTCGACCCCGTATTCGCCAATACGGACGAGTGGTGGGAGTCGATCCCCGAGGACATCCGGCCGTCCAAGGACCAGCCGTTCTACCACCTGCTGGCCGAGAACGACGACAACACCTACGTGGCCTACGTCTCCGAGCAGAACCTGCTGGCCGACGAGACCGGCGAGCCCGTGCAGCATCCGCAAGCCGCGCTGATCTTCGAGTCCTTCGATCACGGCGCCTACAAGCTTCGCCCCCGGATCTCGCACTGACGGGCATGCCTATCCGCCCGAATGGCGGTTGCGCGCAAAAATCGAACGGAACTTGCCGCTAGGCGGGCGTAACGTCGTTTCATGAGCGCAGACGGTTTCAGCGGCGGGCCGCCCCCAGGGGCGCGGCCCGATTGGACGATCGACCAGGGCTGGGAAAGCTACGGCCAGGCCGAGCACGACGTCTGGATCACCCTCTACGAACGCCAGGCCAAGGTGCTGCAAGGCCGCGCCTGCGACGAGTTCCTGCGTGGCCTCGACGCGCTGGACCTGCACCGCACCGGCATCCCCGACTTCAACCGCATCAACGAGGAGCTCCAGCGCCTGACCGGCTGGAGCGTGGTGGCCGTGCCGGGCCTGGTGCCCGACGACGTGTTCTTCGACCACCTGGCCAATCGCCGCTTCCCGGCCGGCCAGTTCATCCGCAAGCCGCACGAGCTGGACTACCTGCAGGAGCCGGACGTCTTCCACGACGTGTTCGGCCACGTGCCGATGCTGACCGACCCGGTCTTCGCCGACTACATGCAGGCCTATGGCCAGGGCGGGCAGCGGGCGCTGGGCCTGGGGCGGCTGGCCAATCTGGCGCGGCTCTATTGGTACACCGTCGAGTTCGGACTGATGGCGACGCCGGCGGGCCTGCGCATCTACGGGGCGGGCATCGTCTCGTCGCGCACGGAGTCGATCTTCGCGCTCGAAGACCCCTCTCCCAACCGCATCGGCTTCGACCTGGAGCGGGTGATGCGCACGCCCTACCGCATCGACGACTTCCAGCAGGTCTATTTCGTCATCCCGTCGATCCAGACGCTGCAGGAAGTGACCCTGCGCGACTTCGCCGCGCTCTACGAGCGGCTGGCCGGCGCGCGCGACATCGGCATCGCCGAGATCGTGGGCGCGGATCAGGTTCTGACGCGGGGCAGCCAGGCCTATGCGACGGCCGGCGGGCGACTGGCCTCGGCCTAGCGCTTCACCGCCCAGAGCAGCTTCTCGACCTGCCCCTCGCCGCCGGCGATGGGGCTGTCGGCGTACTCGCGGACCGTCCAGCCCGAAGCCTCCAGGAAGGCCGACACCCGCTCGACGCAGACGGCGATGATCTCGGGATCCTTGACCAGGCCGCCCTTGCCGACGTTCTCGCGGCCGGCCTCGAACTGCGGCTTGACCAGGGCCACGAGGTCCGCGCCGGGTTTCGCCAGGGCCAGCGCCGCCGGCAGCGCCTTTTCCAGCGAGATGAAACTGACGTCGGTGACGACGAGGCCGACGCCGTCCGGCGCATGCTCGGCGGTCAGGGCGCGGGCGTCGAGCGGCGACAGGTCCTCGACACGGGGATCAGCCTTGAGGCTCGCATGCAGCTGGTCGCGGCCGACATCGACGGCCAGGACGCGGGTCGCGCCCTTCGAAAGCAGGACCTCGGTGAAGCCTCCCGTCGAGGCGCCGACATCGATGGCGATCCGGCCTTCGACGGCGACGGGCCATAGCTCCAAAGCGCGGACCAGCTTGAGCGCGCCGCGACCGACCCAGGGATGGGCGGCCTCGGCGACGATGTCGGCGGCCTCGTCGATGGCTTCCGAGGCCTTGGCGACGACCTTGCCGTCGGCCGTGACGTGGCCGGCCTCAATGGCGGCGCGCGCCTTGGCGCGGCTGTCGAACAGGCCCTTCTCGACCAGCAGGATGTCGGCGCGTTTGCGGCTCATGCGCGCCTGATAGCAGACTCGCGCTTACGCCGCTTCGGCGTCGTTGGCGGCCAGGCCCAGCCGCGCGCTCACCGCGTCCATCGAAGCGCCGCACGGGACGACGACCCATTCGCGGGGCCGGGAAGCATTGACCGCGACAACGGCGTCCTTGGGACAGACGTCGAAGCAATCGACCTCGATCACCGCCAGCGGCGCCTTGCGATCCTTGCCCTTGCCGCCGCCGGAGGCCTTGCGCAGGGCCTTGGCGAAGCTCTGCTCGCCGCCCTTGCCGAAGCCACCGTCCAGCTTGCGCGAGCACTTGCGGCAGACGAGGACCACCTCGTTCCAGTCGGCGCGCACGCGCTTGATCGGCCTATCTTTGCTCACCTGAGCCTCGTTGCGTTCGGACTGCCCAGCCCAAGGCTTGGACATGGGAAGTCGCCTCGCGAAGTGCTAGAGACGCCCGCTTCAACGCTTCGGAGGCCGTCATGGTCCGCAATCTCAAGGGCAAGCTCGCGCCGCCCGCCGCCGACCCGACCGCCGCCGAGGACCTCGCCTGGTTCGCCGCCAAGGCCGACCGCGCCTTCCGCCTGCGCGACCCGGCCCCGCTGGAGTTCGGTCCTCTGGGCGATCCGGGCGACGGCTTCAGCTGGCGCGTGCTGGTGGCCCGCCTGCCCGACGGCGGTCGCCTGCGCCTGCCGATCTCCCTGGCCTGGGACCTGCACAACGACCACGCCAAGGACCAGCACCTGTCGATGCTGTTCGACCAGGTCGCCCCGGCCGAGGCCAAGGCGCTGCTGAAGAAGAAGGCGAACTAGGCCCCCTGGGTCCCGGGTCTTCGCTTCGCTACGCCCGGGATGACGACGGTGGGAAGCTCAGCCCTTGCGCATCCACGCCGCGACCGCCCAGGAGTGGGCGTCGTGGCGCAGGGCGACGACGGCGTCGCGGGGGTCGAGCCAGACCAGCTTGTGGTCGTCCTCGACCTTGAGCTCGGGGCGCTCGCCGACCGCCTTCACCGCGTAGATGCCGCCGTAGTTGCGCACCGGCTGACCGTCGGACTTCAGGAACGGCTGGGAGACGTCGACCACGCGCGCGCCGACCTCGACGACAAGGCCCGTCTCCTCGCCGAATTCGCGGACCAGGGCCTCGCCTTCGCTCTCGTCACCATCGACGGCGCCGCCCGGCAGGTCGAAATAGGGCGCCTTGCCGGGCTTGGTCACTTCGACCAGGGCGATCCGCCCCTGCGTGTCCTCGGCGATGCCGAAGGCGGCGTGACGGTCCTGGTAGGCCAGGGACGCGTCAGGGGCGTAGAACGCGATCAAGAATGTCAGTCCTTGCCGAACAGGTCGTTCCACGGATCGGCCTTGCCGGACTCGACGTCGGCGACGCTGATCTCCGGACGATAGCCGATCTTGCCGTTGGCGCTGGCCTTCCAGGCCATGGTCACCACGTCGCGCAGCTCGGCGGCGCCGGCGGCCAGGCGGGCGTCGACGAAGGCCTTGGCGCGCGGATCGGTCTCGACCATGCCGCCGGCCTTTTCCAGCTGGTACAGCGGCTCGGTCTGCTTCCAGGTGGTGGTCAGGTAGCCGACCATGCGGGTCTCGATGCTGCAGGCGCAGTCGACCGGGGCCGGCATCAGCGCCTTGACCTCGTCGTCCTTGGCCACGGCCTTGACCAGCGGCCCCTCGAAGGCGCCGTGGGTGCCCTTGCTCTGGGTGTAGTTGTTGGGGTTCGGATAGTCGCCCCAGCCGTTGTAGTGCACGCTCATGTGCAGGGGCTGGCTGCCGTCGCCGACATAGTGGGCCCAGACGCCCAGGTCGCGCAGCAGCAGCTCCTCGCGGCGCTTGAGGTCGGCGGCGTACCAGGCCTTCTTCTGGGCGTCGGTGGTCGCCTTCTCAGCCGCCACCAGAATGCGCCAGTAGGTGAAGTCCTTCACCAGCTGCTGGTAGCCGTCGATGATGGCGTAGGGCAGGTAGCCGGCCTTCCAGCTGTCCTGACCGGCGGCGCGCAGGGCGGTCTCATAGTCGGCGCGGGTGGCCGGCAGGGTCTCGACCGTGAACTTCGGTCCGCCGAACATGCGGCCCTCGTCGTCGAGATCCAGGAAGTGGGCGGCGTCGCGATCGGTGTCGTGAACCTTCCCCGAGCCCTTCCAGCGGTCCGGCTCGCGAGCGTATTCGCCGATGGCCGCCACGCCGTAGGGGCTGCGCACGAAGGCCGGCACGTCGTCCGGCAGGGTCGAGGCGCCGAGCACGCCGACCATGCGGTGGCCCGAAGCGCCCCAGGCCAGGGCCGACTGGGCGGGCGCGGCCAGGGCGGCGGCGAGGACGAGAATCTTAACGGTGGAAGACGGCGACGTCATGCGCGCTCCGAGGCGTTTCAATCTATGCCGAGGGCCGTCTCGACGCGGCCCACCCAGGCCTTGACGGCCGGATAGCGCGACAGATCGAAACCGCCCTCGTGGGCGACACGGGTGTAGGCCACCAGCGCGATGTCCGCCAGGGTCAGGCGGTCGCCGACCAGGAAACCGCTGCCGGAAAGGCCGTTTTCCAGGCGCGCCAGCGCCGCGTGGCCCCGCTCGACGATCTTTCCGTCCAGCGACTCGACCGGCTTGCCCATGTAGGCGACCTGGAAGCGGGCCACGGCGACATAGGGCTCGTGGCTGTACTGCTCCCAGAACAGCCACTCGTACATCTTGGCCTTGAGGTAGGGATCGGCCGGGATCAGCACCGAACCCTCGGCCAGGTGCAGCATGATGGCGTTGGACTGGGCCAGGAAACGACCATCCTCCAGCACCACGGCGGGCACCTGTCCGGCCGGGTTCATGGCCAGGAAGTCGGCGGTGCGCGACTCGCCCTTGAGGATGTCGACCTCGATCCATTCGTAGGGAAGACGCAGGCGCTCGGCGGTCCACTTCACCTTCAGGCAGTTGCCCGACTTGCCGTCGCCGAAGATCCGCAGCGTCATTCCGTCGCCCTCCCTCACTTTTCAAACGGCGCGCTAAACGATTGAATTTTCAACCGAGTTCCGAGCTTGACCAGAAGTTTTCATCCGATTCCGGCCCATTTGGGCGGTTTTAAGCGGGTTGTCACGGAGCCGTGATCGGCTTAAGGAGACCGCCGAACCGACAGATACGCCGATAAGAGGACAACCTCGATGCGACGCACGCTCGCCGGAATTTTGGCCTTCATGGCCATGTTCGCCGCCCTTCCCGCCGCCGCGGGTCCTGACTCCGAGCGCAAGGACCCTCTGGGCGAACTGATCGCCGGCGCCCTCACCGGCAGCCTGCCCGGCTCCATCGAATACAAGATGAAGGCGACGCTCTACCACGCCGGTGCCCGGGGCATCCGCGCCCTCGACAGCCTCGGCTGCAAGGTCGTGGCCATGCGCACCCTGGCGGTCGACACCAAGGTGATCCCGCGCCGCACCGTGGTCTTCATCAAGGAAACCGTCGGCCTGCCGATGCCCAACGGCGAAAAGCACGACGGCTACTGGTACGCCTCCGACATCGGCGGGGCGATCAAGGGCAACAAGATCGACATGTTCAGCGGCCAGGGCGCCGGCTCGATGAAGCCGCTGGCGGACCTGAACCTCGCCAACCTCTCGGTGACCAAGGTCGGCGAGTTCAAGGGCTGCCCGCCCGAATAGGCTTCGGCCTTCCCCGACAATTCCTCGATGACGCCGGCGCCTTGCGCGCCGGCTTTCGCTTGCGCGCCTGGCGTGCAACGCCGCCCCGGTTAACCAAATGCGCGATGTTCGCGCTGGCCTCGCGCGCGGTTCTGAACCACTCTGGATAGGTGCTCTTCGACTCCCCTATAGCTAAGCTTGCAGGCATGGCATGGCATCGAGGCGATCCGACAGTAACCAAGCGTCCTCGCCTTCGGTCCTGATAGCGGACGACGACGCCCTGCTCCGGGAGATCCTGGAGCACAAGCTCAGCATGGCCGGCTACGAGGTGAGCGTCTTCGAGGACGGCCGCGCCGTGCTCGAGGCGGCCCGGACCGCGCGGCCGCAGGTCGTGGTGCTGGACGGCATGATGCCGATCATCGACGGCTTCGAGGTGCTGCGGCGCATGAAGGGCGACAACGCCCTGCGTGACATCCCCGTGGTCATGCTGACGGCCCTCAAGGGCCGCAACGACATTGTCACCGCCCTCAACCTCGGCGCCGCCGACTACCTGCCCAAGCCGTTCGATCCGGACGAGTTGCTGGCGCGGCTGTTCCGCATCGCCCCGGTGGCTGCGTGATCGAAGCGCCAATCCAGGAAACCCAGGCGGCCGACCCGGCCTACGCAGCGGCGGTGGCGGCGCGCCAGGCCGGACGCACGGGCGAAGCGATCGCCGCCTTCGACCTGCTGTCCAAGCAGCGCCCCAAGGATCCCGACGTCTGGCTGAACCTTGGCCTCTCGCGGATGGCCGCCCAGCGCTACGGCGAAGCCGACCAGGCCTTCGAGACTACCCTCGCCCTGGCTCCCGACTATCGCGACGCCCGCATCGCCTATGCCCGCTCGGCCTTGTTCGCCGGACGCCCCGAACTGGCCAGGCGCCGGCTCGCGCCCCTGCTGGCCGGCGGATCCGCTGATGCGGAGGCCCGCGCGCTCGACCAGCAGATCTCCGCCACCCTGGCCATGCCGGGCGAGCCGAGCTGGCGGCTGGACGTCGCCTACGCCCGAAGCGAGCTCAGCCTGGACCTGGGCCACTGGAGTTCGGCCACCCTCGCCCTCTCCCGCCGCATCGATCCACGCACGACGATCGGCGGCTCCATCGAGCACACCGAGCGGTTCGGCATCTCGGACACCTATGGCGAGCTGCTGGCGGCGCGAACCTTCTCGCCGCGCTGGGACGGCTTCATCGCCATCGGCGGCGCGCCGGACGCCGACTATCGGCCGGAGCTCACCGTGCGGGCCGGCGGCTCGGCTGGGCTGCGGACAACCGGAACCTTCCGGGCGCGGCTGGGCCTGGACGGCGTCTGGTCGCGCTACGCGGTCGGCGAGGTAAAGAGCCTGCAGCCCTATCTGGTGCTGGCGGCCGGGCCAGTGTCGCTGACGGCCCGATCGATCAACACCGAGGACGAGCGCGGCAAGCATCAGTCCGGCTACACCCTGAACGGCGAGTGGTCGGCGACCGAGCGCCTGCGCCTGCGGCTGGGCTGGGCCGACGCGCCGGAGAGCGCCGACGGCGCCACCGTGCCAGTCGAGGCGGTGTCGGCGGGGGTCGCCTTCGACCTTGCGCCGCGCTGGACGGTGCAGATCGCCGGCGCCCACGAAAAGCGCACGGCCTATGACCGCGACGAGATCGGCGTCGCCGTCACCCGACGGTTCTAGATGTCGTCGCTGACGCTGATCTGGGTCATCGCCCTCGTCCTGATCGCAGGGGCGCTGACCTGGATGAGCGCGCTGATCGTCGCGCGGCTATTCAAGGAGGCCGGCGCGGCCGATCGCGCCAGCGAACGCCGGATCATCATCCAGGCCCTGTCCGGCCTGCTGCGCGGCCAGGCCGAGGCGGCGGACGAGCTGGGTCGTTTCCTGAGGCGGCCCGAGGTGCTGGCCGAGGCCATACTCGACTTCCAGGGCATGATCCGCGGCGCCGACCAGGATCGCGCCATGGCCGCCCTCAAGCGGCTCGGCCTCGTCGCCGCTCTTGAGAAGCGCGCCACCCGCGGATCGCGGGACGAGCGCCTGACCAGCGTCGAGGCCCTGGCCGCCCTGGGCGGCGAGGAAGCCAAGGCCGCGCTGCGCCGCGCCATCGGCTCCAAGGACCCGAACGTGCGGATGGCGGCCGTGAAGGGCCTGGCGGCGGTTGGAGCTCCGCCCTCGGCCTCGCGCCTGCTCGACTATGCCGGCTCGGGCGAGCTGACCCCGTCACGGGTCTATGCCGAACTGATGCGCCAGGCGGTGGCGGCGCGGCCGGCCGACGGCCTGCTGGCGCTCGACCGCCAGGGCCTGACGCCGCTGATGCGGGCGCTGTTGCTCGACGCCCTGGGCCGATCGGGCGCCTACGAGGCGGTGCCCGCGCTGTCGGCGGCGGCGAGCGATCCCGACCTCGACGTGCGAACGGCGGCGGTGCGGGGCCTTGGCCGGCTGCAGCACCCCGCCGCCGCCGCGCCCCTGACCGCCGCGCTCACCGACGAGGCCTGGACCGTACGCTCGGCGGCGGCCGAGGCCGTCGGCGCCGCGGGACTGGCCAAGCTCGCCGCCCCGATGGCCGCGCTGCTGGACGATCCGGAATGGTGGGTGCGCTTCCGGGCCGGCGACGCCCTGGGAAAGCTGGGCAAGACCGGCCGCGCCCTGCTGGAGGCCGCCGCCGGTGACGACACGCGTCCCGTGGCCCAACGCGCGGCCGAGCGCGCCCTGGCGGAGGGCGCATGACCATGTTGCCCGAACTGGAGGTCCTGGCCCTCGTGGTCGTCCGCTTCGCCGAGACCATCGCCTGGGCGGTGATCGCCACCGGCCTGCTGCAGAACGCGCTCTATCTCTACCAACTGATCCTGGCGGCCCGCGCGCTGTCGCAGGCCCCGCCGGTCAACCAGGCCGCCCTGCTCTGGCGGCGATACGCCGAGGCCGCCCCGCCGATCACCCTGATGGCCCCGGCCTATAACGAGGCCCTGACCATCGTCGAAAGCGTGCGCTCGCTGCTGGCCCTGCAATACCCCCACTTCGAGGTGGTGGTGGTCAATGACGGCTCCAAGGACGAGACGCTTCAGGTGCTGATCGACGCCTTCGAACTGCATCCCGTCGAGCGCCACTATGACCTGGCCGCTTCGTGCCAGCGCATCCGCGGCCTCTATGCCGGCGCCAATCAGCCGCGGCTGCTGGTGGTCGACAAGGACAACGGCGGCAAGGCCGACGCCCTGAACGCGGCCATCAACCTGTCGCGCTCGCCGATCGTCTGCTCGATGGACGCCGACTCGCTGCTGGAGGTGGACGCCCTGCTGCGGGCGGTGGCGCCGTTCGTCGAGGATCCCGATCGCACGGTGGCCGTGGGCGGCACGATCCGCATCGCCAACGGCTGCAAGATTTCGTTCGGACGGGTGGTCGAGGTGGGGGTGCCGAAGAACCTGCTGGCCCGCTTGCAGACCGTCGAATATCTGCGCGCCTTCCTGATGGCCCGCCTGGCCTGGAGCCGTATCTCGGCCCTGACCATCATCTCCGGCGCCTTCGGCCTTTTCAGGCGCCAGGCCGTGCTCGACGTCGGCGGCTACAGCCACGGCACGGTCGGCGAGGACATGGAGCTGGTGGTCAAGCTGCACAAGCACTACCGGCGCCTCGGCAAGCCCTATCGCGTGGCCTTCACGCCCGAGCCGGTGTGCTGGACCGAAGCGCCGGAGACCATGGCCGTGCTGTCCCGGCAGAGAGCGCGCTGGCATCGCGGGGCGCTGGAGACCTTCTTCCGGCACCGCGACATGATCCTGAACCCGCGCTACGGCCGGATCGGGCTGATCGGTTTTGGCCACATCCTGGTGGTCGACGTGCTGGGGCCGCTGATCGAGATCTTCGGCTACGTGCTGATCCCAGCCTTCTGGCTGCTGGGCGTGCTGGACGTCGACTATCTGTGGGCGTTGCTGGCGGTGACCTTCGGGTTCGGCATCGTCATCAGCGTCGGCGCCCTGGCGCTGGAGGAGACCGAGCTTCGGCGCTTTCCCAACGCCCGCAGTCTCGCCGTGCTGATGGGCGCGGCGATCCTGGAGAACTTCGGCTACCGCCAGATCAACAACTTCTGGCGGCTGCGCGGCACCTGGCAGTTCCTGACCGGGGCCCAGGGCTGGGGCAAGATGACCCGCAAGGGCTTCTCGTCAGAGACCTGAGCCTCAGATGTCGCCGCCGACATTGGGGGCGACGCCCGGGGCGCGGGCGACGTGGATGCCGCACTCGGTCTTGTCCTGGCCCTGCCAGCGCCCGGCGCGGACGTCGGCGTTGGGGTCGTCCACCGGCTTGGTGCACGGCCAGCAGCCGATCGACGGGAACCCCTGGGCGACCAGCGGGTGGGTCGGCAACTGGTGCTCGGCGACATAGGCGTCGAGCTCGGCCTTGCTCCAGTTGGCCAGCGGATTGAACTTCAGTTTTCCGTCGGCGTCCTCGACCACGGCGAGACGCAGGCGGTCGCCGCCATGGAAGCGCTTGCGGCCGGTGCACCAGGCCGAGAAGCCCTCGATGGCGCGGTCCAGCGGCAGCACCTTGCGGATGTGGCAGCAGGCGTCGGTGTCGGTGCGCCAGAGGTCCGACTTGGGATCGGTCACCGCGATATCCGCGAAGGCCGGGCGCAGGTCGCGCACGTCGGCCAGGCCAAGCTTGGCGGCCAGGCTCTTGCGGTAGTCCAGGGTCTGGCCGAACAACATGCCGGTGTCCAGGAACAGCACCGGGATGTCCTTGGAGACCTGCGAGGCCAGGTGCAGCAACACCGCCGACTCCGCGCCGAACGAGCTGACCAGGGCCAGCTTGTCGCCGAAGGTCTCGTAGGCCTTGCGCAGGATAGTCAGCGGATGGGCGTCGCGCAGTTCGGCGTCCAGCCGCGCCGCCAGGGTCGGCGCGGCGTCGGTCTGGTCGTAGGCCATCAGAGGGCGCCTTCCTTGGCTTGGGCCCGCTCGTCCGCCGCGATCGGGCGGGCGTCGACGGCGCGCTGATAGACGTGGCGGAACCGGTTGGCGGCCTTGGTCCAGGCCTCGGGCGTGGCGCCGTCGTTGGGCTCGAAGGCGTCGAAGCCGACGCGGACCATGAAGCCGGCCTGCTCCTGCAGCACGTCGCCCACGGCGCGGATCTCGCCCTGGTACTTGAAGCGCTCGCGCAGCAGGCGGGCCGAGGTGTAGGCGCGACCGTCGCGGTACTTCGGGAAGGCCAGGGCCACCACCGACAGGCGCGGCAGGTCGTAGGCCAGAGCCTCGACCTCTTCGGCCGGCTCGATGCGCACGCCGACGCGGCGGCTGTTGGACGACAGCAGCGCGTCGCCCTCGGCCTGGAAGCGGGTCAGCGACAGGATGACGTCGCCGGCGTCCGGAATGGCGTCCTCGTCGGCGACGTTGACGAAGGCGTTCTCAGCCGATTGGGCCGCGCCGTCGATCAGCTTAATCAGCTTGGGCATAGACCGCTTCCTTGAAGGGCTCGAGGCCGACGCGGCGATAGGTGTCGAGGAAGCGCTCCTCGCCCTGGCGCGCGGCCAGATAGGTGTCGACCAGGGTGTCGATGGCGGGGGCGACCTTGTCGGCCGGCAGAGCCGGGCCGAGGATCTTGCCGATCGTGGCGTCTTCCGCGCCCGAGCCGCCGAGCGAGAGCTGGTAGAATTCCTCGCCCTTCTTGTCGACGCCCAGGATGCCGATGTGGGCCACGTGGTGGTGGCCGCAGGCGTTGATGCAGCCGCTGATCTTGATCTTCAGCTCGCCGATCGTCTCGGCCCGGTCGGGGTCGGCGAAGGTCTTGGCGATGTCCTGGGCGATCGGGATGGCGCGCGCATTTGCCAATGCGCAGTAGTCGAGGCCCGGGCAGGCGATGATGTCGCTGACCAGGTCGATATTGGCCGTGGCCAGGCCGTTGGCCTCGAGGATGGCGTGCACCGCCGGCAGGTCGTCGAGCTTGATGTGCGGCAGGACGAGGTTCTGGGCGTGAGTCACGCGCAGGTCGTCCAGGCCGTAGCGCTCGGCGAGATCGGCCACGACGTCCAGCTGGTCGGCGGTGGCGTCGCCCGGCGTCTGGCCGATGGCCTTCAGCGAGACCTCGACGATGGCGTAGCCCGGCTTCTTGTGCGGCTTGACGTTGTTGCGCGCGAAGCGGGCCAGCGACGGGCTGGCGGCCTTGGCGGCCTCGAAGACTTCCGAGCGGGCCGGCAGGGTCTCGAACGGGGTCTGGGCGAAGGCGCCGCGGATGCGGGCCAACTCGACGTCGCCGAGGTCGGCCCGGTCATGGTCGATCTTGGCCCACTCTTCCTCGACCTGGCGGCCGAACTCCTCGGCGCCGAGGGCGGCGACCAGGATCTTGATGCGGGCCTTGTAGATGTTGTCGCGGCGACCGTGGCGGTTGTAGACGCGCAGGACGGCTTCCAGATAGCTCAGCAGGCTCGAGGCCGGCAGGTGCTGCTTGATGGTCGGGCCGACATAGGGCGTACGCCCCTGCCCGCCGCCGACGATCACCTCGAAGCCCAGCGAGCCGTCGCGGGCCCGGCGCAGGATCAGGCCGATGTCGTGCACCTTCACCGCCGCGCGATCGGTCAGGGCGCCGGTGATGGCGATCTTGAACTTGCGCGGCAGGTAGCTGAATTCCGGGTGCAAGGTCGACCACTGGCGGATCACTTCCGACCACACGCGCGGATCGTCGATCTCTTCGGCGGTGGCGCCGGCATAGGGATCGGCCGTGGTGTTGCGGATGCAGTTGCCGCTGGTCTGGATGGCGTGCAGATCGACCTCGGCCAGGGCGTCCAGGATGTCCGGCGCGTCCTTCAGCTTGATCCAGTTGAACTGGACGTTCTGACGCGTGGTCATGTGCCCGTAGCCCTTGTCGTAGGTGCGGGCGATCCAGGCCAGGCGGCGGGCTTGGCGGGCGTTGAGCGAGCCGTACGGGATGGCGACCCGCAGCATGTAGGCGTGGAGCTGCAGGTAGAGGCCGTTCATCAGGCGCAGCGGCTTGAACTGGTCCTCGGTGAGGTCGCCGGCCAGGCGGCGGGCCACCTGGTGACGGAACTCGTTGGAGCGGTCCGTCAGGAATTCACGGTCGATGACGTCGTACTGATACATAGGGTCGGCCTACTTGCGGCGGATCAGGTCGACGCGGCCCGTCGAGCGGGCGGCGCCGGAAGCGTGGCGGATGGCTTCGACGACGGCGCCGCCTTCAGCCTGCTTGCCGTGGAGAAGTTCGTTGGTGGGGCCAAGGGCGCGGATGCGCTCGCGGTAGCTGACCGGGGCCAAACCCAGGTCTTCGACGGTGATGAGGTCGATCGGATAGGGATCGACGATCACGGTCGGGGCGGCCTTGCCGGCGGCGACGGCGGCCTCGACCGCTTCGGCCTGGGCGTCGTCGAACAGCTGGGCGTCGCCGAAGCCGTCCACCCACGCGCCTTCCTTCCAGAAGACGACCTCCCCGTCGATGAGGCGATTGGCGGTCACGGCTTTCATTGGCCCGAACTCACGTTTTGAACTTCGAAGACGGCGGCGGTTGCGACGCTGCCGGGAGATTGCCCCGATATATGGGGGATTTCGGCCATGGCCATGGCCTCGCCGACCATCAGCAGGGCCGGCCCCTTCAGCCCCTCGGTCGCGGTCGCCAGACCGGCCAGGGTGGTGAGGATGCGGCGTTCGTCGGAACGGCTGGCGTTCTCGACGACCAGGGCCGGCGTCGAGCCGGCGCGGCCGGCGGCGGTCAGGCGCTGGGCGATGAAGCCCGCGGTCGAGACGCCCATATAGACGACGACGGTCTGGTTGGGACGCGCCAGGGCGGTCCAGTCCAGGTCCGGCTCGCCGTGGGCCGCGTGGCCGGTGACGAAGGTGACGGCCTGGGCGCTGCCGCGATGGGTCAGGGGCGCGCCTGCGCCGGCGCTGGCGGCGAGAGCGGCGGTTACGCCGGGCACCACGGTGCAGTCGACGCCGGCCTCGCGGCAGGCGGAAAGCTCCTCGCCGCCACGGCCGAACAGGAAGGGATCGCCGCCCTTAAGGCGCACGACCTCCAGGCCTTCACGGGCCAGGGCGACCAGCAGCTGGTTGATGTCGTCCTGCGGCAGGGTGTGGCGCGACTTGCGCTTGGCCACGTCGATGCGGCGGGCCTGGGGGGCGAGATCGAGGATTTCGGCCGAGACCAGGCCGTCGTGCACCAGCACGTCGGCGGCCTGCAGCGCCTTCAGCGCCTTGATGGTCAGCAGGTCGGGATCGCCGGGACCAGCGCCGACCAGCGTCACCCGTCCCGGAACCGGCCGCACGCCCTCGCCGCCGCGAAGCGCGACCAGACGGGGTTCAGCCTTGCGATCCGAGGGCGACGCCATGCGCGATCCCAGGTCCTCTAAAAGCGTCCATGGACGCGCGAAAGCGGCGCGAGCCGATTGACCCTCGCCGTCCAAACCCAATGAAATACGGGGCGAACCCGAAAGCTCGCCCCGCTCTTGCCCGCCGACGAAAAGGGCCAATCCGTCAGCGAACGCTTGCAAACTGGGCGCGGGCAGGCCAATTCGCAAACAAGGACTTCTGCCGGGGCGTTCAGTAAAACTCATGGAACGACAGAACGAACGGCGCCGCCTTCCGCCTCTCAACGCCCTGCGGGCTTTCGAGGCCGCGGCGCGCCATCTGAACTTCAGCCGCGCCGCCGACGAACTGTCGGTGACGCCCGGCGCCGTGAGCCAGCAGATCCAGAACCTGGAAGACTATGTCGGCGCGGCCCTGTTCAAGCGCACGCCCAAGGGCCTGCTGCTGACCGACGCGGCCCAGACCGCCCTGCCCGCCCTGCGCGAGGCCTTCGACCGCCTGGCCGAGGCCGCGTCCCTGCTGACCGCCGCCGTCGACGGCCGCCGCCTGACCCTGACGGCCGCCCCGTCCTTCGCCGCCAAGTGGCTGGTGCCGCGCCTGGGCAAGTTCGAGCAGGCCCAGCCGCAGGTCGATGTCTGGCTGTCGGCCGGCATGGAAGTGGTCGACTTCGCCGCCGGCGAGGTGGACCTGGCCATCCGTTACGGCTCGGGTCGCTATCCCGGCCTGGAAGTCATCCGCCTGCTCAACGAAACGGTCGTGCCGGTCGCCAGCCCCGAGCTGCTGGCCGAGACGCCGCTGGAGAGCCCCGAAGACCTGTCGCGCCACATCCTGCTGCACGACGGCTCGCCCGACGCCGACGATTCGTGCCCGGACTGGGCCATGTGGCTGGCGGCGCGCGGCATCCGGGGCGTCGACGGCGCCCGCGGCCCGCGCTTCAACCAGTCGAGCCTGGTGATCGAGGCCGCCGCCAACGGCCGCGGCATCGCCCTGGCCAAGCGCACCCTGGCCCAGGCCGATCTCGACGCCGGCCGCCTGGTGATCCCGTTCGACATCGCGACCTCGGTCGACTTCGCCTATTATGTGGTCCACCCCAAGGCCAAGGGCCGCCTGCCGCAGGTGAAGGCCTTCGTCGGCTGGCTGAAGGACGAGGCGGCCGCCCACGAAGCGGCCTTGCTGACGATCGACAACGGGGCGGGCATCTAGGCTGGAACAGCCCCGCCAAACCGGCTTAAAGGGGCTCATGATCAAGACGACTCTCAACGTCGACGAGCGCCTGGCGCCGGCCGACTGCCAGACCATGGTCGACGTGCGCCAGGGCGTCGACGCCCTGGACCGGGCCCTGGTGGCCCTGCTCGCCGAGCGCCAGGGTTACATGGACGCCGCCGCCCGCATCAAGACCGACCGCAGCAAGGTGTTCGACCGCGCCCGCATCGAGGACGTGGTCGACAAGGTCAAGGCCGCCGCGCGCGACGCCGGCCTATCGGAAGCCATCGCCGAGCCGGTCTGGCGCACCCTGATCGACCGCTGCATCGCCTACGAGCACGACAGCTGGGACCGGACCAAGGGCGCCGCGTGACCAAGGAAGAGATCGACCAGCAGTTGGACGAGATGGCCGCCGAAGCGCTCGCCAAGGGCGACGACGACCTGCGTCCCGGCCTGATCTATCTGAACGACAAGGCCTATGGCGTGCAGATCCGCACCGAGACCGTCTCGGCCAAGCGCGGCCAGCGCTATCGCGGCGTGCGGGTGTTCGTGTCGCGCAGCTACGACACCAAGATCATCACCCGCAAGGAAACGGCCGGCCTGGAGGTCGGCGAGTTCGAGGATCTGACGGACTCGATTCCGAACCCGGTCTAGGACGGATCTTCCGCCACGGGCTCGCGCTGATTTTTCACCGAGCCCCCCCGCGAAGGCGGGACCCAAGCCGAATCCGCGAATGGATCACGGCCGCGCCTCCTCCTGAAGGTCAGCTTGGATCCCCGCCTTCGCGGGGAAAGACGGGTCTTGGGGGAAACCAGCAGATGAATGTCGATCCGACCTGGGACGAGGCCTCCGCCCCGGCGTCGTTCGACGGCGCCGTCGGCGCCGTCGGCGCGACGTATCCAGCATCACACCAACCGCGATTATCTGTAGGCACATACCTACAGTGACAACGTTGTCCAAAACCTGTTGCCAGCCGAGTTTTCACGTTGTTAGCGTTCCCTCCAGGGATGAAACGCGACCGCTTCCAAGCGGCGAAAATCACAGGGGGACGCCGTGACGCCGGCTGAATTGAGCGTAGCCTTTTTCCTGCAGATGTTCGTCATCGTGGCGGCTTGCCGCGCGAGCGGCTGGGTCATGAAGCGGTTCTTCGACCAGCCCCAGGTGATCGGCGAGATGATCGCCGGCATCATACTGGGTCCGTCGCTGTTCGGCCTGCTGGCCCCCGACATCCAGCACATGATCTTCCCCAAGGAGACCAAGTCGGTCCTGTTCGTCGGCGCGCAGCTGGGCGTGGGCCTCTACATGTTCCTGGTCGGCGTCGGCTTCCGCGCCGATCACTTCAAGGCCAACGCCAAGAGCGCGGTGACGGTGTCGCTGTCGGGCATGATCGCGCCGTTCCTGGTGGCGATCGCCCTGACGCCATGGCTGATGAGCCTGAACCTGTTCGGCAAGGGCGTGCAGTCGTTCCAGGCCATGCTGTTCATGGGCGCGGCCATCTCGATCACCGCCTTCCCGGTGCTGGCCCGCATCATCCAGGAGCGCGGCCTGACCAAGACCCGGCTGGGCTCGCTGGCCCTGTCGTCGGGCGCCATCGACGACGCCGGCGCCTGGACGGTTCTGGCCATCGTCCTGGCCAGCTTCGGCGGCGGCCCGGCCGTGGCGATGAAGGCGGCGATCGGCGGCGGCGCCTTCGCCCTGTTCATGCTGACCCTGGGACCCAAGCTGCTGGCGCCCCTTGGCCGTTGGGCCGAGCGCGAGGGCAAGATCACGCCGCCTCTGCTGGGCGTGGTCATCATGCTGTTCATGCTCAGCGCCTGGGCCATGGACGCGGCCGGCCTGCACTCGGTATTCGGCGGCTTCCTGCTGGGCACGGCCATGCCGCGCGGCGTCCTGACCCGCGAGCTGAAGAAGTCGCTGGAGCCGCTGACGGTCGCCCTGCTGGTGCCGATGTTCTTCACCTTCTCGGGCCTCAACACCCAGATGAACCTGCTGAACAGCTGGTCGCTGGCGGCGGTGGCCATGGTCATCCTGGTCGGCTCGATCCTGGCCAAGGGCGGCGCCTGCTGGGCCGCCGCGCGCCTGACCGGCCAGGACAACGCCACGGCCATGGGCATCGGCGCGCTGATGAACGCCCGCGGCCTGATGGAGCTGATCATCATCAACATCGGCCTGCAGAAGGGCATCATCGGCCCGGCGCTGTTCTCGATGCTGGTGGTCATGGCCCTGGTCACCACGCTGATGACCTCGCCGCTGTTCGAGCAGGTCTATGGCAAGAAGGCCCGCGAGCGGGGCGAGCTGGGGGCGCTGAACGAGGACGAGGAAGACGACCTCGCCCCGGCCGGCGCGCCGGCCCGCTGATCCGGACGCCAGGGACGGGAGCCGCCGAAATGACCGCTCACGCAGCGCTGGCCGCTTCCGTCCAGGACTCCGGGGCCGTCGGCGCCGACTTCAAGGAGGTGCTGGCCCACCTGGCCAGCGGCGTCGCCATCGTTTCCTGCTGGGATGGCCACACGCCGCGCGGCCTGCTGGTCAGTTCGATCACCGGACTTTCGGTGGAGCCGCCGCGCTTCCTGTTCTGCGTGCGGAAGGAAGCCGGCTGTCACGAGGTGTTCCTGCGCCGCCCGGCTCTGTCGATCGCCCTGCTGGGCGCGGCCGACAAGGACGAGGCCCTGCGGTTCGGCGGCCCGAGCCTGGCCCACGAACGCTTCGCGCCCGAACGCTGGCGACTGACGCCGGACACGCCGCCGACCTATCAGCGGGGCCTGGCCGGCGCCGTCTGCGAGATCGACAGCATCGTCGAGGCCCAGACCCATTCAGTGTTCATCGTGACCGCCACGCAGCACCAGCTTACACCGGCCTCGCCGCTGATCGCCTGGAACCGGTCGCTGATCGCGGTCGGCTGAGGGGTCGCTACCCCTTCAGCGACCGCAGCGCCTGCTCGTGGACATAGGCGGCGATGTCCAGCAGCACCGCATCGAGGGCGGTGATCACTTCGTCCAGACTGGCCTCGCCAGCCTCGGCGCGCTGGCAGACGTCGCCCAGCGCATTGGCCCCCACGCCGCGCGCCGCGCCCTTGACCGTATGGACCGCGTCGCGCCAGCCGGGATGGTCGGGCGACAGCATCGGAGTCCACAGCGCGGCCTGTTCGCGGAACAGGGCCAGCACCTCCTCGATCACCGTGGCGTCGCCGGCCGCGAACCCTTCCAGATAGGCGAAATCCACGGCTCCGCTGATATCTCGCCTGGCCATCGAAAAAGTCCTTGCGCTCTCAAATTCATTGCGTATGTTCCGCGCCTCGCCGCCGGGACGCTTCAGCGCTTCGGAATCGCGAATGGGTGTAT